>JAGBIL010000012.1 GCA_017935025.1 Opitutales bacterium | reverse complement strand
CACGTTGTCGAGGAAGTAACGGTCGTGCGTAATGGCGATGACCGTGCCCTTGTATTGGTGCAGGTGGCGTTCGAGCCAGTCGATGGTTTCCGCGTCGAGGTGGTTGGTCGGTTCGTCAAGGAGCAAAATATCCGGCTCTTTCAAAAGGAGGCGGCAGAGCGCAACGCGGCGTTTTTCCCCGCCGGAAAGGTTTGCGGCGAGCGCGTTTTCGTCGGGACAGCGGAGCGCGTCCATCGCCATTTCGATACGGGAATCGAGGTCCCACGCGCCCGTGGCGTCGAGTTTTTCCTGAATTTCGCCTTGCCGTGCGAGGATTTTTTCCTGCTCGGCGGGATCGTCGGTTTCGCCGAGCAGGATAAACGTTTCGTCGTAGTCGTCGAGGAGCTTGCGCGTTTCCGCAACGCCTTCTTCGACGCATTCGCGCACGGTTTTCGCGGGATCGAGCTTCGGCTCCTGTTCAAGGTAGCCGATCGTGTAGCCGGGAACGCAGGAAATATCTCCTTCGTATTGTTTGTCTACGCCCGCCATGATTTTCAGGAGCGTGGATTTTCCCGAGCCGTTCAGTCCGAGCACGCCGATTTTTGCCCCGTAAAAATACGAAAGCGAAATATCTTTCAGAATCGGCTTTTTCTCGAATCCCTTCGAGAGCCGCGACATCGTGTAAATGATTTTTTCCTCTGACATCTTAAAAAAAACGCGAATGCTCCATTTATCGCCGAAAACCCCGCGAAACGCAACATCGAGAAGCCGGCGGGAACACGGGAAGTTTATCCCCGCCGGAACACAAAATCTCTCACGGATTCACACAAATTTCACGGATTCGGTCATGGAGGACCGCCGTCCCGGCTGTCCCTTTTTGTTTTCTTTTACGGGAAAATTCAAAGCGCCGGAGGAGCGTTCCTTCCGGAGCTTGGGGATAAGGACAAACAAAACCGCGCTGCGGGAACGACGTATTTTTGCTCCCTGACGCTCTCGCGGCGCAATGGAACAAAAAACTCTCGCAAAGCACATCAAACCCCGCAAAGGTTTAGCCTTCTCATTCCTAATTCCTCTCTCCTCATTCTTTATCGTTTTCCTTACCTTTTTGCCGAATCCGCCTCGAAGTCTTTCAAAAACCGTTGAGCGCCTTCGTCGCCCTGTTCCGCCGCTTTTTGTATCCAACGCGCGGACTCTTCCGGATCTTTAGGCACACCGTGCCCTTTAAGGTAGCAGATACCGAGGTTGTACTGCGCTTTGTCATAACCCTGCTCCGCCGCCAAGCGGAAAAGTTCTGCCGCCTGCGCCTTATCCTCGGGAACGCCTTTCCCGTAAAAATAAAGACAACCTAACTCATATTGCCCGTCCGGATGCCCGAGCTTCGCAGACTTTTCAAACCATTTTGCGGCTTCTTCAGGTTTGCCCTCGTCGAGCAAATACGTCCCGTACATCGAGCGATACACGCCGGCTCGTTCTGTGGGGATTTTGTCGGAATCGTTGTCATCCGGCTCCATTTCCGCAAGTTGCCGCAACCAATAAACGCCTTTTTCTTTATCAACCTCAACTCCGTAGCGTCCGAAATAATAAATATCAAACAACGCACCCTGTGCCATCCACCAACCGCCTTCCGCAGAACGTTCAATCCATGCCATGCCCTCTTCCGTGCGGACGGGACCAACGTCGCCGCTAAGACAGATAAGCCCGGTCTGCAACTGTCCGCGCAAATGCCCGTTTTCGGCAGATTTCTCATACCAGTCTGCAGAACGTTCCGGATCCGGAGCCACGCCGATGCCGTCTCCGTAGCACCGCCCCATCATAAATTGCGCATCGGCATGCCCGCGATAGGCTGCTTGTTCATACATCTCTGCCGCGCGTGCCAAGTCCTTTTCAACACCTATCCCGGCTTCGTAAGCTCTTCCCAAGCCCCAAAACGCATCCGGAAAGCCTTTTTCTGCGGCGAGCCCCCACCACCGCACAGCCTCTTCGGCATTAACGGGAACACAGTCCCCGTTGTAGTAGCACACCCCTAAACGCCACTGCGCGAATGTGTTCCCCTGTTCCGCTGACTTTTTCAGATACTCGATGCCGAGCGATTCGTTTCCCTCGCTCAGGTAATATAAGCCCAAGAAACATTGACCGTCCCCGTCGCCCTGTTCCGCCGCTTTCCGAGCCCAGGAAAAGGCCTCCTGCTTGTTCCCGCGATCCCGATAAATTATCGCGAGCACCCGCTGTGCCTCCGCATCACCCTGATTCGCTGCACGAAGGTACCACGCAATCGCCTTTTCCTTATCGGCGGGAACAAGCTCTCCGAGATAATAGGTTTCCGCCAACTGTTTTTGGGCATCCACATCACCCGCTTCGGCGGCAGCTTCCAAATCTTTCAGTACTATTTCCATATCACCCGCCAACGGTGCCCAAAACCGTTCCCGTGCGTTCTCACAACCGTGAACATAGGCACGCACCATCCACCGCAAGCCCTCCGTCAGATCTGCGGGAACACCATCGCCGTCACGGTAAGCCAGCGCGAGAGCCATTTGCGCCTCCGCATGATTTTGTTCGGCTGCTTTTCTGAACCATTCCAGGGCTTTCGCCTTGTCTGCGGGAACGCCGTTGCCCTTGAGATAACATAGCGCCAAACTGTGTTGCGCACGCGGCTCGCCCTGTTCCGCAGATTTTCTCCACCACTCCGCCGCTTTTTCGTAGTTTTGTTCGACAACATCGCCGACAAAATAATCATAAGCTAAATAGCCTTGCGCTTCCGCGTGACCGTTTTCTGCGGCTTTGCGAAGCCACACAGAGTATTCGACGGAGTTCTTGTCCACTCCAAGTCCGGTATAATAAGCCTGCGCGAGACGATACTGCGCATCAGCGTTTCCTTGTTCTGCAGCGGAGAGAAACCACGTTACGGCGAGCTCGTAGTTTTGTTCGACAAATTCACCGTTCCAATACGCGTTCCCGAGCCAGATCCGGGCCGATTCGTAACCGGACACCGCCGAATCTGAAATCAAAGTTAAAGCCCTGGACACATCTGCTTCCAGACAATCCTCAATCCCCGTGGCAAGATAACGACCGAACCAAAACTGAGCAACCGGATGACCGTTTCGCGCTGCTTTTTCCCACCACTTCAACGCATTTTCAATGCTGTGTTCCCGCATATGCCGTGAGGCGAGAATATTTTGCGCGTCTGCGTGTTCGCTTTCCGCCGCACGAATGAGCCATTTTAAGGATTTTTTTCCGTCTCCTGTTCCCGAAAGAGTATAATAGAGATAAAGTCTGAATTGCGCCTCTGCGTCGCCGGCTTCTGCAGCTTTCAGCACAGCGTCTAAATCTAAATCAATGCCCGCCCCAAGCTCCGAAGAAGCCGTTTCCGACTCGGGAACACTTTCCGCCGTCCCCGAGTCGTCCTGCGCCCGCACCGCGGGAACGCAAATCGCAAGTGCCAACGCTCCGCACCAAAACATTTGTGAAATCTTAGAGAGTATCATATCTGAAAAAAGTTTATTTTAATGAAATTAAAGAGACGGGAAGCATATTCCCGTCCCCGCCTCCCCGCAAAGAGAAGTTATTTACAAAAACAAATCGGCTCAAAAACACGCCCTTTTCAGCTCGCCTTAAGCCGATTTCTAACCGTTTTCCCGATATCATGAGTCGAAAATATTTCAGTCATCCGCGAACTTCTTTTCACATCGCAACTATGTTTCAGTTCTCTCAACCTACAAATTTAACCGCAAAGGAAAAGAAGTTAACGGAAGATTTTTATTCCCGAACTAAAGCTACGCGGAAGCCGAGGTTGAAGAGGCAAGTACTGGGTGAATCGTAGTCGCGTTCCGCAGAGCGGCAACGCGACGCTTCGTTACTCCAGCTCCCGCCGCGATTCACGCGGTTCAAGCCCGATTTCGGTCCTATAGGATTCTCTCCTCCCTGTAGTTTACGATCGTACCAATCCGAACACCATTCCCATACGTTCCCGTGCATATCGTAAAGCCCCCACGCATTCGGCACTTTTTTTCCTACCGGACTCGTTCCAAATCCTGGTGTGTCCGTGTACCACGCAACACGCTTAAGATCACGAATTTTATCACCCGAATAATATATAGTCGTCGTTCCAGCACGACATGCGTACTCCCATTGTGCTTCGGTCGGGAGCGTAAACTTCCACCCAAGCATTTTCCCCTGCGAATGCGCCCAGGCCGTCAACTGTTTACAAAAAGACATCGCATCACCCCAACAAACCTTCGTCACAGGTTCGTTCTCTCCGTTATTCGACGGGGCGTCATCGTTCATCACAGCTGAATACTGAGCTTCCGTCACTTCCGTTTTTCCCATATAAAACGCGTTTGTGATATTTACACGGACCTGATTTTCATCGTCGCTGCGTCCTTCCTCGTCTTCCGGAGAACCCATCATAAACGTTCCCGCGGGAATAGGTATAAATTCCATTTTCGTCCCGTCCGGCAAGGCGAGAGTAAATGGGTCAAGTGTTCCTGCAGATTTTGTCTCTAATTGTGAATCAGGCTGTTTTCGGATTTTATCGTCTAAAACTGTTTTTTGCTTAGGGGAGTATCGTTCTATCCAACTTTCCATAATTTCTTCCACCTTACCCCATCTTCCGTCATTTATTGCCAACACAAGCTCCAACGTTGATATTTGCAACCATAGGTCTGGCTCTTTGATGTCTGGAAGTTTATCTAATTTTTCACAAAGTTCGGGAAATGCGACTCTTAGTTTCTTATCAATGTTATCCAGCTCGTTAGGGTTTAAGACCCCTGCTTCAGCACGTGTCGCTACCTCTTTTTGAAGTTGCGACAACTTTTCAGCATCCGTTTCTGCAAAAGCAAGTTGGCACGAGAGCAGTGTAATCAATGCGATTTTGAGTAATGTTTTCATGGTGATTGTTGTTTTTTGGTTGAGGTTCTCGTTTAAATTTAAAGTCAGATTTTTATCTCAATTTTTGACCGGCAAGGCTTCACGCCGGGAAAGAGTTTAGTGAATAATTCCATGTATGATTTTATCTCAAATTCGGATAAAAACGGAGAGAGCATAATCTCATCCAAGAGCGCCCCAGGGTTGTCGCCTAACGGGAACGAAACTCCAATTTGCGGACTTACAATTCCTGTAAGTTTTCCCGATTCCCACGCGTCTCCGTACAAGAGAACACGGAATTCTTCTTCGCTTCTGTAAATATCAGATTTCAAAAACGACACTTTTTCCAATAGTTCTTTTCGGGTCTTAATATCTCTGAGAGAATTCGCTTCTAGCTCTTTTCTCAGGTCGTCCTCCGTGAGATAAGTGACGTCCTCAGATTTTACACTAAACTCTCCGGAAAAGAAAAAATCCTTTTTATCTTCCGGCCAATCTCCCGTTCCTGCAGATTTACTCTTTAGGAATTTTTCTAATTTTTCTTTGTTCGTTTTTATTCGTATCCCTTTCTTTTCTGCATATGACCTCCAAAGAACGTAGGATTCCTTTGGATTTTTCGTCCAACAACTAATTAACGCTCCCTTAAGATCTTCTTTCGCCAAATTTTCGAATAGTCTGCGTAGCTTACTTTTGCATTCCTCATCATTTTGCGGCATACGAAATGCACTAGCGCAACATCTAATGTTTTCTCTCGGGAAATTAGCAATTGTGTGAGTCTTCCCGTAGTCAGAAACGGCAGATGAAATTATTCCGAAAATGCTCTCCCAAGACCTACAGGGAATCTCTTTGGCATCTGTAGCGTCGAAAATTTCTCCAAAACACTCTTTGTAGTGCTCCGCTAAGTTTGCAGAATTTATGGAATTTGAGGTGTTGCACAGTAATTCTTTTATTTTTTTGAAACAATCTTCCACCCGACTTTCTATATCTTTCTCGAGATAATTCGGGAGGTGCTTAATTTCGCATTCGTTCAAATCCTCAAACGATTTTGCGATTGGAACATAAAAGCCATTCGTAAACAGGGAGATAGCTTTTTCAAAAGAAATATAACGATAGAGCGATGGGTTTTCAGAAGAGTTCTCCGGATTTGACGTACACATGATTTTTGTTTGCTTGCGATTAATGTTGTTTTCAAAAACGCGTAGGCGATTTTCGCGACAAAAACGCCCCGTTTTTGAGTGTCTCCGATGTTACAAAAAAAAACGGTTTTCAAGAGAAAAGCGGAAAACGGGCATTTTAAGCGGGAACGCGGTGCGATTTTTGAGCCGACCACAAAGTTTTGCGGGAACGTGGGAAAATCGCAGTGATTTCAATCAGACTTGCGGAGATTAGAGCGCGTTTACTCCGCAAGATTTGACGGCAATAGAAAGCGGAGTGAGGGCGCGAGAAAAGCGAAGCGGGGATTGCCGAAGCGTCGGCGCGCTTAAAGTTTTTCAAAGAGGCGTGCGGCGCGGGCGGAGAGTTCTTCGCGGCAGAGCGCGGCTTCGCGTTCCCGTGCGGAAAGATTTTCGTTTGCAATCGCCGCCAAATCCGCCAAACCGTAAATCCACAAATCGTCGGATTCCACGCCGTCGGGAAAATTTCTCGGCATTCCCAAATCGATGAGAAATAACGGTCGGTCGCCACGGGAACGCAACACGCTCCGCAGCGTTTTTTCCGAAATCAGCGGCTCGGAAACGCTCGCACACCCGACCACGACATCCGCGTGCACGGCACGCGCCGCTACCGAATCCAATTCGACGGCTCCCGCACCGATTTCCGCCGCAAAACTGCGCGCACGCTCAAAATTGCGGCTCGCCACCAGGACATTTCCCGCACCGCGCGAGACGAACGACTGCGCCGTTTTCCGCCCCGCTTCGCCCGTTCCCACCACGAGCACCGCGCACCGCCCCAAATCTCCGAAAATCCGTCCGGCGAGCTCCACGGCGACATTGCCCACGCTGATTTGCCCTTGAGAAATGCCCGTGTTCGCCCTCGCCCACTTCGCCGCCTGAAAACTTTTTTGAAAAATGCGATTCAGCACCACGCCGGTCGTTCCCGCCGCAAACGCCGCCTCGTAGGCCTGTTTGACCTGACCGAGAATTTCCGCTTCGCCGACCATGCGGGAATCCAGCCCCGCCGCGACTTCAAACAAGTGTCGCACGGCGGCGGCATCGGAAAAAGTTTCGGCATTCGCCAAAATTGCGTCAGCGGAAACGCCGAAAATATCGGCGAGTTTTTCCGCGACGGCTTCGGCGGAAATTTGCGTTCCCGCAGCGTAAAATTCCACGCGGTTGCAGGTCGAAAGCACCGCACATTCCGGAAATCCGGCAAATGCGCCCTCCGCGTAAAGTTCTGCGAGGCGTTCCCGCGAACAAGACAACCGCTCCAAAACGGACAGCTCCGCCGTCCGGAAATTGCACGAAAGCGCAAAAACCTTCATTTCGCGACCTCCGAACCCGTTTTTTCCCCGTGCGAAATAATCGCGGCGGGATGTGCGCCGTTGTCGTCGCGCAGACACGCCATTCCTCCGAGCAAAACAATCGCCGCGACAAAAATCGCCGTTCCCGCGCGCGCAAATTTTAAAGCGGAAATTTTATTTTGTCCGCGCAAAATCCGCACTCCGGCAAAGCCGAAGAAAATCAGCACGGAAAGCCCGGTTTTATAAACCGCAAGCGTCGAACTCAGCGTAAAATTTCCCGCAAGTGCCGCGACGCCGACCGCCACGCCGACGCCGAAAAATACCAGCCCCGCCGAGCAAAGCCGCGTCGAAATTCTGTCCAGCGTAGACAAATCCGGAAGCCTTGAAAAAAAACGGTGCGTGCGGCGTTTTCGCAGAGCCGAATTTTGCAGGAGAAAAATCCACCAAACCATCGCCGCCGCAGAAAAACACGCATAACCGATTGTGGCAAACGCCGCGTGAACGCCGATCCACGGCGTTCCCGTAAACGCATCGGCGGAGACCGGCAAAATATCCCAGCCGCGCACGTTCGCGAAGCCGAGTGCGCAAAGCAAGCCCGCCGTTCCCGTCGCAAAAAACACGGGAACGCGCAACGCCCAAACCGCGCGCAAAAACACCGCCGAAAACACCGCACACCAACCGAGCGCCTGAAAGATTTCGAAAATATTAGAAACCGGCAAATGCCCGCCGCGCGAACCGCGTTCTCCGAGCGCGCAACTCAAAAGCGTCCACGCCGCCGCCGCCAAAAACAGTTCCGCAACGCGCCGGGCGCGCCCGGCGCCGTTCCCGCCGCTCCGTCGCGCCGAAAACAATCCGACCGCCGCCGCCGCAAGGAAAATGCCTGCGGCGCACGCAAAAAGTTCTCTGTTTTCAAATATTTCGTTCATCGGAAACTTTAAATTCGGGAGAAGCGACACTCCTGTCGCTTCCGGAAAAGCGAACGCTTTCCGCTCAATTTAATTTCGGAAATTAATATCGTTTTCATAACAAAAAATAAATTATCCGTGAGAATTCGTGTTCATCCGTGGGAGAAAAAAACTTCGTAAATCCCACGGAAGCGGTTTAGAGAACCGCTTCTCCCATAAAAAAACTTTCGCTCTTTGGGAGAAGCGGCATCTTGCCGCTTCCGAATGACATGCGAAGTCTTTTAACGCAAAACAAAATGAGAGAAAAGCTCTGTGTAAAAGAATAACTATCCGTAAGAATTCGTGTTTACCCGTGGGCTGATTTGTTTTTCGTAAGTTTCCCGGAAGCGACAGGAGTGTCGCTTCCTCCCGTCTAAAATAGCGTGCTCTGCTTGCCGAATTCGCGCTCCACGCCGCAAACGCCCCAGCCTTTTTCCGTGAGTACGCGCCCTTGAGGCGTGCGCGCGATATAGCCTTCCTGAATCAGGTACGGCTCGTGGACTTCTTCGAGCGTGTGTTCATCTTCACCGACGGCGACACCGATGGTGCCGAGCCCGACAGGACCGCCATTGTAGTTGAGAGCGAGCGTGCGCAAAATGCGTTTGTCCATATCGTCCAAGCCGTGGCGATCGATTTCGAGCAATTCGAGCGCGGCGGCGGCGGTTTTTTGGTCAATGGCGCCGTTCCCGCGTTCAAGCGCGTAGTCGCGCGCAAAGCGGATGAGGTTGTTCACGATACGCGGCGTGCCGCGCGCACGGCGGGCAATTTCCATGGCGCCGCCGTCGTCCGCCGCGATACCGAGCTTTGCGCAGTTGCGTTTGACGATTTTGAACAAATCTTCGTGCGTGTAATAATCGAGGCGCGTTTGGAGCGTGAAGCGGGAACGCATCGGCGCGGTGAGCAGTCCCGTGCGCGTCGTCGCGCCGACCAGCGTAAAGCGCGGGATCGACAGGCGCACGCTACGCGCGTTCGGTCCCTGGTCGATCATGATGTCGATGCGAAAATCTTCCATCGCCGAGTAGAGGAATTCTTCCACGACTTTGGAAATGCGGTGAATTTCGTCGATGAAAAGGATTTCGCCCTCTTCGAGCGCGGTGAGCAACCCGGCGAGATCGGCGGGTTTTTCGATGACGGGACCGGACGTGATTTTCACTTTCGTACCCATTTCCTCGGCGAGAATCAGCGCGAGCGTCGTTTTGCCCAAACCCGGCGGACCGTGAAGCAAAATGTGGTCGAGCGCCCGGCGTTCCCGCCGCGCCGCGCCGACCATCACGCGAAGACGCTCAATCGTGCGCGGTTGCCCGGTAAAATCGTCGAAATTCGGCGGGCGCAACGCCTGATCCAGCGTTGCATCCTTGCGCGCGAGCGCGTCTTCAAAATAACTGCGCGGCGCGTCGTCCGCGTATCCGTTTTGCTCTGTTTTTTTCTTCGCCATCGGAGAATTTTGAAAGAAAGATAGCGCGTTCCCGCCGAAAAAGGAATGCGAAACGTCCTTTTGTTCAAATTCCGAACAGTCTATCACGAGACGAAAAGACAAAAAGATTTTGAAGGAATAATCATCCGGGGAAATCGGTGTAAATAGGTTTTCCCGGCTCGGCGTTCGGCAAATTTCAATTTGCGGCAGTTTGGAATATGTGCCAATGTCTGGTTTTTCTCACATTTTCATCCTTCACGACGCAAATGGACGCAAAAAATCCGCTTTTCGGCATTCAGAAATATTACGACGCGATCGTCATCGGCAGCGGTCTCGCCGGGCTTACCGGTGCGAACTATCTCGCCAAGGCGGGGCACTCGGTTTTGCTCCTTGAACACCACTACCAGCTCGGCGGGTTGGCGACGTATTTTAAACGTCCCGGCGGACATATTTTCGATATTTCGCTCCACGGTTTCCCGCACGGCATGATCAAGTCCTGCCGCAAATACTGGAGCAAAGAAATCGCAGACTCGATTCACCAGCTCAAAGACATCCGCTTCATCAATCCGGAATTCAATATCCAAACGACTTTTGACCGCGAAGACTTCACGCGCATTCTCATCGAAAAATTCGGCGTTCCCGCAGAGCGCGTGCACGGATTTTTCGAACATCTTGCGCAGATGAATTACTACGACAACGACAAACGTACGACGCGGGAACTCTTCGAGGAATTTTTCCCCGGACGCACCGACGTTTGGCGCCTGCTCCTCGAGCCGATCGCCTACGCAAACGGCTCCACACTCAACGAACCCGCTATCACCTACGGAATCGTTTTCTCCAACTTCATGAGCAAGGGCGTTTATATTTTCCAAGGCGGAACGGATTTGCTCATTCAAAAAATGACTGAAGAGCTCAATAAAAACGGTGTCGACATTCGCCGGAATTGCCTCGCGGAAAAAATTCTGACCGAAGCCGGAGCCGACGGCGTTCCCGTCGTGCGCGGTGTTCGCGTGCGCGATATGCGCTTCGGCGAAGTTGCGGAAATTTCCTGTAAATCCGTTCTTTCCAACGCGAACATCCGCAACACCGTGGAAGAAATGCTCGACCCCGGCACCGTTCCCGCCGATTTCCTTGCAGAATCCGAAGCCGTCCGCGTAAACACCTCCTCCTGCCAGGTCTATATGGGTATCCGCGAAGGCGAAACGATTCCGCACATCGGCGACCTCGTTTTCACCTCGGAAGCGCCGAAGTTCGACAGCGACGACCTCGTCGATTTGCACACGACTTCCCGCACCTACTCCGTTTACTATCCGGACACGCGCCCGCAACGCAAAATCCCGCACTACGCGATTGTTACGTCGATTAACCAGCGTTTTTCTAATTGGGAAAATCTTTCCGCCGAGGAGTACGAAGCGGAGAAAAAACGCATTATCGAAGAATCTTTCGCCGGTTTGGAAAAATACATTCCGGACATTCGCGCGAAGGTCGATTGGGTCGAAGCCGCCACGCCGCGCACCGTCAGGCGCTACGTCCGCCACCGTGACGGAACGTCGTTCGGCACGAAGTTTGAAGGCCTGAAAATTTCGATGGAGTTGCCGGAAAAAGTGCGCGGTCTCTACCACGCGGGCTCGGTCGGCATCATTATGTCGGGCTGGCTCGGCACCATCAATTACGGCGTCATCACCGCCAACAAAATGGCGCTGGCGATGAAGTAAACGATTCGCCGAAATTTTGCTCATTTGCGGCTTGATAAATTTCGGCGAAAGCAGAGAATTATGCGCCGTCTTTCCCTTATGGGAATTTCGCGGTGCGCGCCGGAAAATCGATGGAATATGAAATCGTCGATTTTGAAACCCGACGGTCGGGAACGGGCGCAAAGCGATTGAAGACGATAGATAGAAATCAATTAAATGGATAATAAGTTATTCGTAGGAAATCTTGCCTGGGCGACCACGGAAGATGACCTCACTGCCTACTTCGGGCAATTCGGCACGGTTGAGTCCGTGGAAGTTCTTCGCGATAAGTTCACGGGACGTGCGCGCGGTTTTGCGTTTGTCGTTATGGCAACGGCGGAAGATGCGCAAAAAGCGATCGAAAACACCGAAGGACGTGAATTTCAAGGGCGTCCGCTCAAAGTCAATGTTGCGCGTCCGCGCGAAGACCAGCCTCCTGCGCGTCGCGGGAACGGCGGTTTTCGTCCGCGTTTCGGCGGGAACTCCCAGCGCGGAGGCTTCAGCGGCGGAAATCGCGGCGGTTTCAATCGCGGTCCTCGCCGTAATTTCGGCGGCCCGCGTCGCAACGGAACCCGATCGTTTGAAGGCGGCGAAGAACGCTAAGATTCTTCTCCCAAAAAAAACGTTCCCGTCAAATCGGCGGGAACGTTTTTTTTATGATTTTGGTAGGGCTTATTTAAGAAACTTTTCTCTGCCGTACGGCTTCAAACAGGCAAATTGCCGCCGCCGTGGAAACGTTGAGTGAATCCGCCAAACCTTCCTGCGGAATCGAAACGGGAACAACGCCCTCGCCTTCATTTTTTCCGAGCCAAAAATCCGTCAGTCCGGTCGCTTCCGTTCCCATCAAAATCGCGGCGGGAACGCGGAAATCGCAATCCCAATAAGTTTTTTCCGCCGCCGGAGAGGTCGCAAAAATCGTCACGCCGCGTTCGGAGAGCCAAGCGTAGACGGACGCAGCATCCGCAACGGCAAGCGGCATGGAAAAGAGCGTTCCCTGAGAAGCGCGCACGGCATTCGGGTTGTAAACATCCGTTCCCGCGTCGCCGCAACAAATCAGCGCGGTACAGCCGGCGGAATCCGCCGTGCGCAAAAGCGCACCGAGGTTTCCGGGTTTCTCGATGGATTCCGCAACGAGAAACAACGGAGCTTTTCCTGCGCCTGCGGGAACGGACAGCGAGTCCAAGCCGTGTTTCCGCATTTCGGCAACGGCGAGCACGCCTTCCGGTTTTTCCCGATAGGAAATTTTTTCAAACGCCGGACGCGAAAGCTCCACAATCGCCGATACGGGAAGAATATTTTTCACTTCCGAAAAAACTTTTTCCGCAAGCGGGTTGCGGATGAGTTCCGGGCAAAAGTAGAACTCCGTAAAAACAATCCCGCTTGCCAGCGCACGTTCAAGCTCGCGCAAACCTTCCAGCAAAAAAACACCTTCGGCAACCCGCGCCGCGCGTTCCCGCAATTTCACGAGCCGCAATACGCGCGGATTTTGCCGTGACGTTATTTTTTCAAATGAAGCCACGAAGAAAAAATCTTAGCGAACTTTGCTCATTTTGAAGTCGAATCCGCTCTCGGTTTCGTTCTTCAAGATGAAAAGCAGAGTTTGATTGCCTCTAAAGAGACTGAATGCGGATTCGTACACGGCGCGTTCCGGATTTTTTTCATCAAAGAGGCGGATATTACAGATGTCGCGATTGCAGGAAAGTTCATCCGAGACGTAAAATTCTCCGTATCGCAAAGTAAAATGTTGCTTCTCTTCGGATTCACGGAACAAGAGGTCTCCGTTGATGTCTTTTCCGGACCAATTTACGATTTTAATCGAACCTCTCGGGAAAGACTGTTCATCGAGATCAAGAAGCTGAACGTAGGCACCGTTCGGGCTATCGGGATTGAATTTCGGCAAAATCACGGCGGCGAGATTATCCATACCGCACGGGTCGATGGAGAAAATCGGGAGATAATCGCCGTCCGCTTTTCGATAGATTGTAACGGTGCCGTTCGAATCGATCTCCGGAGTCATCGTCTGCGAAAAGACGAGTTCGAAGAGCTGGCAACGCTGGAATTTTCCGTTTTGACGAACGTAAATGTCGTAAGCGTTGTCCGGTTTTTCCCAATACGCGCAACGGAATTTAATCGTTTTTGCGGGCGGCGGGAGCGGTTCTTTTTTCTCCACTTTTTCCGGTGCGGGAGCAGGCTTGGGCGGTTCCGCTTTTTTCTGCGGGGCTACGTCTTCTTTCTTCGGCGGAGGCGGTGCAGGAGGAGCTTTTTTCGCATTGTCCGCCTTTTGTTTCGGCGCGGGAACGCTCGGTTTTTCCGCGCTCGGCGCAGGTTTCGGTGTTTCCGCTTTCGGTGCGGGCGTCGGTTTTGCCTGGACGGACGTGACCGTTACCACGGGAACGGGTTTTTCGGGCGCCGCGGGCTTAGTCGAGCACGCGACGGATAAAATCACGGAACAGCAAAGAGCGGCCGCAAGTTGGAGGCGTTTATTCATGGGCGTTGGTGTTGAAGTTTAAACGGGGTAAAATCAGAAGTGAAAATTAGCGGGCGGCAGGCTTGGACGCAGGCGCGTTTTCGGGCTTCGGCGGAATCAGCGGACGTTGGTCCTTAATCATGCGGAAGTCCAACTGCGGAATACCGTTCGGATCTTTTGCCGACTTGCTGTCTGCGGGAACGATGAAAAGCAGGACACGGTTGGTTTTGTAAAACGCTGCGGCGGACGAATAGACTTTCATCGGTTTTTTATTTACGACGGCAGCGAGCTGAATTTCGTAAATTTGACGTTCGTCATCAAAAGGTTTGGAAAGAAATGCCTCGCGATTTTTCAGACGAAAGTTTTCGCCTTTTTTTTCATCGTCTTTCGGAATCAACCGTCCCAACAACGCGCGTCCGGAAAAATTGAGCACTCGAACGGATCCGTACGGGAACGCCTTTTCGCTGTAGTCGAAAACAAGTTGGGTATCTTCTGTCTTCCGTTCCAACGCTCCCGGCAGGAAAATGACACCGATGTCCTTCATACCGCGCGGGTTGATGGCGAGTAGCGGCACATACTCCAAGTCCGCTGCCTTCACGCCTTCCGCCTTGCGTTGAGCGACTTCTTCCGGCGTTGCTTTGCGGAAAACCGGAATCGGCAAGGCACCACGATACTTGTAAGGACGGGCAAACGCCATTTTCAGAACATTGAGATAGACGTAATCCCGCCCTTCTTTGACGAAAAGCTGAGGAGCATTTGCCGGTTTTTCCCAATACGCGCAACGAAACGTTACCGTATCCGTTTCCGCTACGGGAGCGAGGCCGCGACGCGCCTGCGCTTCCGCTGTTACCGCAGAAAGCACACCGAGCAACCCGATAATCAAGTATTTGAAGTATTTCATAAAAAAAAAAATCAGAAAAAAAACATTAGCGGATAATCGGATAATGAGAATTTTTCACATTATCCGTTATCCAATATTCATTGACTTAGATTTCGTCCTGCGAAAGCCAACGGAACGAAATAATCTTGTAGCGTCGCCCGAAAAGCGCGTTTACCGGGGAAAGTTTCTCGTTGCGTTCCCATTTTTCGAGAACGTGGTTTTTCGGTTGCCCGTCGGGTTGACGATCTCGGTAGTTTTCCAAGAATTTTACACTATCGATCATTTCCTCGTTTTCATCTTCCTGCGGAACGAAAAATTCGGGAACACGCTGAACGACGGCTTCGCACCATGCACGAGCTTCCGGCGTTCCCGTAACCCCGGAAATATCGCCGTAAGCGCGGATCGTGAACGTATCCGAACGCGCCGAGAACGCAGAACCGACGTTTGCGAGGATGTCACCTTGCGTAACGTAGCCGGGAACGCCCTTCTTGTCGGTTTTTTCACCCGTAGAGAAAAGATTCGGGTAGCGCGATGTGTCCGGATTGCTCGCTCCGGTATCGCCGAAACTCCCGGCACGGCTCCTGTTGATTTTCGAATCGTCAATCGCAGCCTGCAGAGCTCCGGCTTGACCGTTGTTGCCCTTGGCGAGACGGCGGTTGACGAAATCGCCCATCGACATGAACGGACCGCGTTTTTTGACCTGCTCGACCATGGATTCGGCGAGCTTGCGAATTTCGTCTTCGTTCGCTTCCACATACCAGCGCCAGCCGTTCCCGTCGTCGCCGGCGTTATCGGCGGCAGACCCGAAACCGCCAACGGATTTTCCGATCAGAGAAATGAAGCGGGCAAACGGCGTTTCCGAAATTTCCTTAAACTTGCCGTCGACGAGCAACATTTTCCCCTGCAAGCCGGAAAGCACGGCGACCCACGCCTCGACGCTCGTTGAGTTGATGTTGAAAGAGCCGTTGAGAAGCAGATTGCGCGCAACTTTTTCGGGATCGTAAAAATCCTTCCGCACGTCCGCTTCCTTGCGGCTGCCGAAATCGCGAATCAGCCCGACACGCTTGTTCGGGAACGGAGAAACTTTTTCGTCGGCGGAGAAAACCTTTTCGACAAACGCATCAATATCATTTTCCTGTGAGGAATCCGCCTTCCCGAAGTTGATCCCGGAGAAGAAGTAGCGGTCAAACAGATTAATGTTTGCGGCAAACGGCGTATCGGCGCGCGGTTGCGGAGAATGCAGATTGGACACGCGCTCGTGAGCGCCGTCTCGCATATAGCCTTCTTCCGGCCAGAAAAAGATTTCGCTCAAATCTTCAATTCCTATGTTCGGGTAGGAATTTCCGATAACGTAGCCCGGCTCCGTGTCGAGAACGGAACATTCCACGTGCTGAAGCTGCCCGAGCGAAAGCAACGGCGCAGTCGGAATTTCAAATAAAACAATATTCGTCTGACCTTCGCCTTGCCCGAGACCATCGCCCCAGAAGCCTTTTTTAGAGGAATACTGCACCGGGCTGATGCCGGAATCCGTCTCGATTGTCTTTTTCCAACCGAGTGCGACATTGCGCTCCTTCATGTTTGCGTCCCACGCGCGCGGGTCCACCACCCACGCACGCGGATTCGTGACGAGCGGACCGACCAACGGAGATGCCTTTGACGTTTGGTTGAAAACGTCGATGTAGGCGAAAAACGTTTTTTCGGAATTAAGAACTCCGGTTCCGCCCGTTTGCTGACCGGTTGCGACGTTGTTGCGCCAGCCTCCGTCCGGCTGGAGGAATCGTCGGAAGGCAATCACCTGCGTAAGATTTTCGTCGGAAATATCGACGAGGTCCATCGGGCGCCGCCAAATACGCTGGACACCGTTTCGCGTTTCCAGATTTTCTCCCGTTGAGGCAATCGGGTAGTAAAGATTGAACGCGACCTGGTCCAAGTCGTTGTAGAGCGAATTCGTGTTCGGGACGCTTTCAAACGGACCGTAATCAATTTCAAAGTTCAGCGCTTCCTGCGTTCCACCCTGCGAGAGCTGGCTCAAATTAATACCCGGCAAACGGATCGCCGCCGCGCCCTTTTCTTCATAATCAAAATCCCCGATGGAAATGACCATGTTGCCGTTGGCGAGTCCGGAGTTCGTGAGTGCGGAAGATGTCGGGAACACGACTTTGACTTCGCCCGGTTCCAGACGAATAGTTCCGCTCGACGCTTTGTTTACATCGTCCGTTCCCGCTAAAACACGCGCCGTGCAAACAATGTCTCCTGAGTTTTGCCCCATAATACTGAGGAAGTTGCAATCCAAAATGGAACTGCTTGTGCCCGGCCAGTTTTTCGCCTTTCCGTCTTCGTCCGTATCGGTTCGCTTCAGGCGGAAATGGAACGGATAAAATTTTGTCCAATACCCGCCAAAGCCGTAAAACTCCATCGGTACGTTATACGGATTGTGAATCGTGAAAATCGGGTCAAAGCAAAGCGCCGCCGTGTCCTGATTCATGATAATCGAGCAGCGGATGACCATGCGGCGCACAATCGGCGCAATACGCATCGATTGCGGGATAATCAGCGGAAAATCGTAGCCTCGACCGTCGCTGGTCATTTTCCGGTCTTTTCCGTGAAATTCGGGAAGAAGAGCGCCGCGACTGTTCCAGTACTTCAGCGTGTGTCTGGCGGAGATGAGCGCGTAATTTCCCTTCGGACCGAAATACCCGCCAAGAGTACTCCCGCGGTTTTGGTCGTTTTCCGCCCCTGCAAGGTAGGAGTACGGTTTACTGCCGACCGCAATCCAAGAGTCTTTTTCACGCGGCTTGAGTCCGCGGAAACCTTTCTGTTCGTCTTCGCGCTTGTAAAGGCGGTAGTAATTTCGTACGAGGTCCCAAGTCGGTCCGCGCAGATAATCAACGTTATTGTTCCCGTTGCGCGTTGTTTCCCCGGTCGTGATTTCGTAAAGATAGCCGAGCCCGTCGTCCGGCTGTGTCGTCCACCATATTTCATCGCCGGGAACTTTGAATTTGCTGAGCAAGTTCAGATCGTTCTTTTCGCCGCTCCCGTGGAATTGCTTGATATCGCGGAAACCTTTTTTCCATGAACCTTCGCTAAACCAAGGCATTTCAAACGCCAGGGAAAGGTCGGTTTTCAAGCCGCCGTTGTAGGTGTCGGTGAAAATCCCTTGAGAAACGAAGGAAACATCGTGGAAGAGCCTGCGCGCACCTTCCTTTATTTCGGCAGCGTTCCCGCCGAGAGCTTCAACGTAAACCGGAAGCGTTCCCGCGTTGGAAACGTAGCCCAAGCGAGTCGCGGATGCCGTGTTCGCGGCTTCCACGTCTTTTTCCCACCATGATTCAAAGCGCTCCAGCCCTTCGACAAGCGAAACGCCGTTGCGCTGGGCTACAATGTTATAACGGCGATTCCAATCCGGTTTCTGAAGGAATTTTTCGTCTGTCGCGTCCGGAATATTTACACGAGCCTTCACGCCTTCGTCGCCGACCCAATAAGCAAATGAGCCCGTAATCGGGCGGATTTCCTCGTTCGATGCCGCCGAGTATTTCATCAGCGGGACGCGGCGCACTTTTACTTCGCGTTCGTTGAAAGAAAGCTCGTCCGCCGCATCGCGATTTGCCCCCAAAGATCCTTTGCCGACAAGCGTAACGACATCAATTTTTTCGTCATCCACACGAAATTCGCTCTGCGCGACTTTGAGTAGTGTAGCATTGGACTGCGCAGCGGAGTTCCGATTCACCGGGCTTTCGTTCGGTGCGTAAACTTCCTTGTTTTCGTCGTAATCGGAAACGAGCCATCCGAGGAACGGTTTCCTGTCCGGAGAATAAATGCTCCAGTCGCGAATCTTTGTTTTGTCCAAACCGCCCGTCGCCCAGACGCCGGTCCAAAAACGTTTTCCGTTAAAAGCTTCGCCGGCGGGCAAAGAGCTGTTTTCTGCCTCGCCGAAGAGATCCGCCGTCGCAGTAACGCGCTGGTCGTCGCCCGTCAGAAGTTGAAGTTGTCCCAACGCGACACGCATCCCGCTGATAGCATTAATCTGTGCCTGAGAGCGCTTCAACTTGCTTTCCGTCAGGCGCGCTTGCACATAAACAAACGAAACGAGTGTAATGGCAATCATCAGCATCAATGCCATCATCACCAGCGATACGACCAACGAAAACCCTCGGCGGGAACGTTTTTCAAAAAAATTAGGGCTCATAGGAAAATGTTTGGGGAATGAGGGGGATTTTCACAAAAATACCCTTTTCGTTCAAGGGAATAAGCGAGATTAGTGGAAATTAGACGTGGCAGATTTCAATTAATCCCGACCTATAAACGCCGAATAAAGGGAACATTCTTGCCTTACTTGTCTGCGGAAATTTCCTGCAATCCGGCTGAAACGGTTCCGGGGCCGGAAAAGAGTTCACCGAGAATGACGGGCTCCTTGCCCTCTTTGAGGAAAACGTTCACGGGAACGGCAGCGCGGCCGTATTTGCTCAACTCGTTTGCGATAGTCGCATTTTTGTTCGTCCAATCGGCACGCATTTTCACCACGTCGGCATCCGAAAGTTCTTTTTTCAGCACGGGATCATCGTAAACGCGCTTGTTGACTTGGCAAGTCGCACACCAACGCGCCGTAAAATCGATGTAAACGATTTTTCCGTCTTCCAACGCTTCCGCCTGCGCTTCGGGCGACCACGCAACCCAGCCTTCGGACTTTTTCCCGTAAAGCAAATTCAACGCGTAAAACACCGTTCCCACGAAAAGCACCACGGCGACGAGCGTTCCCGCAACGCGCGCAAAACGGGAACGCCACGGCGTAGCCCATTTCCCGTAAATCCAGCACGCGAGCGCGACCACGGAGAGCGAGAGCAACAAATCGCGTTGCGCAAACGCATCTTCCACCTGCCCCATCAGCACCCAGACGAAATACAACGCGGGCGCGTAGAGCAAAAAGGCCATCGCCTGCTTAAACGTTTCCATCCACGCGCCGGGTTTCGGCAAAAACTTCAGCAACGCAGGAACACAGGACAAAATCACATACGGCGCGGCAAGCCCCACCGCAATTGCCGTAAACAGAGCAAACGACGGCACGAGCGGCAACGTCAGCGCGCTCCCGAGCGCGGGAGCGAGGAACGGCGCCGCGCACGGCGTAGCGATAATCACCGCCAAAACGCCGGAGAAAAACGAGCCTGCGTAGCCGGATTTTTCCGTGAGCGAGCCGCCCACGCTCGTTGCTCCGACGCCGAATTCAAACACGCCCGACATCGACAGTCCGAAAACAAGCATCAGCAAAATCATGCCGTAAACGAAGCCCGGCTCCTGCAACTGAAAGCCCCAGCCGAGCTGTTCGCCGCCGCTGCGCAAAACCGCCAGCGCTCCCGCGAGAATCCAGAACGAAATCAGCACGCCCGCACCGAAAACAAAACCATGGCGCGCAATTTTCTTTTTGTCCGAACCCGCTTTGCCGACGAAGTGCATAATTTTCAGCCCGAGAACCGGAAAAACGCAGGGCATCAGGTTCAAAATCAGTCCGCCCGCGAACGCGAGGGCGAGCAAACCGACAAATGCCAGATCAAACGAAAATTCCGAAGCGGGAGCCGCAGGCTCTTCCGTCATCCCCGCCTCCGCGTCCGCCTGCGCGTTTCCGGCAGAAAACGTGTTTTCGTAGATTGCGACCGCGTTCCCGTCGGGCGCAACGAGCACGCCGGCAAGTTCGCTTGCGTCGGAAATTTTTTCGCCTTTGCGAAGCGGAAGCGTGAAAACTAACGCACCGTTTTTCGCGACGGGAACGACCGTCGCCGCCGACGCCTCAAATTTCTCGCTTTCCGGGAAGAAACGGGAATCGGCGGGAAACACACCGCCGCCTTCGCGCGGCTTCAAAGAAATTTCAACCGCGTCGGGCTTTTCCGAAAATGTCGCCGTAAAGTGATCGGAACCCAGCGGGAACGCTTTTTGCGCCTCGAGAAATTCCGGAGAATTAGCTTCGCGGAAATTTTTCGTGAGGTCGATTTCGACGGAAATTTCCTTGTCCTGAGGGAAACAGCCGTTGTCGTCGCACGCAAGCCACGACGCCGTTCCCGTGAGCGCGAGTTTTTTCTCAGGGAAATTTTTCGGAACGAAGAAATTGATTTGGACGTAGGCAACGTTTTCGTAAACGTAGCTCGCGAGCCCTTGAAGTTCGTAATATTTCGGCGTGCTCCAATCCCATCCGGCGAGAGTTATGCCTGCGGGAACGCTCTTCCACTCGACGCTGAGCGGCATTCCGGCTTCGCCCGGATTTTTCCAGTAAAGATGCCAGCCGGGCTGCATCGTCATTTTAAGGAGCACGGAAAAATAGCGCTCCGAATCGTTCTCGCCGCCGCTTTCCGCCACGCCGAGCACTTCGACGTCGGTCGTTTGCGCGGACTGTGCGGGAGCTCCGAATGCCGCAAACGGCGTATCCGCAAAGGAAAATTCGGAATCTTGCGCCGACGCGGTCGTTCCCGCGTACGCCGACGCCCAAACAAGGAGAAGAGAAAGAATTTTTTTCATAAGATTTTTTTTTTACCGGAAAGTAACAGAAGAAAAAGAAGGATTTTTACTTGGAAAAATTATTAAAAATACGACGAATTCCGTCTTTTAACCGTACAGTATTAAAATTGATGAGCAAGCCGGAAGGCAGATTTAGAAGTTTTAAATAAGTCAATACTTGGGCAAGGTGAAGCGGCGTTAATTCCACGACGGATTTGAGTTCGACGACAATTCGTTTTTCTACAAGCAAATCAACGCGAAAAGCGGACTCAATTTTGCGGGAACGATAATTTATCGGCAAAACGACCTCGGCTTCGGCAGAAATTCCGCGTTCCGCAAGTTCTACTGCCAAACATCGAGCATAAGCGGACTCCAACAACCCCGGACCCAATGCGGAATGAACCGCAAAAGCGGCATTTAGAATTTCTTTGAAAAGCGCTTCGTCTTCCACGCAAAAAATCTTTTTTTACTTCTGTTCCTTGCCGGTTGAGTTTTATTTGTTTTCCAGTTTTGCCCGTTCTTCCGCTTCAATGCGTTCACGGATTTTTTTACGCTCCTCTTCTTCGATGAGCTTGCGGCGCACGTCGGCGCGCTCGTCAGCCTCAATCGCGGATTTTACCTCCTCGTCAATTTCTTCACTTGCGCGCTTAAATTCGCGGCGGGCTTTCCCAAGCCCGCGAGCAAGTTCCGGCAGTTTTTTTCCGCCGAAAATCAGCAGAATCAGCACCAGAACAATGATAATGGTCGTCGGCGTTATTGTCGCCAGAATTTCGATGTGGGATAATGTTTGCATCGTTCGTTTTACTTTGTGGTTATATTATGCGAGCCATCAAGTGTGCGGCAACGCATTTTCACAAAAACTCAGCGTTCCCGTGACGTGAATTTGTTTTTTTGCGGAAGCGTTCTTCGCTAAATTTCAATTTGCGGGAACGCACGGGAACGCGTTATTTTTCTGCAAAATGGCTTCCCCGATTTCTTCCTTTGTTAATCCGCTTTGGCCCGACGCGTTTTGGGACGTTTCCGGCGCATTCGTCAACGACCGCGAGCTACTTTTGTTTCACGATTTTTTCCTGCAAACGACAGGCATCAAAATTCTGAAACTCGTCCACGGTTCTCCGCTTTTCCTCTGGAACAGCGGACGCGTTTTGCCCCGCGCCGCCTGCACCGCAGAGCAAATGCGAGATGCCGGCCTCGCCTACGCGCGACGCGGAATCGCCGTCGATCTCACTTTCACGAACCACTTGCTCAAGGAAGAACACGTTTCAGACCCGACCGGGAACGCGCTTTTGAACTTTTTTGAAAGGCAAAACCCGACCGGAAACAACGCCGTCATTTGCGCGTCGGACGCGCTTTTCGAGCACGTCGGGAAAAATTATCCGAAGCTCAAACGTGTTTCTTCCATCCTTAAAGTTACCGTCGAAAACGGTCGCGGGAACGCCGATTACTACCGCAAACTCGCCGAGCGCTTTGACAAAGTGATGGTGCACCCGGACGATTCGACCAACTTCGAAATGCTTGCCCAACTCGAAGACAAGGACCGCTACGAAATCCTCGTCAACGAATACTGCATTCGCGGCTGCAAAATCCGTCCGTGGCACTACAAATACCTTTCCAGCCTCGCGATGAATTACTTCGGACACGTCGATCAGAAATTTGACGAACGCTGGAAAAACAACGGTTGCTCCGACCTGAACGTGCTCGTCGGCGATCCCGAGCGTAACTGCGCCGCACTCACACAAGACGAAATTAAACGTCTCTACGACCTCGGATTCCGAAAATTCAAGGTACAGGGACGCGGAATGCTCAACGGCGCCGGCGTGCTTTACGATTTGCTCCGACTCGCCCTGCGGGAAGACGCTCCGGGCGAAAACTACATTCAGCGGCTCAAACTTCAATTCCTCGAAGCCACGTCCACGCTCACACCCGCCGTCTGACGCTGCACGCGGGAACGTTTTTTTTTTCAATCTCAAAAAAAGCCTCAACGACATGAGCAACATTTCCACTCCGAGCAATTTTATTTCCCTCTCGCCGAACGCAACCGGCACGGGAACGCGCGTTCCGTTCACGCTGCTTTCGCCCGCCGCGCCGCAGGAGAAAAAACTCGCCGTCCTCGCCGACACGGATTTTCCCGAAGCCCGCTGGAACGTCGGCGGCGTTTTCCTTTACGAACAGGTGCGAACGATTCTCTGCGATTTTGTTCAGGAAAATTTTGACCGCAGAAATTTTATTGCCGAAACTCACGGCGCTCCGCCCTGCATCTGGACGCTCGAATGGTTTCAATCGCGCCCGCTGACCCCGCCCGGCGACATCACGGCAACACTCAAAAAAATCGCCGCCAAGCCCGCGCACTTTGTTTTGCAATTCGACAATCCGCACATTTCCGAAGAAATGTTGAGCGATGCCATCGGAAACACGCTCCTGAGCTACGCCACGCAAATGCCGCGTGCATCCGTTTCCGTCGCGTCCGACCGCCTCGCGGATTACATTCGCAGGAAATTCCCCACGCTTTCCGTACGCGCAGGCGCAAACAAAGCCGTTGTCGAAAGCGGCCGCGGGAACGCCGATTACTACATCGAAGCGGCGAAGCGCTTTTCCGTCGTCGCGCTCCATCCGGACGATATTTCAAACCTCAGTCTTCTGAAAAAACTTGCGGAAAGCTCCGGTCCCGAAAAATTTGAAATCACGGTCAACGATTCCTGCCTGCGCAACTGCCCCGTGCGGGAACGCCACCTCGCCGCACTCGCGAAAATCCGCCAAAATCCCTGGGATGCGGCTCCTCTTCGGGAACGCCACCGGATTCTCGCCGAAGCCAAGTGCGAGGACGTCTCCGTGCAATCCGGTCCCGACGCGCCCTGCGCCGCACTTCTTTCCCGCGAAGAACTCGCCGCGATTTACGCGCTCGGCTTCCGCCGCTTCCGCCTCCAAGCGGAAACGCTCCGAAGCGAAATTTCGTTTTTCTGGTCGGTACTGCGCTGGCTTCTCTCTGCAAAGCCGGAACATTGGCACTACTTCGGGCTGATTGCCTCCTCACTCATCACGAAAGTCAAAGAACCCGTTCCCGTCGTTCCGACCGGACTTTCCCCCTTCGTCAAACGCAAATACGACTAACAGAGGAAGAAACCACGAATTAACACTAATGAACACGAATGCTTTTGTCGTAAACACAAACGCTTTTCATCAAACAACGTCTCATATCCGCTATGAATAATACAAAAAACGAAATCCGACATAATACCCCCCCCCCCCCAAGGTTTTACAACATCAAAATCAGCACTCTGAATTTCTGCAACAGATTCGAGGTATTTGCATCATTGCGGTCGTGCTGATTCATACGGTCGGAGCTCCGACAGGCACGGAAGAAAGCTATCTTCTCATCCTCACCAGAGGTTTTATAAATTTTCCGGTCGCTGTTTTTTTCTTTCTTTCGGGATTTTTTAACAAATCGACCGATCATTATTTCGGTGAAGCGAATGGGAAATTTGTTTCCCGCGTCGTACGGCTTTTGGTTCCCTACATTTTTTGGACGACGTTTTACCTTTGCGTCGGTTTTATCCTTTGCAAAATTGCGGGAAAGCCTTTCGACCTACTTCGTATTCCCAAGTCTTTTCTTGCAGGAACGGCAGCCGGTCCGCTCTACTTTCTGCATGTTTTGCTTCAACTCACAATAATTACACCGATTTTGGTGAAAATCATTCGCTCCGAATCGAAGTTCGTTTCCGGTTTAAAATGGGGGCTTCTCGGCATTACGCCTTTATACATTCTCGCTCTATATGCGTATGATTTTTCTGCGGGAAAAATGTTGCCGCACTATAATCTTCCGTGTTTTGCGTGGTTTACGCTCTACTATCTCGGTTTATTGTGCGCGAATGGGAAGATTTCGCACAACGGTTTTACCGGATTGCCGACGGCAATTATGCTTGCATTCACCGCTCTTTTCATCGCCATTTGGGAAGGATTTGTAATCTACGGACAAACCGGCACGGAAATTTTTTCGTTAGCGATTTCACAAATTCGCTTCGGCTCCGTACTTTTTTCTCTCGCGATAATAAATCTGATTTTATGTCTGAAAAGCACGAACCCGCCGCCCAACAGATTTTTCTCTAAGCTCGGAGACTATTCGTTCGGAATATACGCATTCCATATGTTTTGGATGACACCGTTAGCTTTTGTTTGTTCCCGCATGATTTTCTTTCCGGAAATTCTCCCCTTCGTCAAAATCATGCAAGGCGGTATATGTGTTGGTATTACGTTTCTTGCCTGCAAGGGCGCAGAAAAAATTATCGGAACAAGTCTCTCAAAACTAATCGGCATCCGATAGATTCTCGTAAAGACTCGAAATATTTTCCTTTAGAGTCTTTGCGTTCTCTGCGTTAAGATCTCTCAAGGATAACTCTGAAAACGAGAACATTCCTCCTTTCCCATAAAAAAAAGACCGCCGGAGAGCGGTCTTTTTTACTCGCGGGAACGCGTTTTATCCGATGGTTGCAATATCGGGCTCGAAAGAAATTTCGATACGATAAGGCGTACCCGGACGGAGGTGTATCGGCGTCGAGCGGACAAAGGTTTGATAGTAGTAAACCTTGCCGTAACGCGTGCGCTGTTCCGGATCTTCGGAAACATTTTCGTAATCAAGCCAAGCGCCCTGGAAGTCATCTTTCGGAACAGTGCAACCGTAGCTCTTTTCCCCGAGACGGAAAGACGATGCCAGGTGATAGCGGCTGTGGGCGGCGGCAATCGGCATCACGAAGCGCATCAAGCTCAACTGAACACGTTGCTTGACTTGAAGCGTGTAGCGCGCCATCATTTTTCCGCCGAGGAATTCCCACTCAACGCGGCAGGAGCCCACGCCGGGAACGATTTTCTCGTCTTTCGTGATGAGTTCCGGCTGTTCATAAGTGAAGCGGAAGGCGTTTTTCATGCCCAAACCCACGGCAATATTTTTTCCGTAGAACGACGGCGTAAACGTGTTTTCGCCGATAGTCCATTCCGGAATGAACGCAGGGACGTAGCGCGCTACCGGCGTATCAAAAACACCCGGCATATGCGGGAACGCAAGCGAATCGGAATCTCCGCGTGCGCCGCCGGACACCAACGGAATTTGCACGTGCAAACCGTTTTCCGGATTGCGGTAAACGCAGATCCCCTGCTCTTTGCGTCCGCTGCGGTCGAGCGTAATAACGCGGCAGCTTGCTTTGCCGTTCGCGGGAACGGGCTTGACATCATCAAGTGCACCGCCGACGGTCTTCGCGAGGCGGGACCACTGGCAAAGATAGCGTGCTGCGTCGAAATTGGCGACGCGTGTCGTGTGGATTGCGTCCGTGTCGCGTTCGCCGTCGCGAATCACCAACACGCCCTGCTCCTGATCGATAAACGTCATGAAGAAGAACAGGAAAAGTTTGCGAAGCAAATCCTTATAAAGCGGCATTTTATCGGACGTAATCCAACCGTCGCGCATGGACTGCAGGATAAGGCTGATCAGATGCATCTGCCCGTAAGCACCCGTACACGTCCCGGTACACCAACCGAGTCCGTCCGTGCGGACAATATCCGGCAACATTTTCAGATACTTTTCGGCGTAGGTACGAAGCGTCGGCAACTTACGTTCCCGCAAGTGAATGTTAGAATGCAGTTGGAGCGACTGGCGGATAAATACGTACTGCATAACGCCGTGCAGGTCGTAGCACCCGCCGAGAACGTCTAAGTTCTCCGGCGTACGCGGCAAATCGTCGCAAAACCCGCCCGTACTGTTGCTTTTAATCCGATCAATGAAGCGCTCAATGAGGCGCCCCGTTTCGTCTTTTTTGGAAAGCCCGAGAGAATAACGTGTAACGGCTTTTCCGATATTAAAGGCTTGGCGGTGATCGTTGTAGTCCGTGCGCACGAGGAGACGATTATCCAACAGCTCTCGTGTCGCTTCGCTGAGCAATGCCCACGGGGCATTGCGTTCTTTTGACGGACCGAACGAAAGCAGTCCGAGCGCAGCGTACGCAAGTCCGTTTTCACACTTCGTTTCCTGGGTGAGCTGAGAGGAAACGCAACGGGCAACGAGTTCGACGATGTCCGCCTGCCCGATGCGTGTTTCCTGCGTCGCGCGATAAAACTCGCCGAGGGCGAGTGCTGCGTGCCCCGATTCGTCGGAGCGCCCGAGCTCTCCCGGGGTCGGTTCAATGGAGCCGTCCGCATTGATGGCGCCGATATTATGGCTCAAAATCACACGAGCCATGTCCAAACATTGATCAGCAAAATTATGCATCTGAATCAGGGTTCTATAAAAAAGAGGTTCTGAAATTATCTCTAATTGGAACGGATTAGTCGAATAAATTCCGCGTTCGTCTTGGTTTTTTTCAAGCGCTCAATCATTGCTTCGGCGACGTCTTCGATTTTTCCTCCGACCATGGCGCGGCGCAGAAAAGACGCGGCTTCGAGCGCATCCGGAGCGAGGATCAGCTCCTCTTTGCGCGTTCCCGACGCGGCGAGATTAAACGCCGGCCAAATACGTAATTCGGCAACTTTTCGGTCCAGCACCATTTCCATATTTCCCGTACCTTTGAACTCTTCAAAAATCAAATCGTCCATTTTTGAACCCGTTTGAATCAGCGCGGAAGCGATAATTGTGAGACTTCCCGCCTCTTCCGTATTACGGGCGGAAGAAAAAATCTGGCGCGGTTTTTCCATCGCGCGGGAATCCAGCCCGCCCGTCATCGTGCGCCCGGAGCCCGTTTTCGCGTTGTTGTACGCACGCGTGAGGCGTGTGATGGAATCGACGAGCAAAACAACGTCGTGCCCCGTTTCCACGAGACGACGGGAACGCTCGATGCAAAGCTCGGCAACGGCAACGTGATTTTTTGCTTCTTCGTCGTTAGAGGACGCGTAAAGTTCCGCCGCAGGCAGGTCGCGCTTAAAATCCGTTACTTCTTCCGGGCGTTCGTCCACGAGCAAAACAATCACCTTACATTCCGGATAATTTTCAATCACCCCGGCGGCGATGTCTTTGAGCAAAGTCGTTTTTCCGGTGCGCGGCGGTGCGACAATCAGTCCGCGCTGCCCTTTTCCTACCGGGCAAAACAGGTCGATGACGCGCGTCGTCATGCGTCCGTCCTTCGTTTCGAGACGCAGTTGTTTGTCCGGTGCAATGCTTGTCAGTTGCTGGAATTGCGGTCGGCGGTGTCGTTCGTTCGGATTGACACCGTCGATTCCGTCCACATACGCGAGCTTAGATTCCATCGCGCCGACGTTACGCTGTGCTTTTCCGGCGATCCAGCTTCCGGTCTTCATTTTGAAGCGTTTTACCAAATCTTTTCCTACAAAAACATCCGTCGGATAGGATTTTCCGCACCGTGCCGGAGAACGCAACATTCCGTTGTTGTGTTCGTCAACGACAAGCACGCCCGCCGTTTCAAATTCTTCCACCGGTAAATCCGGATTGATGATCTTCGGCTTCGGCGCCGGCGGATTTCCCGCAGGGCCCTGCGGTTTCTTCGCCTTCGGCGGTTGCGGCGGACGCGGTCCCTTCCCTCCGTTTTTCCCGAAGTTTTTCTTCTTGTTCGGATTCGAAAATCCGCCGTTCGCGTTCCCGTGAAACGGTTTCTTGTGGTTTTTGTTCTTCCCGAATTTGTTGAACTTCGGGCGAAACTTAGGCGGTTGCGGCGCCTGCGAATTATTTTCGCTCATGGGTTGTTTAGCTAAAAAATTAAACAGAAAAAAAATGTTTTTGCCTTTCCGCGGGAACGCATTGTTTGTCGTAAAACGACATGGCAACCTTCTTTTTCTTGTGAAAAAAAAAGCATTTCCTGAGAAGCGCTCTCTCCGCGCTCACGCGGAAAAAGGCGGCGGGAACGGCAACCTGCCGAATTCCCTGAAAACACGGGAACTCTCTAACAAAGCCTGCACGATTGCAAGCCGATTTTTTCCTTTTCCCGGCGCAACAGATTCAACGGTCTTCTCCGCAAAGCAGACGAATTTCCGCAAAATGCCGTTTCACGCCGACAAAACTCTGCGTTCTTCGCGTTTAAAAGAGCAGCAACTCGTCGGAAGCGGAGTTTTCGGGTGCAGAGTTTTCCGGCGCGCGTTCGCCAATTCGACGGAGAAATTCAGCTTCGTCTATCACTTCCACGCCGAGCTCCCGGGCTTTTTCGAGCTTACTTCCGGCTTCGTCTCCGGCGAGAACACAACTCGTTTTTTTGCTGACGGAGCCGGAAACTTTTCCTCCTCGGGCTTCAATCATTTTTTTGGCGTCGTCGCGTTTGAGCGAAGGAAGCGTTCCCGTAAGCACGAAAATTTTCCCTTCAAAAATCTGTTCCGTTCCGGCGGATTCGTCCGTTCCCGCGTCGGCAATTTCCGTATTTAATCCGGCGGATACAAATGCCTCGCAAAGTTCGCGGTTTTGCTCTTTTTCAAAGAACGCCAAAATGTTGGCGACAAGCACCGAGCCCTTCGCGCTTTTTTCGCCCTTGATGAGCGCGTCGCGCACTTCGTCTTCCGTTGCGTTTTTCAGCGCCGAAAGCGAACGGAATTTTTTTGCCAGAATTTTGGCGTATTCTTCGCCGATGCCGGGAATTCCCAAGCCGTTTATCAGGCGCCAAAGCTCGCGGGAACGCGAGGCTTCGATACCGTCGATCAGGTTTTTGGCGGATTTTTCCTTAAATTTTTCGAGCAAAAGCGCCTGTTCAAACGTCAGCGCGTAAAGGTCCGCCGGAGTTTTGACAAAGCCGCGCTCAACGAGTTGCGTCGCTACGGACTCGCCGAGATTCGGAATGTCCATGCAGGTTTTTCCCGAAAAATAAATCAGCCGCCGCACGCGCAGTTCCGGCGTGTCCTTCTCTTTGACATACCACGCCACGGCGCGCTCCGTGCCCTTTTCCGGCTTCGCGGGATCGATGAGGCGCAACGGGCGTTCCGCCTCAATGCCGAGTTTTTTCAGCTCGTTTTCAAAAGAAAAAATCTCCGCATCGGGCTTGCGTTTTTCGGGAACGAAACGGACAACTTGCGGAATGATTTCTCCGGCTTTTTCCACGATGACGCGGTCTCCGACGCGCAAGTCCTTGCGGGCGATTTCGTCTTCGTTGTGAAGCGTGGCGCGGGAAACCGTCGTTCCCGCGACTTCGACGGGTTCGAGCTCGGCGACGGGAGTGATTTTCCCCGTGCGCCCGATTTGGAGCGTAATCGCGCGAAGCGTCGTTTCCGCCTGTTCCGGCGCGTATTTAAAAGCGATTGCCCAGCGGGGCGCGTTGGATTTTTCGCCGAGTTTCCGCTGGAGCGCAAGGCTGTCGAGCTTGATGACGGCGCCGTCCGTCGGGAACGGATAATTTTTGCGAAGTTCGCCGAGTTCGCGGATTTTCTCCGTCGCGGCATCTCCGCCGAGTGCGTTTCCGCAAAAATCCGTAAGCGGGAAGCCCCAAGCGCGAAGCATTTCGCGAAGTTCGGAAAGCGTGGCAAACGTTCCCGCAGGTTCGCACGCGCCGAGTCCGTAAACGAAAGTGCCGAGGCGGCGGCGCACGGATTCTTCGGGATTTTGTGATTTAATCGTTCCCGCCGTAAGATTGCGCGGATTGGCAAACGGCTCCAGACCTTCCGCTTCGCGTTCGGCGTTGATGCGGAGAAATTCATCCGTGCGCATATAAATTTCGCCTCGGATTTCGACGATTTTCGGAAGCGGTTTCCCGTCAATCGGTTTCAGTTCTGCGGGAACGCCCGCGATGTTGACAACGTGGCGCGAGATGTCGTCGCCCTCAACTCCGTTCCCGCGCGTGAGCGCACGCACGAATTTTCCGTTTTCGTAAGTGTAGGAAACGGAAACTCCGTCGATTTTCGGTTCGACGAGAAAACGCATTTTGTCCGCCGGAATTTCCTTCGCGATGCGTGCGCAAAAGTCGAGAAATTCGCCTTCGGAATATGTATTGTCGAGGCTTTGCATCGGCACGCGATGCGAAAATTTTTCAAAGCCGCGGGAACGGTCGTCTCCGACGATTTTTGTGGGCGAATTTTCCCGGGAAAATTCCGGATGCGCGGATTCGAGCGCTTTCAGCTCGGATTTGAGCAAATCGTATTCAAAGTCCGAAATAACCGGTGCGGCGTTACGATAATAACGTTCGTCGTGCTCGGCGATTTCCTTGCGAAGTTGCTCAATACGTTTTTCCGGGGAAGGCGTGCTCATTGAAATTAATGCGGAGAAAAGGTAAAACGAAACGGCAATGCCGTAAAACGAAAAGCGCAGCAAAGGAGACATACGCCCAAGGAAAAAGAAAAACGCGTCTCACCGCAAAACGCTTTTTCTCCAGCGACGGGGCTATGAGAAATGAGAAAAACAGGAAAGCACCTTTTTCTCTCATTCCTCCCGTAAAAATATCCGACGGCGTTTTACTTCGCGCCGGAACCTTTGAAAAACGTGCGTAACAGGTACGCGATAACGTTTCCCCAAAGCACGGAATTGAGCACGAGGAAAATCCACCACATCGGTTTTTCCGGAATACAGCCCATAAAATCCGTGACCCATATACCGGGTTGCGTCAGAACGCTTTCGATTTTATCCGTGATCGTTCCCGCGTTTCCGGATTTGAGAAAATCCGGGCGAAATTGCGTTCCCGCAAGCACAAGAACGAAGTGAATAACGCTCAAGCCGAGCGACGAGAGAATAGTAGCCTTGTCGAATTTCATAATTTGGAAAAAATGAGGAATGAGGGATCGGAAAAAGGATGGGACCCGGAAACAAATCAGAATTTGTATTCCGCGCCGAGTTGGAAAAGGTGGTATTGCTGTTCGTTAAACTTCGCATCCGAACCGCCGATTTTTGCCGTGTTCCCGTAAAGTTCGTAGCCGCCGCGAATTGCCCATTGCTCGTTGAGTGCGAAAGAAAGTCCGAGTTCACCCGTGTAAATTGCGCAAAAATCCGAGTCTGAGCGGTAATGGTCCCAGCCGCCTGTGCGCCCGGAATCAATCGTGTAATCGACGAACGCCATTCCGACGCGCACGCCCGCGTGAAAGCTCAGCTTGTCCTTCACCAGCGGGAACGAAAAACGATAGCCGGCAAGCAGTCCGAGATTGCTCGTATCCAAATCCCAATTCGCCGCAATATTTTCGCTTCCCGCAAGCATCAGTACGCCCAGCGAAAACTGATTTTCCGCATCAATATTGTAATTCCAGCGAAAATCCGCACCGCCCATATCGACGCCGCCGCGCTCCGCTCTTTTAAACGCGTTCGCGTAAACCGCCTCCAGCGAAAGCGAATACGACGCGGGAACGTCCTCGACAGGCGTAACTTCCGACGCGCCAACGAACGGACAAATCGCCGCCGCAACGGCGGAAATCCGGAATATTTTCAAGAGATTTTTTGTAATGTTCATTATTTTTCCTTTGCTGATGAAATAAAACGTCTTTCAAACGGAGCGCCCCGAAAGCGGCGGGAACACGCTAATTTGTCTGCATGGTATAAGCGCCGTTTTCCACGAAAAAAACCTTCCACGTTTCGACATTTTCCGGCAAAAGCGTTCCCGTGGCAATAATTTGCAAATCCGCACCGACGGCGCTCCAAAATCCCGCCTTGCGCTCCGCATCGAGCTCGCCGAGCACATCGTCCGCCAAAACGACGGGAGCGACGCCGAGCCGCTCGCGAAACAACGAAAGTTGCGCCAAACCGAGGCTCAGCGTCATCCCGCGCTGTTGCCCTTCGGAAGCGAAATCCTCCGCCGCGTGTCCCAAAATCCGGAAGCCGAAATCGTCGCGGTGCGGTCCTTTTTGCGTCGAGCGCAACAGTCGGTCCTGCACGCGGGAACGCCGGAAAACCTCGCTCCACGCGGCGGGTTCCGCCTCCGCGAGCGACGCGGAATAAACCAGCCGAGCCTCCTCTTCGATGCGGGCGATTTTCGCCGCGAATCCGGCAAACAGCACCGAAATTTTTTCCATTTCGCGGGAACGGATTTCGACGATGCGGCATCCGCTTTCCGCAAGGATTTTTTCAAAAGCCTCAAACTGTGCATCCGTCGAGTTCGGCATCTTTAAAAGCCGGTTCCGTGATTCCAACGCGCGATGGTAACGTTGCAACTGCAGAAAATAATCCGCATTGACGGTCGAGAGCGTCAAATCCAACCAACGCCGCCGCCCGGACGGAGAACCGCGCAGAAGCGCAATATCGTCGGACGAAAACACGACGGCGGGAAAACGCCCGACAAATTCGCTCAGCCGCTTTATCTGCGTTCCCGCGCCCGTTTCAACGGTTTTGGTTCCGCTTGACGAGAGCGCCAGCATAAGCTCGGTTTCGCCTTCGTTTTCGTGGTCGAGTGCGACAAAAATCTGCGCGAGTTTTTTCCCGGATTTCACGAGCAAACGTGTGTCGCGCGTGCGGAACGAACGCAGCGCCGTGAGCAAACTCAACGTTTCCAGCAAATTCGTCTTACCCTGTCCGTTTTTCCCGACAAGAAAAATCCGGCGGGCTTCCCCGAAATCCAAATCGGCGAATTCGACATTGCGAAAATCCGCAACTCTGAGTCGCGCAACACGCATTTCGGAACAGCTCGGTGAGTAAGTTCTACGGGCGCGGCAATTTCAGCACCATGCCGATTCGCAACGCGCTGGGCGAACTCATCGTCACGCGGTTCGCGTTGTAAATATCACGCCAGCGAGCAGCCGTCCCGTAGTATTTTTTGCTGATGGAAGAAAGCGTGTCGCCGGCGACCACGGTGTGCGTCGCGGGAACGGGAGGCGGTTCGGGCCGCGACGGGGCAACGGCAACAGGAGCCGGTTCTTCGGCGGGCGCGGCAGCTTCCGGAACGGCGGACGCAGGACCGGAAGAAACACCGCCTGCTCTCGGCGTTCCCGCGGAGGCGAGGCGTTCCCGCAAAAGCGCGATTTCGCGCTTCAACTGCTCATTCTGGAGCATGACTTCCCGATATTTTTGCT
>JAGBIL010000011.1 GCA_017935025.1 Opitutales bacterium | reverse complement strand
GACGCTTGTCTGCGCGTCCGTCATCTGCGGGAACGCCGTCATCTGCGTCCGCGTTTTTGTATCTAAATTATAGCTACTTATCGTCGTTGTCGCGTTCCCGCGAACATCGACGGAAACCTGTTTGGATTCGAGCGCGAGCGAAAGCCCGGAAAGTTGCGTCTTGGAAACGCTCGTTTGCGCGGGAACGCTCGCATCCGAGCAGGAAACAACGTTTGTCGTTTTTTGCCAAATGATGCCGCCTTCGTCCTTTTCGTAAACGGTTTGCGTTTCCGTTTTGCGCCATGCGGAAACTTCGCCCGATGCTTGAGGCTCGACGCTTGAAACTTGGGCAACCACGTTGCCCAACGCGTCGTGAACGTAGGAAACATCCGGTTGTCCGGTCGAAGCGGTCGCGACAAGCCGCGTTCCCGCGTAAGTGTTTTCCGTGGTCAAAACAACGTTTTCGCCGAAGCCGGGACGCTCCGTTTTCACCGTGCGCCCGTGCGCATCAACGTAGGTTTTTTCCCAACGCGCGGAGTTTTGCGTTCCCGTGAAAACCGTCGTCGTTTTCAAGCCGTTTTCAAAACCGTAGACGTAATACTGCGCGACAACCGCCGTTCCCGTGACGGAAAGCGTTTCGCCGTGCGCATTGCGCACCGTCGTGCGCGTGCCGCCGTCGGGGAAGGTGACGGTTTCGGTCAAACCGTCATTACTTTTTAAATACGTTGTCGTGTTCCCGAGCGCATCCGTCTCGGAGGCGAGTTCGCCGAACGCGTCGTAGCTGCGCGAAAGCGTTTTCGTGAGCGTTCCCGCGACCTGCGTTTCGGCAATCACGCGCCCGTCGGCGTCGTAAGCGTAAGTTGTAACAACGTCGCCGCGCGCGCCGTGGCGCACGGACGTTTTCAGGCGTTTCGCCGCGTCAAAAGTGTTATCCGTGCGCACGCCGTTTTCGTCAATCGTCCAAACCGCGCCCGTGCAAATGTAGTCGGCAGACGAGGTTTTCCCGTCGGAGCGCTCCGTCGCAACCACTTTGTGCGTCGGCGCGTAAGTTTTGTTTTCCCAAGAAACGAGCTCGAAAACTTCACCCGTGTGGACGTGGTTTTCCGTGCGCGTTTCGTTCCCGCGCGTGTCGAAGCTGCGTACGGTGCGCGTGGATTTCGCGGGAACGACGCCGAACGCGCCGTTTTCCCAAACACCTTGCGTTTCCGTTAAAACGTATCCGAGATTTGATGACAAATCCACGCGCGCGGGAATCGCCGTTTCCGAATACTCGTAAAACGTCGCCGTGCCGTCCGCGCGGATCTCGTATTTAACGCGCCCGGCGGCGACCGTTCCCGTGTTTGCCGGATAATAACGCGTTTCGCTCGTCAGCGTCGCGCCGTTTGCCGTGACGGAATGCGTTTCCGTTTTCCCGTTTGCAAAATCATCGTCGTAAGAAAACGTTTCCGTCTTAAAAACCGTGCCCGCGATTTTGCGGACGATGCTGCGCGGACGCAGGTCCGAAGCCGTTTCCGCGTAAGTGTAGTCCGTCGTTTCCGGCAAATCCGCGTAACCCTCGGAAAGCGCTTCGCGCACCACGCGAGCGTGCGTATCGTAAACATAATTACGCGTCGCACCGGAGCGGTCCGTTTCCGAAGCGATTTTCCCGAGCCCGTTCCCGCTCGTCACACGCGTCGCCGTGTACTCCGCCACACCGCCGACCGTTTTGCCGACGCTGACGTTCCCGTGTTGCGGATCTACGCTTTCCGTAAATGTTTTTGTCTGCGTTTCCGAGGTGCGTGTTTCGGTGATGGCGTAGCGACCGTTTTCGTCGCGGGTCCATGCGCGAACGCTTGTCGTTTCGCCGCGGATCATCGTCCACGCCTGATTTTCCGGAACGTAGTTCCAGCGTGTTTTGAAGGAGAAATCCGCACCCCGTTTTTCCGTGATTTCGAAGGAAAGATTTCCGTTTTCGTCGTCGGGTTTTCCGCAGACAAAAACTTTTACGGGGCTGCCGGTTGGCGTGTAGAGACCTCCTGTTTTTCCCGAAATCGAATCCGGCTTGTACCAGCGTATTTCGTAGCTGTTTTCGTCGATGACAACAATGTTGAGCAGACCGTCCGCCAGAGACCAGATTTGCCGCAGGGTTCCGCTCCCGTCGCGAATGACTTCCACCGCGAGTTGGGACGCAGTCAGGACAACTCCGTCGGGGGATTTTACCGACGAAAACACGCCGTTTTCGTCATAGGAAATTTCCGAGTTGTCGGAAAGTTTTTCCGTGACGCTTCCGTTGTCGGCAACGCTGATACTTGAGCGCTTCCATGCGTTGTTGTCTGCGGGAACGCCTTCTGTGTAGGTGTTTTCCCAAAGCCCGTCGGCGGAAATCGTCGCCGATTGTGCCTCCGGGTTGACGTTTGTTACCGAGCGCGTGAGGTAGTGCCTGTAGGCGAGGGCGGCGGGCGTGTAAATGTCCGCATCGGGAAGGTGTTTTTTCAGAAAAAGTTTTCCCGGGAGCACGCCGGTTGCGAAAGGCGTGCGACCGAAAGGTTGAGAGAAGCAAATACTCCGGTTTTCGGGTGAAGAACTCATATCGCAGTTTTGCGTACATTCGCAGGTTTCTTCTCCGGGGTATGTGCCGGGATCGGTCGGGTCGATTTCTTCGCGTTCGTAAAATGTGAGTCCGGAGACTGCGAATTGGTACGGCCCGCCGACCGTGGTGTGCGATGCCGTCGCCTCGTACCAGCCGGATTCGCCGTTAAACACAACGGATTCACCCCACTGAAAGGCGTGTTGCCCCGGAGGCGCGGATGCCGTAAGCCCGGCGACCGTGACGCTTCCGGTGTCGTCGGCACCGACGGCAAACGCCGTTCCGGGCTCTAAGTAAACCCATCCGGTGAAGCTCTGCCCGAAGGCGAAATGTCCGCTTTCTGCCGCTCCCGCGTAGGAGATTTCCGGTCCGGTGGTGATGGTCCGGGTCGGTTTGACCGCCTCCGTCGAGGCTTCGTCCGTAATGGTGAAAGTGTATGTTTTCGGCGTGTATTTGTATCCGTTGATGATGAAGGTGCCGGGTGCCGTTTCTTCCGAAGATGTCGTGCTCATGGTATTTGGAGTCCTGTTTTATTGTTTTCGATTGGTTAACGTTCGGACTCCAATTTAGCACTTTTTGAAAAACCAATTGTTACAAACTTGTTACAAAACGCTCTTTTTTCAAAAAAAACGCAAAAAAATGTATTTTTTTGCATTAAGCATCAGGCAAAGAGATTTTTGAAAAATTAGAGGGTCGAAATGAGGAATGAGTGTTTTTCGTTATTCTTAAAAACTTTGCGTTCCTTTGCGTTAAAATAAATAAAAATTCCGTGTTTTCGGTTGCATTCCGTGGTTTTAAAAAAACTTCGCACGTTCCCGCGAGGGCGACAGGATTGTCGCCTTTCCACAGAAAAATCTTCGGGATTCGGCGTTTTTGTTTTATCCGAGCCTGTAACCCTGCCCGTAAATATTGCGGATTTTGAGTGCGCCGTCGCTTTTTCGGCGCAGGCGGGAAACGAGGGTGCGTATGCAGGCGGTGTCGGGCGAGAACGCATCCTGCTTCCAAACACGAACGAGAAGTTCCGCCTCGGAAACAATCCTTTCGGGAGTTTCCGAAAGGTGGCTTAAAAAGAGAAATTCGCGTAGGGAAAGGGGGATGTGCCGGTCGGGTTCAAGGAACAGTTCCCGGTTTTGTGTATCGAGAATACACCCGTTCCCGAGCGGGAGTCCCCTTCCTTCCGTCGGTTTTGAAGGGGCGGCGGGCGCGTGTCGAAGAACGTTTTTTACGCGTGCGAGGAAAACGCGAATGTCCACGGGCTTGGAGATATAGTCGTCCGCGCCGCAATCGAATCCCCGCAGGCAGTCGTTTGCACCGTTAAGCGCGGTGAGCATAATGACGGGAAGGGACTGCCGCTTTTTGCGGATGAACCGGAGCAGAGAAAAACCGTCCTTGTCGGGAAGCATGACATCAAGTACTGCCAAATCTACGGGTTCGTTTTCAAAAAGATAAACGGCTTCGTCAAAAGTGGAGGCTTCTTCAACCCGGAATCCCTGTGTTTTCAAGGCATCGGAAAAGAGACGACGCAATACGGCATCGTCTTCCACGAGCAAAATGAGAGCAGGGCGGGGCGGCATAATTCAGACCGGAATTTTAAGCAAAAATGACGTCCCGGCGGAATCCGATTTTTCTAAAATGAGCTTTCCTCCAAGTTGTTCGGCGAGAACGCGGGAGAGCGCAAGACCGAGTCCGAATCCGCATTCGGGCGAATTTTTCGGAACATCCCGGAAAAACGGGACAAACCATTTTTTTTGTGCACGGCGCGAGAATCCGTTTCCGCAGTCGGCAAAGCGGATTTTCAGGGCTTTTTTTGTTACGATAAACTCCGCGCAGATACTTTGCCCGGGAACGCAGGCGTACTTTGCCGCATTGTCGGCGAGGTTGAAAAGAATCTGTTCAAGCGGGGCCGGGGCGACGGAGACGAAAATGTTCCGGGCGTTTTGCGGCTCAATGACGGAAAGGTGCATTCCGGCTTCCTTCAGTCGCGTCTGCGCGCGGGGTAAAACACGTTCCGTCAGCGCCGCAAGGGAGATATGTTCCCGTTTCGGGAGCGGGTTGCCGGATTCGACCGGGGAAAAAGCACGTTCTATGTTTTCCGTGATGCTTTCGGTGCGGTGTTCCGCCTCGGAAAATTGTAACGCGAAGGACTTCCGTTCTTCTCGGGGCAGGTCTTCTGCGGACAGATTTTCGAGGATCATCCGTGTTTGCGCCAACGGATTTTTCAGTTCGTGTGCCAGCGTTTCCGCAAAGAGTCGGTGGCGTTTCGACGTTTTCTGTTTCCCGAAAAACAGGAGAACGAACGCGATACATCCGACAAATGCGGGGAGCCATACCGTTTTGGGAGGTGTCGCGGAGTTTTCGGGATTTGCGGGAACGTAAAACCGCGCGTTCAGCAAAACGTTATATCCGTCGAGGCTGACGAGATTTTCGGGCGGAATCCTCCATGGCTGGTATTCGGTCCAGAATGCCCCGTCCCGGAATTCTAAAGGAGTCGGCGGGGCGTAAAACTGAACGTTTGCCGTGGGGGTGATTTTTTGCAGGCGGCGGGAGAGTTCGTGATTTAAAACGGAGATGTCCGTCCAAATCAGGCTGTAGGAATTTGGGCGGCTGTCGTTTTTTCTGATGAAGAAAAGCTCGTGAGCGATTGTTGCGACCCCGTTGCGCGTTATCGGGCGTGCGATGAGCATCGGCCGGAAATTTTCGGAGGCGTTCCCGCGGAATTGTTCTTTCAGGAGGACGTCACCGAGGATTTTTTCCAATTCTTCTCTCGTGTTTTGTTCGGGACGGGAATTGTCCCGGAATGAAAGGATTTGGGCGGGAGGGCGGCAATCCGCTTCCGCTTTTGCCGCGAGAACGATCGGGGAATTGTATTTTTCCGAATACGGATCGTTCATCAATGAGCGCCAAATTGATTTTAAGGTGTGTTCGCACTCGGCGCGCCGTTCGTTAAATTCTTCTTTTTGCGTGCGGTATTCCCGCAGGAAAAAGCTTTCGGTCTCCCGGAGCAGGCACCATGTTGCCGTTCCCGCAAGGACGGAAATCCCGAGAAAGAACACGGCGGACAAAAGACGGTTTTTGTTTTTGTAAAAAAAGGCGGTCATTGAAGTCAGAGCGGAAGTTGCAGGAGGAAAGACGTTCCCGAAGAATCTGTTTTTTCCAAAATGAGATCGCCGCCGAGTTCGCGTGCAACCATGCGGGATACGGCGAGACCGAGCCCCTGGCCGGAGGCGGCTCCCGGATCTGTCGCGGGAACGAAGGGACGGAAAAGGTGTTTTTTGGCTTTTTCTGAAAGTCCGGGCCCGGCGTCGGAAAACCGGATTGAGAGCATTTTTCCGTGCTCGAAAAATTCGACGGAGAAGATGTCTTCGCGGGAAAATGCGTGTTTTACGACATTGTCGGCAAGGTTGAAGACGATGTGTTCCACCAGACCCGGCACCGTACAGATGAAGCGTTCCCGTAATTCTTTTTCGAGAATGATTTCGATATCCGTTCCGGCGTCTTCAAAAAGCACTTCCGTACGCGGCATCACACGTTCCGCCAAGCGGGAAAGCGTGATTTTTTCCCGGCAGAACGATTGGCGGCATTCGCTTAAGCAGAAAAAACGGCTGGCGTTTTCGATAGCGTTGGAGGCATTACGGTTTTCTTTTGAGAGGGCGTAAACCAACTTGATGCGTTCCGCGTCCGGAAGAGAGGCAAGATCCGCCGTTTTTGCGATTTTTGCGTGGAGGCGGAGATTTTTTCTTAGCGTTTTTACCAATATATTGGCGTAGGACCGCAGTTTCTCCGATTCGCGCTGTTGGGCAAAGTACACGGCGGCAATAAGCGAAAGAGCAAGGCCGATCCAAAGCGGAAGCGTGGCGGAAAACTCCGCTTCGGGCGGCGGAACGGACGATTCCCGAAATTGTGTGCGGCGCAATTTTTCCAAGGACCGGTACTCATAATGCTCCCGCAAAAATTCCTGATGCGCTCTGTGCCGGTCCGACAGAAACAGCGTTCCCGTGAAAATCGCGGCGACGGATACAAACGTAATGAAAAGAGTGTGCGAACGTCCGAACATGTTTGGATTTTGCCCGATATCTTACAGGTTTTTTCGGAACGAATTGTTACAAACTTGTTTCAAAACGGAGTTTTTCCCAAAAAAAATGCAAAAAACAACGTTTTTTTAAGAAATTGAGGGTGTCGGGGAGATTATTTCTCCGTTTTTTTCCCGAGGAGGGCGTCGCTGGAGATTTCGGCGAGGCGGATGTTGCGGAAGGTGTTGGCGAGATTTTCGCCGGGAAATTCACTCGCGGGAACGAGCACGCGCACGAAGTTTTTCGTGTAGCCGGGCCAGATTTCGCCCTGCGGATTTTCAAAGAGAATTTCTTCTTCGCGTCCGAGAAAACGTTGCATGAATACGCGGTGCTTCGCGGCGGAAAGTTCGCGCAGGGCGACGGAGCGGCGCTGGCGGATCGGCACGGGAACGCGGTCCGGACGGCGTGCGGCGGGCGTTCCCGCGCGTTCCGAGTAGGTGAAAACGTGGGCGTACGCGAAAGGGTTTTCCGTAAATGTGCGGCAGGTTTCGGCAAATTCTTCGTCCGTTTCGCCGGGAAAACCGATCATGATGTCGGTCCCGATGCAAATATCCGGCACGCGGCGGTCGATTTCGCGAATAAAATCCAAATATTCCGCGAGCGTGTAGTGGCGGCGCATATCGTGCAAAATGCGGTCGCAACCGCTCTGGAGCGGCAAGTGCAGAAACGGCGTGAGCGGGTGCGCGGGATCGCACATACGGTCAAAAATGCCGTCGGGAATCGTTTTCGGCTCGATACTTCCGATGCGGATGCGGTCGATTCCGGGAACGGCGGCAACGGCATCGACCACGCCGAGAATGTCTTTCCCGGAATTGTCGTAGGTGCCGATATTAACTCCGGTGAGCGTGATTTCGCGCACGCCCCGCGCGGCGAGCGTTTCCGCTTCCGCAAGCAGATCGGCGAGGTTGCGGGAACGCGCTCTGCCGCGCGCAAACGGGATAATGCAGTAGCTGCACATGAAGTTGCAGCCGTCCTGGATTTTCAAATTCGCACGTTTTGTAAACGGAGACGCGCAGGCGGACGAGATCGAAAATTCCGAAGTCGGCATTTTCCCGCAAATAATTTCCGGATGCGCCCGTTTTTTTCCGTCGCCGATAAAATCGAGCACGTTGAGTTTGTCCCTATTTCCGACGATTAAGTCCACGCCTTTAATTTTCGCAATCGCTTCTGCGCCCGTTTGCGAATAGCAGCCGACGACGGCGCAAAATGCGTCGGGATTGGCTTTGATAAAACCGCGGATTATCTGGCGGCATTTCGCTTCCGCGAGTTGTGTTACCGTGCAGGAATTGATGATGGCGAGGTCTGCGGGAACGCCCCACGGCACCACGTCGTAGCCGCGCGCTTGCAGACGGTCCCGTAGCGCTTCCGTCTCATATTGATTGAGACGGCAACCCAGCGTGAACAGGCTTGCGCGCTTTTGCGGGAACAAACGGATTTCGGAAATTTCGCCCATGTTTTTCCGCGAAAATAAAATAAAAATGAGAAATTAGGAATGAGAAATTAGGAAGAATTCAGAAACAGGTGAATCGTTACAGGTGACGGGAGTAGTGCTAAGGTTTTTGCCTCCGGCAAAAACTTGGCAAGGGGCCTGTCGCCCGTAACGATTTACCTGTCACTTTTTGTGATTTTTTAAAAACTTGGCACGCGGCTTGCATGAGTGAGAGGCACTATGAGTAAAATTCTTGGAATCGACCTTGGTACTACCAATTCTTGCATGGCTGTCATGGAAGGCGGCGAACCCGTCGTCATCCCGAACAGCGAAGGCGCCCGCACTACGCCTTCGGTTGTCGCGTTTGCGAAAAACGGCGAACGCCTCGTCGGTCAGGCGGCAAAACGCCAGGCTGTTACGAACCCGAAAAACACGATTTTTTCGGCAAAACGCCTCATCGGGCGCAAATTCTCGGAAGTCCGGGAAGAGATGAAATCGTTCCCGTTCACCGTCGTCGAAGGCAAAAACGGCGATGCCGCAATTCAGGCGGAAGTGAACGGAAAGCTCGAAACCTTCGCCCCGGAACAAATTTCCGCGATGGTTCTCGCCAAAATGAAAGCCGATGCCGAAGCCTACCTCGGCGAAAAAATCACGCAGGCGGTCATCACCGTTCCCGCGTATTTTAACGATGCCCAGCGCCAAGCCACGAAAGACGCGGGAACGATCGCCGGTCTCGAAGTCCTTCGCATCATCAACGAACCGACCGCCGCGTCCCTCGCGTACGGTTTGGATAAAAAATCCGACGAAAAAATCGCGGTTTACGACCTCGGCGGCGGAACGTACGACGTTTCCATCCTCGAAATCGGCGACGGCGTTTTTGAAGTGAAAGCCACCAACGGCGACACGCAACTCGGCGGCGACAACTTTGACGAACGCATCATTTCCTGGCTCGTTGACGGCTTCAAAGCCGAAAACGGAATCGACCTCCGCAACGACCCGATCGCGCTTCAGCGCCTCAAGGAAGAAGCGGAAAAAGCCAAAATCGCGCTTTCGTCCACGAACTCCACCGACATCAATCTGCCCTTCATCACGGCGGACGCCACCGGACCGAAGCACCTGAACGTGCAGCTCACCCGCGCCAAGCTCGAACAGCTTTGCGACGACTTGCTCGAACGCACGCGCATTCCGTTTGAAAAATGCTTGCGCGACGCCGAGCTTTCCATGAGCGAAATCAACGAGCTCGTTCTCGTCGGCGGTATGACGCGTATGCCGAAAGTCATCGAAGTCGCCCGCAGCCTCGCGGGAAAAGAACCGCACAAGGGCGTGAACCCGGACGAAGTTGTCGCTATCGGCGCTTCCATTCAGGGCGGCGTGCTCAAAGGCGACGTTCGCGACGTGCTCCTGCTCGACGTTACGCCGCTCACGCTTTCCATCGAAACCGCCGGCGGTGTTTCCACCCCGATGATTGAACGCAATTCGACGATTCCGACGAAAAAATCCCAGATTTTCTCGACCTACGCGGACAACCAGACCGCCGTCGACATCCGCGTTCTCCAAGGCGAACGCCCGATGGCGAAGGACAACAAGCAGCTCGGTCTTTTCCGTCTCGACGGAATCAATCCCGCGCCGCGCGGCACGCCGCAAATTGAAGTTACGTTTGACATCGATGCGAACGGCATTCTCCACGTTTCCGCTATCGACAAGGGCACCGGCAAGAGCCAGGAAATCTCCATCACGGGATCGTCCGGTCTGAGCAAGGACGAAGTCGAAAAACTCCGCAAGGAAGCCGAACTCCACGCGGCGGAAGACAAAATCCTTCGCGAAACCGCCGAAGCGCGCAACAAGCTCGACGCTTACGTTTTCCAAATCGAAAAACAGATCAAGGAAGCCGGAGACAAAATTCCCGCCGAACAAAAAGCGGAAATGGACAAGCTCCTCGCCGACGCGAAAAAGGTGCTCGACGACAAATCGTCCACGCTTGACGCGATCAACGAACAGGTTTCCAAGATCGAAAGCATCATGCAGGCGGCTCAGCAGTTCGCCCAGCAGCAGGCGGGCGCCTCCGCCGGCGCGGGAACGCCCCCGCCGCCCCCGCAAAGCGACGCTTCCGCCAAGAAGGGCGGCAACGGCGCCGTCGATGCCGACTTTGAAGTCGTCGATGACAAATAATTGAGAGCTTAAAGATTAGGGCTTAAAGCTTAAGCTAAGAGCTTAGAGATGAGAGCTGAACTAATGAATAGTGAACAGTGAATAATGAATAACGCAGAGCTAAGGATTTTGCTTAGGCAAAATCTTTGAAGAATGAATTATTCACTATTCGTTATTCGTTATTCATTAAAAAGGTGTTACCTCTCAGGCATCATCTCTAATCTATCTTTAAGCTTTAAGCATTAAGCTCT
>JAGBIL010000010.1 GCA_017935025.1 Opitutales bacterium | reverse complement strand
TTATTTTTTTAGGGGTAAAAGCTCACAAAAAAAATTTCTTTGTGCCTCCGAAAATAGAGAATTCGTTCTCCTCCGCAAGACATGAATTATAAATATTTGTTTATAATTCAACCGAACAAACAAAAAAAGCGCTCCCGCACGAAAATTCCACGGGAACGCTTTTTTGTAATCGGCGAAAATCTTACCAGTTGAAAACGACTTTCGCGTAGTAGGTCGTGTCGAGATGGTCGGCAGCGGTGGTTTCGGCGCGATATTCGTTTTTCATACCGATGCGAATGTCCATGTTGTCGATTCCGTCGACTTTGAAATCGAGGTAAGTTTCGTGCGTGGCGACGTAATCGCCGAAGAAATCCTCGAACGCCGGCGTATAGGAAATATCCGTCACGATTTTACCCCAGGTCCACGCGTAGTCGTGATGAAGCCCGAAGTCCATACCGAGCGCGGACGTATCGTCGGGATTGTCCCAGGTGCCGTCGTGCATATAATCCTTGTAAGTTTCGTAGCGGTAGGAAAGACCGGAACGGAGGGAGAAATGCCAATCGTCTTCGTCGATGAATTTGTAGCCCAAACCGGCGGCGGAGGTCGAAAGGAAGCGGATATTTTTCACGCGGTCAAAACCGAGATCTTCACGCGCGTACCAGAACGCTCGCACGGAAATGTTGTGTTCGTAGTCCAAACCGCAGTGCAGATCGTCGGCGGATTTCGACCAATCTTTCGCTCCCGTGGTGTCTTTGGTTTTGCCGTAGTTATAGTTTGCGTAGAACTTCAACGTGTCGTCGGAAGTCGCGCGAACGGCTTCAGCGGAAACGCCGGCGGTAAGGCTTTCCGTGTTTCCGGTTTTTCCGAGGAGCGACGCGCCGACCGAGTAAGACCACTTACTGGCAAGCTGTTTTTCCTCGGGGGAAAGTTCGCCGTCCTGCCAGGACATTTGGAGCTGAGAAATCTCGAGGTCCGCAGCGAGGCTGCCGCCGTCGATTTTCACGCGTCCGTCATTGGCGGGAACGATTCTTCCGCGCACGGTGTTTTTATCAGGTGTGCGCACGAAGAGCGGATTTTCCGTCGAAATTGAAACCACTTCGCTCTGCGAAACGCTCGCCGTTCCCGCGCTGTCGGTCGCCACCGTAATTACACCGCCGGAAATACTTTCGATCTTTCCGACGTAAACGGAGCCGTCTTTGCATTTGACGACATCCGCGAACGCCGAAACGGGAATCAGCGCCGCCGAGGCGAGGAAGAGGATTTTTTTCGTATTCATAATAGTTATATTTTTGTTGAGGTTAAAAATTTTACGGAAGAAAATTGGAGGAAATTTAATGAATAACGAACAATGAATAGTGAATAATTCAGTGCGTAGATTTTTGCCTCCGGCAAAAATTTTGAACACAGCGTTATTCATTATTAATTATTCACTATTCATTAAAAAACATTCATCTTTCAACTCGAAGCACTTCTCCCGTTTTTTAAAATTTTTTGGAATCCTTGAGCGTTACCGTGCGGTTGAACACGGGAGCGCCGGGCTTGGAGTCCGGGTCGGCGCAGAAATAGCCGATGCGTTCAAACTGAAAACGCGCTCCTGCGGGAACGTCCAAAAGCGAGGGCTCGACGAGTGCGGTGGCGACGGTCAGCGAGGCCGGGTTCAGGTTGTCGCGCCAATCGCCGCCTTCGGGAACGTCCGCCGGTTCTTCTTTCGTGAAAAGGCGGTCGTAGAGGCGCACTTCGACGGGCTTGGCGTGCGCCGCCGAAACCCAGTGAATCGTCGCCTTGATTTTGCGTCCGTCGGGCGTGTTTCCGCCGCGCGTTTCCGGGTCGTAGGTGCAGTGAATGACGGTAACGTTCCCGTCCGCATCCTTTTCGCAGGAAACGCATTTAACGACGTACGCCCAGCGCAGGCGCACTTCGCGACCCGGCGTGAGGCGGAAGAATTTTTTCGGTGCGTCTTCCATGAAATCTTCCCGCTCGATAAAAATTTCGCGGGAAAACGGCACGATGCGCGTTCCCGCCGCTTCGTCTTCGGGATTGTTCACGGCGGTGAGTTCTTCGACTTGATTTTCCGGATAATTGTCGATGACGACTTTGACCGGATTCATCACCGCCATCGCGCGCGGGGACGTTTTGTTCAAATCGGCGCGCACGGTGTGTTCGAGCAGCGCGACGTCCGTAAGCGAGTTGTATTTCGTCACGCCGATAATTTCGCAGAAATTGCGGATGGATTCCGGCGTGTAGCCGCGACGGCGCAAACCGCAAACCGTGGGCATACGCGGATCGTCCCAGCCGTTGACGAGATTTTCCTGAACGAGTTCGAGCAAACGGCGCTTGCTCATCATCGTGTAGGTCAGATTCAGGCGCGCAAATTCGTACTGATGCGGTTTCGACGGTGTGTTCAGCGTGTTAATCACCCAATCGTAAAACGGGCGGTGCACCTCAAATTCGAGCGTACAAATCGAATGCGTCACGCCTTCGATCGCGTCTTCGAGCGGGTGCGCAAAATCGTACATCGGGTAAACGCACCATTTGTCGCCCGTGTTGTGGTGAGCGACTTTGCGCACACGGTAAATCACGGGATCGCGCATATGCATATTCGGCGAAAACATATCGACTTTCGCTCGAAGCGTCGCCGCGCCTTCGTCGTATTCGCCGCGCGTCATTTTGGCAAATTCCTCGAGATTTTCCTCGACGGAGCGGTCCCGCCACGGCGAGGCTTTTCCCGGCTTGTCGGGAACGCCGCGATAATCCTTCCATTCCTCGGCGGAAAGGTGGCACACGTAGGCTTTGCCGAGCTTGATCAGCTGAATCGCGTAGTCGTAAATTTTGTCGAAATAATCCGACGCGTGGAAATAGTTTTCGCCCCAATCGAAACCGAGCCAGCGCACGTCTTCTTGAATGGATTCGACGTATTCGACATCTTCACGTGTCGGATTCGTATCGTCCATGCGCAGATGGCATTTCCCGCCGTATTCTTTCGCCATGCCGAAATCGAGGCAAATCGCCTTCGCGTGCCCGATGTGCAGGTAGCCGTTCGGCTCCGGCGGAAAGCGCGTAACAATGCTTTTGACCGTTCCCGCCGCGAGGTCGTTGTCGATAATCTGACGAATGAAATGGCGGTTCACCGCCGGCGTTTCCGGAGAAATGGATTCGTTGTTCATAGCATGAAAGTTCAAAGAATAATCACGTTCCCGCGGGAAATAAACAGAAATTTGCCGCTGAAAAATTTCATACCCTCTGCGACGCTTTTACGGTTATAAAGAGCAAATGAGATACCCCAAAAAACTCTTGCAACATGGATAATCCTGCGCTTAGCTTGTGATGATGAAAAAGAAAGACACCCCCCAAAAACTCACGAACGAAGTCGGAGCTCCCGTCTCCGACAATCGCCACACACAAACCGCCGGACCGCGCGGCCCCGTCATGATGCAGGACGTCTGGCTCATGGAAAAGCTCGCGCACTTCGATCGCGAAGTCATTCCGGAGCGCCGGATGCACGCGAAGGGAAGCGGAGCGTTCGGTACGTTTACGACAACGCACGATGTCACGCGCTACACTTGCGCCAAGCTGTTTTCCGAAATCGGAAAGCAGACCGACGTTTTCGTGCGCTTTTCCACCGTCGCCGGAGAGCGCGGTGCAGCAGATGCCGAGCGCGACATTCGCGGTTTCGCGATTAAATTTTACACGGAAGAAGGCAACTGGGACTTAGTCGGAAACAACACTCCGGTATTTTTCATTCGCGACCCGCTCCAATTCCCGGACCTGAACCACGCCGTCAAACGCGACCCTAAAACCAACCTTCGATCTCCGCAAAACAACTGGGATTTTTGGACCATGCTCCCCGAGGCTCTTCATCAAATTACGATTGTGATGTCGGACCGCGGCATTCCCGCAAGTTATCGCCATATGCACGGATTCGGCAGCCACACGTTCAGCTTGATAAACGCTGCGGGAACGCGCTTTTGGGTCAAATTCCATTTTATTACACAGCAAGGAATCAAAAATTTGACCAACGAAGAAGCCGCAACAATCATTGCACGGGACCGCGAAAGCCACCAGCGAGATTTGTTCGAGGCAATTGAGCGAAAAGAGTTCCCGCGCTGGAAGCTGTTTTTCCAAATTATGACGGAAGAGCAGGCGAAAAATTACAAAGAAAATCCCTTCGACATCACCAAAACGTGGAGCCACAAGGAATTTCCGCTCATCGAAGTCGGCGTGCTCGAACTCAACCGCAATCCGGAAAACTACTTCGCCGATGTCGAACAAGCCGCGTTCGCGCCCGCGCACGTCGTTCCCGGAATCGGATTTTCGCCGGACAAACTCTTGCAGGGTCGCCTCTTTTCCTACGGCGATGCCCAGCGTTACCGCCTCGGTGTGAATCACGACCAAATTCCCGTCAACCGAGCACGTTGCCCCCTGCACTCTTACCATCGTGACGGACAAATGCGCGTCGACGGGAACGCCGGAGCGACCAAAGGCTATTTCCCGAACAGTTTCGGCGAATGGGAAGGCGATGCCCGCGTGCGTCCGCCACGCTCCGAAGCAGACGGAAGCATCGACCATCACAGCCCGTACGACGACGTGACAGACGACTGCTTTTACCAGCCGGGAGCCCTTTATAGGCTCATGCCCGAAGACAAAAAACGCGCGCTCATTTCCAACACGGCGGCAGACATCGCTCCCGTCACGGAAAACATCAAATACCGCCACGCCGCTCATTGTTTTCTGGCAGACAAAGACTACGGAACCCGCCTCGCCGATGCGCTGAATCTTGATTTGGAACGCGTCAAATCCCTCGCCGCCATGAGCGAACCCGACCGTCTCCACGCCACACGGGAGTAACGCGGGAACACAAACCGAGCGTTTCCGTGAAAATTCGTCCGCCTCGCGGGGAAGACAGGAATGTCTTCCCCGCGATTTTTTCGGGTAAAAACACGCGCAGAAAGCACGACAAGCACATAGTCCGGAACAAGAGTTGCCGCTCTGGGTAGAAGATTGGCAATTCCGCGCCGCGCAAATGGCGCATTCGCACCCTGACGCTTTACGCTTTCTTACTCTTCCGAGCCTTTGCGGACGAGTTTAAGTTCCACCCAAACACCGGTGTCGGCATTGGCGGCGGCATTGTCCGGTATCACGCGAAAAACGAGCTGTTTGGCGCCGGCGATATCGACTGCGACGGGTTGTTTCACATCGTTCGGACCATGTCCGATACGTTTGAAGACTTCCTTGCCGTCGGCAAAAATGCGGAAAGTAACTGCGCCCTTGCCGCCGGCTTCGCGTCCGACAAAGCCCTGAACCTGATCCCAGGCTCCGTCAATATTGTAAACGATTTCCGTTCCCGCGCGGACGGTGATTCCCTTTTCATGGGTATTGCCGTCAACGACGATTGCGTTTTGAGAAATACCCTTGTTGAAGGCGGTTTCGCCCTTGATTTCCGAGGGGCGCACGGCGGTTTTATCGCCGAGGTCGCAGATTTCGTCGGCAAACGGTGCCGCGTCGATGTCCTGCATCACGTCAAGTTCCGCAACGGAGCCGAAGCGGTCGCCGTTGAGCGCGGAAAGAACTTTGACGCGGACGTAGCGTCCCCAGGTTGTCGGGAAAGAAACTTTCTGGTATTTCGGTTTGCCCGGTTTTTCCGGATCCATTTCGCGGGCGAAAGAGCCCTTAGCAACCGGTTCGCCAAACTCGCCCGACGTGCGAGAAACGTAAATTTCGTAATCCTTGACGGCACCGTTTCCGAAGTTGTCGCGCGGGAGGTAACCTAATCCGTTGACAGCGGCGAGCTTTCCGATGTCGATATCAATCGTGTACGGGTGTTTTTGCGCAGCATCGCTCCAGTTGGAGTGCCACATCGTCTCCGGAGAACCGTCAAATGCGTTGTTGATTTCCGAGCCGCTCTGTTGCGAGGACGCGACCACCTTAAATTCCGCCTTGTCGAGTTTCGGCGAAACCACGGGAGCGGGCTCGGACGCGGGAACGCTCTCCGGAGCCGCGAGTGTTTGCGGTGCAGAAGCTTCCGTCTGAGCGATGGGTGCCTCCGCCGTTGCTACGAGGCTACACGCCGACAGCAAGGCGATGACGGACAAAGCATATTTGAACTTGTGCATCGTATTCTGGCTTAGGTTTAAAGTACGAATTGTAAAAAATACGCCGGAAACCCTATGAAATCCGCCCCGACCGCGCAAATTGAAATTTATCCGGCGACGGAGAGTTGCGTTTCATTTTTTTTTTCGCTTGCAGGCAAATTTGAAATGATTTCAATAAGACTCCCGTTATGGACCCCGAACTACTTGCTCGAATTCAATTCGCTTTTACCGCCGGATTTCACTTCCTGTTCCCGCCGCTTTCCATCGGCTTGGGGGTTTTTCTGGTTATCGTACAAGGCCTATCCTTCAAACTAAAAACCCCGGAATGGCGTGCGCTAGCCGATTTTTGGACGAAAATTTTTGCACTGATTTTCGCATTCGGAGTGGCGACGGGAATCGTACTCGAATTTGAATTCGGGACGAACTGGGCGCGCTATTCCCGCTTCGTGGGCGATGTTTTCGGAAGCCCGCTTGCGGCGGAAGCGATTTTTGCGTTTTTCATGGAATCCTGCTTCCTCGGCATCGTGCTTTTCGGGAAAAAAAAGGTCTCCGAAGGATTTCACTATTTTTCCGTAATCATGGTTTGCCTCGGCGCGCATCTGAGCTCGCTGTGGATTCTCGTCGCCAATTCCTGGATGCAAACACCGGCGGGTTTTCACCTGGTTGAGACGGAAAACGGCTTGCGAGCGGAAATCACCGATTTTTGGGCGATGGTTTTCAATCCGTCCACGATTGACCGCGTATGGCACGTGCTCGTCGCGGCGTGGCTTACCGGCGCGTTTCTTGTGCTTTCCGTCAGCGCTTGGCATTTGCTGAAGAACCGCTTCGTTCCCGTGGCTCAACGCGGGCTGAAAGTCGCGCTCGCCATTTCGGCGGCGGCAATTGTGTTGCAATTTGCATCCGGGCACGCGAGCGCCATGCTCGTGGAGCGTGTCCAACCGGTAAAATTTGCGGCAATGGAAGGGATTTTTGATTCGAGTAAGCCCGCCGGATTTCACATCATCGGCTATGTTGACGAGGAAGCAAAAACCGTGAGGGGGCTGACCGTTCCCGGTGTCGTCAGCATCATGCTCGGTAAGGGCTTGGAAGTAACGCCGGAAACGAAAGTTGTCGGTCTGAACGACGTTCCCGAAGAACTACATCCTCCGCTTCAGCTCACGTTCCAAGGATTTCACTGGATGGTTTACTGCGGGATCGTAATGTCCGTGCTCTCCTCAATCGGAATGGTCCTCTGGTTTCGGGGAAAACTTTTTGAAACGCGCTGGTGGCTGTGGGCCTGCGTTCCCTCTGCCCTACTCCCGCAACTTGCCAACCAGATGGGCTGGATCGCGACCGAAGTCGGACGCCAACCGTGGATTGTCCAAAATCTGCTCAAAACGAAAGACGCGTTTTCCACCAACGTTACCGCCGACCAGATTTGGTTTTCTCTCGTTTTCTTCGGTATCATCTACGCGGCGATGTTTATTCTCTTCATTTTCCTGTTGACCAAGAAAATTTCCGCAGGTCCGAAAGAAGAACAATTAATAGTGAATAATGAATAGGGAATAATGAATAACGTAGCGCTAAGGTTTTTGCTGAAAGCAAAAACTTTAAACAATCAATTATTCACTATTCGTTATTCGCTGTTAGTTATTTCCTAAAAAAATACCAATTATCAACCATCAATTATCAATTTTTCCCTATGGACTTGAATACAGTTTGGTTCGCGTTGCTCGGTGTGCTCTTCATCGCATATGCGGTACTCGACGGCTTTGACCTCGGTGTCGGAATTATTCTTCCGTTTTACAAAAGCGACGAGGAACGCCGCCTTGCGCTCAACTCAATCGGACCGGTCTGGGACGGCAACGAGGTTTGGCTGCTTACTGCCGGCGGGGCCCTTTTTGCCGCGTTCCCGCACGTTTACGCGGGCGTTTTCAGCGGACTTTATTCCGCGCTAATCCTTCTGCTCGGCGCTCTAATTTTCCGCGCGGTTTCGCTCGAAGTGCGCAGTAAATGCGAAGGCGCGGCTTGGCGTAGAATTTGGGATGCCGTGTTTTCGCTTTGCAGTTTCCTCATCGCCCTGTTGCTCGGTGTGGCGGTCGGCAATCTCGTCACGGGAATGCACGTGAACGCGGCGGGCGATATCGATGCGGGAATGTTCGGCCTGCTCAATTTGCTGGAACCGATTCCGCTGTTTTCCGGAGTACTCGCCGTTTGCCTGCTTTCGCTCCACGGAGCACTTTTCCTGCGCATGAAAACGCAGGGGCTGATGCAATTCCGCACGGATATGCTGCTTCCCGCAATTTTTGCGGCGACGGTAATTTTCTATATCGCACTCACGGCGTGGGTCGTGCTCAACAATCCGCTTCCCGGAGCATGGAATTTTGAAAAATACGCGGCTCTCGGAATCGTTCCCGTGCTCGCAGCGCTCGCGCTCATCGCCACCGGATTTTTCCTGCGTTGCCGCACGTTCAAACTCGCATTTTGCGGAACGACGGCGACAATTGCCCTGTTGATTCTCACGGTCGGCGTAGGAATGTTCCCGAACCTCGTTCCCGCGATCAGCGATTTCTGCTCCGACGGAAAAACGCTCGTCGAAACCGGAAATTCACTGACGATTTACGATTCCGCTTCGAAGAAAACACTCGTCACGATGCTCGTCATCGCCTGCCTCGGAATTCCTCTCGTTGGACTCTATCACGTGCTCGTTTACCGCGCATTCTCCAAGAAGACCGAAATCGACGAACACAGTTACTAATTCGTAAAACATTTATCCGAAAAGAAAAGCGTTCCCGTGAGAATTTCACGGGAACGCTTTTCTTTAATAAGCTTTAAACCTTAATCTTTAAGCTTTTTTCTCAAGATTACGCTTTTCCGGCGGAGCCGAGAACGTTATTGATCTTGTGCATATAGAGCTTCTTGAGCTCGTCGCGAGCCGGACCGAGGTACTTGCGCGGGTCAAATTCAGCCGGTTTCTGCGTGAAGACCTGGCGGACAGCCGCTGTCATAGCAAGACGTCCGTCGGAGTCGATGTTGATCTTGTCAACGCCGAGAGAAGCCGCCTTGCGGAGCTGTTCTTCCGGAATACCGACCGCAGCCTTGAGCGCGCCGCCGTTTTCGTTGATGATCTTGACGTATTCCTGCGGAACGGAAGAAGAACCGTGGAGAACGATCGGGAAGCCCGGGATGCGTTTTTCGACTTCTTCGAGGATGTCGAAGCGCAGCGGCGGCGGAACGAGAAGGCCCGTTGCCGGATCGACCGTGCATTGTTCCGGCGTGAACTTGTACGCGCCGTGCGAGGTGCCGATGGAAATCGCGAGGGAGTCAACACCCGTCTGCTTCACGAATGCTTCGACTTCTTCCGGTTGCGTGTAGTTGGAGTGTTCGTGCTGAACTTCGTCTTCGATTCCCGCGAGAACTCCGAGTTCGCCTTCGACCGTAACGTCGTACTTGTGCGCGTATTCGACGACCTTAGCGGCGAGTTCCACGTTCTTTTCAAACGGGAGAGAAGAACCGTCGATCATGACGGAGGAGAAGCCGTATTCGATGCAGGATTTGCAAAGTTCAAAAGAATCACCGTGGTCGAGGTGGAGAACGACGGGAACGTCAAAGCCGAGTTCCTTCGCGTATTCGCAAGCACCCTGCGCCATATAGCGGAGAAGCGTCTGGTTCGCGTATTTACGCGCGCCGCTGGAGACCTGAAGGATCACCGGAGACTTGGTTTCGACGCAAGCCTGAATGATCGCCTGCATCTGTTCCATGTTGTTGAAGTTAAACGCCGGGATCGCATAGTGGCCTTCGTGAGCCTTCTTGAACAATTCCTTCGTGTTCACCAAACCGAGTTCTTTATAGGATACCATAGTTTTGTCTTTCGTTGAAAATGTCCGGCAATTCAACGCGTTCCCGCGCGAGAACGCAATTCAAAACCTTTGAACAGAGCATTACCGGTTATTGTCCGCCTGCTTCTGTTCTTCCCGGAGTTTTTTGAGTTTTTTCTTCATTTCCTCAACCGAAATTTCCGGTTTTCCGCCCGGGCGATACTGCTTCCAGTCGATTTTAAGAACATTCATTTGAATCAGTTCGTCTTTCGTAAACGGAAGGACGTTCGGGCTGTACGGATACCAATCCGCGCTGTTCGCGATTATCTCTTTTTCCTGCCGCGTATCCCAACATTCTTTCATCCGCGCCATAAATTTTTCTTTGTCGGATTTTGTCCAATGCCCGATAGCCCAGCGCCAATTCTCCAAAAGAACCTCCGGCGCATTCTCTTTCTTTGCCCGAATATAGGCATGATTTCGCAAAACCTGCCGGACTTTCAACCCGAGAGCGCAATCCTCAAACTGCGCCGCCGTTCGCCAAAGAGAAAGAGCCGCCGGAGGAATTTCATCAAGGGAAATACCGTCGAGCGGCGGCGGGCGCGGCACAAGCGATTTATCCGCATAAGCGCTGTATGCCATCAGAAGCCTCAGATCATCGAGAAGCGGTTCCCGCAGGCGACTCGTAAAAACGCCGTTCAAAATCGTATTGAACGAATGGTTCCGGCAAACGCGAAACGCGAAAAATCCGCCGCTGTTGCTATGCACCGCAAAATTTTTGTAAACACCGCTCCCGGCAAAGTCCGAAACCCGTGCCCGAGCAAGCACTTCGCCGTCGGTATTATTGTCTTCCTGAAAACGCACCTCTATCGGAAAATCCCGATATTTCGAGCGCGGCGCTTCCGGATTCGGGCAATAAAAATACAGGGAAACGAGTTGCGTTCCCGCAGGAAGTTTTACATACGCCCAAACATCCGGCCCTTCCTGCTCGTAGGCGTAAACCTCGCCGTGATCATCCCATTCCGCTTCTTCGCGCATATAGCTTTCCGGATCGAACAGCACGTTTTCGTTGTCCAATTTATTAATCCAATGAATCCAGCGCCTCAGCGCATCCGGACGCGCACTTTTCCCGATTCCGCCTTTCACGAAATACGCAAAATCGAACGTATGCGTACATTCCGGCGAAGGCACATAAACCGCACAGAGTTTTGCGCTGCGCTGTCCGTAGCGCTCGCACCAATTGCCGCGCGTTTCCCAATCGTCTCCGAGAAAAACAGCCCACGGCTTGTCTGTCGGCAGTTTCGGCTCTTTTTCCAAACGTTCCCGAATCGACACAATTTCTTCTTCAGAAATCGGGGAAAAATCCAACGGCGGGGCTTTTTCACTTTCGTTTTTCAAAATTTCGGGAACGCCGTCGCCCTTCCCGCGAATTGCTTTCAAACCGTTCCCGTAGGTCGCAACAAGCAGAGTTTCCCCGCCGATAGGCAAAACGGAGCGCACCCAAACGCCGTCCAGTTGCCGCGCGTCGAGCCCGTCGCGCGGCTTTGGCGAAAAACCGTTTTCGGGATCGAGCAAAACCAAACCGCGCCGCCGCGTTCCCGCCCACAGCCCGTCCGCCGTCGGTTTCAGATACGTCAAAAAATCTTCCGGCAAAAGTTTTTTCTTTGTTTCGGCATCGGGAAGTTCAAGGGTTTCCGGCTTTCCGTTGATAAGCAATTCCGCTTTTTTCGGAAAATCCGCCCCGCGTAAAAAACGCCAATCGTCGGCGTTCCCGTCGGAAAACCCGAGCCCGGAAACCGTTGCGCACACCACTCGGTTTTCCCCGAACGCGCAAACCCCGTTCACGAAATTGGACGGAAGTCCCGTTCCCGTCGCCGACACGGGAAACAGTACGTTATTTTTTCCGCCGAAACTCCACGGCGCGGAAACAGTTTCCCACTTCGAGTAAAAGTTTTTCGGCGAAGCCGACGCGAGCCCGCCGCACCGGAAACCCGCCCAGAGCGTCCCGTCCGCCGCAAAATCAACACTCGACGGCTGGTTTGACGGCAATCCGGAAAGCATGGAGAAGTGCTTCCACTTTCCTGTTTTTCCGGAACAGACGGAAAGCCCGGAATCATGCGCCACGGCGACATCCCCGCTTTTCGGCGAGCTCGCAATCGCGAAAATGCGTGCGCCGGGAAAACCGTTCCCGCGATTAAATGTTTGCCAACGTTTTCCGTCAAAAATTGCGATACCGCAACGATCCGTTCCTGCCCAAATGCGACCGAACTTGTCACGGCAGAGTGCGTAGAAATGCTCCGTTTCGGGAAAACCCGGCGCGGCGGGAACGCGTTTCCACGTCCACTCACCGTTTTCTTTTTTCATGCGGAAAAGACCTTGCCGCTCCGTAGCAAGCCAGATTTCGCCGCCGTTCCCGCGCTCAAGCGCCAACACGAATTGCGCCGGAAATTTCTTCTGCAAAGCCTCCGGAAATGCCGATTCCCACACAGAAGCAAAAACGAACACATGAGCCGACAGGAAAATCCCGACAACCGAAAATATTTTTGAGAAGCGAAAAAACATAAGAGCAAGTAGGATTTGAGATTTTAAAATGTGGACGGAAGGTAAAATTCGTCGGGCTCGAGGGCGGTGCCGTCGACAAGCTGTTTGTCCAAAAGACGCGCAAGCGGAAGCGCGGAGGAATCCGTGCGCTCGGAACGGACGCAAACCACCGTCGTCCCCCGAATGAAGATGATTAGCGATTCGGCGGTTTCTTCCTCGGGAAGAAACGACGAATCCATCCGCCCGCGCCACGAAATATTGATGTCGCCGAGACGCGGGAACGCATTTTGATTCGTCGCCTGCGCAAGTTGCGACATCGAGAGGCGCGCACGCTGCTCCGTTTCCGCGCTGTATTTTAAACGAAAATACAGCGCCCAATCCCACGCTTGCGCAAAATCTTTCGCGTGTGCTATTTCCACGCTGAACGACACGCCACGCGGCTTTACTTTCAGAAATTCCTTGTCCTTACGCCACGTTGAAAAACCGAAATTAAAAGGATGCCAGACTCCTTTTTCCGAAAACTCGTATTTCGTGAAAAGCGGCTCTACCGTTTTTAGCGAAAGTTTTTTCCACGCATCCGGGTCGCGCGTTCCCGCGGGAACGCGGCGCGGCTTCAAGTGATTCTTCAAAAGCTCAAAGCGTGTCTCCAAGTTTTTGTAGGTTTCTCGCTGGTGCGTCGGGGCGAGAGAAAGCGTTTTCAGCTCTTCCGCTTTTCTTTTGCGTTCCTGCGCCATCCATTCCTGCTGGCGCTTTAAATAGTCTTCGTGGGACTTCTGCCTGTGCCGCTCCAACTCATGCTCCCAAGCCTTGCGTATCTCTGCCAATTCCGGAGCATCTTTCGGCAAAAATTCCGCTTCCCCGCAGAGCAAGGCATCAATTTCACGAGCAACGTTCATTAACTGATTTCTAAGGTTCAATTTATCGTCTACCTTAAAACAAACATCCACATAGAGATTTTTCCTGATAAACGCTAAAAAATGACCGGATTTTGTCTGTAATCCGAAGCCGCCAATCTCCATCGGTTCAAATGCAGACAAAGAATGCTTAAACTCTGAAGAGTGAAAGGACACGACAGAAGAAAGCGTCTTCACCGGATCGTCCGTCACCCTAAGAAACAGGTAGCCATCCGTACAAACCTCCCCTGCAAAAAAGATTTGAATTAAAAAACCGTCCTCGTCTCTTGATTTTTCTGTTACAAGAACCTTTGATGTCCCCCAAAATTTCTCAAAAAAAGCATCTGCAGGGATACACGACTTCTCCGAAAGATTCTTCGGGAATCCAAACGTATCTGTGATTATTTTCCTCTTCTTCATACCGACAGGCGAATCCATGTAATCTTCCTGCCACTCTAAATATGATTTTTTTGAAGATTCTTCCAAAAGAATCTTTTCCAAATCGTCAGCTAAAAGCGAAGAAATAGACACTGCTAACAATAACAAACAACGTATAAGGGGATTCATTGTAACGATTTAATTAGAATAACATGCATTTTTGAATTTTCGGATTCGTTGAGAGCTTTTCTGTAAAGGAGAGAAGGAGTCCCACAGTGCAGAGGCGTAACAATCTGGCAACTATCATAGACGTGCCCGTCAAAAATTGTATAACAATGATAATCCCATCTGTAACCATTTGGCAAATTGAGTCCTACATCCGTATGTTGAATGGGAAGCGGTTTAACGCCAACAACTGCACACGCAGAAGTCAATCCGCATGCAGAATCCATGCAGTTGACCGATTCGTCTCCAGAAAAAGCTGAAAAGCTAAAAATTCCCTTCCGATCAAGGCAATGAATATTTGGGTCATAGGGTTTCTCGTAAAGTGCTTTTGTTAAGCGCGCGATCACCTCCTTCGGACCTATAGCACCAGCACAACGCCAATCGGAAATAACTTGATCCAACGCTTTTATCCACGGTTTTTGCGTTCCCGCGCCTTCTTGCCAAGGAAGTTGCGGTTTGTCCAAGATTTTGTAGACGGGAAATTCCGTTTTCCGGAAATTATTCCAGCCGCTCACGGGAACACCGTTAAAACCGGTGGCAGACCACGACCATGTTACATTGCCTTTGTTCACCTCCGATGAAACAGATGTTACCCCCGAGAATTGTCCATTGCCACTATCGGTCCATGCTTCCGCAATTCCCCAAGTTAACCCAAGCCCGGTTTCCGTTGCCTTTGCTTTCACCCGCGTCAAGCGCTCCGGAAGCAATTTAAAATTCACTTTCACCGTCGGGCGGACGCCCGCTCGATAAGCTACGGCTTGCGTTCCCGCAGGCGTCCATTCCGGTCCGACGATGTCGTTTCCTTTATAATCACTTCGTAAATCTATCCCGTCGCTATCGCTGTTCCCGGGAATGTGGTTAAACGTGATACTTTCTATTTCCACCTCCGGGGCAACCGCGATAAGAGAATCTGTATCGGACGCGAGCCAATAAGGACCGTTATCCGCCGGACTTCCGTCCGGATTCGTAGGAAGCGGATGCTCCCGCACTTCATAATAGTGGACTGTAGCAGAAAGCCTGTCTTCTTTTCCCCAATCCGATTTTTGTTTCAACGAAATTCGACGCTTGAACGGATCTACTCTTCCTTTTTCGTCCAAAACTTCAGACTCATGCCAAACTCCGTTGCTCTTCCACACCACGGTCGGCGGCTCAACAAGAATAAATTCTTTACGAGGAATCGGTTTCTTTTCTACAACAACCGTAAAAATAGTATCCTGCTCTCCCTCCGACGAACGCGCATTAAAAAGCACCGCACGCTCTGCGCCCTCCATAGCGGGAAGTGTCGAAGAAATGGATATTTTCATTGTCGGCTCCGTGCCCGCCGCAGGAAGCAACGCGGGAACGCATGAAAAAACAATGCACGACAATACGACTTTTTTGAGAAGTTCGGGGTAAATCATGTCGGAAATAGCATTTCCCTTTTTCCGAAACGTCAACATTTATCCACAAATTCAGTAGACTTTCCGAAGGCAAAAAAAACCGTTCCCGCAGAGGTTTTCCTGCGGGAACGGTTTTTGAAGAAAATCGGGAAGCGGAAACGACAAAATCTTTTCGAAGCCCCCTGCTGTTATTATTCCTCGTCGACGACTTCTTCATCTTCGCCGAGATCATCATCTTCAAGCGGCGAAGAATTGTGGACGAGTTTGCGTTTTGCTTGAGCAACAGGCGAAAGCATCGCCGTAATCGCGCGCCCCTGTAACTTCGGTTTGCTATCAAGCACGCCAATGTGCGAAACGGCCTCGACGAGTCGCTGGATAGCTTCAAAACCGAATTCCGGATGTTCGAGTTCGCGAATGCGGAACATGAGCGTTACTTTCACTTTGTTCCCGTTGAAAAGGAACATTTCCGCACGGCGAACCTTAACCATGAGATCATGCTCGTCAATGCGCGGACGCATTTTAACTTCTTTAAGCTTGGTCGCGGATTGCTTCTGCTGTTTTTGCTTTTTTGCTTCTTCGTAAAGATACTTTCCGTAGTCAACGATACGGCAAACGGGCGGCTGAGCATTCGGGGCAATTTCGAGCAAATCAAGATCGTGTGCCTTCGCGAGGGAAAGCGCGGACGACGTAGCCATGATTCCGAGTTGTTCCCCGCGCGGTCCGATAACGCGAATTTCGGGAACTCGAATGCGCTCGTTGCGGCGCGGCCCCATATCCCGGCGGTTATTATTTCGATTATACGATCCGCGGTTCTGACCCGGACGGGCGGAATTATTGTTTCCGCCGAACTGCTTCGGTGCTGCCATTCAGTAATTTATTTTATAAAGAAAATATAGCTTTGGTGCGCAAAACTTTGCCCCAAAAATGCTTTGTGTTCAACACAATACTTGTTTTCCCGAAGTCGGGAACGTGAAAAAACTTTCTTTTTCCGAAAAGAATTGAGAAGATTTTTGAATGGATCAAAAAGTTCGCGTCACCTTTGGAACCAAACTCGGAATTATCGCCGCCACGGCCGGCTCCGCGATCGGGCTGGGAAATATTTGGCGTTTCCCCAGCCAAACGGCACAAGACGGCGGTGCGATTTTCGTGTTTGTATATCTGGCATGCGTCGCGTTTTTCGGGATGCCCATCGTGTTGGCGGAATTCATTCTCGGGCGCGCGGGCAAAGCCAACTCCGCGGGAACGTACCGCAATCTCGCCCCCGGAAAAAAATTCCACTACTTCGGCTATTTCGCGATTATCGCCGCCTTCCTCATCATGGGCTTTTACATGGTGGTTTCGGGCTGGACAATGGAATATCTCGCACTCTCGATTACGGGAGAACTCGGTCGTACGCAGGATTTTGCCGCACTTTTTGACCGACTGCGCAACAGCCCGGGAACGCAAATTTTCTGGATGGCGGTCTTCATGATCAGCACGGCGGGCATTGTCGCATTCGGAGTGAAAAAAGGCATTGAGCTCGCAAGCAAACTCATGATGCCCCTACTCTTCCTCGTGATGATCATTCTCTGTGTCCGCGCAGTTACGCTTCCCGGGGCCGGTGAAGGGCTTGCGTATCTTTTCGCACCGAATCTGGAAAATGCAAGTAGCGCGGGAGCGCGCATTCTGACCGACGCGCTCGGACAGAGCTTCTTCTCGCTTTCCGTCGGCATGGGTTGCCTGATGACCTACGCGTCGTACTTCGGGAAAGATGTCCGCCTGGCAAAAACTGCGGGAACGATGGCGACGCTGGACGCGTCCGTCGCCCTGCTCGCCGGCGTAATGATTTTCCCCGCCGCGTTCGCACTCACGACGGATCCGGGCTCCATGGCGGAAACGCTGAAAGCCGGCGGTCCGGGGCTCGTCTTCATTGCGATCCCGCAACTCTTGCAGTCGCTTCCCGCCGCCCAGCTCTGGTCGATTTTCTTCTTTCTGCTTCTGGTTTTGGCATCCCTGACCTCAACCATTTCGCTCCTCGAAGTCATCACGGCATTTGTTCACGAAGAAGTTCGGGTAACGCTCCCGAAACCCATCCGCCTGCACAAATCCTCTGCGGGAAATTCCGTTCTTCATCAGGAATACCGCATCGCGCGCCCGTTTGCCGTAACAGTGATTTCCGCCGGAGTCATTTTCCTCGGCGTGCTCTGCTCCTACTCGCTCGGCTCGGAAACTTCCCTGGTAATTTTCGGACTCAATTTCTTCGATTTCCTTGATTACATCACGGCGAAACTGATGATGCCGATCGGCGGGATTTTCATTTCGCTTTTCGCGGGATGGTATCTTGACAAAAAGATTTTAGCGGCGGAACTTTCCAACGCGGGAACGATTCCGTTGCGCTTCTTCAAAACGTATCGCTTCATCCTCCGCTTTGTCGCACCTGTCGGGATCGCCGTCGTTCTCGTCTGCGGCTTAATGGGCTAAACCGCCCGCAAAAGCCGACGCATAAAAACAGAAAAAAAAAGACAGGCGAATCACTCGCCTGTCTTTTTTGTGCATTCACGGTTTAGCGAAACCGCTTACTGCTCTTCTTCGTTGTTGAGACCGAGCCGGGCGGAAAGCTCCGCAAGTCCGTCGAAGAGTTGCACTTGGAACGTTTCCCACGACGTCTGCTGATTGAAGAGCGTCCAAACCTGCTTAAATTCGTCGCCGGCTTTGTCGATGGCGGGAACGTCCTTGGAAACCACGCGTGCAAAGATAACGGTGTCGCCGACCGGAATCATCGGAGAAACTTCGCCTGCGGGAACGGCTTTGAGCACGCCGATCAAATCCGCACCGCGATATTGCTCGGGAACGCCGTGCATCGAAAACGCCGGCGGAGTCTGCACCTTCAGCCCGGCGTCCGTCGCCGCCTGCGTCAGCGTTTTTCCTTCCGCAACGCTTTTGCGCAGGGCATCGCCCTTCTTAACGGCGAGCTCGACATATTGGCTTTCCTTATCTTCCGCGACCCACGCGTTCGTGACTTCCCCCAGCACTTCTTTGAGTTCGGGAATGCGCGACGGTTCCGTTCCGAGGAAAACAACGACATAAACGGCGTCGCCGACCGGAATCGCGTCCGTACGCCAGAGCGTTTCGTTCAAACCTCCGGCGGCAACGCTTTGGAGAATTTCTGCGGGAACGCCGATGCCGGACGGAATTTCGTCACGCGGGAACGCCGGAATTTCGGTAAACCCGAACCCGGACTTGGCGAGCGCGTCCGCAAAATCCGGCGCGCGCGGGTTGATCATGTCCGTCGGCAGTTTTTCGTAAAGGCTGTTGGAAAGCTCGGCGGCGGCGGTATCGAGCGCTTGGGATTTTTTCCATTCCGCAACGCGAAGCGCACGATTGGTTTTCAAATCTTCGGCGGCTTTTTCGGCATCGTCGTTAAATTTTCCGGCGACAAACGCGGAAAGCTCAAAATCGGTCGGGTCGGAAATTTTTGCGATGCTGTCGGCGGCGGGAACGATTTTAGCGTAAGAAAGTTTTACCCGTTCCGAGATGCGGAAATCCTCCTTGTGCTCGGCATAATAGTCGGAAAGCGTTTTTTCAAACGCCTCCTTGTCGTCCGGAATGCGGGCGACAAGGTTGCACGCTTCACGCGGGAACTCCGCGATTTCCACCGTCCACTGCGTGTTCATTTCCTTCCACGCGAGCTCAACATCCGCTTCAAACACGGCGGGAACGTTGCCGAACGTTTGCAGGAACCGGCGAAGTTTCCAGTTGTGAATAATCATCGTGCGCAGGATATCTTCGGAAATATCGAAGTTTCGCTTGATATTTTCGAGCACTTCAGTAGAAAAACCTTCCTCAGTAAGATACGCGCTGAGCTGCGCCTGCGTCGGTTCCGGCACCTGAAATGCTTCCGCCGTTTTCACCATGTAAATGCGCTGAATCAAATCCTGCGCCGTGTATTGGCGGCCGCCGTTCGAGAGCAAAACGCCCGCGCGGTACGGAGCCGTTTCCTCGGAATTGCTGACGTTCACACCCATCACGGTCGCCGAGCGGCGAATGCCGAGCAAGTCCGCCGCGCTGCCCGAGCCCGTGTAAAACACGAACGAAACGACGATAAACACAAGAAGCACGCCGAAAATCAGTCGGTGGTGCTTCGCCATTGAATTTTGGAAAAAACCGATCATGGTAAAAAATTAAGGTGTTGGGTTAAGAAATTAAATTTTTTCAAAAAACAAAAACGGTTACGCGTTCAGAATCGCTTCGAGCGCCGCGAGTAACTTCGCGTTCTGCGCCAGAGTACCGACTGTGATGCGGAGGCTTTCCGGCATACCGTAACCTTTCATCGGACGCACAATCACGCCGCGCTTTTCGAGTTCGACAAAAACCGTTCCCGCGTTCGGTCCCACGTGAACGAGAATAAAATTCGTCTGCGTCGGAACGTAACGCAGTCCGAGTTTTTCAAATCCGGCGTAGAGCGTTTTGATGCCCTCGGCGTTCCCGCGCAAAGTTTTTTCGACAAATTCCGTGTCGTCGAGCGCTGCCATCGCAGCCGCCTGTGCCGGCAAATTCACGTTAAACGGCTGACGCACTCGATTCATCAGCCCGATAACTTCCGACGAGCCGTACATATAACCGATGCGGAAACCTGCCAAGCCGTAGAGCTTGGAAAACGTGCGCGTGCAAACGATTTTGCGCCCCTCGGCAATAAGCGGACGCAGATCCGCCGCCTTCGAGGAAAACTCCGCGTACGCCTCGTCCACCACGAGAATCACGTGCTCCGGCAGGCTTTTCGCAAACGCGATTAATGCCTCGGGATCACTCGCCGTACCCTGCGGATTGTTCGGCTCGGTAATGATAATCATGCGAGTACGCTCAGTCACGGCAGCGCGCATCGCATCCAAATCCGTGCAGTAATTCGGCATCGCCACGGGAACGGCTTTCGCTCCCGCCAGCGTCGTCATAATTTTATAAACGACAAACGCCTGCTCGCCGTAAATGACTTCGCAATCCGGATTGAGAAACGTTTGCCCGAGAATCATCAACGCCTCGTTCGAGCCGTTCCCGATGAAAAACTGTTCCGGCGCCAAACCCCAGAATTTCGACAAACGGTCGCGGAGCAAAATCGTCCCGCCGTCCGGATACATATTGATCTCCGCAAGCGCCGCCTGCGCCGCCGCCACCGCTTTCGGAGACGCGCCGAAAGGATTTTCGTTCGACGCCATTTTTTCGATGGAATCCGGCTCCAAGCCGAATTCGCGCGCAACGTATTCAATCGGCTTTCCGGGCTCGTAGACCGGCATCTTCTGCACGACTGCGTTTGCAAGTTCTGTGTAAGAAATTGACATAAAAAATAAAAATGGCGATTTTGCCCCGTCCCACACGGGAACGCAAAGATTTTCTCTGCCAAAACGCGGATAAAAAAAGCTCTCCCGCCCGAAAAGAGCGGGAGAGCCCGGGGTGAAGCAACTTAAATTGCTACGCCGCGTTGTTTGTAAACTTCCTTTTCGGCATCGATGAAAACACGTGCAATCACAGAGTACGCCTTGCGCCAAGCCTCAATGACTTCGTCCGTCGCAGCATCGCCCAAAACCTCCTTAATCGCAACAAGAAGATGCTTCCCGACAATCGGATAATGCTCTTCCTTGACCAGACAATCGCAGTGCACGTCAGCAATTTTCTTCACGACGGGAGCGAGAGCCCCAAGGTTGTCGATATTTTGCGCCGCCGCGAGCACCGCCATCGCAAGCGCCTTAGGTTGCGCGCCCGACGCCTGCTTTGCCATATTAAACATCGGTTTCACTTCCGGGTTCTGCTCAAACATATTTTTGTAAAACGTTTGAGTAACTGTCGTTCCGTGCTGCTTGAGCGCGGGAACAGTGCTTTTTACGAGTTCGATTGTTTTTTGATCCAACATTTTCTTTTCCTGTTTTTAATGTTCGTTATGTCTTCGAGTTAAAAATTGTGCCCTATTTTGAGAACGAACAAAAAATGTGCAAGCAAAATATACTTTTTATTTTCGTTTGCAGATTTTCGTGGTTGATTAGGGGGAAAATACAGCGCAAAGTTTCCCGTGAAGAATCCTCACGGGAACACACCATGCAACTGTCAAAATTCACCGACTATTCCTTCCGGGCATTGATTTACCTTGCACGCAACCGGAACAAGCGTTGCACCATTGAAGAGCTTGCCACTCAACTCGAAACTTCGCACAACCACATGAAAAAAGTCATCTGCAGGCTCGCCGCCAACCGCTACGTCAAATCCGCCAAGGGGCGCACCGGCGGACTCTTTCTCGGAGACGAACCCCAAAACATCGTTTTGAGCGACGTGCTCCTGCTTGCCGAAGAAAACATGAATCTCCTCATGTGCTACAACTCCTGCTCCGCATGCCCGCTTCAAAAACAACATTGTGCCCTGAAAAAAATTTCCCGTAACGCACTTCAAAAATTCATTAACGAATTTGAAAACCACACCCTGCAAGACATCCTCTGATTTGACTCCACTTTCAACTACCATTTGAGGAGCCGTAGTGCTACAATCCCCGACATGAGAGTAATACCCTACGGCGCTGCCGGCGGAGTGACCGGCTCCTGTTTTCTTGTGGATTCCAAAAAATCGAAAATTCTCATCGATTGCGGAATTTTCCAAGGTTTCTCCACTGCCGCTTCGGCAAACCGAATCCCCGTCGGGATTCCTATCGAAAAACTCGATGCGGTGATTCTGACTCACGCGCACCTCGACCACAGCGGTCGCCTGCCGCTCCTTGTCAAAGGCGGTTTTTCCAAAAAAATTTACGCAACGCAGGCGACAATCGAAGTGGCAAAACTGATTTTGCTCGATTCGGCCCACATACAGGAATCCGATGCCGAACGCGAGAACCGACGGCGTTCCCGCGCGCTGAAAAAACTCGTGGAACCGCTTTACACAACCGAAGACGTAAAGCGCGTGTTCCCGTTACTGACCCCGGTGCCTTACGAAGAAGTATTTGAAGTGGCTCCGGGTATGAAAGTAAAACTTGTCGAAGCCGGACACTTGCTCGGCTCGGCAAGCGTAGAACTGACGGTAAACGACGTCGGCGTGAAAAAATCCCTCCTGTTTTCCGGAGACCTCGGGCAACCCGACACACCGATTTTGCGCGACGCAAAAAAAATCGATGACGCGAATTTCGACGCAGTTTTCATCGAATCGACTTACGGAGACCGCGACCATCGGGATTTGCAATCGACGCTGAACGAATTTCACGATTTGTTGCAGCACGCCATCGCCAAGCGCGGGAAAGTGCTGATCCCGACCTTTGCCGTCGGGCGCGCCCAACAACTCCTGTATCACTTAGGCGAGTTTTTTAAGGAAAACAAACTTCCGAAAATCCCCATTTACCTCGACAGCCCGATGGCGATTGAGGCTTCTGCGCTCTATTTCAAGCACACGGAGCTTTACGATACCGAAGCGGCCGAATACGCGAGAACGCGCGCAATCGCAACCGCCCTTTCCGGAATCAAACTTTGCAAAACGGGCGAAGAATCCCGCGCGCTCAACGACATCGAAGGCCCCTGCATCATCATGGCGGGAGCGGGTATGTGCAACGGCGGACGCATCCTCCACCACTTGAAAAACAACCTTTGGAAACCGGAAACCACCCTGCTCATTTGCGGCTTCCAAGCGGAAGGCTCTCTCGGACGCCTGCTCGCCGAAGGCAGAAAACGCGTACGCATTTACGGAGAAGAAATCGGCGTACGCGCAAAAGTTTACACGCTCGGAGGATTTTCCGCACACGCGGGACAAACGGATTTGTTGCGTTGGTTGGCTCCGATTGCGGAAAAAAAAGCGAAACGCCCGCGAGTCATCATTGTTCACGGGGAACGCAGACAACGCGAAGCGCTTTCGCAGAAAATTTTCGTTCGCTTCGGCATTCGCTCCGCAATTCCGAATCTCGGAGAAGCCGTTTTACTATAACAAAAATAAAAAAAGCTCCTCCCTTTTTGCGCGGGAGAGGCTTTTTATTTTCGTGTGCCGGATTTTTACTTCCGGATGTTTACCCGGATACGGGCGCGCGCAGCCTCGAGACGTTCCCGCAACGCCGTGCGATAAGCATCCAGATCCGGAATCTGCACTTGGGCAACACCCGTTTCCATTGCAGCTTTCGCGACGGCGGGGGCCTCCCATTCGAGAATACGCGGATCAAGCGGTTTCGGAATCAGATAATTTTCTCCGAAAACGAAGTTTTCCCCGCCGTACGCAGCAACAACATCTGCAGGAACAGGCTCGCGCGCAAGCGCGGCGAGTGAACGGGCGGCGGCGATTTTCATTTCCTCGTTAATCTGCGTGGCGCGCACGTCGAGAGCCGCGCGGAAAAGGAACGGGAAGCACGAAACGTTGTTGATTTGGTTAGGCCAATCCGAACGTCCGGAGCCCATAACGCAGTCCGGGCGGGCGGCTTTCGCATCTTCGTACGTAATTTCCGGCTCGGGATTCGCACAGGCAAAAATAATCGGCGAAGGCGCCATGAGTTTGACCAAATCCTGCGTGAGCAAACCTTTTCGGGAAAGCCCGAGGAACAAATCCGCTCCCGTGAGCGCTTCCGCCATTGTTTGCGGCTGTTTTTGCGCGAAATAGACTTTCGTCGAGTGCAAATCTTCGCGGCCTTCGTGAATCAACCCTTTCGAGTCGAACATAAAAATATTTTCGCGGCGGATGCCAAGCGAAACGTAAAAACGGGAACACGCAATCGCCGCCGCTCCCGCGCCGCTGACGACGACTTTCATCGACGGGAGGTCCCGCCCCGTCAACTCAGCAGCATTGAGCAACGCAGCCCCCGTGATCACGGCCGTTCCATGCTGATCATCGTGAAACACGGGAATATTCATTTCTTTTTTCAGACGGTCTTCCACTTCGAAACAATCCGGAGCCTTGATATCTTCCAAATTGACGGCACCGAAAGTCGGCTCAAGCATTTTGACGCAGGAAACGATTTCGTCCGGTGTCTTCGCCGCAAGTTCGAGGTCAAAAACATCAACATCCGCAAATGCCTTGAAAAGCAGCCCCTTGCCCTCCATGATCGGCTTGCCGGCAAGCGCTCCGATGTTGCCCAACCCGAGCACGGCCGTTCCGTTAGAAACAACAGCGACCAAATTTCCACGCCCGGTATAAAGCATAGCTTTTGCCGGATCATCGCGAATCTCAAGACACGGCTCAGCCACGCCGGGCGTATAGGCGAGTGTCAGATCCGCTTGGTCGAAACAGGCTTTCGTCGGAAGCACTTCGAGCTTTCCCGCACACGGGAACGCATGATATCGGGCAGCCGCATTCTTTAATTCTTCCTTATTCATAATTTTGTAATAATTACAAATTAAAGCAAATTTCTTTCCTAAAGTAAACTTTATGATTTTCCTGAAGAAAAAGATACCGTACCTCGAGTCAAACAAAGGCAAAATCCCCTTTGAGTTTGACAGCACCGGAGAAATCACATTTCCTTTGAGGCTCTTTTGAAGCGTTCCCGCTTCGGAAAATTTGCCCAGGTGGTGAAATTGGTAGACACGCAGGTTTCAGGTACCTGTGCCGCGAGGCATAGGGGTTCAAGTCCCCTCTTGGGCACCATTTCAAAACAGCCCGCAAGCCGCATAAACACAAGGCTCGCGGGCTTTTTCGTGTTTTTGCAAAATGCCTATTTTATGCCCAAAACTGCCTAAAAACGCCCTTTCCTTGCAGAAAAATTTACGAAATTTTTGTAATCGGCGAGAGTCGGACGCATCTCCCTCCGCACGAGCGGCGTTTTCTCGGTTTTCGGATATTTACGAGCCTCGTCCTCGAAAAAATCCGCAGCGAAAAGAAATTTGCGTTCCCGCGGGGGGAGTGATTCCATGGAGAGACTTATGGAAGTTTACATCGACGGAAAATTTTACCAGAAAGAAGACGCGAAAATTTCCGTTTTCGATCACGGCCTGCTCTACGGAGACGGCCTCTTTGAAGGCATTCGCGTTTACGACAACTGCATCTTCAAGCTCGACGCGCACCTCGAACGCATCGAGTATTCGGCAAAAGCCATCGCGCTCGACCTTCCGTGGTCGCGCGAAGAAATCGCCCAAGCGCACATCGAGGCCTGCCGCCGCAACGGCGTCGCCAACGGCTACATTCGCACCGTCATCACGCGCGGCGTCGGAGACCTCGGGCTCAGCCCGCGCAACTGCGCCAACCCGTCGATGATTATCATTGCGGATTCGATCAAACTGTATCCACCGGAAGTATACACGAACGGAATCAAGCTCATCACCGTCCCGACGCGCCGCATGAGCGTTGCCGCGCTCCCGCCAATGGTGAAATCGCTGAATTATCTGAACAACATTCTCGCGAAAATCGAAGCCCTCAACTGCGGCTATGACGAATGCCTGCTTCTCAACGACCAAGGCAACGTCGCGGAATGCTCCGGTGACAACATTTTCATCATCCACAAGGGCAAACTCATCACGCCCGCTCCCGCATCCGGTCTGCTCATCGGCATCACGCGTTCGGCGGCGATGGAATGTGCGCGGGAACTCGGAATTCCCGTGATCGAAACCGACATGACGCGCTACGACATTTGGAACGCCGACGAAGCGTTCATCACCGGCTCCGCCGCTGAAGTCGTTCCCGTCGTTGAACTCGACGGTCGCAAAATCGGTTCCGGCAAATGCGGACCGCTGACCGCGCAACTGCTTGAGCTTTTCCGCAAAAAAGTGCGTTGCGACGGCGCAATGATTGCGTAAAAAAAACTGATAATTGATAGTGGATAAGTTTTGGTGACTTGTGAGCGGTAACAGGTGATTACCGTATTTTTGCTTTCGGCAAAAAAAAACTATCCGCTATCAATTATTAATTATCAATCTACATCTTGTGGCTCGTAGCTCCCGCAGTCTTTGGACACAAAAAATCCTCTCCGGAACCGTTGAAAAAAGCGACGGTTCGCACGCGCAGATGTCGCGTTCCCGCGGGAACGGCGCGACCTCGCTCCCGCCGATTATTCCGGGAGCGCGCCTGCCCTACTCCGGCTTTGTGCTGGGCATTGACCCGAGCTTGCGCGGGAGCGGCTTTGCCGTCGTGGAATTTGCACCGGGGGCGGAGCCGAAGCTGCATTTTTCAAAAACGCTGAAAATCGCGCGCGATGTTTCGCTCGCAACTTGCCTCGGTGAAATTTACAAGCTCTGCGCCGATTGTTGCGAAGATTTTCCCGTGCGCCACGTTGCGCTCGAAGAGACGATTTACGTCAACAATTTTAAAGTGGCGCAAGTGCTCGGTGCTGCGCGCGGAGCGGCGATTGCGGCGGCATCCGTTCTCGGGAGAAAGATTTTTGAATATCCGCCGTTGCGCATCAAACAAGCTATCGTCGGCTTCGGGCGCGCGCAGAAATCGCAAGTCGCCGGCATGACGAAACAAATTTTGAAACTCGCCAAAGAACTGCCCTTTGACGAGTCCGATGCCGCAGCCGCCGCGCTCTGCCACGGCTACACATACCGCGATTAACGGCGAAATTTACGCTTCGCAACAGAGCGGAACACATTCGTCCATGTCGCCGCCATTTTGCAGGCGCACACTCTGCTCCTTGATCAGCGGATACGAAACAAGCTCGTTCCCGTTTAAATTTTCGCGGTGCATATCGACGCAGGAAAGACGGCTGTTCCCGTACGTTCTGTAGTAGAAAACGCCTGTTTCCGTGTTGCAACACGACGAATAAATCGTGATTTCGTATTTGTCCCCGCCGAGATGCACGCAGCCTTTTTGCTGGTCTACCGAGCCCAAAATGTGGAAAAACTGACTGACGCTTTCCGCCTCCGAGTTCCCGCACACCGAATTCAATTTCGTGAACGCGGCTTTAACAAAACGGGAAGCCGACGACAAATCCCCCGGCAAACCGAACGCGCCCATTCCGCGGCTGTACGCATCCAGCTTCAGTTCCGGCGCCAACGTGTTCCGGATCGGCTCGCGCGATGTCTGCATATAATTTGCAAGATTGAGCAACTGAAACTCAAAAGGTGGATTGTTTGTCAGCACGCCGACCGGATTTTCGGTGAGTTTTAAACCGCCCGCCAAAAACTCGACCGTGAGCGATTTTTCCGCATCGGCGACCAACCAATGCAACGGCGAAAGCGGAAGTTTTTCCGAAAAATTTTCGTTCAGCGCATTCACGCGCGAGAGGCGTTCCCGCGCCTCGTCAACACTCGCACACTGCCCGAGTATCCACGGGATCAGCTCAAACGGCGTAACATTGTCCTTCCCCGCAACAAACGGACTCCACACCGCGTTTCCGGCAAAATTCAGCCCCGCGATCCCGAGCCCCTTTTCGTTCACCGCATCGTAATAAAGCGGATAATTTTCCGCCACATACGCCACGCCGATAATCGCGTAGTGCGTAGTCAAATCGCCGACATGACGAAACTTGAACGGAAAATTCCTCGGCGTAATCGTCACGGTTTCGTCGTAGGAATATTCCAGGTCCAAATTGCGCCCGAAATAATGATTCTTCGTCTTAAAAGAAACGGCTGTGCACATAAATCTCCTTTTTGCTTTTTTTTTCGTTGGACGGACGTTCCCGCCAACCTCCCAAGCGTCGCCGGAAAAAATTTCCGTCTGACAAACCCTAAGAAAATTCTCTATTGACGCACCGGACGAAAAAATATTTCATTCTCCCCATTCTCTTTTGGGGTCATAGCTCAGTTGGTAGAGCGCTTCAATGGCATTGAAGAGGTCGTCAGTTCGATCCTGATTGGCTCCACCATTTTTGTATCAAAATCGCCCGCAAAGCCGCATAAAAAAAAGGCTTTGCGGGCTTTTTCGTGTTTTTGCAAAATGCCTATTTTATGCCCGAAACTGCCTAAAAATGCCCTTTCCTTGCAAAAGATTTTGTAATTTTTTTGTAATCGATTTTTTAGCGTGCTTTCCGCTTAGAATATACAACACAGGGCAACAAGAGGCAAAAATCTTGTAATCGGGAAATGTAAGGTTTTGACGAAAAAGTCGCTCGAATTTACAAAAAATTTACAAAAACCAAGCGAATTCCTTTTGTTTAAGCGGATTGCAGAGCGATTTTTTCGGAACAAAACGACGGGGGTTGCATAAAAAAGCCCGCTCGCGGCAAGCGAACGGGAGAAACGGACACAGGAACGAAAGAACGTTTCGGGAACGGGAAGTTGCGTGCGACGGGAATTTGCCGCCTTTATGTTGCGGGAACAGCTGTTTCTGTTTCGGAATCGTTTCCGCAAATACCAAGCGAGGCGAGCATGTTTTCAAAATCGGCGGCGGGCGCGCTTTCCAAGTTTTGAATTTGTTTTTCGATTTCGGCGGCGCGTTCCCGGGAAAGGGAATCACCGAGACTACGAAAGTAGTTTCGTTGCCGTTTGAGACGGTCGAGCTGTGCGGCGCGGGAATCGCAGTTTTCGGCGGCGGGAGCGGTGCGGGCGGGGTTGTGTTCGTCTCGCGCAACGGCAGGAGCGGGAACGGCGTTTTCGTCGCGCCCCCTGTGTTCCCGCGCAGACTTACGGGCATCGCGCCGCTGAATCCTGCCTTGTCGTTTTTCAAACATTGCGGCGAGAGCGTTCCGGGCTTGTTCGCTTTGAAAGCAAAGTTCTTTCGGGTTTTCCTCGTTCCTTTCCGCACGCAAAAGCTCATGCCCGCCGTTTTCGAGGCGCAAGAGGCGTTCCCAAATGTTTACGACGGTTTCGGGCTTACAACCTACGGCGCGGGCGAGTTGCGTTTTTGTGCCTCTAAGTTCGCCGTTTTGTTGCTTTCCGCCGTTGTATTCGCTCGCGTCTTTCATTGCTATGAGAATTTTTTCGGCGGGATAGCCTATTTCGTCAAACAGCCGCGAGAGCGCGTAAAGCGTTTTCCAGTCTATGGCATTCCCGTTCATCTTTGCGAAACTTCCGTTCGGCGAATAAGCCATTCTTCGACTTCCGAAACCTTAAAACGCGCGTCGCCTTTCCCGCCCTTGCCGATTCTCACGCAAGGGCAACCCTCACGCAACCACCGGAAAACCGTTCTTTCCGATACAGTGAACACGGCGCAAAGTTCTTTTCTTGTAGTGTAAATTTTCAAATTCATCTCTATAAATAAAAAACAAATCAATATTTTATTGATTTGTTTTTCGCCGAAAATCGCCCGCAATCACTTTATTTATGCGGCGCGAACGCTTTTTTCAAAAATTTTCCTAAATTGATTTTTTTAGAGATAAAGGATGCGCGTTTTTGCCTTAGTGTGCATCTCGGTATTTTCCCGCCTTGTGCGAAAAACTTTGTCGATGCGTGACCAAACGCGGAAAAGAAAGATTTTTTAAAAGATTCCTTGCTCTCTAAGCCTCGGATTTGCCGATAAGTAGCTCTCACGGAATCGCATTTACTGCAAAATTCCGATTGCTACCCGAAAACGTTCCTTTAAATCCGTTTTCCCGAAAAGCCGGAAGCGTGTCCGGAAACTCAATTATTCACCGGGAAACGTTAACGCGTTCCCGTGATTCCCTTTTCTTTTTTTTATTTAGTTTTTTTTATCATTTATCATTTATTATTTATTATGCGCTTTCAAAATCGCTTCTAACCCGCATAAATTCAACAAATCGCACACCACGAGCGGACACGCGCGCGGATACGCTAACGGATACGCCAACGGATACGCACGCGGCATTTTTCGCCCCTTTGTGAACAACCTTGTGAACAACTCTGTGAATAGTATTGACGGCGATTTTTTCGCCGCTAAAATTGAGACCGTAAGGCGAACGAAAAACAAAGCGAAAAGGGGGCTTTATTTCTCCTATACGCTCACGCGGAACGGGGTTTCAATCCCTGACTTAACTAAGTCCATTGACTAAAAGGGAACGAGAAAGATGAACCTTTACGCCGCAAAGCCGCCCGGCTTAGGTTGACCGGGCGGAAACGGGGAAAGAGACGGATTTTAACCGCCGGCGCGGTTTTGCCTTATGCGCTCGCGGGAACGCTTCCGGCTTCCGGGTCGATACTTTCCCCGGCTTGCTCGCTTGCGTCGATTCCTGCCGCCTTTCCGGCGCGGGAACGGTCAAACGCTATCGCCCTGCCGTCGCCTGTCGGCGGCATTATCCCGAAATAGTCTTGAGCGGTGGGCTTGCTCATCGCCGCTTTGTAAAATTCGCCTTGAATTTTGCGGTCATGCCCTGCCCATTGCGCCGCCAAAAATTCATTGTGCAAAACGCACATCGCAGAAATTGCAGTATGCCGAAAAGCGTTTTCGGGCTTAGAAATTCCCGTGCGCTTGATAGCCCGCTCTAATGCGTGCTGAATGAAAGCAAGACGGCGGCGCTCCTGTATGTTTGCAGGAAGTGAATCGGAAACGGGAACGCCGATTAAATACGAATCGGGCGCGGGAACACCGTTTTCCGTCGCGAAAGCGTCGAGCCATGCCGCCAAGTTTTCAGGAATCGGCACATTGCGGGCTTGCGTTGTCTTAGTGATTGCTTTCGCCAAATAGAGCATTGCGGCTTCCCGGCGCAAGTCCTTCCACTTAACCCGCGCCGCTTCCGCATTGCGAACGCCGCAAAACATTTGAACGGCAACAGCGGGGACGGCGGCGCGGTCATACTTCCATAAATCAGCAAGCAACGCCCGCGAATCCGCAACCGTCATAATTTCGGGTTCTTCCAAATTTTTTACGGAAACAATTTCGTAGTTCCGGAGCGGGTTTTTCAGTTGCAGAGCCTGCGGGCGGTCAACATTTGCCGAGCCATACCACCAAGCGAAAATTTCCTTTACTGTCTTTTGCCAATGAGAGCGCGTAGCGTCAGAAATTGCCGTTCCCTTGCGGCGCGTCGAAACGCTTTGTTCAATTGCCTTTTCCGCGTCTTGCGGCGTAATTTCCGAAAGGGTTTTGCTTTTGCCATTCCCGGCGATAAACGCGGGAGCTTTCGCCAAAAGTGAAACCTGCTTGAAATGCCTTGCCCGCACGTTTTCCGACCAACACCCGCGCCGCTCCTTATAGTCCAAAAACTGCGCGGCAACGTCCGAAAACATCGGCGTTTGCTCTTGCTCTCGCTCCTTTTCGACAATTTCGCGCATAATATCCGCAAGGTTGCGCGCCGCCGCGCCCGCCGCCTGTCTCTCGTCGACAAATTCCCGCCAAATCTTCAACGCGGCTTCTTCTTCCTTTCGGAGCGAACCGAAACCCTTGCCCGCCTGTTCGCCTATCCTGTTGGCATTGCGGGCGGCTTCATTCGCCTTTGCGTATTCTTCGACGGGAAAAAGCGTTCGCCGTTCCTTGCCGTTAGAAAGTTTTTCGATAAGTTGCAGTTTCTTGTGCGTCTTACTGAATCGAACACTTGCTGTTTTGCCTTTCTCTAATCCAAGCCAACCGCGCCCCGTTTTGACGGCGGGAACGTGTTCAAACTCCTTTCCAACTTTTACGCGTTTTTCTGCCATATTTCGACCGTATACGCCCGCCTATGCCCTTGCAAGACTTTTTGTAATATCTTTGTAATGAAAAATTAATCGCAGTATTTATGCGGATTTATGGATTCTCATCGTCTCCACCATTTTTGTATCCAAATCGCCCGCAAAGCCGCATAAACAAAGGCTTCGCAGGCTTTTTTTTGTTTTTTTTCAAAATGCCCGCTTTCTGCCCGTTCGACCGCTTCGGGCGGCTTTGTGTCTTGTTAATTTTCAATTTACATCCTGTCAAGAATAGTCCAGAATTTTTGCTTCCTTTCTTTGCAGATCGGGCGCGGTGTTCGGTCGGGAAGGAAAAAGAAACAACCAACCCTGCGGGAACACGCGGTTTTCGCAGATAAAGAAAGTTAAAACAATAATGTCATCCTTAATGGAGCAGCTGCTCGCTGAAAGCAGCTTCGGAACGCTCACGCCGGGCTCGATCATCAAAGGCACGGTTATCGAAATTCGCCAGAACGACGTCGTCGTCGATATTGGCGGTAAATCCGAAGGGGTCGTTCCCGCAAGTGAATTCGCCGACATCTCTGAAGTTCAGATCGGCGACGAGATCGAAGTCTATCTCGAAAAAACCGAAGACCGTAACGGCGCTCCCGTCATCTCCTACGACAAAGCGCAACAGAAGAAGAACTGGGAAACCATCGTCGCCGAATGCAAGGAAGGCTCCATCCTTCCGGGTCGCGTCAAGGCGAAGGTCAAGGGCGGTCTCATCGTTTCGATGGGCATCGACGCGTTCCTTCCGGCTTCGCAAATTGACGTTCAGCCGCCGAAGAACCTCGACCAGTACATCGGTCAAACCTACGACTTTAAGGTCCTGAAAATCAATCTCGACCGCAAGAACATCGTCATTTCCCGCCGCGAACTCATCGAAGAACAGCGCAACGAAAAACGCCGCGCGCTTCTCGACGAAATCAAGCCGGGCGACATCCGTCGCGGTATCGTCAAGAACCTCACGGACTACGGTGCCTTTATCGATCTCGACGGGTTGGACGGTCTTCTCCACATCACCGATATGAGCTGGGGTCGCATTTCTCACCCGAAGGAAGTTCTCTCCATCGGCGAAGAAATCAACGTCATGATCATCGAAGTCGATCGCGACCGCGAACGCGTTTCGCTCGGGCTCAAGCAGTGCACGGCGAACCCGTGGGAATCCATCGAAAAGAAATACCCGGTCGGCGCGAAGGTGCACGGCAAGGTCGTCAACCTCGTTCAGTACGGCGCGTTTGTCGAAATCGAACAGGGCGTTGAAGGTCTCGTCCACGTCACGGAACTTTCCTGGACGAAGCGCATCGCGAAGCCGAGCGACGTTCTCAAAATCGGTCAGGAAGTGGACGCTGTTATCCTCGGCATCAACAAGGAAGAACAGAAAATCTCTCTCGGTATCCGTCAGCTCGACCCGAACCCGTGGGATATGGTCCGCCACAACTATCCGGTCGGTGCCCGCGTTCACGGCAAGGTTCGCAACCTCACGACGTTCGGCGCGTTTGTCGAACTCGAAGAAGGTATCGACGGTATGGTTCACGTTTCCGACATGAGCTGGACTCGCCGCATCAACCACCCGGGCGAAATGCTCAAGAAGGGCGACGAAGTCGAAGCGATCGTTCTCGATGTCGATGTCGACCAGCAGCGCATCGCTCTCGGTATGAAGCAGACGCAGGATGACCCGTGGGCAGACGTGGATCGCAAGTTCCACATCGGCGACATCGTTTCCGGCAAGGTTACGAAGATCACGGCGTTTGGCGCGTTCATCGAACTCGAAGACGCGATCGACGGTCTCGTTCACATCTCTCAGATCGGCGAAGAACACGTCGAAAAGATCAAGGATGTTCTCAAAATCGGTCAGGAAGTTTCTGCCCGCGTTATCAAAATCGACAAGGACGATCGTCGTATCGGTCTTTCGATCAAGGCGGCGAACTACGACTCTGCGCAGCTCCAGGCGGAAATCCGCGCCTACGACCGCATCCGCGGCAACGGCGACCGCAACAGCGCTCCGCAGACGACCTCGACGGCGTCCGACGACAAGGGCTTCGGCTCTCTCGGCGATCTCCTCGACAAGGCATCGTTCTAATCCGGATTTTAAAAATCCGAAAAACAAAAACGTTCCCGCAGGTTTTTTGCGGGAACGTTTTTGTTTACAGGAGAATCGCTTCCCGGTTCGTCCTGATTCCTAATTTCTCATTCTTGCCCGCTTTCGGAAAAGAGCGGGGCGGAGCGGGCGGGCGACGATGTAGCCCGCGCAATTCGCGCTCCCGCAACGGCAGGGATGTTCAAAAAATCCGACGAGTCCGAATCCGTAATCGAAGGACAATTCTTCGCCGGAAAGAATTTCGCGAAGCGCCCGGATTTCGAGCCGGCGTTCCCGCGCATTCCAAACGGCTTCGCAATTTTCGTTGCAGGAATGGTTGATAAATCGCGCCGGGTTTTCCGTTCCTGTATTCGTTGCGTCGATACAGAAATTTTCGTCGATTTCAAAAATGTAAATCGGTGCATCGGGCGCGGCTTTCGTGCGCGCTTCGCTCCGCCTCTCGGCTTCTTCGGAGGAAATTAGTTCCCCGCCGTAAACGCAAACGAGCGTTCCCGCCGAAATGTTTTCCGTCGCGAAAACGCCGTTCCCGTGAACGGGGGATTGCCTGACTGAAATCACGCGGTGCTATTTCGCTCTTCCTGAAAGTTCGGCGAGGTCTCGAATCGTTCCCGCGTGGTTGCGGAAGGCATCGTCGAACTGTGCGTCGGTGAGGCGCCATTGCCAGTTTTTCTGAGCGGTGCCGGGCTCGTTGAAGCGCGCTTCTTCGCCGAGTCCGAGAATGTCCTGCATCGCGATAACGGCGATTTTGGCGTGCGCTTTGAATGCGGCGTTGATGAGCGTCCAGTGCGGCGCGTTCCCGTCCGTCCAGAAGTATCGGCGGAAGTGGTCGCGTGTGTGCTCTCCGGTGGCGTTGTACCAACCGACGCAGGTGTTATTGTCATGCGTTCCCGGATACACAATCGTGTTGGCGTTGATGTTGTGCGGGAGGTAAAGGTTGGAGGCGTCGCCGCCGAACGCGAATTGGAGCACCGCCATGCCGGGCAAGCCGGTGTCGGCGAGGAGTTTGCGCACACCGTCGTTCATGTCGCCGAGGTCTTCCGCGATGAGCTGAACGTCGCCGAGTGTTTTTTGAATCGTTTTGAAAAAATCAAGACCGGGACCGAGCGCCCAGTGTCCGGTTTTTGCGGTCGGAGCGTCGGCGGGAATGCGCCAGTAATCGTAAAATCCGCGAAAGTGGTCGAGGCGAACGATATCGTAAAGCTCGAAATTGGCGTGCAGGCGGCGGAGCCACCAGCCGTAGCGCGTTTTGGCGAGCGCATTCCAGTCGTAGAGCGGATTTCCCCAAAGCTGACCGTCGGCGGAGAAATAATCCGGCGGGACTCCGGCGACGGCGGTCGGCGCGCCGTTTTTGTCGAGTTGGAAAATTTCCGGATTTTGCCAAACGTCCGCGCTGTCGAGTGCGACGAAAATCGGAGTGTCGCCGATGATTTGCACGCCGTGCTCGAACGCGTATTTGCGAAGCGCTTTCCATTGTGCGAAAAAGAGGAACTGCGCGGTCTCGAACATTTCAACATCGGCGCGCACGCTCGCGGGCCACTCGTAATTAACGGCGGCGGTAAATTTGCGGGCGACGGGCTGCCACTCGTACCACGGCTTTCCCTTGAAGTGATTTTTTAGCGCGGAATAGAGTGCGTAGCCTTCGAGCCAGTCATGATTTTTTGAACGAAACGCATCGAAATCTCCGAACTTTTTCAGAAGTTGCGGATTCTTTTTTACGTTTTCGTAAACTTTTTTCAAAACGGGGAAAAACGTTGCCCAGAGCGTTCCGTAATCCACGCGTTCCCGCGGGAGCGCACGCAGGGGGTCGAGGTCTTTTGAGTCGAGTAGCCCCGCTTCGGCGACCGATTCGAAATCAATCAGATACGGATTGCCCGCGAACGAAGAAAAACATTGGTAGGGCGAGTCGCCGAAGCCTGTCGGTCCGAGCGGGCAAACCTGCCAAAGCCCGAGGCGGCATTCCGCCAGAAAATCCACAAACCGATATGCACTTTTTCCGAAAGTTCCGATTCCTTGTGCAGACGGGAGCGCGGTCGGGTGCAACAGGACTCCGCCTGCGCGTTTTTTTAGCCAATTAAAAAGAGGTGCCATCGGCAAAATTTCACCAACTCCGCCGTTCCCGCGCAACGAAAAATACGGGTGCTTTCCGCGTTCGCCTGTCGCGTTTTCCGTTTCGGCGCTAATATCCCGTTGCGGTTGCGGGCGGAATGTTGTTTCATCTTCCCCCATGTTTGAAAATCTGACCGACCGAATGACTAACGCGCTGCGCAATTTGCGCGGGCTCGGCAAAATTTCCGAATCCAACATCGCCGATGCGCTCGCGGATGTGCGCACCGCTTTGCTTTCCGCCGACGTGCATTTTCGTGTCGCACGCGAGTTTTGCGATCGCGTGAAGGAAGCCTGCCTCGGTCAAAACGTGCTCGCAAGCGTTACGCCCGGGCAAATGGCGGTCAAAATCATTCACGACGAACTCGTCAAACTGCTCGGCGAAAACTCCACACAATTCTCGCCCGCGCGTCCGCTCAAAATCATGCTTGTCGGGCTCCACGGGAGCGGGAAAACGACCTCCGCCGGAAAGCTCGCCCGTTACCTGCGCTCGCACGGGAACTATCGCCCGGCGCTCGTCGCGTGCGACGTTTACCGCCCCGCCGCAATCGACCAACTCGAAACACTTGCCAAAACCACGGGAACGCCGTTCTACTGCGACCGCGATTCAAAAGACGTTCCCGCCATCGGCGAAAAATTTTTGCGCGAAGCCGTCAATAATTCTGCCGATCTCGTTATTTTCGACACCGCCGGCCGCCTCCAAATCGACGAAGAGCTGATCGAGGAAATCAAGCGCCTGCGGGAACGCGTGCGTCCGGACGAAGTTTTGCTCGTTGCAGACTCCGCGCTCGGGCAGGAAGCCGTCAACGTTGCCAAGCATTTCCACGAAGCCGTCAATCTCACGGGAATCATTCTCACGAAACTCGACGGCGACGCCCGGGGCGGTGCGGCACTTTCGATGAAAACCATCACCGGAGTGCCGATTAAATTCATGGGTACGGGGGAAAAGCTCGAAGACTTTTCGCCGTTCCACCCGGACCGCATGGCGCAACGCATTCTCGGCATGGGCGACGTCGTTTCGCTCGTCGAAAAAGCACAGGAAACCATCGACCAAAAAGAAGCCGAACGCATTGCCGAAAAAATGAAGAAGGCGGACTTCGACTTGGAGGATTTTCTTGCGCAACTTCAGCAAATGAAAAAAATGGGGCCGCTCGGAAGCATCATGAAAATGATGCCGGGTATGAGCGGAATTCAAGTCGGCGACAAGGAAGAGCAAAAACTCAAACGCACGGAAGCGATTATTCAGTCGATGACAAAGAAAGAGCGGGCGCGTCCGGAAATCCTGAACGGCTCGCGGCGCGCGCGCATCGCAAAAGGTTCGGGAACAAAGGTTTCCGACGTCAACGCGCTCCTCAAACAGTTTTCGCAAATGCGCCAGATGATGAAAATGCTCAAGGGCGGAAAAATGAAAGCGCTCATGCGCGGTCTCGGCGGAAAGCTCCCCGGTATGGGCGGCTTCGGCGGCGGAAAATTCCCCTTCTGATCGCAGAGCCACGGAGATTCACGGGAGAAGCAGACTCCGGTCGCGTTCGTGGCACGCGCGAAGTTTTTTTGAATCACGGAATTTATTTATTGGAGGACAGGCGTCCCGCCTGTCCCTTTTTTGTTTTTTTTCAGGAAATTCAAAGCATCGGAGATGCTTCACTTCCGTAATCCCATGCGAAGTGAGCAACGCGAGCGGAGCTTGGGGATACCGGACAAAGCAAAATCGCGCCGCGCAAACGACACATTTGCACCCCGGCGTTATCGCGGCGCAATGAAACAGGCGCTCGCGTCGCTCGCAATCCCGAGTCTCAAATCCCAAATCCCGAATAAAAACCTCTCACGGATCCACGGAGCCACAAAAAAACTTTTCGTTCTTTGCGTTAAAAATAATTCCGTGATTTCCGCGCATTCCGTGGTTCAAAAAATAAATTTGCGGAAAAAATTTTAATTTTTTTTTTCGTGTTCCCGAACAAAAACCACTCCGAAATTCCCCGCGTTCCCGCATAAATCCTAAGAAAAATAAACATCTACAAAAATAGTAGACAATAGGAATTGTTTGTCTCATTTCCTCTTGCCAAAGCGACAAAAAAAAAAACTAAGATGTGAAAAATCATCAAAACTCACATCTAATCTATTGAACATGGATTCCTCAAAATTCCTCTTTTCTACCCTCATTGCTGCTGCCGCAATGACCGCTACTGCGTATGCGACGGACTACGAGTATTCGGAGTCGTCCTCTTCCGGGACGACGTTAAATAATGATGTTCCTAATGACGCGGAGCATACGATTACGTTCTGCGGAGCGTTAGGTTACCTCCCCGATTATAGCAATGGCACGTTTTCCTCGAATATTATTCTGACGGATACGGCATCCGGTGGCGCGGCTATTACGATTAACAACGGTACGTCGACGTTTGGAATAACTCAAACATTTTCAGGGTCGATCTCCGGCTCCGGAACTTTTTCGTTGGCCAGTACAAATCAAACCAAAGCGACAACTTATATTTTTACCGGGGATGTAACGGCTTTTACCGGAAACATTGATGCAAGTATCCAGGTCGCGGGGACGACTAATAGCACCGGAGGTGGAATTCAGTTTGGGAGCGGAGCAGCGTATTCTACGGCTGCGACGGTTACGGACGGCGTGATTTCGAATATTTCCGGAACGGGAACGATTACTGCCGGAAATAAGCTTACCTATAATTATGCCGTGAGCGAAAGCTACACGACATTGAGCATCGACAATTCCTCAATTTCCGCGGGAACACTCACATTCCAAGGCGGCGCGAGCTATTCTGTTTCGAGTGATCTCACCGCGGGAACGCTCACGCTTTCTGCGGGGTCTCTGACGCTCAACGGAGACACGACGCTTTCCTCTGCCATTTCCAATTCGGGTACGATTACGTTTGGAGAAGGTGCAAATCTGGCTCTTACCGAGGTTACGGCATCTGTGATTACAGTGTCGGATGAAAACACAACGGGGCTACAGACGGGTGGCTCTACTTACACAATTGCAACGGGCGGGACTGTTAGCGGATTGACGACGGCGAATGTCACGGTTAACGGTATCGGCGTAACGAGCGTTTCCGATGATGGCTTGTCGGCGACGATCAGTAAATCCGTCTACAATATCGGAACGAATGATACGGTTTCCTACTCCGATATTTCTGCCGACTCTCTTTCTGCCGCAAATTATATCAATGTCGCGGGAACGTTGGATTATGGAACAACGTCGACAGGTGGGACTCTTGCCGGAGGGAACCTTGTCGGGAATGGTCTTGTCAAGTGGAAGAACACCAATGAAAGGCACGGGACAACGGTTGTCATCTCCGATGAGTTTTCCGGAACCTTGCAGCTTACCGGAAACATTACCAGCGGGAACCCGTTGGCACTTGGTGGCACGCAAAGTTTAGTTTTGGACGGGGTTTGGTTTTGGGGTGAATCCGTTTCCACGATTAGAGCTGCGACCGTGCTGACGGACACCTATTCTATTACTGATCGAATACAAAATGTGCACTTCTATTTAGACGGGGCGGGGGTCAACTTTACGAATTCGTTTGATGCTGAGGGAAAGACCGTATATCTGGCAGGAGGAACGACCACATTCGCCGGCGATACCAAAATCGGCACGTTGAACCTCTCTGGCGGATCAGCAACGATTTTCGGATCTGTTTCTGCCGATCTCAAAAAAATCGGGTCGGGAGTGTTGACGGTTTCCGGCTCTATTGGTAGGGGTTCTACGCTAGAAATTGCGGAAGGAAGTGCAACCGTTAACACGAGGCAGAGTCTTGGCGCTACGATTAAAGTTTCGGCGGGAACTCTTTCTTTCTCAGGAGACGGGAATGAAACATTCGATGCGAATCTCGAGATCGGAGGAGGTGATTCTTCCGTAGTCGTTAGTGCCGGATGGACCGACCAGGTAGGAACAGAGAATTCCGGCGAGTCATATATTAAGGTTGGGAAGAATGGCGAGTTCGCAATGGGTGACAAGCGTTGGGGGCTTGTTTCGACCAAAAAGGTTATTCTCGAAAACGGCGGTAAAATTTCCGGAACTGGGGATTCTTATGGTGCGTTGGACTTTAACGGTGCAAATACCATTTCTGCTACAGGAACGGGGAATGAGGTTTCTGCAAATATCCGTTTGAGGACTGGCGCGTTGACCTTTGATGTCGGTGCAGAGTCGGATTTGACGTTTAGTGGGTCGTTTAATCCTAATGAAAAGACGACTAAGCAGAACGGCATAATTAAATCGGGAGTGGGAACGCTGACCCTTTCTAGTGATAACAGCGGGGTGAATTATGGAACGACGACGATTTCTGCGGGGACGTTGGTCGCGGCGAATGCGTCGGCTCTTGGTGCAGGAGCGGTTACTGTCAAAAAAGATGCGACGCTGACGTTTGCGATGACGGTTGACGGCGTTACGGGTGGTGTTGAGATCAACGAAGGTGCGACGTTTGCGATTGATTTGACTAGTTTCGCGCAGACTGTTTCCGAAGGGGATAAAGTCGGGTTTGCCATTCTTACGGATACGGCTCTTACGTTTAATGGCACTGGGGCAGACACGCTGTCCTCGGGTGATATTGACAGTTATTTTGACGTAGAGGGATCGACGTTGGGCGATTATTCCGACTGGGCTCGAGAGTGGTCGTATACGGGCAATACGCTTTCGCTTACGATGACGATTCCTGAGCCGTCGGCGTTCGGATTGTTGGCGGGCGTGGGTGCGTTGGCGCTTGTTGTGGCGCGCCGTAAACGCCGCAAGTAATCCGAGGCGAGAAAAGAATTTCGGGGGGAAAGCTCATAGCTCTTTCCCCGGATGTAAATAGATGAAGTTAGGCGTTCCCGTGATGCGTCACGGGAACGCTTTTTTTGTGAGTGGGTTTTCCGTGGTTCAAAAAATTCGTGCGCGCCACGGAAGCGGCAAGAGCGCCGCTTCTTCCGTGAAAAAAAAACTCTGTGGTTTTGTGTGGTTCCGTGAGGGGTTTTTATTCGGGATTGCGAGCGACGCGAGCGCTTGTTTCATTGCGCCGCGAGCGCGTCAGGGAGTGAATGAGTCGTTTGCGCTGCGCGATTTTGCTTTGTCCGGTTTCCCCAAGCTCCGCTCGCGTTGCTCGCTTCGCATGGGGTTATCGATGTGAAGCATCTCCGATGCTTTGAATTTCCTGAAAAAAAATAAAACCTTCTTTCCCATCCTTTTCGGTTAAACAAAATAAAAAAAATAGGACAGTCGCGGGGGACTGTCCTAAGAGGCGGAAAATGTCTTTCCGGATTAGCTTTTGGCGATGTCGGAAAGGGCTTTGATGTCGAGTTTTCCGGTGCCGAGCACGGGGATCTCGGGAATGACTTTGACTTCTCTCGGAATCCACAGGTTGGGGAAGCCGGCATCGGCAAGTTGGCGACCGAGTGCTTGCAAATCGAGGTCTTCGATGGTTGTTACAAGCACGAGTGCTTCGCCTTTTTGTGCGTCGGGGCGACCGGATACGGCGAGTTGCAGCGTTTCCCCTGTGAGATTGAGAATCTCCTGAATGGCTTCTTCGACACTCCCGTGAGGCACCATTTCGCCGCCGATTTTGGAGAAACGGGAAAGGCGTCCTTTGATAGAGATGAAGCCGTATTTGTCCATTTCGACGATGTCGCCGCTTTCGTACCAGCCGTCGGCATCGGTTACGGGAACGGGCGTTCCCGTGTCGTCAAGATAGCCTTCGAAGATGTTCGGACCTTTGAGGTAGAGCATCCCGCCTTGGTCGTAGGGCAGGATTTCTCCGGTTTCGGTGTGGCAAACTTTTGCATTCATCCCGGGGAAGAGAACGCCGACAGAGCCGCGTTTCATCCCGGGGTGAATGGTGCCGGTCGCTTTTTCGAGAACGTCGGGCTTGTTCACGGCGACCACGGGAGAAGCCTCGGTCATGCCGTAGCCTTCAAGGTAGCGCGTGGGGGCGAGGCAGAATTTTTCTTCCCAAGCCTCGGCGAAGCCTGCGGGCGTTTTTTCTGCTCCCGCGACGACGAGTTGAACGGTCGCCAAGTATTCCGGCGGTGCTTTTTTCAGATAATTACGCAGGAAGGTCGGCGTGCTGAGAAGAACGGTGCAACGCTCTTCGCGAATGACTTGGAGATTTTTCGCAAAGTCAAGCGGGGAGGGCGTGGAAACGGCGAGGCCATCGTCCTGCGTCGGTGCGTACCAGAGCTGAATGGTGTAACCGAAGCTGTGGAAAATCGGGAGGTTCCCGAGGAGGCGCGTTGCCGGCGGGAGCACGTCGTAGTCGTTAATTTGCGCGCAGTTTGTGAGAATATTTTTGTGGGAAATGACGGCTCCTTTAGGCATTCCGGAGCTTCCGCTGGTGAACAGGACGGTGGCTTCGCTGTTACCGCCAACGGTCGGAATCGAGAAGATTTTTTTCAAAACGGCGGCGGGAAGGAGCACGGTCATTGCGAAGATGCCGAGAAGTTTCAGCTTCGGGAGCGCCTTGATTTCGTCGAGAATATCAATCTGACTATCCGGCCAGGGGAAATCCGGGAAACGGTCGTCGAGCTGTTTTTTCATGGCTCCGACTGTAACGACGGTTTTGATTTCCGCTCTTTGCAGGCAGGATTCGAGCTGCGCGCGTCCGAGTGTAAAGTTCAGGTTGACGGGGATTTTTCCGGCGAGTGTGCACGCGTAGTTGGCGACCATGCCCGCGAGTCCCGGCGGGAGCACGAGCCCGATGCGGTGTTCCTTGAGCTTTGCCTTAAAGCTGTGAGCGAGGCACATCGACGCGGCGAAAAGAATCCCGCGGGACATCGTGCGGCGACCGAGCGAGCGGTCGATAATCGCTGTGTGGAACGGCTTGCGCGCGCAGGCTTCGGTGAGGACGCTCGCAAGGTGTTTGTTCAGTTCTTTGCGTGCGGAGAAAAGTTTTACACCGAGCTCGAGCACGATGGAGCGCATCTGCTGATAGGTTTTTTCTCCGTCTTTCTTCCCCATTTTAAACGGTGTGCCGAAAATAATGGAAACGGGGAGGCGGGAGAGACGCGGTTTTTTCCAGAAAAACTTTTGTCGACGGTAGCTGAAAATGGAGTACCAGAGACCGTCGATATACGCGGGAACGACGGGAACGTCCGCCTTGCGGGCGACGAGTTGGAAGCCGCCCAGGAACGGTTGCATACTTCCGTTGCGTGTCATGCAACCTTCGGGGAAGATGCAGACGACTTCTCCCGCCTTTGCCGCGTCGACTGCCGCCTTCATACCGTCTTTCGCATTTTCCGGCGAAATCGGAATCGTGTGCATGGCGCGCATAATCAGACGCAGCAGGAAATGCTTTTGCAGTCCCGACCACGAGACGTAGCGCAACGGTCGCGGACAGGCGAGCCCCATGCAGACGACGTCTGCATATGAAACGTGGTTGGAAATAATGATACAGCCGCCCGTTGCGGGAATATTGCCTTCTCCGAATGTGCGGCGGCGGTAGAGGAGCGCGCAGACGACTATACAAATCGGTCGGAAGAACGCGTAGAACCAAGTGGCTTCGTGGCGGAATTTTGAATGATTTTTAAAATAGACTCCGGATACAATCCACGAGGCGATGAGTGTTACGAGGATGATAGGGATAATCATGGCTCGGATTATGCGATTTTAGGGGGTATTTCGCAACAGAATTTCGGCGTGGAGCGACGGGATTCGTCCTCCGAGCGAATCATGGCTTTCGACTTAAAAAATCTTTTTTTAACTTTTCTATTCTTGCGGGAACGCGGAAAATGCGTGTGTGAAAAATTTGCCACAAAGCGCTTTCGTGTGCGGGAACGTCGATCCGTTGGGGATTTACGTTCACGTTCCGTTTTGCGGGAGCGCGTGCGACTACTGCGCGTTTTACCGCGAGGAGCCGCGCCGTGCGTCGGTTGAGGCTTGGCTTGCGGGCATTGAGCGGGAACTTGCGTTGATCCCGTTCCCGCGCGCAGCGGATACGTTTTTTGTCGGCGGCGGAACGCCGGGCGTACTGTCGGCGGAAAATTTTTCGCGTTTGTCGAAAATGCTGATTTCGGCAAACGGCGGGAACGCGCCGGAGGAGTGGTCGGTTGAACTTGCTCCGGCGACGGTGAAGCCGGACAAGTTGCGCGCGTTGCGCGATTGCGGCGTGAATCGGATTTCGCTCGGCGTGCAGTCGTTTGATGCGGAAACGCTGAACCTTCTCGGTCGCCGCCACGCGCCGAAGCAGGTTTTTTCGGCGTACGAAATGATTCACGCGGCGGGGTTTGACAACGTGAATTTCGATCTGATTTTTGCCGTTCCCGGAGAAAAGGAGTCGCGCTGGGAGGCGGATTTGGACACGGCGATTGCGCTTGCTCCGGAGCATCTTTCCGCGTACTGCCTGATTTTGGAGGAAGATGCGCCGCTTTGGGCTCGGTTGAAAAAGTCCGCACATTTTGACCCGGCGGAAAAATCGCCCGAGCGCGAGGCGGAGCTTTATTTGTCCACTTGGGAAAAACTCTCGCGGGCGGGTTATGAGCAGTACGAGGTCGCGAACCACGCGCGTACGGGAAAAATTTGCCGCCACAATTTTAATACATGGAAAATGGCGGAATGGCTCGGTTACGGACCGTCGGCGGCGTCGCAATGCGGCGGGAAGCGTTTTTGCAATCCGGCGAATTTGGCGCTGTGGTTGGAAAAGCTGACCGACGGCGTTCCCGCGCATGAAAACGTCGAAGCGCTTTCCGGCGCGCAACTTTTTGAAGATGCGATGATTTTCGGATTGCGCCTGGTCGAGGGCTTCGATGCGGACGCGCTTTCGCGGCGTTTCGGCGTTCCCGCGGGAACGCGCCTTGCGGCGCTGGCGGAGGATTTGCGCGATGCCGGTTATTTAGACGCGGATGCTCCGAAAAATATTTGGCGCCCGACAAAACGAGGACTCCTCGTCGCGGACGCCATTGCGCTCAAAATTCTTGAAATTAGAAATTAGAAAAATGAGAAATTAGGAATGAGAAAGAACACTAATTCCTAATTTTTCATTCCTTCCGGCTACCTCTATAAATTTGTTTTTGAGGAAACCGATTAGAGCTGAGGGCTGAGAGCTTAGAGGTAAATGCGTTTTGCCTGCGGCAAAAAAAGGTTTTTGAAATCCTTTTTCGGAAATACCTCTCATCTCTAAGCCATCAGCTTTCTGGCGGAAACTCTATTTATAGAGGTTCCCTTACGCATTCATATCGTTCCAGCGTTTCGCCATCTGCGCGAAGATGATGAGCGCGATGGCGGAAACGACGCCGATTGCCGCGAAGGGCAACCAAACCGTGAGGTTCGGCGAATACGTGTTCCAGAGAAGCGTGGTCGCTTCCTGCGAGGAAATGTTGAGCATTTTTTCGAGCGCGGGCATGGCTTCGTTGCGCGTGATGCCGAGCGTTTGTTCGAGCGTGCTCACGTTGTCGAAGAACGGTCGCCACTCGATGCCTTTTTGCTCGGCGATGTAACGGAGCGCGAGCGTCGCTTTTTCGCCGACGTTCCCGTAGATGAGTCCTGCAAGTTTCGCTCCCGCGAAAATGCCTACGCCGACGGGAATGTTGATGTACGCAAGGTAAACGCCTTTTTTGTCGTTCGGCGCGATTTCGGAAAGATACTGCGATTTTTTCGGTCCCGTGAACATTTCGCCGAGCGAGAAGAAGAGTACGCCGAGCAGGAAGAACCACGCGTTTTGCGTGTAGCCCGCTACGACAACGCCGATCGTCGCCATCGCCATACCGAAAATCATTGCGTCGAGCGTGCGCATTTTACGCGTAATCCAGGACACGCCGACGACTCCGAGAATGATAAACGTCGCGTTCGCGCTGATGAGCACGGCTTGCGGAATGCGCAAAGTGCCGTCCGGAAGCGTTTCCACGAAGTATTTCGAAATGCTTTCCGGCAAAATGCTGTTTGCCGTTGCCGCGACGTTTGCGCTGGAAACCCAGTCTTCAAGGAAGTTCGGCTGTAAGTCCCAGAGCTGGAACATCATCAGCCAGAAGCCGGACATAATGAGAATCCATGTGAGCAGGCGCGGTTGGAAAATGTCGCGAATCGCGTTCACGAGCACGCGGCTGATACCGATGTTTTTCGACGCGCCCGACGGCGTGTCTTTAAAGAAAAGAAGCGGGAGGAAATTCACCAGAATCATTGCCGCGGAAATGATGAAGACGAGGCGCCAGCGCTCGACGGAATTTGCCACGCCGAGCGATTCCGGCATAAATGCATCCGAGAGGAACACGACGGGAATGTAATGCCCGATAAGAGCGCCGATGTTGACGACCCAGTAGAAAACACCCCAGCCGAGCGAAGATTTTTCCTTCGGGAGCGTGTGCGAGAGCGCACCCTGAATCCCCGGCTTAAACAGCGCCGAACCCGTCGCAAAAACCGTAATTCCCGCGAGGAATCCGAGATAATTCCCGTTTACGCCTTCAAAATCAAGCGACGCCGCGAGCGCATCCAGCGACGACAAATCGCGCAGGAACGCCATCAGCAGGTAGCCGATCGACATCGTCGCAACGGAAATCACCATCATTTTTTTGTAGCCGTAGCGGTCGGCAAACCCGCCGGTAATAATCGGCAGGAAGCATTGAACGACCGCCCACCACGCGTAGAGCGTGCCTTTGGCGGCGGCGGTCAGATGAAGCCCGCCGACGTTGTCTGCCTGCATGATGTAAATCGGCGCGACAACGCGCACGCTGTTGTAGGCGAGGCGCTCCATCATTTCGATGAAGTTCAGCTCGAAAAACGGAGCCAGCCAGCCGGAGGATTTTTTCTTCTCGGTAAGGTTTTCTTGGTTTTCTGTCGTTGTCATGGGTTTGGAAGGAAAATTCGGGATGAAGAATCAGGAGTGAGAAATGAGGAGTGAGAAGCCGGAAATCCGTATTTTCTCTCATTCCTAATTTCTCATTTCTAATTTTTTTTAAAACCGGTATCGCACACCGAGTTCGACGGAGCTCGAAAACAGGTCGAGGTTGTGCCAGTCGGCGATTTTCGAGGCGATGGACGGCGAAATGTAGGCGAAGCGATATGCGGTGAAAAGGCTCCAGTTGTCGTCTACGCGATATTCTCCGCGAAGTTTCATCGAAAGCGTGGTGGTCCAGTTCCCGTGGCTTGAGGTTTTGAAGTTCGGACCTTTGATTTCGCCGTAAGTTACGCCGAAGCCGATTCCGAGCATCGCATCAAACACAAATTTTTTGGAAAATTCGCGGGAAAGACCGAGGTTTAGGATAATATTTGCGGATTGTAGCGTTTCTTTAACTTTGCGGTTTTTCGTGAAGTAGTATCCGCTCTCGGCAGAAAACGCGAGAAATTCGAGCTCTCCGAGAAAATCCCACTTCGGCGTGGCGGAATCGAAAATCGCGGAGGCGGCAATGCTTGCGCCCCAACCGTCGGCATCGGGCAAATCGCTTCCGAATTCGAAAAAATATTCCGGAGCAAGGGAAAATGAAATGGAATCATCACGGAGCTTTTGCGGGAGCCCGACGGAATCCCGGTCTGTGTTGTTTTCGCGTCCGGCGCGAAGCGCTTCCACGGGGTTGTAGGGTTTGCCTTCGGAGGTATTTGCGGCGAGCGCGGGAACGCCTGAAAGGGCGATTCCGAAAAACATAATTGCGGGAACGGAGAATTTTTTCATATCGAGTATTTTTCGAGAATGTCTTGCGGGAGCGCGGCGGCGCGGCGCGTGTTCATGTCGATGAGTGCGTAGTTGCACACGCCGTCGGCAGCGATTTTTCCGTTAGCTTTGAAAATTTTGAAGGAAACGATAACGCCGTCTCTGAGAAATTCTTCAATTCCGGTTTCGACTTTAAACCGCTCGGCGATTTCAAGCTGGCGCTTGTAATTAATCGTGAGCGAGCGTTGGAACCAGCCGAATCCGCGCGCCGCAAAATCCTGCATCGACATTTTGTAGCAGTTCGCCATTTGGTCGAAACGCGCGGCGAGAACGTAGTCAAGGTAGCGTGAGCTGTGAACGTGGCTGTAGAGGTCGATGTCGTCCGGGCGTACCTGCATTTCCGTCACGAAGCGCGCATATACGGGATTTTCGTTCTTTTCAGGCATGGTCGGAAGTTTCGGTTCTTAATGACTTGGGGTTATTTCAGGTGGTCCTGCTCGTTGAAGCGCTTGGCCTCCGGGTGGTTGTAGCCGAAGAGCGGGAGCGTATTTAAAATCAGGAAAAGCCCGACACCGCAGACGATTCCGCAATCCGCAATGTTAAACGCCGGCCATCGGTAGTCGATAATCGGAATCCGAAAATCAAGAAAATCGATAACAAAGCCGTGCCAGAGGCGGTCTACGACATTGCCGACAATGCCGCCGACAAGCAGACCGAACGCCACCTGCACCGGGCGGCGCTCAATTTCGAGCTGTTTCCGGAAATAGAAAATCGCCCCGAGCGCGACGAGTGCAAACAGCGTTAAGAAAATTTTTTGTCCGTAAAACATTCCCCACGCCGCACCGAAGTTGCCGACGTGGACGATGTTGAAGAAATCCGGAATAATCGTCACGGGAACGCTCTCCGGATCGTAGCCCGGAAGATTCGGCATCATCGGCGGGAGCGTGGCGACAATCAGCAACTTCGTGATTTGGTCCGCAAAAAATGTTCCGAGCGCGAACTTCCAAAAAAGCGCGTACCTGTAAAATTTAACTTTAACCGAACGGTTCATCTTGAGGTGGTGAAATGAAACGCTCAATTCTACGGAATCTTCCCGTTCCCGCAAATTGAAATTTGTGCGCGACTCTATTCTTGTCGCGTCGGGAGCATCAGAGCCCGGGTCCGGGGCTTTTTCTCATTCCTGTTTCCCGTCTTCCGTAAGCGCAAGAAGCGCGTCGATGTGAAGATCGAGCGAGTACGGGTATAGCACGGATTTTTCCGGCTCGGAGAGGGCGAGCGTTCCCGCGCGGTGGCGTTCCCGCGCGGCGAGAATGGCATCGCGCACGCCGCTTTGTGTGCGGGGAAATTTCGTGCAGCCGGGCTCGGCGAGCGCGTCCGTCGCTCCGCAAAATTCGGACAGCAGGGCGGGAGTGCCGCACAGAATTGATTCCACGGCGACGAGCCCGAACGCCTCGTATTTGCTGGCGAGAATTGTCGCGTCGGCGGCGGCGTAGCATTTTTCCACGTCCGACCGGAATCCGATATTGAGCGCGCGCGGATGGTCGATCGGGCGACGGGAGGCGACGGCGAGCACAATGTCCGGATCGTTGATTTCGTCGAGCGCGGCGAGAATCAGATCCGCACCTTTTAGCGCATGGTTGTTGGACGGGAAAAGAAGGACGAATTTTTCGTCGGAAACGCCCCATGCCGCACGCGTTTCGGCGCGGGAACGACGCGTTTCGAGATTGAATTTTTTTGTATCGACGGGCGGGAACAGGCAAACGACCTTTTCCGGCGGGGTAACGTGCAGGTCGAGGATTTCGTCGCGCGTCATCTGCGAGTGTGCCACGCAAACTTTCGCTTGGGCGTAAAATGCGTGTTCGTGATCGATGGCGAGCTTGTCCGTAATCGACGGGTGTTTTTTCCCTTTTTTCTTCAAATGAGCAAGGTGGGTGCCGCCGGAAATGGCGACATCGACGGTCGCGGGAACGCGCGAGGCGCTGAATGTTTTCCGGCCCGGTTTGCAAAAACTTGCGGCACGGTTCTCAAAATCCCAGTTCGCAAAGCGTTGCGAAAGGTTGTACGGGAATTTCGCGGGAACGCGAATCAGCTCAATGCGCTCGCGCAGGTGTTCCGGAAAAACGGAAATGTCCGTTCGCATCGCAATGCCGCGCACATGAAGACCTTTTTCGGCAAAGCCGCAAATCATATCGACAACGGCGCGTTCCATGCCGCCGGCGCGTGCGATTGTGTGGAAGATAAAGTTGATTCCCGTGTCAGCCATGAGCGAAATTCTAAAAACCGCCGCACAAATCGCAAAGGAAAATGCGATTTCGGAAAAAGTTTTCGCGTTCCCGCTGGCGATGGCGTAGTTTCGGCTTATGCAGACAAAACAGATGGAGTGGACACAGTTGCTTTCGCGGGAACGCTGGGGAAGTGCCTCAAGCGAAGACACGGGTTCGAGCGCAACCGAGTTTCGCAGCGCGTTTGAGCGCGATTACGGGCGGATCCTTTATTCGAGCGCGTTCCGGAGGCTTCAGGACAAAACGCAGGTGTTTCCGATCGGGCGCAACGATTATGTGCGGACGCGCCTCACGCACAGCTTGGAAGTCGCCAACATCGGGAGTTCGCTCGGACGCATCGTCGGAGAAAAACTGGTCGAAAAATACGCGGAGCTGCGGGAACGCGGTTTTGGCGCGTCTCATTTTTCTTCAATTGTCGGCGCGGCGTGCCTGGCGCACGACATCGGAAATCCTCCGTTCGGGCATTTCGGCGAAGCCGCAATCGAAGCGGCGTTGAAAAAATTGCGTTCCCGCGGCGAGATTCCGGAAAAATTTCCCGAAAAATTTGAAGGTAATGCGCAGGGATTCCGCTTGCTGACACGCACGGGCGATCCGATGGCGGGAAAAGGTTTGAAGCTGACGGCGGCTGTCCTGGGCGCGTTTATGAAATATCCGTGTTCCGCCGGGTTTTCGGGCAAACCGGAGTGCGGAATCGCCGGGAAAAAATTCGGATTTGTCGCCGAAGACGAGGCGGCGGCTCGTTTCGTGGCGGAAAAAACCGGAATGCTTCCCGTCGGCGCGTGCGGCGGGAACGCGGTTGCGTGGCATCGGCATCCGCTTGCGTTTTTGACGGAGGCGGCGGACGATTTGAGCTACCTCATCGCGGATTTTGAAGATGCATTCGTGTCAAAAATTATCTCGTTCGATGTCGTGCGGGAATTCCTTTTCCCGTTTCTTTCGCCCGAAGAGCGCGAGCGTGCGCTTTCCATTGCCGGACGCGAAAGCGAGGAAAGCGCCGTGCACTATGTGAGAGCCGTCGCCATCGGTACCGGGATTCGTGCGACAAGCGAAGTCTTTCTGGCGCGGGAACGCGATTTGCTTGCGGGAACGCAAAATCGGTCGTTGCCGGAGGAATCCGAGTTTTCCGAGGCGATGACGCGCTTGCGTAATTTTTCGTTCAAAAACGTTTACAACGCGCCGTCCGTCATCGAAATCGAGTTGATGGGCTTCCGGGTTATCGAAGCTCTGTTGGAATTTTTTGTCGAATGGGTGAAATCTCCGCGTTCCGCAAAAGGCGGGAAAATCGCGCTGATGCTTCACGGCGAAGCACTTGAAACCGCTTCCGAAAACGCACGGCTTTTACACTTGCTTGATTACATCGCCGGAATGACCGATTCGTTTGCGCTCGCGACTTACCGTAAATTGCACGGAATTTAGTTTGCGGGAACGGCGCGTTCCCGTGAGTGAAAATCTGTTTGACAATACAAGCGGAAACAACGAAAATTCGCGCTCCTTTTCGGGCTGTAGCGCAGTCTGGCTAGCGCATTTGCATGGGGTGCAAAGGGTCGGAGGTTCGAATCCTCTCAGCCCGACCATTTTCCTCCAAAAAACGTCCGCAAATCCTTTGTTTTCAGGGTTCGCGGACGTTTTTTTTTGTGCGTCGGAATACTTCGGAGAATTTTGAAAAATCGCAAATTTTGTGCGGGAAAATAAAAAAACTTAACAGCGGGCGGGGAATCGGTAATAGTTTCGGCATGAGCTCTCCCCTGGAAAATAACCCCAAACTGTTCCCGTCGCTGGAAGCGGCGGGCGCCCGCCGAGCCGAATTGAAGGCGCAGGGCAGAAAACTTGTGCTGACTAACGGTTGCTTCGATTTGCTGCATTGCGGGCACGTTTATTATTTGCGCGAAGCCGCAAAGCTCGGTGACGAACTTTGGATCGGGTTGAACGGCGCGGAAAGCGTGCGTGCGCTAAAGGGACCGACGCGCCCCGTGCAGGGCGATTACGAGCGGGCGTTCACGTTGGGTGCGCTCGAATTTATCAAAGGAATTTTCTTCTTTCACACGCCGCGGCTGGATGCCGAAATCCGAGCACTTTCACCGGATGTTTACGCAAAAGCCGGCGATTATACGCTCGAAACGCTCAATCCCGACGAACGTGCCGCGTTGCTCGACGCGGGAACGGAAATTCGTTTCCTGCCGTTCCTTCCCGGGTTTTCCACGACATCACTTATCGCGAAAATCAACGCTGCCGCGCAGGCGGGAACGATGTAAGGGGAAAGCCGTCGGCTTTATTTAATTAGGAGCCGGGAATTAGAAATTAGTTTTCTTTTTCATTTCTAATTCCTGAGTATTCCTTCTCAATTCTCCCGGCGAATTTTTCGGGAACCGTAGCGTTCCCGCAGGTATTCGGCGAGATTGTAAAAATCCGGCGGGAGCGGCGCGTGCAGATTGAGCGCTTCTCCCGTAATCGGGTGTTCGAGCGTCAGGCGCTCCGCGTGGAGCATGACGCGCGGCATCGGCCAACCCTCGTGGCGGTGCTGAACGCGCCCGTAGGTTTTGTCGCCGAGAATCGGGTGCCCGAGGTGGGCGAGGTGGACGCGGATCTGGTGGGTGCGTCCGGTGTGCAAAATGCAGCGCACGAGCGTAGCGCGGTCGCCGAAGCGTTCTTCGACAAACCAGTCCGTTCGCGCCGGTTTGCCGTTTTCTCTCACGCACATTTTTGTGCGGTTGGTCGGGTGGCGGTCAATCGGTTCGCGAATAACTCCGGCGAGCAAATCCGGCGCGCCGTCCGTGAGCGCGACGTATTGTTTGTCGAGTTCGCGCTCCGAAAATTTTTCAATCAACGCGTAGTATGCGGCATCCGTTTTTGCGAAAAGAATGACGCCGGACGTTTCTTTGTCCAAGCGGTGAACGACACCCGGGCGCGCTTCCCCTCCGGCGAGAGCGAGTTTCCCGTTCGTGTGGTGAAGGAGAGCGTGGACGAGCGTGTCGTCTCCCGTTCCCGCGCCGGGGTGGGTTACGATGCCCGGCGTTTTGTTGACGGCGATGAGGTGTTCGTCTTCAAAAAGAATTTCGAGCGGAATGTCGACGGGAACGAGTTGCGTGGTCGGTTCCGGCGGGAACGAGATGTGCAACTCCGCGCCGGCGGGAACGGCGGTTTTGCGCGCGAGCGGTTTGCCGCCAAGCACGACGCTTCCGGCATCGATGATTTTTTGAAGACGGGAACGGCTCATGTCGGGAAACATTTCCGCAAGCGCTTTGTCGGCGCGCATACCGCCGCATTCTTCGGGAACGGTAAAAATTTCCGGCTCAGACATCTTTTTCTCGGGTTGGTTTCTGCGGCGTTACTGCGTAACGAGAAGAGCGCCGTTGACGTTGGCGTGCCAGAACAGAGCGAGGTCGTATCCGGCGAGCCCGAGCCCGGCGATTTGTCCGGAGCAAACCGGTGCGATCAGCGAGGTGTGGCGGAATTCTTCCCGAGAGTAAACGTTGGAAATGTGAACTTCGATGGTCGGCACGGCGCACCCGGCGATGCAGTCGCGCAACGCGATGCTCGTGTGCGTGAACGCGCCGGGGTTGAAGACGATCCCGGAGAAGCCGCGATCCGCCCATTCGCAGATTTTGTCGACGAGCGCACCTTCGTGGTTGCTCTGGAAGCACTCGATTTCCACGCCAAGCGTCTTTGCCGTTTCCTGCAAATTATGTTCGAGGTCGTCGAGCGTTGTTTTCCCGTAAATTTCGGGTTCGCGCAACCCGAGCCGATTCAAATTCACGCCGTTCAAAATTCCGATTTTCTTCATGATGTTTCTCAGTCTATCGCGGGAAGCGTTCCCGGGAAACGATTTTTTCTGTTTTCGAGAAACAAAACCTTCAAAGAAAAAAAACGAAACTTGCTGCGGGGAGCCGAATTGAGCATATTCGAGCATATGGAGAAAACAGGGACAACGTTGCTGCGCGCAAGGGTTAATTCCGTTCGTCTCGAACAGGCAAAACGCATTTGGGAATCGCTTGGAATAAAGCCTTCGGAGGCGATAAACATTTTTGTCGCTCAAACCGTGAAAAGGGGAACGCTTCCGTTCTCAATCGGATATGAGGAGGAATCGCACGGCGGTGCGATGATGGCGGCGGAAGAGCAAATAAATCACTGGAACGATGCGTTGGGCGAATACTAAACCCGTTCCCGGAGAAATTAGGATGATTGATTCCGGAATCGTCGGGAAAGTGCGTCCGGCGCTCGTCTTGTATTATCCGAATGATGATTCCGCGCGGGCGCTTGCGGTCGTTGCTCCGCTGACTTCGCAAATCCGGAACGCGGAAGGAGAAGTTTATATCGGGAAACCGAAATTCCTTCCGAAGGAATCCGCCGTTAATTTGCAAGGAATCGGGAGTTTTGATAAAAGGTTTGTCGGTTTTCTTTACGGGCGGTTACCCGAAGAAACTTTTGCCGAAGTGAAAACGGCGCTAAGAAAATTTTTTAACCTCTAAATATGCAGAATTATGAAAGTTGAATTTTTTAATCGCGAAACGGGAAAAACGGAAACCGAAGCCATTTACGGCGAGGGCGCGTTGCGTTGGGTTTACGAAACGCTGCTCGGAAAGGTCGCTCTTTCCTTGCTGATTCGCCGTGCGTTTTTTTCAAAAATTTACGGTTGGCTGATGTCGCGCCCGCGTTCCCGCGCCAAAGTCGCGCCGTTTATCGCGCAATACGGGCTGGACGCGTCCGAGTTCGCCGACGCGCCGGAAAGCTACGCTTCGTTTAACGATTTCTTTTCCCGCAAACTTAAACCTGAGGCGCGCCCGTTTGCGGATTCCGCCGCTGTGTTGCCCGCCGACGGTCGCCATCTCGCGTATCCGTGCGCCGATGCGGGAACGATGACAATTTACGCCAAAGGGCAAGCGTTTGATTTGAAAAAACTCCTCGGCGACGACGCGCTGGCGCAGCGCTACCACGGCGGCGCGATTTTGTGTTCCCGCCTTTGCCCGACGGACTATCACCGCTTCCATTTCCCGGTCGCGGGAACGCCGTCGGCTCCGCGCCTCATCAACGGTGAGCTCTTTTCCGTGAACCCGATTGCGCTTTCCCGCCGCATCGCTTACCTCTGGGAAAACAAACGTGAAGTCATCGAAATCGATTCTCCGATTTTCGGGAAAGTAACGCAGGTGCTCATTGGCGCGACGAATGTCGGAACGATTCGCACGACGTTTACGCCCGGAAAATTCTACGAAAAGGGCGACGAGCTCGGTTACTTCCGCTTCGGCGGTTCGTTTGTCGCGACGCTGTTTGAGCCGGGGAAAATCGTTCTCGCCGAAGACCTTGTCAAAAATTCCGCCGAAGGACGCGAAACTTACGCCAAAATGGGAACGGCGCTCGGCGTTCCCGCAAACAAAATGCAATCAGAGAATCCGTCGTAGAATTCCTAATTCTATCTTACCTTTAATCTCTAATCTTTAAGCTTTCCTTAGTGTTCCCCTTCGTGGAATTTGCCGTCGGCGTGGAAGTGTCCGGCGGCTTTTCGTTTGGACGCGTTCCCGTCCACGGGAAGGACGTATTTGAGCTCGTATCCGCCTTTGGATACAACGGTTTCTCCGGCGTGAATGTCGGAAACGGGTGTCATGCCGCGGCGCGACGGGAGCGTTTTGACTTTGCGTGCGGTGAATTTGTTCGGGTCGGTCGCGTCGCAGACGAAGACGACGTCGTCCACGCCGACTTTGATTACGGCGCTGTTCGGGACGAGCACGAATTTTCCGTCGGCGGCTTCCGGCGAAAACACGTCGAGGCGTGCGATTTGTCCGGGATAGATTTTTTCCGGAAGTTTTTCGGGAACGAAATAAATCGTGCGCGCTTGCGTGGTTTCGTCGATTTGCGAAGCGACGCGGAGCGTTCCCGCGAAGCGTTCCGTTTTGTCGCCGATGCGGATGGCGAGCTCGGCGGAAGCGTTTGAAAAATCGTCGTTCCCGAACGCGGTGCCTTTGAATTCGAGCGGCGCGGATTTAATCAGCGTGAGTGCGCTTTGTCCGCGTTCGCCCCAGGCTCCTTCGGTGAGATCGAGCGATTGGACGATGCCGTCGCGGCGTGCGGAAACGAGGAGGGTGCCGTTGGTGAAAACGGAGCCGGCGGTCGCCTGCTGCCAGAGCGCGCGGGAACGTTCGGCGGCGATTTCGAGAGAAACGATTTCGGCTTCCTTGAAACGCGCTTCGTTTTCGAGCTCGCTGTTTTTCACGCCGATTTCGGTGAGGCGGGAAAGGCGGAGTTTGAGCGAATCGAGTTCGGCGCGGGAACGAGAAAGCGCGGCGGCGGCATCTTTCACGTTGGCGGACATTTCGACGAGTTCCGGTGAGGCGACGGCGTACAGCGGCGTTCCCGCGGAAACTTTTTGTCCGGCGCGGACGAAAAAGCGCACGCTTCCGTTTGCCGTGAGTGCGGAGGTTTCGACGGCGGCGGGCGGAACCATCATTTGTCCGTAGTAAGATTTGGCGGAAACGACGGGTGCGGCGGAAACTTTTTCCGTTGCCAGCGCGATGGAGCGGCGGGCGCGGTCGGAAATCGTGATGACGGTTTCGTCGTGCGAATGCGCGTGTCCGTGGTCGTGCGTGCAATTTTCTTCGTGTTGGTGCGAATGTTCGTCTTTGTGGAAGCGGCCGGAGTCCGCTTCTCCCGAGGAGTGCGAATGTTCGTCGTGATCGTGTGCGCAGTTTTCGTCGTGTTCGTGGTGATGTTCCTCGGCGTTTGCGGGAACGCTCCACGCGACGGCGGCGAGGAAAAGTGCGGAAATTTTGAAAAGATTTTTTTGTTTCATGGAAATTATGGTTTTAGTGAATAATGAATAACGAATAATGAATAACGAATAGTGAATAACGCCGTGCTAAGATTGGTTTTTTATCGCAAATAATTATTCACTATTCACTGTTCGTTGTTCGTTAATCTTTAGCGCCAAAAGCTGAATGCGGGTTTTCAGGTAATCGCCGAGGGCATCGCAGTTGGCGAGCTCGGCGGAAAAATGCTGCTGGGCGGCTTCGGAAAGCACGGTCGGGAGTGCTTCGCCGATTTCGATTTCGGCGTAAATTTTCTTGGCGCGTTCCCGGAAAATTTCCGTGCGGGCGACTTGTTCGCGGCAGTGCGTTTCGGCGATTTTCTGTTCCCGTTCGAGGCGGCGGAGCGTGTGAAATTGCTCCTGCCAAAGCGTCATGGTGTCGAGGCGGGCGAGGGCGCGTTCGCCCTTGGCTTCGGCGATACCGACGCGGTTGCGGTTCCACAGCGGAAGGTTGAAGCCGATGCCGAGCGTGAGCGAATCTTCGAAAGCGTCGTTCCCGTCGATTTCGTAACTCGTGCCGAGCGAAAGTTCCGGATATTGGCGGCGGATTTCCGTTTTCAGCGAGGTTTCGCTCGCCGAGTAGGCGGCGAGGGCAGCGCGGATTTTCGGAAGTTCGGCGAGTTCTTCCGGATTCGGCGAAACGACGTGCTCGGGAATTTCCGTCGGCAATTCTGCGGCGAGATTGAGCTCGAGCGCGATGCGCGGCGCGAGTCCGAGTTTTTGAACAATGCGGGAACGCAGCTCCACGGCGGCGGAGTCGAGCCCGCGTTTTTCCAGAATTGCGGAATTGTAGCGGTCGCTTTCTTTTTGCATTTCTCCGGCGGAAATTTCTCCGACGGCAAAAAGTTTTTCCAAACGGGATTTTTCCTCGGCGACTTTTTCCAGATAATCGGCGGTGAGCTTGCGTTTTTTCTCGATGACGGCGTAGTCGATCCAGAGCTCGGCGAGCTCGCTGCAAAAGTCGAATTCGGCTTGGACGAGCGTCCAGTAATCCGCTTCGGCGTAGTGTGCGGCGATTTCCTCCGCGAGGCCGGGAAGCCCGGTCACGGGAACGGTCAGCCCGATGCCGGGGGTGTATGCCCACGGTTGTGAGCCGGTGTTGAGCACGCGCTTGAGGTCGAACGAAACGGACGGGTCTTCCCACCAGCCGGATTGTTTTTCGACGTCGCGGCTCTTGGCGAGTTGCAGGCGCGCGCGGTTGAGTTCGGGATTAAACGCGAGTCCGAGCGTTTGCGCGTCGGCAAAGGTGAGTTGCGGGAACGCCTTGAGCGCGTTTTCCGAGGCATCCGCCCACGCGAGCGGTTCCTTTTCGAGATGAATCGGATCGGCTTCGTAGCTCACGCAGGAAACGAGCAGAAATGTTGCTCCGAGCAGGATTAAAAGTTTTTTGTCGGGCATTTTTGAGGAAATGAAAAAAAAAAGATAAAGATCCGCGAGCGTGGAGTTAGCGGGATTTTTTCAACAGATCGGTGAGTTCGTTGAGCAGGTGTGTGTCTTTGCGTTCGAGCGATTCGCGGATGCAACCTTTGAGGTGGTCGTTGAGTACTTCCGACCAAACGCCGCGCAGCGCTCCCGTGACGGAATTTATGAGTCGCAGAATATCTATGCAGGCGCGATCATCCGCAATCATTTGCTGAAGGGCTCGGGTTTGGCCTTCGATGCGACGCAGGCGTGCGATAAGTTTCCGTTTCGTTTCGTCCGTGCGACAATGCGTTTTAGGGGAATGTTCCGGGGTGTTCATGAGATTTCGCAGGATAGGGGTATCCCCTATCTTCGTTCCCGTCAACGATTTTTCCGGAGCGGGCTTCCGGAAATAAAAAAGGCGTTCCCGCAAACTCGCGGGAACGCCTTTTTTGTTGTTTCGTTAGTCTTTGATTCCGTGGAGGACGTTGATGGCATTCCAATCGGGATCGCGCCCGACGAAATCGCGGAAGAGCTGATCCGCGTCTGCGGTGTCTCCTTTTTCGAGGATTTTCTTGCGGAAATCCATTCCCTTGTCGTAGTTGAGCGAACCGTCGGGGTTGCGGAAAACGGAGAAGAACGCGTCGGCTTCGAGCGCTTCCGCCCATTTGTAGGAATAGTAACCGGAGGCGTAGCCGACCGGACTGCGGAAGAGGTGCGTGAAGCGGTTAAGGTTCGTGTTCGGCACGGGCGATTGTTTCCACGAGAAATCTTTTGTGACTTCAATTCCGATATCGTTGAGTTTTTTCCCGCTTTTGAGCACGTCTTTTGCGTTCATGTGGAGGAACAAATCAACGTAGGCGAAGCTCAGCTGGCGCATCTGCTGGTAGGCGCCCTGGAAGGTGCGCGCGCGCGTCATTTTTTCGATGAGCTCTGCGGGAAGCGTTTCGCCGGTTTGGTAGTGGCGGGCGAACGTGTTGAGCACCTCCGGTTCCCAAACCCAATTTTCGTTGAGCTGTGAGGGAAGCTCGACGAAGTCCCACGCGACGCTGGTACCGTTGAGCGCGGGAACTTCGGCATCTCCGAGCAGGTGGTGCATGAGGTGTCCGAATTCGTGGTAAATCGTCGTAACGTCGTAGTGCGTGAAGAGCGCGGGAGCGTCGCCGATCGGCGCGGTCATGTTGCCGCAAACGAGACCGTAGTTGATTTCTCCGCGGGAACGGTCGCCGGCGAAGCAGGGATTCATCCACGCTCCGTTGCGCTTGGATGCGCGCGGGAACCAGTCGGTGTAGAAAATGCCGAGTTTTTTGCCCGTTGCCTTGTCGTAGAGCGAGTAGAATTTTACTTCCGGATGCCAGACTTCAAACATTCCGTCGGGAACGGATTGTCCGGAGCCGGGTTCGATGTAAACGGATTTTTCTTCGACGATATCGACGTTGTAAAGGCGTTCGGTCAGCTCGAACAAGCCTTTCATGACTTCGTTTTCGGGGAAGTAGGGCTTAACGGCGTTGGAGTCGAATGCGTAGTTCGTGCGGCGCATTTTTTCCGTCCAAAATGCGATATCCCACGGGGCGAAATCGCTGCCGTCGTACGCGGAGTCGTGCTGTTTACGGAAGTTTTTCAGCTCGGCGTATTCGCGGTCGAAAGCGTTTTTGGTTTGCGCGTAGAGTTTTTGGACGAAATCGAGTGCGGTTTTGCCGTTTTTCGCCATTCGGCGTTTGAGCAATAAATCCGGAAAATTCTTTTCGCCGAGGATTTCGGCTTCGCGTTGGCGGAGCTCGAGGATGCGGAGCATATTTTGCGAATTATCAAATTCGCCTCCGATGCAGATTTTGTCCGTCGCCTCCCAGATTTCTTTACGGAGAGCTTCGTTTTCGAGGAATTTCAGCGCGGGCCCGTAGGAGGTTTGCTGAAGAGTGAAGAGCCAGGCGGGTTTTTCGTCGGTCGCCAATCCGGCTTTTTTTGCCGCGTCGAGAGCTGCGTCCTTGTTTGCCTGCGGAAGTCCGGCAAGCAGAGCTTCGTCGGTAACGAGTTTTTTCCACGCGTTAGTGGCGTCCAGTACGTTTTGCGAGAAATTTTGCGTGATGGTCGTGAGTTCTTTGGCGATTTCCGTGAGTTCGCGTTTTTTGTCGGCGGGAAGGTCGGCACCGCCGTCGCGGAAGCTGTCGCAAACTTTTTTCAGATAACGCGCTTTTTGCGGCGGAAGATTTTTAGCCTCTTCGGTTTCGGAGTAGGCTTTGATGACTTTCCACAGGCGTTCGTCCAAGCCTGTTTTGGTTTCGTACTCGGAAACTTTCGGGAGGATTTCCGCATAGGCTTTGCGGAATTCTTCAGACATACAAACGTTTTCGAGGTGTGTAACTTTTCCCCAAACGAAGTCGAATTCCGAGGCGTTTTCCCAGAGTGCGCCGACGGTGTTGTCGTAGGTGAGGGCTCCGGGTTTATCCGTCGGGAGCGAAGCGATTTTGTCGATGTTGGCGCGGGCGCGTTCGAGGGCAATTGTCATGTCGGGAACGATTTTGTCCGGCGTGAGTTGGGACCACGCGATGTTCAGAGAAGGGTTCAGAAACGGATGTGCGACCCATTCGTTTTCGGGAGCGATTCCGACGATTTCCGTTTGAGCGGGCGCGCAGTTGTCCGGCGAGGCGCAGCACGCGGTGAAAAACGGCAAGAGAGCCAATCCGGAAAGAAGAATCAGGGTGTTTTTTGTATTCATAATCAGAAAAATTGAGGACGGAATCCTATCGTTTTGGTGAAGTTTTTAACAACTTAAAAATGGAAAGCGACAGGAGGTTTTTTTCATAAAAAAATCGTTCCCGCGGGAACGAAACTGTGATTCTATAAGCGCTCTACACTTTTACATCCTTTTTGAATTTATTTGATATGAAGAAAATTCTTATTCCGACGAAGCTCGACGGCGTAGCCTCCAAGACGCTCGCTGCGCAGGGCTACGAAGTGGTTCAAAATTCCGAGATTTCAATCGCGGAAATTGTTGCGTCTCATCCGGATGCGAATGTGCTCATTGTTCGCAGTGAAAAAGTGACTCCGGAAATCATCGATGCTCTACCGAAATTGCGCCTCGTCGTGCGCGCCGGTGCGGGTTTTGACAATATCGACATTGTTTACGCCCGCAAAAAAAATATCGACGTGATGAACACTCCGGGCGCGAACGCCAACGGCGTTGCGGAGGAGGTGGTTGCGATGGTGCTTGCTGTGTTTCGCCACATCGTTCCCGCCGATGTCTCGACGCGTGCGGGACGCTGGGAAAAGAAGAAATTTATGGGGCGCGAGCTAACGAAAAAGACCGTCGGGATCGTCGGGCTCGGGAACATCGGGCGTCTGCTCGCAAAGCGGCTTCAGGGCTTTGAACCGACGCTTCTCGGCTACGACCACTTTCTTGCTAAGCAACGCGCCATCAACATCGGCGTGCGTCCGGTCCCGCTCGAGCAGATTTTTGAAGAATCCGATGTGATTTCGCTGCACGTTCCCGGCGGAGCCGCTACGCAAAAGATGATTTCCACGGATTTGCTTTCCCGTATGAAAGACGGTGCGGTTTTGGTCAACTGTTCGCGCTACGGGGTGGTGGACGAAGAAGCGCTTGCTGCGATGAAGGCTGCGGGCAAAAAAATTCTCTACGCAACGGACGTTCACCCGAAGGACGCAGAAGGCGAAAAGCCGTCCGCCGCCGTCGCGGATTTGATTCTCCCGCACCTCGGAGCGAGCACGAAGGAAGCGAATTACAACGCGGCAAGACGTGCGGCGGAGGAAACGATTGCGTATTTTGAAAACGGCGACACGTCTTGCGTCGTCAACGCGGAAACGCCTCAGGGCTTGCACCCGATGCAACTCCGTCTTGCGCGTATGTTGGCAACGCTTGCCCGCCTCGTCAGCGGGAATCGCCCGATCCGCAAAGCGAACTGCACCTTCTCCGGAAGTCTCCGGGAATTCCGCAAATGGTTTACGCCGAAAATCCAGGAAGGCTTGCTTCCTGAGTCGGAAAAAAATCTCGTTCCGCCCGCCGCCGAACTTTCGTTACGGGAACACGGAATCGACTACAAAGCGTGCGAACCTCTCAGCGGGAACGTTGAAGAAGATTCGATTACGCTTGAGATTTTCACAGAGAGCAGCGGTCGTTACCACACGGCGAGCGTGCGCGGAATCGTTGCTGAAGACGTTCCGATTGTTTCCCGAATTGACGGATTTAAGAGTCTTTATTTCGACTTGCGCGGGCACTTGCTTTTCGTACGTTACACGGACCGCCCGGGGGTGTTGGCGCGGATCGCGAGCGTGCTCGCCGACGCGGAAATCAACATCGAAAATATTTCCGCGCCGATTGACCACGATGTCGGAGAAACGCTCGCTGTCATCAAAACGAACAAACCCGTTACGTCGGCTCAGGTTTCTGCGATTACGACGCTCATCAAAGCGCTCGATGTGTTTGCGGTAACGCTCTAAGAGGCGTAAGGCATTAGGCGTCAAGTATCAGGCGAATGTGCTAAGATTTTTTCCGGAGGAAAAATTTTGAACTGAGTGCTTGATGTCTGATGTTTAGAGCTTTGTGCTCAAAGAGACATCTCCGGCGGAGAATGCATGAAGCGTTCCCGCCGTATCTTTTATTAGGATACGTCCTTGTTCGTCGATCCCGCAGGCGTTTCCGGAAAGTTTTTCTTCGGCGAATATTGCAGTAACGTTTTTTCCCGCGAGGCAGTCAAAGGCGTTCCATTTTTCGCGAAGAGTCTTCGTGTGCGTTCCCGCGAGAAATTTTTCGTAAGCGTTTTCGAGAGCGAAAAGCAATTCGGCGCAAACACGGTTGATGTCGAGTGCGTTCCCGTCACGTTCGGCACGGAGCGAGGTTGCGCGCGCGCGAATTTCTTCCGGCAAATTTTTGCCGTCGAGATTTACGTTTAGCCCGATTCCGAAAATGATGCCGCGCACGCGCTGTGAATCGAGATGCGCTTCCGTGAGCATTCCCGCCATTTTTTTTCCCGAGCAGAAAATGTCGTTCGGCCATTTGATGCTTGCGGGAACGCCGAATTTTTCGCGAAGCATTTCCGCGACGGCGATGCCGAACCAAAGCGTGAAATTGGCGAGGCGAGCGGGAGCGAGCTCCTGCGGGCGAAATCCGCAGGAGAGCAGAATATTTCCTGGTGTGCTTACCCAACGGCGCCCGGGAATGCGTCCGCGACCGGAGATTTGAGCGTTGGCGATGAGCGCAAAATCCGTTGTGCACTCAGACGAAGCGAGCATCTTTGCTACGTCCGAGTTGGTGCTTCCGGTTTCTTCGATACAAAAAACACGGAGCTTCGAGCCGACTTCTTTTTGTCGGGCGGAGAGCGTTCCCGCGTCAATTTTTTCCGGAAAAAACATTACGGGCATCGGACTTTAAATCAGGCCGAGTTCCATTTTTCCTTCTTCGGAAATCATGTCCTGCGTCCACGGCGGTTCCCAAATGATTTCGACTCGGGCTTCGTGAACTCCGGGGACGGAGAGAGCGCGGTTGCGCACGTCTTCGGCAATGACAGGACCCATGCCGCATCCGGGAGCGGTGAGCGACATCGCGATTTGCGCACACCAACGGTCGTCGCCGAGCGGAAGGACTTCGAGTTTGTAAATGAGACCGAGGTTGACGACGTCGACGGGAATTTCCGGGTCGTAAACATTATGGAGCTGCGTCCAAATCGCGTCTGCGTCGGGCGCTCCCGTGTGGCCCGGATGTTCCGCCGTGCCGAACGAGCCGTACGCGTTGGTTTCGCCTTTGGCGAGCTCTGCAGTTTCCGGTGCCGGTTCGTCCAAGGCATCGTGATCCTTTCCCAGGATGCGGAACATTCCGACATCACAAACAACCGTAAAGTTTCCGCCGAGGCGGTGCGTAATGTTGACTTTCGTTCCCGCAGGGAGGAGGGCGGAATCGCCGGACGGCACGACCGTCGCTTCCGTGTCGCGCTTCAAAATTCGATCATTGGACTGACTTATCATAAGACGTTCCCGCAAGTGTGAATTGCTTGCCTGTAAGAGTGAAGCGAATTTTGAGAAAAAAATCAGAAAGCAAATTTACGCGCACGAAAACCATGCAATGAGGGCGACGTTTGCGAAAATCATGGCACCAAAGCCGAGACTGACGTATTTGCGAAATGCTCCGCGCCCGATGAAGAGTGCGATTACGAATTTGACGATCGTGTTGGCGAGCACACCGACGAGAACGCCGAGCGTCGCAAGCGGGAAGACGAGCCCGCCCGCTTGCGATGCCTGATTGGAGAGCGACATCACGACCGCCGCCGTATCCGGAATCCCGGAAAGGAAGCTCACGGCAAAGAAGCCCGTTCCCGCAACGGTTCCCGTTTCTTCAATCAGGAAGACAACAGCCGCGTAGAGTAACCCGAATTTCAGCGCCGAGCCGAGATCGAGCGGATTTTTGATTACGGGAACATGCCCTTCCGCTTTGTTGCTGTGTCGAAACGCAACGGCGGCGCAGGCAGCGAGCCCGGCAAAGAGAAGTACGCACCACGGAATCAGCATGAAATTGCCGAGCGCGACGTTCAGTACGAACATCAGCACGACGAGGCGCAATACCATGGAAAGTTGCGCCAGCATGATGGCGACGGCAAACGAGCCTCCATCTTCCGGTTCCTCTACGCTGCGTCGGCTGAATGAGAGCGTTACCGCCGTGCTCGATGCCAAGCCTCCGATGAGCCCTGTAACGGCCGCACCCGCTCGGGCTCCGAGCCAGCGGATTGCGATATAGCCGACAAAGTTGACTCCGGTAATCAGCACGACCATCAGCCATGTGGAATACGGATTGAGGATTCCCCACAGCGTTTGGTCGGGAACGAGAGGAAGCAAAATCCCCGTCAGGCAGGCAAATTGCAAGCCGGCGCGAATGTCCGTTCCCGTGATGGACGCGCTCCATTTGTCCGTCCAGTTGCGGGAACTGAGCGTGACGGCGATGACGATGGCGAGCATGACAGCGTACTGCGCCATTTTCAGTCCCATTAAAATTCCGACCGAAAACATCGCGAGTGAGGCGGCGGCTGTTGTCAGTCCGAAACTTGCTTCGTAGGAGGATTGGTCGGATTCGCGCACGCGTTTTTTCCCGCGAATCAGAAACGCGGCGGAAAAAAGCCCCAGGAGGCAGAACGTGGCGATGACAAAGTGGCGGATGCCCAGTCTTTCAAATTGAATGGCAACAAACCCGAGCACTGCCCAAAGCGCGAACGTGCGCATCCCCGCCGTCGTCGTTCCGCGCCGTTGTCGAACGATGCCGACTAATCCGCCGAGGCAGGCGGTTGCGAGTAACATCCAGCCGATTTCGGCAATCGGCAACTCTTCGGGCAAAATCGGGGCAACCATGCACGAATTTTTGGGAAAAGCCTACGGGAACGCAAATTGAAATTTTGCGGAAACCTGTTAAACTTTTCCGCATGACTTTTTTCAGATTTTTGAAAACGTTTCTTCCGGGAGCTCTGCTTGCGGGCGTGTTGAGCCTTGCGGCGTGCCACCTTTTCCGGGAAGCGGAAGTTCAATCTCCACAAGAAAAACAACCCACAATGAATAAAGATATCAAAGAAGTCGCAGTGATCAATACGACGGAAGGCGCTATGGCGGTCGAGTTTTGGCCGGATGTTGCTCCCAAAACCGTTGAAAACTTCAAGAAACTCGCCAAGAGCGGGTTTTACAACGGCACCTGCTTTCACCGCATCATCAGCGGATTCATGATTCAGGGCGGCGATCCGAAAACGAAGGACAAAGCGCTTGAACACGAATGGGGAACGGGTGGTCCCGGCTACACCGTCAAGGCGGAATTTAACAAAAAGCAACACGTTCGTGGTGTGCTTTCGATGGCGCGCGCGATGCATCCGGACAGTGCGGGAAGCCAGTTCTTCATTTGCCACGGCGATGCCCGCTTCCTCGACGGACAGTACACGGCGTTCGGAAAAGTCGTCAAAGGGGATGATGTTTTGGAAAAAATCGCCACGACACCGTGCGTTTCCTCCGGTCGCGAAAAGAGCAAGCCGGTTAAGCGCATCGAGATTACAAGCATTGATTTCGTTCCCGCCGATTCCGTGAAATAAAAATTGCGGAATTTTTGAGCAAACAAAAACGCGTTCCCGAAAATTTGCGGGAACGCGTTTTTGCGTTTTGTTTGCCCTGAATCGCCTTTTAGTCGATGTAGAGCTTTCGGTCAAGCATTGCGGGAAGCCAGATCTCGCCGTCTTCAATGATGAAATCCGCCGGACCGTTTGCGGGAATGCGTGTTGCGTTTTCGACTTCGCGCGTGCGCAAGTTCAGCTTTTTCACGACGCCGGGCTTGCCGTTTGCCGCCCAGTCCGAGAAGTACAGATAATCGGTTTCGTTGTCGAAAAGATCTTCTTCCTCGCGGACGAGGATTCCGTCGTACTGTCCGGGCACGTTGTAAATCACGGTGACGGGGCGCGGACCGGTTCCGTGAAGCGGTACGGCTTTGATTTTTCCGGCAGGATTCCCGTTTGCGTCCGTTGCGTACTCGGCAATGTAGAGTACGCCGTCTTCGATATCCAAGCCGTTCGGGGCGTTTAGCGGTTCGGTCGTGACGACTTCTTCGTAAGTTCCGTTGCGCAGATTGACGCGGAAGATTTTGTTGATGTCCGTTGCGGAAACGTAAAGCCAGCCGTCGGATTCCGCGAGATCGTTCAGGTATTTCGTGCCTTCCTTGGAGAAGTCGATGACCTGTGTGACGGCACCGATACGCGGGTTGATGCCGACGATACGATCGACATCGGCGACGTAAAGGATGTCGTTTTCGATAATCGCACCTTTCGGGGCATCGAGTTTAACGCCCGGGAATGCGTTTGCGGAAAGAATTCTTCCGCGGGGATTGAGCGTGACGACGAAACCGTCTCCGTCCTTGTCGGTCGGGGTCATCTGATTTCCGATGCAGGTGACGTAGAAAATATCGTCATCCTCAACGACGCTTTCCGGATGTCCGTTCAGCGGGATTTCCTTGGCGACGCAGGCGGGAAAGATTGCCAGCGAAAAAATTACGGCAAGGCTATTAAGTAGTTTTTTAGGATTTCTCATGTTTTTTCGTTTTTTTTTAGACTTGTTGAAAATGGAATAATTTTAAAAATGCGTCGATACAAAAAAAGCGTCGCAGGGAGAGAATAGTACGGAAAATTCTCTTGCCGTTTTTTTGAAAAAGAATTTTCATAAACCCAATGTCTTCGCGGAGTTCCCGTGGAGGCGTTGAAATAACCTTTTTTTAACACCACACATCACTCAAACAATGGCTATTAAAGTTGGTATCAATGGTTTCGGCCGTATTGGACGTCTCGTCTTCCGTGCCGGTCTGAATAATCCTGAAATCGAATTCGTCGGCATCAACGACCCGTTCATGACGCCGGATTATATGGCGTATATGCTTCGCTACGACACGATGCACGGACAGTACAAGGGTGAAATCTCCTACACGGACGATTCCATTATCGTTGACGGCAAGGAAATCAAGTTCTTTGCGAAAATGAATCCGGAAGAAATTCCGTGGGGCGAAGTCGGCGCTGAGTACGTCGTTGAATCCACGGGTGTCTTCACGGAAACGGCGAAAGCAGAAGCTCACATCAAGGCGGGCGCCAAGAAAGTCGTTATCTCGGCTCCGTCGAAGGACGCTCCGATGTTCGTTTGCGGCGTCAATCTCGACAAGTATACGTCCGATATGAAGGTTGTTTCGAACGCTTCCTGCACGACGAACTGCCTTGCTCCGATCGCCAAGGTTCTCAATGACAACTGGGGCATCACCGACGGTCTCATGACGACGGTTCACTCCACGACGGCTACGCAGAAAACGGTTGACGGTCCGTCCAAGAAGGATTGGCGCGGCGGTCGTGCTGCTTCCGGCAATATCATTCCGTCCTCCACGGGTGCGGCTAAGGCTGTCGGCAAGGTTCTTCCGGAACTCAACGGCAAGCTCACCGGTATGTCCATGCGCGTTCCCACTCTCGACGTTTCCGTCGTTGACCTCACGGTCAATCTCGCGAAACCGGCGAAGTACGACGAAATCTGCGCTGCGATGAAGGCGGCTTCCGAAGGCGAACTCAAGGGCATCCTCGGCTACACTGAAGACGCGGTTGTTTCTTCGGACTTCCTCGGCGACCCCCGTACGTCTATCTTCGACAAGGGTGCCGGTATTGCTCTCACGGATACGTTTGTCAAGGTCGTCTCCTGGTATGATAACGAATGGGGCTACTCCAACAAGGTCCTCATGCTCATCCAGCACATGGCGAAAGTTGACGGAGGTTGCTGCTGCTGCTGCAAATAAGAGGTAACTCTCCCGTAATAAAGCGTTTCCGCTCGCGGAAACGCTTTTTTTTTATTTACCGGAAAAATAAATTTCTGTTTGCCCGCGGAAACGCGTGAACATTACGCTAAGAGCCGAATAACTTTTTAGAAATGACGAATGCACAAATTAACGACGCTCGGGCTCGTCTGAGCAAATTTCTTTCTCAGTCCCCGCAGGTGGACGAAACCGCCTATGTCGCACACGGAGCAACTTTGCTCGGCGCGGTTAAAGTTGGCGCGAAAGCTAACGTTTGGCCCGGCGCGATTTTGCGTGCGGATATTGAGGAAATTGTTATCGGAGAAGGTTCGAGTATTCAGGACGGTGTTTGTATTCACTTGGCGGACGATTTGCCGACCGTTATCGGTAAATACGTTACCGTCGGGCATCGGGCAATGCTCCACGGGTGTAAGGTCGGCGACGGCTGTCTGATCGGAATGAGTTCGACGATTCTCGACGGGGCGGAAATCGGTCCCGGATCCATTGTTGCGGCGGGAGCAGTCGTTCCGCCTCGAATGAAAGTTCCCGCAGGGTCAATGGTCGTGGGGTGTCCGGCGAAAATTAAGAAAGAACTTACGCCGGAAGAGCAGGCGGGGTTACTTCTTTGGGCTGAAAAATATTTGGTGGTTTCCGCTGCACACAAGGCGAAATACGGCTCTCAAAAATTCGATACCTAATGCCGAAGTCTTCCGAAAAAAAAGAAAATACGTTCATCAGTCTGCTGATGAACATTGTCGTTCCCGCAGTTCTTTTGACGAAAGGGGCGAAACTTGCCGAGCGTTTTGATGTCTCCGTTACACCTGCGCTCGTTCTTGTGGCGGCTCTTTCGTTTCCGCTTGTTTATTTCTTTTGGGATTTATGGTGCCAGCGCAAAACCAATTGGATTTCCGTAATCGGTTTTGCGGGAACGCTGCTGACCGGGGGGATCGGTTTGTTTCAGCTTTCTCCGCTTTGGGTCGCCGTGAAAGAGGCGGCGATTCCGCTCTTTATTGGCGCTGTCATGATTTTTTCGCGGAAGCCGATACGCACGTTTTTGTTCAACGATTCGGTTTTTGACGTTCCCGCGATTGAATCTGCCGCGACACGGCGAGGGAATGCAGCGTTGCTTGATGAAACGTTGAAACGCTGTGCCCGTGTGCTGACGGCATCGTTTTTTCTGAGTGCGCTTCTTAATTTTGTGCTTGCGAGCTTCATTGTGCGTACGGATCCGGCGGTCGACAGCATGGCATTCAATGAAGAAATCGGAAAGATGCTTGCACTTTCGTGGCCTGTAATCGTCCTTCCGTGCACGGTTTTTATCCTCGTTGCACTGTGGATTCTCGTGAGAGGGTTGGGGCGCGCTTCCGGACTTTCTTTCGAGGAACTTTTGAGAAAAAAAATGTAAGGTTTCCGTTCGGATAAAAAAAAAGAAGCAGAGCGCTCGTTACGGCCTCTCTGCTTCTTTTTTTTGGTAAATCTCTACGGTATTACCAGGCGAAAGATTCTCCGGCTCCGACGGATTTGGTGAACTCGACAAGAAGTTGCACGCATTGTTCAACGACGGCGATGTCGACCACTTCCCCCGGCGTGTGCATATAGCGAAGAGGCACGGAAATCAGTCCGGCGGCAACGCCTCCGTTTGCCATCTGAATCACGCGTGCATCCGTTCCCGTAGGGCGGGATTCGGCTTCGAGCTGATACGGGATTCCGAGTTTTTCGGCGGCGGCGACAAGCTTATCGAAGACTATCGGATTGATGTTCGGACCGCGGCAAATGACGGGTCCGCCGGAAAGCGTGATACGCCCGAATTTGCGGTTGTCCGCATCCGGGTGGTCCGTCGAGTGCGTCACATCAATGGCGATTCCGACGGTCGGATTCAGTCCCTGTGCGGCGGTTTGAGCTCCGCGCGTACCGATTTCTTCCTGCGTTGTCGCAACCGCGTCCACGCGAACGGCAAGTTTCTTTTCTTTGGCGAGGCGGCGGGCGGCTTCCATTGCGATGTAGCAACCGGCGCGATCGTCAAAAGCGCGTGCGACGGCGACGGAGCCGTTCAGGATTTCGACGGTTTCGTCATAAACGGCGGGATCGCCGATAGAAACGCGCTTGAGCGCGTCTTCACGGGAACTTGCGCCGATGTCGATCCACATTTCGTGAACTTCGGGAACTTTCGTGCGTTCGGACGGGCTCATCAGGTGAACTGCGCGTTTTCCGGTAACACCGAGAACGATCCCGTTTTTCGTCATGATCAGAACGCGCCGTCCGCTCGGAATGATCAAATCGTGACCACCGAGCAAATTGAAATAGAGAAATCCTTTGTCGTCGACGTACGAAATCTGAAGTCCGAGTTCGTCGATGTGTCCGGCAAACATGACGGACGTTTTCGATTTCGGATTGAGTGTCGCGATGCGGTTGCCGAGAACATCTTTACGATAGTCGTCTGCGACTGTTTTCATGTATTTGTCGCAAACCGCCTGCGCTTCAAACTCGTGCCCGGTCGGCGCTTTTGCTTCGAGTAATTCCCTCAGAAATGCGGGGACCTCAAACGGTTTTTTGCTCTTGGACACGGAAGATTTTTTTGCCATGTGTTTTTTTTTAGTGGAAGTTACTGTGCGGGAACGGTTTCGACTACGGGTGCAGTTTCCGTCGCGGGAAGAGCTTCCGTGTCGAGATCCTGGGCAATGTCGGCGACTGTTTCTTCGACAACGATTTCGGGTTCGATTTCTTCGGTTTCGTCTTGTGCTTCTGCGGGTTCGATTTTTGATTTCGTCAGCTCGAAGAACGTGACGGACTTCATCGGAACGCGTACGCCGAATTCAAAGTCCGCATAATCCGCGTCTTCAATGTCTCCGGAAATCACGCGCTTTGAGCGGCCGATTTCGTTTCGGTTTTGGTCAAATGCGCGCAGAATTACGGGCGATTTGAAAAATTTGGAATAGGAAACGTAAAGCACGGCTTTCGGGTTTTTGCCCGTTTCGATGCTGACGCGTTCGACGTTCACACCGTCTTCGCGCAACGTGTCAAAATAAACGACGGGGGCGGGTGTGTTTCCCACGGAAACGACTCCGGTTTTTTCCCACGGTTTGAAAACCGCGAGAGCTGCGCCTCCGGCAACGAGCGCAAACAAGCCGATAACTGCAAGAATGTTTTTAATCATAAGGGATTCATTCTTGTCTGAAGCAACGGGAAAGGCAAGCGAGGAGTTCTGCGGAAATCCGGCAGACGAAAGCGGACAACCGAAAATCCTTCCGGGTTTCCGGAAAGATTGCCGATTGTCCGTTTTTTTTTAGCGTTCCCGCGCTTAGCGAGCAGACAGGGTTTTGCGGATGTTTTCCGAAATTTCCTCAATCGTGCCGAGGCTGTCGATGTGGAAATAAGGGAGCACGCCTTTAAGCGATTCTAACGGGCGCAACGTCATGTCCGCGAAAACGCGGTAACGTGTGCGGGTCTTTTCCGGGTCGACATCCGTTTCGCGCACGGGGAGACCTTTTTCCTGCATTTCGCGACCGCGTTTGAGTTGGCGGTCGACGCTTTCCTGTTCCGTGACGAAAAGCATCAGGATGTTAAACGAAGGTTTTGAGAATTTTTCCGGATCGGAGGCGTGGAGTGCTTCCAACTTTTTCTTCAAAAGTTTCAGGCATGCCACCTGACCTGCGGTGCGAGGGAATCCGTCGACGAGGACTCCGTTTCGGAAATCCGGCTGAACGAGTTTGCGGAAGAGCAGGGAAATCACTTCCTTGTCGCCGACGAGTCCGCCGGACGCTTTGATCGCCTGCATTTCCGGCGTTTGCAACAAATCGCTCATTACGACCGGAGCTGCCGAATATCCGAGCGCTCCGAGAATCGCATCCGTCTGCGTGCCTTTTCCGGCACCGGGTGCGCCGTTTAGCCAAAAGATCTCCTGCGGGAACGTCAGGGCATCCGTGCCGAGATCTTTTTCGAGCCCGCTCCAGATCGCTTCAAACAAAGCGACGGCTTGGGGATTGTTTTCGTCCGTTGCGTCGAATTTTTCGCTCATAATTTTCGTTTGTTGTTCAGAGGTTTGTACGGGAACGAAAAACTTGTCGTTTTTCGTTCCCTGTCCGGTTCTTTAATAGGGAAGCGGAAACTTTTGGCAAAGCGTGCGTGCGATTTCGCGGGCTTGCGCGATTTTCGATTCGTCGTGAATATTGTCGATGACGGTTGTAATCGCTTTCGCAATGAGCTTCATTTCCGGTTCCTTCATGCCGCGCGAAGTTACGGCAGGCGTGCCGAGACGAATGCCGCTTGCTTGGAACGGAGAGCGCGTTTCGCCGGGAACGGTGTTTTTGTTTGTCGTGATGTTTGCAGCATCGAGCGCAAGTTGTGCGTCTTTTCCCGTTACGTCGGGATGGCTTCCGCGTAAATCAATCAGCGCGAGGTGGTTGTCCGTTCCGCCCGAAACGAGCTTGAATCCGGCATTCATCAAATCCGCCGCCAGCGTTTTGGAGTTGGCAACGATTTGTTTGGCGTAATCTTTAAACTCCGGTTTAAGCGCTTCGCCGAAGCAAACGGCTTTCGCCGCAATCACGTGTTCGAGCGGTCCGCCTTGGGCACCCGGGAACACGGCGGAGTCAATCGCCTTTGCCCATTCTTCGTTGCAAAGAATCAGCCCGCCGCGCGGTCCGCGCAGGGTTTTGTGTGTTGTCGTCGTTACAAAGTCTGCGTGTCCGACCGGAGACGGGTGTACGCCGCCGGCGACGAGCCCCGCGATATGTGCGATGTCCGCAAGCAGGAGTGCTCCGTTTGCGTGAGCGATTTCCGCCATGCGTTTGAAATCAATGATGCGAGCGTAGGCAGAGGCCCCGACTGTAATCAGTTTCGGTTTTTCGCGTTCTGCCATTTCCGCGATTTCGTCATAATTAATCAGTCCGTCTTCGCCCACGCCGTAGTGAACGACTTGGTAGAGTTTTCCGGAAAAATTCACGGGGGCGCCGTGCGTAAGGTGTCCGCCGTGAGCGAGATTCATCGTCAGGATTTTATCGCCCGGCTGAAGCGCGGCGAAATAGACCGCCATGTTCGCCTGGGAACCCGCGTGCGGCTGAACATTTGCGTGTTCTGCTCCGAAAAGTTTTTTTGCGCGGTCGATCGCAAGTTGCTCGACTTGGTCCACCCATTCGCAACCGCCGTACCAGCGTTTATGCGGATAGCCTTCCGCGTATTTGTTGGTGAGTACGCTACCCTGAGCCGCCATGACGGCGGGAAGCGTAAAGTTTTCAGAAGCGATCAGCTCAATGTGCGACTGCTGGCGCTTGAATTCGCCTTCAATACAAGCCGCTACTTCCGGATCGAGTTGCGCTAAGGGTGTGGGATTTATTGCCATCGGATTTTCTGTTTTTATGTTTTATTTTTTTTTTTTTTTGAGAAAAATTCTGCGGGAACGCGAAGCCTATTCGGAGCGGACAGGGTTGCAAAGGCAACCGGACTCTAATTTCGCGACGCGGCGCTCGTGGCGACCGCCCTCAAATTCCGTTTTCAGAAAAATATCAAGCCAAGCCTTCGCGTCGTCCGGCGCGATAAATTTTTGCCCGAAAGCAATTACGTTTGCGTTGTTGTGTTGGCGTGCGAGTGCCGCCATCTCGGCATTGCAGCAATTAACGGCTCGGACGCCGGGGACTTTACTTGCCGCGATTGAAATACCGACACCCGTCCAGCAAACGAGAACTCCGAAATCCGACGTTCCCGCCGCGACATCGCGGGCAACCGCTTGCGCGAAGTCCGGATAGTCCACGGATTCTTTGGAGTGAGTGCCGCGATCGAAGACTTCCGTTCCTCGCCGGCGCAGATACTCGGCGAGAATTTCTTTCAGTTCAAATCCCGCGTGATCACTTCCGATGCTGATTTTCATTAGACGTTGAAAAGGTTTGCGCAACTATGGCGCGAATCCGCGTTCCCGTAAACAGAAATTTGCCGCAGGCAAATTTCTGTTAATTGCGAATAGCGAATTCCAAATTCCGAATGAAGTGCGGGTATGTTTAGAGATAGGGAACCTTCTCCGTTCCCGGTAATCATTCGGAATTTGCAATTCGAGATTTGTAATTGATTGAAATTCAGCGAAACGGTCGCTTCGCTGAATTTCAATTTGCGGGAGGCTACACGGAAACGTCGGCTTGTGTGTATGGAAACGTTCATCGGTATTGCAGTTCTTCTCTTTATCTGGATTTTACCGGCAATTATCGCTGTTCGTATCTTTACCGGGCGGTCGGACGACCTCTCCCGGCGCATCGATTTTCTCGAACGCAAAATTCGCGAACTTTCCCTCGCGGAGGAAAAAAACGCCGCCTGATTCCTCCGTAAAAGATGCGCCTGTCGTTTCCGAAGAATCCGCCGTTCCCGCGATTCCGCAACCGAAGTCAACACCGCCGCCGTTGCCTGCAAAAGTTCCGCCGAGTGTCGTTCCCGCCGTGGCGCCGAAGCCCGAACCGCCGACACTGTTTGCCGAAAAGCTCCGCGAATGGAAAATTTTGCCGCCGCGCGATATGTCGGTCGAAACCGTCGTGATGCAATGGTGGGCGCCGCGTGTCGGCGGCTTGCTTGCGTTGTTGGCGCTGATTTTCTTCGGTGTCTGGGCATCGAAATTCGCTTCCGCGCTCGTTAAAATTCTGGAAATGACGGCGGTCGCCGTTGCCGTATGCGCGTTTTTGCCGCGATTCACGAAAATCCCGTTTTTGTTCGCGGCGGGAACATTTTCGCTTTGCGCTTATTTTATCGGCTTCGGCGAACTATTTGCTCCGAGAAATCCTGCAGGCGGGCAAACGTGGATTTGCGGGATAATTCTGGCGGCGATTCCGGAAACCGGATTTAACGCCGCGCCGTCCGAAAAGAATTTGACGAGAAATACGAGTGTCGGAAGCCAGAAGCTGGTTTCCGTCGCGCTTTTCCTTCTCGGCTTCGTTTATCATCGTTTTTCTAAAAACGAAAAATACTCCGGATCTGAGTAGGAATCGTGCATACTAAATTTCAATTTGCGGAGCGGGGCGCGAATGCGTTTAATGACCCTTTCCACTTTTAACCGTTTTTATTATGCTTCAAGCAGGTATCGTAGGTTTGCCGAATGTCGGCAAAAGCACGCTTTTTAATGCGCTCACGCGTTCCCGCAACGCGGAGGCGGCGAATTATCCGTTTTGTACGATTGAGCCGAACGTCGGGATCGTCGAAGTTCCGGACGAACGCCTTGCGACGCTGGCGAAAATCGCGAAAACGGGCGTGCTCGTTCCCGCCGTGATTGAATTTGTCGATATCGCGGGCTTGGTCGCCGGCGCGTCGAAGGGCGAAGGGCTCGGCAACAAATTTCTGTCCAATATCCGCGAAGTGGACGCTATCGTGCAGGTGGTGCGTTGTTTCGACAACGACGATATCATTCACAACATGGGTAGCGTCGATCCCGTGCGCGACATTGAAGTCATTACGACGGAACTTGTGCTTGCCGACTTGCAGTCGTGCGAAACGCAGCTCGAACGCAATTTGAAAAAAGTAAAAGGGCAGGACAAGGAAGCGATTGCGAACGTCGAACTGCTCAATCGCCTGATTCCGCATTTGAATGAAGGCAAGCCGGCGGCGACGCTTCCGTCCGCGAATGATGACGACCGCGCCCGCATGAAAGGATTTTTCCTGCTCACGACCAAACCCGTTCTTTACGCGTGCAACGTGGACGAGTCGAGCCTCGCAGAGCCGGAGAAAAACGCCTACGTCTCCAAGGTGCGCGAATACGTCGCGAAAAATCACGATGCCCGCGTTTGCGTGATTTGCGCGCAGGTGGAAGCGGAACTTTGCGAACTTTCTCCGGAAGAAGGGAAAGAATTTTTGGAAAGCCTCGGCGTGAACGACAGCGGCGTTTCCCAACTCATTCGCCTCAGCTACGATTTGCTCGGGCTCGCCTCGTATTTCACCGCCGGAGAAAAGGAAGCGCGCGCGTGGACTTTCAAAAAAGGGATGACGGCACCGCAATGCGCCGGCGTTATTCACACCGATTTTGAAAAAGGCTTTATCAAGGCGGAAGTCGTTTCCTACGACGATTTGGTCGCGGCGGGTTCGGTTGCCGCTGCACGCGAAGCCGGGAAATATCGTCTCGAAGGAAAAGATTATTTGTTCAAAGACGGCGACGTTACGCTGTTCCGTTTTGCAAACTGATTTTTCTTTCTTTCGTTTGTCGCCGTTCCCGTGGGATTTTCTCGCGGGAACGGCGTTTTTTTGGGACGCTCGGGAAATTTCCGCTTGTTAATCGTTATTAAAACGGTAGAGTTTTCGTAATGTTTACTAACATGACGAAAACGAATTGGAAACGAATGTTGCTTTGTGCCGGCGCCGGGTTGCTCGCTTTGCCCGCGTTTGCTGCTGTCGAAACGGTAACTTACGGGAATTTTGAAGTTTCCTTTTACGGGAACGGCGATGTCTTTTCGTCGAATTGGTGGGGTAATAATCAAGGCTCGCAGGATTGGACTCAGGAGGTAAAAGATTGCGTCGGTCGCGCGCTCAATTATTGGAGCGACGTTATCGTTACCGATTCCACGGAAAAAGTAAAAATTGCTTTCCTGTGGCAGAATTTAACATCGGGGGCGCTCGGCGGCGCGAATCCGTTGTACTATTGGAATCCGTATTCCGGAGTTTGTTATTCCAACGGGGAAGCTGCATTGCGGGAACACGCTTATAGCGGCGCGTACTATAATCTCGCAAACAAGGAAACGACATCTCTCGTGAGAATTTCCACAAATATGGATTTTTATTACGGCGAGTCGGAAACGGGGATTCAGCATAGCCAGTACGATTTGCAAAGCGTACTTGTACACGAGATCGGGCATTTGATGGGTTTTGATTCTTTTTGTAGCGGAGATGCTATGTGGGGAAACGTTTATTTGGGTAACGGGGATGCGTTTACTTCCGTTACGACTTTCGACACGCTGTTGGTCTCGAAAAACGCGAACGGCGACCTCGTTAATGTTTTCGAGGCAAAGGACTCTGTAGATCATCCCGGTTGGGTAAATTACGAGCAGAACGTAGAGTTTTCTACAGGGAAAGAATATTTTTTGAAAACGGGTGAAACGGATTCCGGCGAACTCCAACTTTCCACACTGAAAGTTTACAACCCGACAACATATTCCTCCGGCTCTTCGATGTCGCACGTCGAAGCGACGGGAACGGGCGAGGAACCGCAGATGTCTTACGCGATTGCCAACGGGAAAATTCGCCGCGAACTCACGTCCGAGGAATTGACTTTGCTGAAGGCGATGGGTTGGACGGTTGCCGTTCCCGAGCCGTCTGCGTTCGGTTTGCTCGCGGGAACGTTTGCGCTCGCGTTTGCTGTTTCCCGCCGTCGCAGGCAGTAAAAGAAAAACTCTCGAAAAGTTTTTAGTTTTCTTCCCCTTTCCCAAAAACGTTCCCGTGAGGTTGCTTCACGGGAACAGTTTTTTTACGCTCTGAGGAAAATTTTGGCGCGGTAGCAAAGCCAAAGAATAAGGAAAAGTATGGCGGCGTTTCCGGCGGCGAAAAAGATCTCCGGACGGGCAACATCGCACGCTTGTAGCAATCCGCCGAGCAACGGGCGCGAAATCCCGTTGAAATTTATCAATCCGACTTCAGGACTGAGCATATAAGCGAGAATAGAGTTCATCCCGATGATTTTCAGCCAACCCGCCCAACGTTTCCATCCGAGCCAATCAACCACGCCGTAAAACGCCGCCATCAGCAACACGCAGTATCCGGACGAAACCAGAGTGAACGTTCCCGTCCAAATCCGCTTAATCACAGGCATTCCCGACGCGAGACCGAGCCAGCCCAGCGCGACTAATCCCGTTCCCGCCGCAACGAGCGCCAGGAATTTTTTCTTCTGCGAAAACGTTTTGTTTTTGAGCAATATTCCTGTGAAAACACCGCTCATCACCGTTGCGATAAAAGTCAGCGAGCACCAAATCCACGCCGTATCGTAGTAGCCCGGGAAAATCACTTTCCCGTCAGCGGAAACGCTCGCGCAATCGCGCCAGCGCCCGAGCAGAATTTTATCAAGCGTTGCCGGAAAATTCAGTTCCCGCGCCCAGGGCGACGTTCCCGCCGCCTGCCATTCGCCGAAAAGCAGGCATCCCGTCGTGAAAACGGCGAGCAGGGCGACGGCGAGCGCAATCTGTTTTTTCCAATTCAGAAAAAGAAACGCGATCGCCGCTCCCGCGTAGCCGATGGCGATGGCTTGAAGCGTGTTGGTGAGCGGTTTGAAAGCGTTCGGGTCAAACGCGAGCAAATTTCCCTGCGCCACGCAACCGAGTATCCACAACGTAATGACACGGCGAAAAATACGCCACAGCGCGTGCGAGCGCGGGAGCGTCGCATTTTCTCCGACGTATTTTGACATCGCAAACGGTATCGAAACGCCCGCCATAAACATGAAAAGCGGCATGACAAGGTCCCACGCCAAAAATCCTTCCCACGTCGCGTGGGTCCAATGAGCAATGTGCCACGCCCCGTTCGGGTGATGCCCGAGCCACGCGTGCATCACGGGACCGAGCATTGTCAGCACGAACAAATCGAACCCGCGCAGCGCGTCGAGCGATTCAAGGCGTTGCGCGGGAACGGGAGAAGCGGTTTTTTCGGAAACGTTCATGGAAAATTAACAGTGAGAAACGTACCTCGTCCCCGCAAGCGATTTCTTTCGGCGGAAACGTTCGAATGCATTAAAACCATGGATTTTTACGGATGATTTTTTTAGCGCAAAAGACGCAAAGTAAAAGAAGGTTTTTTAAAGGAGGATAGCCGTTTCTGCTGTTCGTCTTTATTTTTTGTAGGAAATTCAAAAGCCCCGAAGAGGCTTCACGTTAATAACCCCATGCGAAGCGAGCAGGGCGAGCGGAGCTTGGGGAAACGGGCAACGACAAAATCGTACCGCGGGAACGGCGTATTTGCTCCGAAAACGTACTCGCGGCGCAATGGAAAAACTCGCTCTAAGCCAGCCGTTTTTTGTAAAACAATTCCGTGTTTTTCGTGCTTTCCGTGGTTCAAAAAATCGCGTATCACTCGGAAGCGGCCGGAGTCCGCTTCTCCCAACGAAAAAAGCGTTCCTGCGAAGTTCTCCACGGGAACGCTTTTCTCTAAGCTTTAAGCTCTAATCTTTAATCTTTTTTTTGCGGGCCGGAAACGTAGTCCGGCTTGAGCGTCGGGAAGAGAATCGTTTCGCGGATGTTCGCGCACCCGGTCAGGAGCATACAAAGACGGTCGATGCCGACGCCCATGCCGCCGGCGGGCGGCATACCGTGTTCCATCGCGACGAGGAAGTCCTGGTCGATTTTCTGCTGTTCTTCGCCGGCTTGGAGCTCAAACATCGTGCGCTGCGTAATCGGGTCGTTTTGTTCGGAGTACGCGGGAGCGATTTCCTGCCCGTTGATGCAAAGCTCGAAAACGTCGATGACGCTCGGGTCCTTTTCATTGATTTTTGCGAGCGGGCAAAGTTCTTTCATGATGTGCGTGACGAAGGTCGGCTGAATCAGATTCGGCTCGATGAGCTTGCCGTAAACTTCGTTGGTGACTTCATAATCTTCCCAGTCTTCGCGCGGATCCGGAACCATGAGGTCCTTGTTTTTCAGTTCTTCGCCCCGTGCTTCGGCTTCCGCCTTGGCTTGGGCGCGGATTTCGTCCGCCATGCGACGGCATTCGGCGATTTTTTCCGCTTTGGAAAGTTCAAACCAGTCGGCGCGTCCGGTGCGTTCCCGCACGAGGTCTTTGTAATCGGCAACGCGCCATTCACCGCCGAGCTCGATAACCTGCCCGTCGTAGCGCGTAATCGTTGTTGTGCCGATAACGGTTTTGCAAAGGTGCTGAATGAGTTCGCGGATGAGCGTCATCATGCCTTCGTAGTCGGAATACGCCTGATAGATTTCCATCATCGTAAATTCCGGATTGTGGCGGCGGTCGATACCCTCGTTGCGGAAAACGCGGCCGATTTCAAAGACGCGTTCGATCCCGCCGACGAGGCAGCGCTTCAAGTGAAGTTCGAGCGCAATGCGCAGGAAAAATTCGCAGTCGAGCGCGTTAAAATGCGTGATGAACGGGCGTGCCGCCGCGCCGCCGGCAATCGGGTGCAACGACGGCGTTTCGACTTCGACGAAGTCGCGTTCCCAGAGGAATTTGCGGATTTCGGCAATGATTTGCGAGCGTTGCAAAAGGCGTTTTTTAGAATCCGCATTCGCGATCAGGTCGAGGTAGCGCTGGCGGGAAACCTGCTCTTCGTCCGTGATTCCGTGCCATTTTTCCGGGAGCGGACGAAGCGCTTTCGCAACGAGTTCGTAGGCGCGGGCACGCACGGTAACTTCTCCGGTTTTCGTGACAAAAAGCTCGCCGCGAACGCCGACAAAGTCCCCGATGTCGACCATTTTCTTAAAATGCTTGTTGTAGCGGTCTTCGCCGAGAATGTCGCGCGTGAGGTAAACCTGCTGCACGCCGTCGCGATCAAGGAGCTTCATGAAGCTCGCTTTGCCCATGATACGAATGGCAATGACGCGCCCGGCGACGGAAACTTCCTCGGTCGTGGACGGGATTTCGTGAATGTCCGTTCCCGCGGCTTTGGCGGCGTCGATGGCGGGCTGCATGACGGCGACGCAGTCCTTGGACGTGTGCGTTTGGTTCCAGTTGGCGCGAAACGGGTCTTCACCGGCGGCGCGAAGCTGGTTGAGCTTTTCCATACGCACGGCAAAAAGGTCGTGAGAAATATCTGCGAGAGAGTTGGCTGATTTTTTCTGTTCTTCGCTCATGATGTTTAAATTGAAAAAGTGTGGAAAGGAAACGATACGCGTTCCCGCGCGAGAACGCGAAACAAATTTGCGAAACGTGTCGCCCCCGTAAGCGCACACGGAGCTTTTTTAACCACGCGATGCACGGAAATACACGGAATTTTTAATTCGGGATTCGCGATTTGAAATTCGGGATTGGCGAGCAAGGCGGATATCCGCCACGGGCTGTGTTCTTGTTGCGCTTTCGGCACGTGTTTTTACCCGGAAAATAGAATAGGAGGGAAGACATTCCTGTCTTCCCCGCGCGACGGACGAATTTTCGCAGAAACGCTATTTCGTTCCTGCAATGATGAAGGTCAGGAGACCTTCATTCCCATCTAAACCCTGTGTATCCGTGTTCCCGTGAGAGAAATTGTTGTTTCTGTAAAATAAACAGCTGAAAGCCGTTCGGATTATAGCCCGGCGGCAAATTCGCGAAGTGAACGACACCTTGGGTCAACGGAGAAGTAAAAATTGTCCTGAAAGACTAAAAAGAGGACAGGCGAGACGCCTGTCCTCCATGACAAAATTCGTGGAATTTGTGGATAAAAAACAATTCCGTGTTCCCGTGGAGGAGGAGTCGCGGCTCGAATTAAAATTTTACGGCAGAAAAAAAAGCCTCTCCGAGTGAAATACCGGAGAGGCAAGGGCTCTGATTCCGTTTAGACCGGATCTTAGCGGGAACGGCGGCGGCGCGATACCGCGAGCGCAATTGCGCCCAAGCCCGCCAACAAACCGAATGCCGACGGCTCCGGAACGTTGGGTTCGGGTTGTTTAATTTCTTCTGCCGTACGGCTGTACACCGTATAGGTCGATCCTGTAGAGAAGAGCTTGATGCCGCCGAAACCCTCTGTGGTTATGGTGTCGGATGTAAAATCGGCACCATTAAGATGGAATCCGATATCGTCGAAAACTTTGCTCGTGTGCCCCCCCAAGCCCAGGTGACTAGAGTTGACGATCGTCTGATATGCTGTTTCTCCCCCGTCCTTTGAAACACCGAAGTAAATTTTGTCGTTAATGCTATTGTCCGCAAATGTTTCAAAGATGATTTTGTATGTATAGAATCCTTCGGAAAGGGCGCCTGATTTCCAGTTTGTCGAATATACGAGCGTCCCGCTGGAGACTGCGGTGAGCGACTCCATCTGGGAGCTCGTCGTTACGTCTCTTTGCGGGATAATCCCGATTTGGCAAGGCGTGTTGTTTGAATTGCCGAAGAGAATGCTGGCATCGTTCTTGTCTGTAACAAGAGAGAGGTTGCAGTAGGGGAAAGAGCCGTTGTTGGTGCTGCCTATGACCCGGATTCTGTAAGACAGCTCATAGCGAGCGTCTTTCGTGAAATCCACGATTACCTTCGGGTCGGTGTGGACCTGGACCTCTCTGCTGGAACCGTCGGTTTCATGGAAGATCAGCCCCCCATTATTGGGAACCAACTGAACCTGAGAATCTTGAGTGTATGTGTATTTAACCGTGTCGGTACTCTGTTCCCAGAGGTTTGTCGACCAAGCCGCGTTGGCGGAGACAGCAGCTGCACAAAGCAGTGCAGTAGTGATTATACTTTTCATATATTTTGATTGTGTAGATTAAGGACTGTTTTATTTCGAGAAGCTTGAGTTATATTGAGTCAGACTCAATAAATTGGCTCAACCTTGTACGAGAGTCAGACAAAAAATAAAATACGAGTCAAGATGAAATCTACCAAAATGGTGGTTTTTTAGTTTTTTTGTTGATGTAGGGATGTTTTTTGTCTTTTGTCTACCCGGAAAGTAAACATGAAAAGTCTCACACTACTATCTTTAATCGTTGCCGGAAGCGCATATTCCGGGGTTTTTGCGTCGGGTGCCGCGAGCAACGCACAGATTTCACAGTTCAACCTGGGTAATGTAATGTTTGTCGGCGATTCGATAACTCACGGGGTAAATTCGGCCTCGTATCGCTGGGAAATGCACAAAATTTTGGTTGATAACGGAGTCCTTTATAACGGAGTAGGTTATAAATCGGGGCATCATTCGGGCGGCGTTTCCAACGGAGAAATTTACGGTGGCGTGGGTTTCAGCAATGCACACAGCTCGCAGGCGAGTGCGCGTGCGTGGGAGATTGCGGGAGTAATGAGGGGCACCGGAGGCCGATTTGATTTTACGAATATTTCAAATTGGCTTGGACTTTCTCAGACGGATAATAAAGGCGGAGCGTATAGCGGAAATGTATACAGTGCGGACACGTTTTTTCTTCTGATTGGGACGAATGACTTGCTTTCGGATAATACGGCAGCCGGAGTAACTGTAGAGAAGGTAAATAATTTACTTGGAGAAAATCTCTCCGGCGGCGATATGAAAACGATTGTCGACGCGATGTATCAGAGTAATGCGAATGCGAATGTTACGGTCTTTTCCATCCCCTCCTGGACAACGCATTTGAACAGCAATGATGCAAAAGTTCACGGGGATGTCGCCGCTTACAACGTGAAGCTCGGAACATGGGTTGAGAATTACAATAAGACTAACGGGAAAAAAATTACATACGTCGACGTGAACGAAGGCATCATTGATGTGGCTTCGGAAACTCCGTTTTTCGGGTGCTCTTCGATGTTTAATAAGCCGGGCACCGACGGTCTTCATCCGAATGCACAGGGGGATTTGATTATAGCGGGGAATGCCGCAAAGGCGCTCGGTTATGCGGGGCGCACGGCAGGGCAAGCCCGCAAGGCAGAATCTGATTTCAGTAAGCATTTTGCTTCGTTTGAAAGCGTTCCCGTAGGTGTTGGAATCAGTTCAAGCGGAGTTGCGGTTCAAAACGGTGCATTAAGTTTCTCCGAGGCGGGACAGTCTTCGCTGACTGTCGGTTGGGACTCGGGGGCGGAGCTCAAGGACGGGTTTACCGTGGATTTCGGGCTACAGCTCGGAAACGGAGCGATTGACGGATGGGATAAGACCAACTACATGAGCGTTACGGTCGGAGATTCGCAGCGTTACGGCGTTTTGAATATTAATGAAGCGTATATCCAGTGGGGGGATACGGTGTTGTATTCCAAGGATATGTCGAAAAACAAGGAGTCGCTTCGAGTTTCTTACGTTGTCGGGAACGCGGCGGAGGGACTCGCCTCCGGATTTTATGTTTGGCTTGACGATATGCTGATCGGGCAAGGTTTGGGCGCGACTACGGGAACGAACAAGAGCGGCGTGACGTTCAGCTATTCCGGAACGGGAACCGTTTTGTTGGAAAATTTTTCCATGGACGGAACGGGATCCTATGCTCCGGATACGACGCGTTATACCAATACGGCAAATGCGTACTATGCTTCGGATCCGAGTTTTGTTCCTTCGGCAACTCCGCAGGGGTTGATTGGCGGTCCGTCGGGGTGGATAGCTATTGAAAAAAACGGCCTGGTGGCTTCGGGGCAATATTCCGTGCAGGATGCGTCTGGGTTTGCCGGTGCTGAATGGTCGACGGCGCTACTTCGTGTTTCCGGGGGAAGCGCCACGCATATTTATGCTAATGACGGGAGATACACGGGGTCTCTTTTTGTCGAAATCCAGGGCGGGAGCGCATCGTCTTGGTACGGAGGACATACGGGCGAGTATCTGAACGGCAATATCACGATGCGCCTTACGGGAACGAATACCGGCGGCAGTACGGTTTTCGGTGCGGTAAACTCGTCGGGTGTGGTTCAAGGCAGCGTCTATCTGGATTTTGTTGCGGAGGAGTCGGTTTTTAATTCGTTTACGAATACGAATTCTGTTTCTGTTGCCGGAGGCTACAATGCGAGCATTACCGGGACGCTCCATGTGCAAATCGGCGCGGGAACGTTTAATTACGATGTTATCGGAGGGTTGCACACGGCAAATAACGGGCAGTCTATCGGACAAACGAAAATTTTTGTCAACGGAGGCGCGCTTAAAGGAGATGTGTACGGCGGCGGTTTCGCCGGGCGTGTTGGTGCCGTTTCGCCGCAAGCGGGAAGCCCCACGGGGGTAGCCAGTTCCGTTACGGTAACGGGGGGCACAATTTCCGGCGCAATTTACGGAGGCGGAAGCGGCGATACAATCAACGGAAATGCGTCGGTTTCCGTGACGGGTGGAACGATTCTCGGAGGCATTTACGGCGGCGGATCGGGAGGCACGATCAACGGAAATACCAGCGTAACGCTTGACGGGAATATAGCACAGCTTCGTGCTTCTCCTGCGGAGCAATGGTGCACAATCTCGGCAGGAGGAACAGGAGGAACGATCACCGGAAACTCGACGGTTACGCTCAAAAATTTGGGTGCCGGTAACAGCATGAACGGGGTAGACCGTTATGCGGGAACAATTTCCGGCGGGACAAACGTCAAGGGAACGAAAACGCTGGTCTTGGAGAATGTCACGGTGAAGAACTTCGAGGCGACGCTTTCGGATTTTAACACGGTGAGTGTTACGGGGAATACGTCGACGAAGGTAACATCTCTCGGCGGCGCATCGACGTTGGATCTGGCGACGGGAACGTCGCTTTCAATCGGGAGTACTGCCGATTTGACGGCGTTGAAAACCGTGAAGCTCGGAGCGGGGGCAAACCTGTCGCTTGATTTTACTGATTTGGCCTCGGCGGGAGAACTGATGCTTGTTGTGGAGGAAGGCGATAATACGTTTTCTATTCTGGCAGTGAACGGCAGCCCCGACATGGATTTGAGCCGCGTGAAGTTCAAAGTCGGAGATGAAATTTACGATGCGGAAACAAAAATTCCGGATGCGCAGGCGGGAACGGTTTTTGTGGGCTACAGCATTCCCGAACCTTCGGCGTTTAGTTTGCTCGCGGGCGTGGGCGCGATTGCGCTCGCTGTTTCGCGGCATCGTCGCAGTCATCGTTAAAGCGTCGGAAATTTTAAGTCGAGGATTCCGAATTATTTGCGACTCGGAAAGGGCGTTCCCGTACGGGAACGCCCTTTCCTCTGTTTGCGGTTCGCTTGGCGTATGATATGTGAAAAATGAGAAATTCGGCTTTTGCTTTGTTCTTAAAAAACTTTGCATGATTTTGGAGTTTTAAACTTTCAACTTGGGGCGGCGGGCGTATCATTTCTGCTTTTCAAAATTTTCCGACCTATGAAAGTCATTCACGACGCCAAGGAACTTCAGCAAACCGCTCTTGCGCTTCGCGCGCAGGGCAAAACAATCGCCCTTGTCCCGACCATGGGCAATCTCCACGCCGGGCACGCATCGCTGATGGATGCCGCGCGTCCCCGCGCCGACGTACTGATCGTTTCCGTGTTTGTCAACCCGACCCAATTCGGACCGAACGAAGATTACGAAAAATACCCGCGTACGCTCGACGCGGACTGCGAAGTTTGCCGCACGCACGGGGCGGACATCCTTTTCGCGCCCGATCCGGCGACGATTTACGCGCCGACATTTTCGACCTACGTTACGGAATCCGCCTGTTCGCAAGGGCTCTGCGGGCGTTCCCGCCCGACCCATTTTCGCGGCGTGTGTACGGTGGTAAACATTTTGTTCAACCTTGCGTTGCCGCACGTCGCCGTTTTCGGGCAAAAAGACGCGCAACAGGTCGCCGTGCTCAAACGCATGGTGCAGGATTTGCACATCCCCGTGGAAATGGCGGTCGCGCCGATCGTGCGCGAGAGCGATGGGCTCGCGCTCAGTTCCCGCAACCAATATCTGTCTGCGGAGGAACGCGTCGCCGCGCCGGGAATCCGCGCCGCACTCTGCGAAATTTCCGAAAAAATCGCTGCGGGAACGGAATCTGCCGAAGAGCTTGCCGAGTTTTTCATGAACAAACTTGGCTCCGATCCGCTTTTTGAGCCGGAATACATCGAAATCGTGGACAACGCGACCATGCTTCCGCTGAAAAAAATTGCTCGCGGGAACACGCTTATTGCCGTCGCTGTGCGCATGACGCAATCACGCACGCGCCTCATCGACAACATCATCGCGTAGCAAAGCGCCAAGTCTCAAGCATCAGACATCAAGTCATATTGCCTGATGCTCGAGGCTCGATACTTAAAGCTAAAAACATGGTTTCCGCAGAACAGAGTTCCGGCTTGTCGCTCACGCGTTCCGGCATCATTGAGGCGTCTGCGGGAACGGGAAAAACTTTTACCATCGCCGAAATTTACCTCGCTCTCCTGTGTGGTAAAAAATTTTTGGATACAAAAGAAAACGGCGTTCCCGCAGAAAAAAAATCAGCTCCGCGCGTGCGCGACATTCTTGTCGTAACGTTTACGGATGCCGCGACCGCAGAGCTTCGCGCGCGCCTCCGCAAAAAAATCCGCGAAGCCGTCGCGGAAAATTCCGCCGACGCAAACACGCTCGCCGCGCTCCGCCTCGCCGACGCGGAATTTGACGAAGCCGCCGTGTTTACGATTCACGGATTTTGCCTGCGCGTGCTGAAAGAGTTCGGAATTTCGTCGCGAGCGGGTGAAATCCGCACCTCGCTTTCGGACGAACTTTCCCGCTTTGCCGCACGCTGGCGCGCGCGAAAAATCGCCGAGGGCGAAAGCATTTTCTTCTCCGTCGGAGCCGCCGACATCTGCAAAGTTCTGTTCCCGCTGTTGCAAAATCCGGATATCGTTCCCGCGCCGTCCAAAGCGGACGATGCCCTCGGGAACGCACTCTGTCGCGCGGCAACGGAGGCACTTGCCGAGTGGAATGCGCTTCGAAAAAACGCGCGAGACATTTCGTTCGGAGAAATTCTCATTGCGTTGCGCGACTCGCTCCGTCGCGACCCCGGACTTGCCGGGCGCATTGCCGCGCGTTTCCGCGTCGCCGTCGTCGACGAATTTCAGGACACCGATCCCGTGCAATGGGAAATTTTCCGAAGCATTTTTCTCGAGCAAAAAAATCCGATTTTCTGCGTCGGCGATCCCAAGCAGGCGATTTACGAATTTCGCGGCGGAGACATTCATACATATCGCAAGGCGCGCAGGGAAATTCTCGCGGCGAGCGGCGGGAACGCGCTTTCTCTTGGCGAAAACTGGCGCTCGGAACCTGCCGCCATAGCCGCGTTCAACGAGATTTTTTCTTTCGATAAGAACATCGGTAACACGTTGGACATCGGCACGAAAAAAGCCCCGCGCGAAGTTGCCGCCGAAATCGGAGGTTTGCTCGATTACGTTCCCGTGGCGTTCCCGGCGAAGAAAATCGAAGGTCTCTGTAAAGAAAAATTCGATACACAGAAAAAAATTCCCGCCGCGATTCTGAAAATCACTGATGCGGAAAGCAGCAAGGATCGTGCGAAAAAACTCGTGCTCGAACGTGTAACGGCGGACATCTCGGAGCTCGTGAAGCGGTGCGGCGTTCCCGCAAGCAGCATCGCCGTACTCGTTTGCGACAACGACGAAGCCAATCTCTACCGCAACGCGCTCGCGCGCGAAAATATTCCCGTTTCGACGACGGCGCGCGGGAACGTGCTCTGCGAGGCGGTCGCGTCCGCTCTTTCGGATATTTTGCACGCGATGCTCGAACCGCAAAGCACCGGGCTCTTTCGGCGCGCGCTTCTTACGCCGTTTTTTGCGGAAACAGGAGAAGGAATTTTGCGCGGGAACGGGAATCCCGAGGCGACGGAACGCATTCGGCAAGCCTTTGCCGATGCGCACGCGCGTTGGAAAAAACACGGGGTGCTTTCCGCTTTCCGCGCGCTCGCGGACACGCTGGGATTTTTCCAAAATTTGGCGAAGCAAAAATCCGCCACGTCGCTCGCGACCAACGTTTTGCACCTGACGGAAATTCTGCACGCGACGGAGCAAAATTCCGCGCTTTCGCCGCGCGCGCTCGTCAACGCGTTCGACACGATGCTCGGCTCGGCAGACCCGAAAGACGACTCCGCCGAGTTGCAACTGCGAGCCGACAGCGACAGCGCCGCCGTGCGGATTCTCACGGTTCACAAAAGCAAAGGGCTGGAGTTTGAAATCGTTTTCGTGACTTCGCTTTGGTCGAAAAGCCTGTACTCGACCCGCCGTGCGGGAAATTTTGTAAAGGGAAGCGAGTCCGACGGGCGGTCCGTGCTGTTTTTCGATTCGGGAAAGGAAAAGTCCGGAGCCTTCATCCGTGCGAGCATTGAACGGACTGCCGCCAACGACGTTTGTCTTTTTTATGTGGCGCTTACGCGCGCGCGTTCCCGCGTCATCGTTTATCACGTTCCGCAAAAACCTTCGGGCGCAGGCTGGAATTCGTATCAGAAACTGCTTTTGGGTGCGGCGCTTGAGGCTTTTGAAAAAAATCCGGAGTCGTTGGCGCATTGGCGCGTTTTGCAGGCGCGGGAACCGCTCCCCGAGGAATCTTTTCCGAAGCGCGAAAAACCGGGGGAATCCGTACGCGCGGACGAGCCGCGCGTAATTTCCGGAGAAGAAGCGGAAGCGCGTTTCGCACTCGCCGAAAACGTGCGGAAACGAATCGCGCGTAGCGCGGAAGGCGTTTTCAGTTTTTCAAAAATCATTCACGCGACGGAAACCGAAAGCGCAGGCAACTTGCGCGAGGACGACGAGACGCTGAATCCGAAAAACGCGGACGGGAACGTGGAGCTTCCGCCGTCCGATTCTGCGGGAACGCCGGACGCCGTTTCGTTCCCGAGAAGAAGTTTTTCGGATCTTCCCGTCGGCGCGGAATTCGGCACTCTCGCTCACTTTATTTTTGAAAAAACGAATTTCCGTACGCGGGAAAATCTCGGCGCACTTGCAGACGGCACGCTCGCGCATTTCCCGAATTGGCAGAACCTTTCGCCTGCGGAACAGTCCGCGTTGCGGAAAAAACTCGTCGCTATGGTTGAAGAAAATCTCGCCCTGCGCCTGTTCCCGCAAAGCGATTTTCGGCTCGAAACGCTCGAAAAAAACGATGCCGTCCACGAAATGGAATTTCATTTTCCGCTGAAACGTTCCCGCAATCTTTATGCCGAGCTTTTCCGGATTTTTAAGAGCTGGGGCGGGATTTACGCGAAAACGGCGGATTATCACTGGGCGCAAAATGCGCGCGGCGGGGCGGAATCTCCGCTCAACATCGCTGGTATGATGACGGGAGTAATCGACCTTGTTTTCCGCGCCGGCGGAAAGTTTTTCATTCTCGACTGGAAAACCAACATTGTTGCCGCGACCGCCGTTCCCGCGGATTTTTGTTTGAGCGCCGATGCCGTGCGCGACGAAATCGTCAAACACGGCTACGCGTTGCAATGGACGATTTATGCGCTCGCGTTGAGAAAATTTCTGAAAACGAGCCTCGGCGAAAACTACGTTCACGAACGCGATTTCGGCGGAATCGTCTACCTTTTCGTGCGTTGGTGCGCGCCGTTTATCGACGCGGGAACGCTTACCGATGCCCGGCTCGACGAATTGGAAAAAAAAATTAGCGGACGTTTCCGCCCGCTAATTTTTTAGTGCCAAGCATCAAGCTTCAAGCATCAGGTAATTTGTTCAAAATTTTGCCGCAGTCAAAAATCTTAGCACTGCGCTTGATGCCTGATATTTGATGCTTAGAACTCCTTAAAGAAGAATCGCCGTTGCCGCCATTGCTGCGAGAGCGCAGGCAATGGATTCGCCGCCGACCAAGCCGGACGCGAGCGCAACCGAGTAATTTTCTTCGTTCTTTTTGTGGAGTTTGTTCCACACCCAAACGGCGATTGCGCCGATGGCAAAGGACGCTGCGTTGTTGAACGCCGACGGAAGCGTCAGCACAATCCCCATACCCATTGCGGACGGCATATACGCGCGCGCTTTCGGAAAGAGTTTTTCGAGAACCGGAATCGCGATTCCGATAATTGCGCCGATGGACATCGCCCAGTAAACCGTCGTCGGGAGCGAAATCAGCGGGTCATTCAAAAATTCCGCAACAGCCTTCCACATACGGGCGGGCGGCGCGGGATATTTTTCAAGCGTTTCGACATTCGGGACGAGCAAGCGCCACACGGGAACGGCAATCGTCGTGCCGATGCAGATCGCGAGCAACTGCGTCCAGAATTGGATGCGCGGCTTCAAGCCGAGAAGGTTCCCGAGTTTCATGTCGGACATCAAGTCCCCCGAAGCGCCGCCGGCAGCCGCCGTCACGCCCCCGGTGATCAGGTTCGTGCCCACGTTCCCGCGAGCGCCCGGCATAACGGAGTAAATGAGCTGGGAAATTTTCCCCATCGCACCGATCGGATTCGTGTCGGCTTCCCCGCAGGAACGCGCGCAAATCAGACCGAATGCGCCGGCGAGGAAAATCGCGAGCACGCCGAGATACCACGCCGTGTTAAACGCAAAGTGAAGCGTAACAATCAAGCCGATGGCGGACGGAATGACGCCGATGACAAACCATTTCATCGGAACTTCCACGTCGGCGACGGGATCGTCCGCATCGTCGGTTTTCGCCGCGCCTTTTTTCGGGAAAATGCCCGAGAACGCGCGTCCGATCGTGCGCCACTGGAACGCGAGCGCCGTGAAGCTCGACATCACCATGATTGCCGTTCCCATCCAGAGCGACCAGTAAACGACGCGGAATCCCGTGAAGTTGCCCTGCGCGTCAACGGAGGCTTCGATATTGCGGAAAATATCCTGCCCGACGTGCAAGATGTCTTGCGAAATCAGCCACGGAGCCACGACCCAGTCGAGCACAATCGCCGTGAAGAACATCGTCAGCGAAACACGCAAGCCGCAGAGCATACCGGCGCCGATGAGGAGCACGGAAGCGTCGAGCGAAACGCCCGGCAGGTTCGCGTCTTCGGGAACGACGGCTTTCACGCCCTTGTCGGAAACGACCGTCGAGCCCTGAATCCCGCCCCAAAGTTTGAGCGGATTAAGAAAATCGGGAAGCCCGATCGCATCGGGAACAAATGCAAAGCGCGAGCAGAAATCGGCGAGTTTCGCCTTCCCGGTTTCGGCAAAAGCGCTTGCCAGCGTCGGAAGCTGTTTGATGATACCGAGCACGGCGGCGAGTCCGAGCGAAATGAGCAACGTGCGGACTTTGTTTTTCGTGACGGAGTTGCCGCTCGTCGCGTAGAGGGATTTTAGCGTTTCCGCGGAAGCGATGGCGCTCGGGAAGCGGAGGCGTTCCTGATTGATGAGCGCGCGCTTCATCGGGATTGCGATGCAGGTTCCGAGCAAAGCGGAGAAAAACAGCGTCGGCACCATCTTGTACCACGGCGCGGGAACACTCTGCAGGAGCATGAGCGCACCGAAAGCGGAAACGACGGTGTGCGTCGTCGTCATTCCCGTTACGGAAGCGACGGAAGACGTTGCGGCATTTTCCAAAACGCCCATCGGCTTGATACGTCCGCCGGAAATCGAGCGCATGAAATTAAATACGACGAAGGAGAGGATCACGGCAACAAGCGCGATTCCGAAGCCCCAGCCGATTTTCAGCGAGGTGTACATACTTGATGCACACGCGAGAATCCCGATCAAACCGCCGAAAATCGCGCCGCGCACCGTCAGCTGCGGTTCCTTGTCCGCGCGGTAAATGTGCTTGCGCCAATAGGCATCGCGCTGCTCCGGCGGAATTTTATCCAAGGCGAAAACGGAGGTGTCGACTTCCGGTTCGAAAGCCGTTCCCGCGTCTGCCGTCGAGGTGTTGTTCGATGTAGCCATAGTAAAAGATGTCGATTCTGCCCGTTTTCACGTTCCCGCGCAAATTGAAATTTAGCGAAGCGCGAACGCGAGGAATGGGAAGAAAGAAAAGAATGAGTATTTTCCCGTTTCTCTCATTCATCCCATTCTTCTCATTAATCACCCGGCGCTTTGCTAAATTTCAATTTGCGCGGGGCGGCGGGAACGCTGAAAATCGGGACCATGCTTCCTTCTTCGCAGAAAGGTTTTTCCGGCGCGGCGCGCTGGGCGGTTTACGACCTCGGACACACGGCATTTTCGATGATTGTGCTCGCCGTGATGTTTCCGATTTTGTTCAACGACTATTGGAGCGCATCGCTTCCCGAGCCGAGCGAAAAAACATTTTGGTATTCGCTGACGCTTGCGGGCGCGAGCATTTTGGTTGCGTTGCTTTCGCCGTTGCTCGCCGTTGCGGCGCAATCGGGCGGGTTGCGCATGAAGTTTTTTCGCGTTCTTGCGGGAACGGGGATTGCCGGCATGGCGGCGCTCGCGTTGGTCGGCGAAGGCGCGTGGCAGGCGGCGGCGCTGATTTATATTGCGGCGGCGATCGGTTTTTTCGGGGCGAACCTGTTTTACGATTCGCTCCTGCTCGACGTTGCGGCACCGGAGAAACGGCATTTCGTGAGCGGTGTTTCGTTTTCGCTCGGCTACCTGGGCGGCGTGATTTTGCTCGGCGGAATTTTTGTGTGGACGCAATTTTTGAGCGAAACCATCAGCGTCGGTTGGCTTTTTGTGTTTGGCGCGATCTGGTGGCTTGCGTTTGCGCTTCCGCTTTTGCTCCGCAGGGAAAGCGCTCCCGCGAAAAAAACGGATACTGCGGATGAGATTTCCCCGTTCCGGAAAAATCTCGCCGAGTTGCGCGAAACCTGCGTCGCGTTTTGGCGGGAACGACGGGTGCGCTGGTTTATGCTCGCGTATTTTTGCTATATCGACGGCGTGCACACGATTATCACGAGCGCCGTGCGCTACGGGAACGCGCTGGGATTTTCGCAAACGGATTTGTTTCTCGCGCTGTTTATCGTTCAGATTTTCGGCGTGCCGTGCGCCATGCTGTTCGGGCAATTCGGCAAACTTTTCGGCGCACGCGCCGTGCTGTTTGCCGCGCTTTCGATTTATATCGGAGTCTCCGTTTACGGTGCGGTGATGCCGACGGGAACGCTCGCGTTTTTCGGCTTCGAAATTTCTCCGATGTTTATCCTCGCCGCGCTTATCGGCATGGTGCAGGGCGGGGTACAGGCGCTTTCTCGTTCGTTTTTTGCGACGCTGATTCCGCCCGGACGCGAAATTTCGTTTTTCGGATTTTACAGCATGATCGGGCGTTGCTCGACGATACTCGGTCCGATTCTGCTCGCGCTTATTGCGGCGGTTTTCCCCGCCGGGGAGGACGGGCTTTTCTCCACGCGTGCGGGAATCGGCGCTATCGCTCTGCTTTTCGTCGCCGGCATGGTCTTGCTCGCAAAAGTCGGTAAAAAAAGCTAAGTTTGTTTCCTCACGCCAAAGAAAATGCTGACGGGACCTTACAATTTGAACACGACGCGGGAACTGCTCGCGCTGCTTTCGCATTCGCCGAAAAAGTGGCTCGGACAAAATTTTCTCGTCGACGGCAACATCGTCCGCAAATCGCTCGAACTTGCCGGCGTGCGTGCGGGCGATACCGTCGTCGAGGTCGGTCCCGGCTTGGGCACGCTCACCACGACGCTCCTGCAGGCGGGAGCAAAAGTTTTCGCCGTTGAACGCGATGCCACGCTTGCCGCACACCTGCGGGAACGCGTTGCGCCGAATTATCCGGAAACCTTTGATTTGACGGAAGGCGACGCGATGGATTTTCCGCTTGCCGCGTTTCCCGAAAAAATGCCTGCGGGAACGCCGTTCAAAATCGTCGCCAATCTTCCTTACGCGATTTCCACGCCGTGGATGGACTCCGTTTTGGAAAGCGGGAATCTTCCCGAGACGCTTGTTTTGATGCTGCAAAAGGAAGCGGCGGACCGTTTTACCGCCGCTGCGGGAACGAAAAACTACGGTGCGCTTTCCGTGTTTCTCGAAGCCGCCTACGAACGCGCGCCCGGACACAAAGTCCCCGCGCAATGCTTTTTCCCGCCGCCGAAAGTCGATTCGTACCTTTTGCATTTGCGCCGTCGCGCCGAGCCCGTGATTTTCTGCCGCGCGGCGCGCAAACTTATCCGCGAACTTTTTATTTACCGGCGCAAGCAGCTCGGTTCGACGCTGAAAAAAGCGGCGACGGCGAGCGACGTTCCCGCCGAAAAAATTTCCGCATGGCTCGATGCGCTTCCGCAGTTCGGCGTCGATGCGCTTTCGCGTCCGGAATGCGTTCCCGCCGCCGCGTGGCTTGCGCTGAACAATTACCTTTGCGGTTGAAATGTGCGCGTTCCCGCGAGCGAAATTTACCTGATTGACCTGATTTGATTTTATGATTCCGACCACCACACCGATGCCTACTCCCGGATTTTGGGTACACGACTTGGATCCGTTTCTGTTTCGCTTTCCCGAAGGCTGGATGCTCGAAGGCATTCGCTGGTACGGGCTGGCATACCTCGCGGGATTTGTTTTCGGCGCGATTATGCTCAGCGTTTACTACAAAAAAAACCGCTCGCCGCTGAATCCGGACGCGCAGTCCAACTTTATGGTGGCACTGATTGTCGGCGTTTTGCTGGGCGGGCGCCTCGGCTATGTGTTTTTCTACGCATGGGACGCGTTTGTCGCGAATCCGCTTTCGGTTTTTGAAGTCTGGAACGGCGGTATGGCGAGCCACGGCGGCATGATCGGCGCGCTGCTTGCCACCTGGATTTTTGCCCGCAAGCAAAAATGCTCGTTTCTGCAACTCAGCGACATTATCGCCTCGCTCGCTCCCGCCGGAATTTTTTTCGGGCGCATTGCGAATTTTATCAACGGCGAACTCTGGGGGCGCGAAACTTCCGTTTCCTGGGCGGTGATTTTTAAATACGAAAAATTTAACCCGTTTACGGGAACGCCGGAGCTCGCCTATCTGCTCCCGCGCCATCCGTCGCAACTTTACGCGGCTGCGGGCGAAGGTTTGCTGATTCTGCTTTGGACGCAGCTCCGTATTTGGAAGAAACGCCCGCTCCCGCACGGTCAAATCGCCGGGGAGGCTGCGTTGCTTTATGCTGCCGTGCGTATCGCCGACGAATTTTTCCGTGAGCCCGACATCGGCGTAAGCCTCATTCTCGGTATGACGCGCGGACAATTTTATTCCGTGCTTCTCGCTCTCGGCGGAATCGCCTTCATCATCGCCGCACGCAGGAATAAAGAATTGAGGAATTAGGCGGGAACGCAAAATTTGTGTTCCCGCGGGAAAGTTTTGACCGGGGAAAGGGGAAGTTTTTTTGACGAATCGCGGTTTTTTAGCCGCGCCGTTGACAATTTTTTCCTGTTGCTGTTTCCTTTTGGCAAAACGTTTTTTTTGGAAGCTTATGATTAAGAAAATTCCGGGCATTTTCTCCACGGCAATCGGTATCGACTTGGGCACGGCGAACGTTCTCGTCTATGTCAAAGGTCGCGGGATTATCATGAACGAACCGAGCTTTGTTGCGATTGATTCGAAGACGCGCCGTCCGCTTGCAATCGGCTTGGAGGCGAAGGAGATGGCGGATTTGGCACCCTCCGGAATTGAAGTTGTCCGCCCGATGAAAAATGGCGTTATCGCGGATTTTGAGGTCAGCGAGCATATGTTGCGTTATTTCATCAAAAAGGCGGGGCAGCACTCGTTTTTGACGCATCTTACGGTCGTTATTGCGGTGCCGTACGGCATTACGCCGGTGGAAGAACGCGCAGTGAAAGATTCCGCGTACCGCGCGGGAGCGCAGCACGTTTTGACGGTGCCGGAACCGAAGGCGTCCGCGCTCGGTGCGGGGCTTCCTGTCGGCGAATCGGAAACGTCGATGGTGGTCGATATCGGCGGCGGAACTTCGGAAATTGCGATTCTTTCTCTCGGCGGGATTGTCGCGGCGCGAAGCATCCGCGTCGGCGGGGACGAGTTTGACAAGAGTATCGTCAACTACGTTAAAAACGCCTACGGGCTCGTAATCGCCTCGAAAACGGCGGAGCGCATCAAGGTGCAAATCGGCTCGGCGTATCCGCTTGATCAGGAGCTTTCCCTCGAAATCAAAGGTCGCGATTCCATTTCCGGTTTGCCGAAAGCGCAAACGGTCAATTCGGTCGAAATCCGCGAAGCGTTGAAACACAACTTCGACGAAATTATCGAAGGTATTTCCAAAACACTCGAAGTTTGCCCGCCGGAATCCGCCGGACAGCTTCTTGACCGCGGTGCGGCGCTTGCCGGCGGCGGCGCGATGATTCGCGGGTTGGATCGCCTTTTGAGCGACAAAATGGGAATGCCGTTCTTTGTCGCGGAAGATCCCTTGCGTTGTGTCGTCAACGGTACGGGAGCGATCATTGAAAAGGAAGGCAAAGCCTCGTTGCTTCGCTGATGCCGGGCTGTTTTTTCGGGCGTTCCCGCCGGAAGTGCTTCGATAAAAAATGACGCCGGAATCCCGAAATCTGCGCCCGTTTTTTTTCCTGTTCGTGGGCATGATTGTCTGGTGGTTTGCCCCGGCGGCTTTCCGGCGCGCGGTTTACAATGCCGGCTACGAGTTTGAGGCTCCGTCGCTGGTGCTTTCGTCGCAGATGAGCGACCTTGCGCGCTATTGGGAAATGCGTTCCCGCGATAAAAACGATCTGATTCGCGCGGGACGCGACACGGCGCGGCTTGCGGCGACGCTCCAATACGAAGTTGCGCAAAACGGTGCGCTGAAAGAGGAAAATGCGCGTTTGGAAAAACTGCTCGGTATGCAGGAGCGTCCGGAGTTTCGCACCGTTCCCGCGCGCGTCGTGCAGCGCCGCCTAAGTATGTGGTGGCAGCAAATCATTTTGCACAAAGGCAGGGCGGACGGCATTTGCGAAGGTTGCCCCGTGGTGAATGCGTACGGCGTGGTCGGGCGCGTGCGTCAGGTGTTTGAATCGACCTGCGTGGCGGAGCTGATTTCGTCTCCGGCTTTTCGCATTTCCGCGAGTATTGCCGGCGTGGAGAATTGCGCGGTTACGTATCAGGGCGCGGGAGCGTCGCCGTTTCGTGCGGCATCCGGAAAGATTTTTGATATTCCGGCGGATACGGTTTTTCCGGAAAATGCGCCGAGACTTGAGATTGTTACTTCCGGATTGGGCGGGATTTTTCCGGCGGGGCTGAAAATCGGTTTCCTCGCAGGAATTCCGACGAATACCGCCGACGGAATTTTCCGGGAAGTTCCCGTGGAATTGGCTCAGCGCGTGGCGGCGATTGAGGAGGCGGCGATTCTTGTTCCCGTTGACCCGGGTGTGCTGAAAAATTTTGTGGCGACGGAATAAAAAGGAGAAATCGGGAACGTGGGCGAGGCGATAAGAAAGTTTTTTTCCGTCGGGGCGTTTTATTGGATTCCGGCGTGCGTGATTGCGTATATTTGGATTTTTCTGGCGGGAACGGTTTCGGATGCGCTTTCGCCGTGGAATTTGGCGATTTTCGCGCCGGGCTTGCTTGTGATTGTGCCGTCGTTGCTGATGCCGTTCCCGCGCGGGCTCGCCGTGGTTTTAGTCAGCGGTTTTCTGTTCGATTTTTCGTTGCCGATTCCGTTTGAAAAAATGGATTCGGCGTTGTTTGCCGTCGGGGAAAAACTTTTTCTGTTCGGCGAAATGACGACTGTCGTTCCCGCGCCCGTCGGGTTCGGCGTTACATGGTTGGTGATTTTCTTTTTGGCGCTGAGATTTTTGCGTGCGTACATCGATTTGTCTTCGCCGAAACAATGGTTGGTGTGCGCCCTGATTTTGAATTTTGTCGTGTTTCTGCTTTGGGCGTTTGCGTTCAGTTGGAACGAACTCGGCACGTTTGCGTTTTGGGGCGGTTTTTTGGCGACGGCGGCGGTTTCGTCCGTATTCATCGTTTTGGCGGGCTGGTGGTTTTTTGATGCTGTCGTTTCGTTGTATCGTCTGTGCGGAATCGACTTGGTCGGCGAACGGGAGGTGGACGAAGAATGAGCCGCTTGGGAGATACGCGCGTCAACGGAATCAGCCCGCGCCGCGTGGTGATTGTCGGCGCTTTGATCGGAGCGGCGATACTTTATTTGCTCGGCGGTTTGGCGGTGCGCCAGATTTTTAAGCGCGACGATTACTTGCAGCAGTACGAGCGTCAAAGTTCGCGCTACGTTACCGTTCCCGCCGCGCGCGGCGATATTCTCGACCGCCACGGGAACGTGCTGGTTTCGAGCCGCCCGCGTTATTCCGTCGTGATCGATTTGGGCTCGTTGCGCGAGGAGTTTTCCGTGGAAGCGCGTCGCGACATTCGCGCCGCCCGCCGCGAGCAGAAAAAATTTTCCGGAATGAAAATCGACACGGCGCGTTTGCGCGCAAGTGCAGTAACAAAAGTCGTTCAGCGACACCTCGACCGCGTGAATCGCGTGCTCGGGCGTTCCCGCACGCTCGATCCCGCAGAGGTTTCGCGCCACCTCAACGAAGCGCGCGCACTTCCGTTTACTCTGGCGAAAAAACTTACGCCGGAGGAGAAGGCGCGTTTCCTCGAAGCGTTTCCGACAGATGCGCCGGAACAACTTTTTGTCGAAACGGAACGCACGTACCCGCACGGGAAACTTGCGGCGCACCTCATCGGGCGCCTGGTCAGCGACGACGGCGAAATCCGCGAGGATTTGCCGGATACCGGAACGGGCGTGCGCGTTACGCCGCGCGAAGGCAAGCAGGGGAGTTTCGGCATCGAGCGCTGCTTTGACGAAACGATTCGCGGGCGCGACGGCTATCAGCTTTGGCAGGTGGACAATCTCGGCTACCTGCACAAAAAACTTGACGAACGTACGCCGGAAAAGGGCGCGGCGTTTGTTTCCTCCGTCGATTTGGAGCTGCAAAAAACCGCAGAAGAAGCGCTTGATATGCGTTCCCGCGCGGGAGCGGCGATTGTGCTCGATGTGCAAACCGGAGAAGTTCTCGCGCTTGCGAGCGCTCCCGCGTTTGACCCGAATGAAGGCATCGACGGTTTTAGCCGGGAATATTACAAAATTCTCGAAGAAAATCGTATGCTCTGGAACCGAGCGCTCATCGGTCGCTATCCGCCGGGTTCGACGTTCAAGCTCATTACGGCGATTGCCGCCATGCGTTCAAAAACATTTAACGATTCCGAAACCATCGCCAAAGTCGCGCCGCACTCCGCCGCCGCCAACCGCCCGTCCGGTCCGATTTCTCCGACGGAAAAATTTGACTGCGGCGCGTTTCTCACCGTCAACCGCCAACGCAAACCCGAGCACGATTTGGTTGCGTTCGGCCCGGTGGATCTCGCGCGCATGATTCGCGTTTCGTCCAACGTGTACTGTTACAACGCGGCGCTCATTCTCGGGATAGAGCCGATTGCGACGGAAGCCTTCCGCTTCGGTTTCGGCGAACACGTCAATATGGAATTGCGCGAAGCCAAGTCCGACGTGCTCGGCAGGCTCGTCGTCGCCAACCCGAAGTACAAACTCGACGACGGGCGTGGGCGTTGGGTGGCGGGCGATACGACAAACGCCGCAATCGGACAAGGTTTTCACCTCACGTCGCCGATGCACATCGCGTGCATGACGGCATCGCTCGCACGCAAGGAAACACGCACGCGCCCGTCCGTCGTACACGATCCCGCGCGCGCGCGTTCCCGCGTCGATCACGGCGGCGAGCCGCTCGATATTCCGGACGCAGCGTACGCGGAAATCTTGCGCGGCATGACGGAGTGCGTCGCTGCGGGAACGGGAAAAAAGGCGCAGGTTCCGGGCTTGGAAATCGCGGCAAAATCGGGTTCGGCGCAGTGGGACCCGAGAAAAAAAACGACGCTTGCGTGGTTTACGGCATTTGCTCCCGCGCGTGATCCGAAAATTGCCGTAACCGTTGTTTTGGAGGGTTTGCCCGGAGAGAATATCGGCGGCGGGAGCGCGTCCGGTCCCGTTGTCGGTGCGATTTTGAAACGCTGGAAAGAACTTTACTACAAGGCTCCGGAAAAGACCGTTCCCGCAGAGCCGCCGTTTGAAGCGAATTTCCCGATTTTTGACGAATATCTCCCCGACGATTAGACCGTAAGGTGCCCGACGGGGCGAGGGGAGTTTCTGATTGAAAATGCGGTCGGAATGGATTGCATTATTGCACAGGTAGAAATCCCCATGAGCGAACACTACAAATGTAATATCTGCGGCGCCCCGGCGACCGTGCATCTGACGCAGATTGTGGACGGGAAAATTCATAAAGTACATCTTTGCGAAAAATGCGCGGCAAAAAGCAAGGTGGCGGAATTGCCGATTTTGAAATTTACGGAAATGCTCGCCAAAACGCTGGCGGCGGGCGGGAAGACCGCTTCAGAGGAGACGACGGCGGACAATGCCGGACGCGAACCGAACAAAATATGCCCCGTCTGCGGCATGACGGATGTTGTCTTTGACAAAAAACGCCTTTTCGGTTGCCCGCATTGCTATGAGATTTTTTCTGAGGAAATTTCTGAGCTTTTGCCGAAAATTCAGCGTGGGCGCGATTATCGCGGCGATGCGGGAAAGAGCGTTCCCGCAGAAAAAGATACGAAGAATCCGGACGAAAAATCTCTTGAGGCGGCAAATCTGAAATTGCGCCTGAAAGAAGCGGTCGAAAAAGAAGACTACGCGTTGGCGGCGAAGCTACGCGATGCCTTGCACGCACTTGAAACTCCGAAAAAAACGCCGCGCAAAAGCGCGAAAAAATCTCCGGAGAAATCCGCGACATCGAAAACCTCCGCGAAAAAATCTTCTGCGGGAACGCGTTCGGGTGTTGCGCGCCGTAAAAAATCCTCTTCCGGAGGAAACGAAAAATGAGCGGGACGTTTGACGAATTTCTGACGGAAACGGCTTCGCGGGAACGCGCGTGGAGTTCTGTGCCCTGCGCACTCGGCGTGCGCGTGCGTTTGGCCCGAAATCTTGCGGGAACGCCGTTCCCGAATTGGGCGAACGCGAAGCGGAGGCGGGAAGTTTTGGAAACAATCTCCGCAGCGGCGGAGAAAATCCCTTCGTTGCGCGATGCGTTTTGTTTCGAAACAGATAAACTTTCCGCTCTTCGGCGGAATTTTCTGATTGAGCGGCACTGCATTTCGCAGGATCTTTCCGGCGACGGTGCGGGAGCGATAATCGCGCGCAATCGGGAAATCGTACTGATGGTCAACGAAGAAGATCACTTGCGGATTCAAGCGTTTGCGCCGGGAAATGATTTGGGCGCGGCGTGGTCATGTGTTCGCGAGGCGGATAAAGCGCTCGCCGCTCACTTGGATTTCGCGTTCTCGAAAAAATACGGATTTTTGACGGCGTGCCCGACCAACGCGGGAACGGGCTTGCGCATTTCCGTGATGATGCACCTGCCCGGATTTGTTATGGACGGGCAAATGGAAAAAATCGTGCGCGCGCTCAACGCCGTGGGTCTGACCGCGCGCGGTTGTTTCGGCGAAGGCTCGGACTCGCGCGGTTGCGTTTTTCAGATTTCTAACGAATACACGCTCGGGATCAGCGAGGCGGAAACGCTGGCGCTTATGCGGCGCTGGACAAGCGACATCGCCGAACAGGAGCTCGCGGCGCGCCGCCGGATTTTTTCGCGGGAACGCGCCGACCTCGCCGATCGTATCGCCCGCGCTTACGGGAACTTGCGTTACGCAGTGTCTCTTTCCGCCGACGAGGCAACGGAGTTGCTTTCGCTTTTGCGGCTTGCGTGCGACGCGGGATATTTCCCGAATGAGACACGGGAACGCATAGATGATCTTTGGGCGGAAAAAGGACACGCACACATCGCCTGCCGTGCGGAGTTTCGAGGTGTTGTTTGTGATGGTGCACGAGAAAATCTCTTGCGCGGACGTCTGTTTCGTGAGACGCTTTCCGCCGTCAAGCCTCCCGCTTTCCCCGATTTTTTGAAGTAATTCTTATGCCTGCCGCCCCGCAGAAAAACACGTTTTGGTCCATCGCCGGAAAAAGTGATGTCGGGCGCGTGCGGCAAGAAAACGAGGATGCGTTTTTTTGCGAGGGCGCATACAGGAATTTTTTTGCGGTCGCGGACGGCGTCGGCGGATTGGAATTCGGTGATCGTGCGAGCGCTGCGGCGGTGGAGGGCGTGCGGGAGTTTTTTGAGAAAAATAGCGCATTCCCGTTGTCGACGCGTCCGGATTTTAAATATTTGTATCAGCTTTTGGATACGAAACTCGACGCGCTCGGGGAAGAGCTCGCGGGCGGCTTTGGAATCGGTACAACGCTGGACGTGGTCGCACGCGGTGAGAACGGAATTTTGCACTGCGCGCACATCGGCGACGGCGCTATTTTTCTGCTTCGCGGGAACACGTTCGCACGCCTGACGGAAGAACACACGCTCGCAGCGGAGGAATTGGCGCACGGGAATCGGGATTTTCCGGAGGCGTACACGAATACACTGACGCGCGTGCTCGGCGTGGCAGGAAATTGCGAGCCGCAGGTTTTTTCTCTGGCAACGCAATCCGGGGACCGAATTTTGGCGGCGACCGACGGCGTTACGCGAATGTTGAGCACCGAAAAAATCGAAGCGATTCTCAGCGATGCCGCGGGAACGCCGGAAAGCGTGGTCGATGCCTTGATTGCCGCCGCGAACGAAGCCGGCGGTTGCGACAATTCGACGGCGGTTGTCGCGTTCGTCTCGTAGGAATAATTTTTAATCGTTTTGCGTTATGACGCTGACACTACTTATTGACTATATCGGGACTTTCGCATTTGCGATTTCGGGAATTCGCCGTTCTTCGGCAAAGCACTTCGATTTGTTCGGAGCGTATATCGTCGGCTTGGCGACGGCTTGCGGCGGAGGAACCCTGCGCGACATCATGCTCGGGCAAACACCGTTTTGGATGTGCACGAAGGAGCCGTTCTGGTTGGGCGGATATTTCTATCTGCTGGTCGTCGCATTTGCGCTGGTTTTGGTTTTGGTGCTCGGGCGCTGGCTGTTGCGCATGAACGATTCCATCTTTATGTTCGATGCCGTCGGGTTGGGCATGTTTACCGTTATCGGGATTGAAAAAGCGCTCGATTTCGGCTTCCCGATTTGGGTCGCGATCCTTATGGGGATGGTAACGGGTGCCGGCGGCGGCGTTTTCCGAGATATTTTCATCAATGTCGAACCGCTGATTTTCCGCAAGGATATTTACGCGGTGGCGTGCGTTTTCGGCGGAATCGTTTTCGCGATTTGCCTGCAACTGGGACTGGAGCGTGATTCTGCGGCGATTCAGATTATAACGGCGCTGAGTGTGATTGTGTTGCGCTGCGTTGCGATGAAATACCACATCAGTTTACCACGTCTGCGTCGCGATGTCGCCGAGCACGATGATGCGGACCTTCCCGATGCCAAAGTTCTGAAGAAAAAGCTCAACAGGAAAAACTGAATCCGTTTATCGGTTTTTTAACGCAAAGAGCGCAAAGGTTTTAAAATCCTTTGCGCTCTTTGCGTTGGCGTTTGGGAGAAATCCCGTGAGTTTTTGCTTTAATCGTTGCTGTTCCCGACGTGTAAAACCTGTGCGAGCGTTTCAACGATTTTCGCGGGAGCGGCAAGTTTGCCTTTGCCGGAATCTCCGCAGGCGAGCAAGCCTTCGTCCGGTTCGATAATGATGTTGCCGCGTTCCCGCAGCACTGCGAGATTGGATTGCGTTGCCGGATGCGTGAGCATATTGACGTTCATCGCGGGAGCGATAACGACGGGCGCGCGGGTTGCGAGATAGACGCACGAAAGCGCTTCCGGAGCGAGCCCTTGTGCGAAACATCCGATGATGTGCGCGGTCGCGGGAGCGACGAGGAATGCGTCCGCCCAAGAGGCGACGTCGATGTGTCCGGGTTTCCACGAGGCCGCATCGTCGTTCCAAAGGCCGCACAGGACAGGGCGGCGGGAAAGCGTTTTCAGCGTGAGCGGCGTGATAAACTTCTCGGCTTCCCCGGTCATTAGTACCTGAACTTCGGCACCTCCCTTGACGAGGAGCGAAACGATTTCGGCGGCTTTGTAGGCGGCGATGGACCCGGTTACGCCGAGCGCGATTTTTTTCCCTTCGAGAAACGGCATGATTACCGGATTTTACGCTGTTTTTTTTTGAACGGAAAGAAATTTAAAAGAAATGAATAATTGATGATTGATAACGGACAATGCTCTCCGTCGTTTTTGCCGGTCTCTGTTTTCCGGTCTCTTCCAACTTTCAATTTTACCCCTGCTCGGGCTCGACTTCTCTTGCTTTTCCCGCCCTGATGTGCTTCAATCGCGGGCGTTCCGGGACAAATTCCGGAAAAGATAAAATTCTATAAAAATACACCCAAACCCCATCATAAAAATATGAACGGACAAGTTAATATTACCGGTATCAATCTCGAACTTACGGAAGCGATTAAGAACTACGTAAGAGAAAAAGCAACGAAGCTCTTCGAGCATAATGACCGCATTATCCGTGCGAATTTCGATTTGGAATATATTCCGACGAAGGCGCCGGAGCAGTCGTTCGTCGCGAAATCGACCATCGAAATCGCGGGACCGAACATCGTGCTCAGCGTAACGTCTGCAGACCTTTACAAATCCATCGACGAACTGATGGACAAACTGATTCGCCAAATCCGCCGCGCACACCGCCTCGAAAAGGAAAAGCGCAACCACCCGCAGGACATCGACATCGGCGAAGATATTCCGAAGACGAAGTAGCACAAAGCCCCGAGCGATAGGCATCAAACATCAGGCAAACAGCGAAGGTTTTTGCTGTGCGGCAAAAACTTTGAACTGTGCACTTGAGACTTGATGCCCGATGCTCGGAACTTAGAAAAGCGGCGGGAACGCCGCTTTTTTATTCCCTTTCCCGCAAAAAAAATGTTTTATTACTGCTCCAATGAGAACTCCGACACCGTCAGTTTATATCCGAGGAATGGGCGTTTATATGCCGGAACGCCGTTTGACGAACGCCGATTTGGAGCGCCTTGTCGAGACTTCGGACGAATGGATTCGCACCCGTACGGGAATGGTTGAGCGCCGCATCGCCGCGCCGGAAGATTCGACTTCCGATCTCGGAACGCGCGCTGCGGAAAAAGCCATCGTCGATGCCGGAATTTCCAAGGAAGATATCGACCTCGTAATCGTCGCCACCGTTACGGCGGACCAGACGTTCCCGTCCACCGCCTGCAAAATTCAGGCGAAGCTCGGTTTGCGTACGGATATCCCGGCGTTTGACATGATTGCCGCCTGTTCCGGCTTCGTTTACATGATGCAGGTCGCGAACCATATGCTCCGTGCGGGCGATTATAAAAACGTCCTCATCATCACGGCAGAAAAACTTTCCTCCATCGTCAACTGGGAAGACCGTAGCACCTGCGTGCTTTTCGGCGACGGTGCGGCGGCATTTGTTCTGACGAAGTGTAACGAACCTTACGTCGGTATCCTCGGGAACATTCTCGGCGCGGACGGTTCGCAGGGCGATTTGCTCACGCTTCCCGCTGGCGGCAGCATGAATCCCGCCAGCTACGAAACCGTGCGCAACAAAGAGCACTGCCTGACGATGGCGGGCAACCAGGTTTTCAAAATCGCGGTTCGCACGATGTCCGAGTGCTGTGTGCGGCTACTCGAAAAGTGCAACGTTACCGCCGACCAAATCAAGTGGGTGATTCCGCACCAGGCGAATATGCGTATCGTTGATGCCGTGGCGCGCCAAATCAAGGTCCCGCTGGAAAAATTCTGTATCAACATCGAAAAAACCGGAAATACGTCTGCGTGCTCGATTCCGATTTGCATGGAAGAAACTTATCGCGCCGGAAAGATTCAGCCGGGCGATTTGGTGCTCCTGACAGCGTTCGGCGGCGGCTTCACTTGGGGCGCAACGCTGATTCGGTGGAAATAATTTATTAAAATCCGGAAACGTTTTTCTCCCGAGAAAAACGTTTCCGCTTCTGTTTTATTCCCGAATATTTATGACACGGAAAAATTTGCGGACGAAAAAAGGTTCGGACTGGCTTGTGGTGGCGGCACTCGCGGGAACGCTGGGTTTGGCGGGTTTTTCCGGTTGCACGTCGACGGGGCTGATGCCGCTTTCCGTCTCTTCAAACGCCGAAACGGGAGAAAAAGAAGAACTCCGCCGTGCGGTTGCCCAATTTATCCGGGACGGTTCCTCCGATTCCGGCGTTTCCGAAGAAGTTTTTTCGACGGACGAAAAAATCAATACCTACGCGGATTTTCTGATGGAATTTTCCCTGAAAAAGGGCGTTCCCGCGAAGGATTCCGCGTTGCCGATTGCGATGCTCGTTATCGCTTACGCGCAGGAGCAGGACGATGCGATTGACGCGGCTCTGGGTTCGTATTCCGACATTGTTTACCTTTTCCCCGACAGCGATTTTGCGGCGGAAGCGCTTTACCGGCAAGGCGTGATTTATTCCGCGCGCCGTCAGTTTCCGACAGCGTTCGATTGCTTTTCCGCGTTGGAAGATGCCTATCCGGCGTCCCCGCGCGTAGACGATGCCATCGTGCAGGCGTATTTGGTCACGGAAATGGTACGCAAGGGTGTGCGTCCGCTCAAGGGCGGTTGGCTTCCGTGGTTTAAGGATCGCACGCTTGCGCTTGATTATTACGATCGCCTTTACGCGATGGCACCGCATTTGCCGATTTCGCCGCGCTTGCTTTACCACAAAGGGAAACTTGCCTTTGACCTTTCGCGGGAATGGTTTTCGTTTGATAAAACGCTGGACGCGATCGACGCGCTCGAGCGCATGATCAGCATTTATCCCGACGCGAAATTTGTTCCCGATGCCTATCTGGAGCTTGCGAAAACCTATGAAGCCGGCGTTGTCGGCGCGGATTGGGATCAGCTTTCCACGCGTCGGGCGATCAATTATTACACGGATTTTTATTCGCTCTTTCCGGAGCATCGGTTGGCAGAATACGCGTATGAAAAAACGGTGAAGCTGACGAATTTGCTCGCCGAAAACCGGCTTGTATTCGGGGATTTTTACTATTCCCGCCACAACAATTTGCGGGCCGCGCTCACATTTTATAACGAAGCCGTCACGCTTGCGCCGGATTCTCCGGCGAGCAAGATCGCGCAAGAGCGCATTGAGCGGATTCGTCGCGGCGAGCGTTCCGAGCGCACGCTTGTGGATTGGATTTTCGGACGTTATCCGAATTACGATGCCGTGGATTATCTCGATGCTCCGTCCCAGAAACCGCTCGACGAAATGGGCTTCCGCAACGGTCGTGCCGTTTCGGCGGAAACGGGGTCTGCGGGAACGTCCGAGAGTGCCGCTACCGACGGTTTCCAAAATCCCGGCGAAAACTGATTTCTTTTTTCATGAAAAAAACTTGGGTTCGGCTCTCTATGCGTAAAATCTTCACGGTGCTTTTTTCTACGATTTTTGCGGGAACGTTGCTTTGTGCGTTTTCCGCGTGCAATTACTCGCTCGGCAATCGAGCGAAACTTCCGTTTGCGACGATTGAGGTCGCGCCGATTGTGAATAATGCGGATATTCCGCAGGCGCAGGCGATGCTCGCCCGCGATGTTGCCGAAGCGCTCAACGGCACGCCGAGGCTGGCAACGGTCATTGAAAACGGTGCGGCGGAACTCCAAATCGAGATTTCCGGTTTCCGGCGCAATATCGCGGCAACGTCTTCGGAGGATTCGATGATTGCGAGTATTCAGAACCTTACACTGGAGCTGAATTGCTCTTTGCTTAACACGCGCTCGGGAAAATACTTTTTCCGCAACCGCAAGGTAAGCGCTTCGACGGACGTTTACACGGGAGCCGCCGCCGGTCTGGGCGAGTCTCAATCGTTCCCGGTGCTTTCCCGCGAGGCGGCGCGCAAGGTGCGTGATTTGGTCGTTAACGTTTGGTAAAACGAAGCGCGTTGCGCGGGAACGCCGACGGAAGAAAAAGGCTGATGTTCGGAAATTTCCAAAAACGCATTATTTCGTGGGCGTTGACTTGCCTTGCCGCGATGGTTGTGCTCGGCTCTCTCGGAGGCGTTTTTGTTCTCGGCGCAAAATTTCTTTCGGCATTCAGCGCGGTTGTTTGGCCGCTTGCGATTGCGATAATTCTTTCTCTCCTGCTTCAGCCGGTTTGCGATTTTTTTGAAAAAAAATTCAAGTTCCCGCGCGGGCTTTCCGTCGCCTCGCTTTTTGTTTTGGTTGTGCTGGCGGCGGCCGGTTTGGCGTTTTTGCTGATTCCGTTGTGCGTGCGCGAAGTCGGCGATTTTCTCGGGCACATTCCTGTGCTTTGGGAACGCGCGATGACGCGTTTTCCGGAGCTTGATGCGTGGGTGAACGAGCATTTCAGGCGGGAGAATATTCGCGAAATGCTTGCGCAGAGCGCCGCCGTTCCCGGGCAGGTGAAGGCGTTGCTCGCAGCTTGGCTTCCGCACATAAAAGCGCTTTTGCAGAAATCCGGCGTGTTGTTCGGGCAAATTGCCGCCGCCGCTTCGATTCCGATTTATTTGTATTATCTTATGGCGGAACGCCGCGATTTAATCGGAATTGTCGAACGCGAGTCTAAGGCTGTTTTTTCCGAGCGCGTGGCGCAGGACATTGCGTTTCTTGTGCGTCAGTTTCGCGATATTCTGATTGCGTTTTTCCGCGGGCAGGTCGTTATCGGGCTGCTTTACGGCGTAATTCTTGCCGCCGGGTTCGGCGCGTTGCAGATTCCCGGGGGAATATTGATCGGGCTCGCTATCGGGCTGATGAATATTGTGCCGTATTTGGGAACCTTGGTCGGGCTTTCGCTGATTTTGCCGCTGGCGTTTTTGTCGGGAGGAATTTGGTTGGCGGCGGGAGCGCTTGCCGCGTTTTGTGTAGCGCAACTGATTGAATCCTATTTTCTTACGCCGAAAATCATGGGCAAGCGAACCGGGCTTCACCCGATGGTTATCATGGTGGCGATTTTCTTCTGGGCGACGGCGCTCGACGGCGTTTTGGGTATGGTGCTCGCCGTGCCGCTGACGGCGTTTTTCGTCGTGTTTTGGCGTTTGTTCAAGGAACGCTATCTGCCGTCGATCGTACATCGGTGAGGCTTCTTTTTTCTTTGGAAAATTTCTGACATGACGCGTCCCCGCGAAGCTCCGAATTTCGTTCCCGCCGCTGCCGTCCGCGAGGGTATTGAGGACTTTACGGCATTTCTCGAGCTCGAACGCGGGCTTTCAAAAAACACGGTTTTGAGCTACGAAAAAGATTTGCTCCAATTCGGAGATTTTTTGCGGAGAAAAAAATACGCGGGAACGTGGAAAGCCGTTCAGCCGGAGCACCTTTCCGCGTGGCTTGCCGCGCTCAATGCGGAGGAAATTTCCGCGCGTTCCGCCGCACGAAAACTTTCCGCCGTGCGTTCTCTCGCCAAGTTTTTGGTGGCAAGCGGCGTGCGCAACGACGATTTTTCGGAAATCGTCTCTCGCCCGAAAAACCGGCTCGCTTTGCCGGATACGCTTTCCGTCGGCGAAGTTTCAAAAATTCTCGAAACTCCTATGCCGGAAACGCCGCAGGGCTTGCGGAATCGTGCGATGCTGGAAGTGATGTACGGAAGCGGCTTGCGCGCGAGCGAGCTTTGCGGGCTCGAAATTCAGTCCGTCAATTTTGACGAAGGTATCATTCGCGTGCGCGGGAAAGGTTCGAAAGAGCGCATCGTTCCCGTGGGGCGGCGTGCCCGCCAAGCGATTTTCGCGTATCTTTCCGAAGACGGGCGCCCGCGCCTCGCCAAATCGAAAACCGGAAGTGCGCTTTTTATCAGCACTTGGGGCAAAGCGATTTCACGCAAAACTCTTTGGGCGATCTTGCAGGAAATCGTTTCAAACGCCGGGATTGAGAAAAAAGTTCACCCGCACCAACTGCGTCACGCATTTGCTACGCATTTGCTCGCCAACGGCGCGGATTTGCGCGTCATTCAGGAAATGCTCGGACACGCCGACATCGGTACGACACAAATTTATACCGCAGTGGAGCGTTCCCGTCTTACCGACGAGCATCGGCGCACGCACCCGCGTTCGCGGAAATAGAAATCCGGTGAAGCGCGGTGTGCTTCGCTAAATTTCTATTGTCGGAATGCGACCGGAAAAATCGTGTGCGGTTTCAAACGCGTGCGCGGCGGCGAGCACGTTGCCGTCGTCGAGCGCTTTCCCGATGAGTTGAAGTCCGATCGGCATACCGGAGGCATCGAATCCGCACGGGAGCGAAACGGCGGGAAGCCCGGTCAGGTTCGCGGGAACGGTGCAGATGTCGCCGAGATACATTTTGAGTGGGTCTGCGGTTTTTCCGCCTTGCGGGAACGCGGTTTCCGGCGTTGTCGGAGCAAGAATCAAATCGACGTCCGCAAAGGCTTTTTCAAATTCGCTGCGGATGAGCGAGCGGATTTTTTGCGCGCGCAGGTAATACGCGTCGTAGTAGCCGGCGGAAAGGACGTAGGTGCCGAGCAGAACGCGGCGTTTGACTTCCTCGCCGAACCCTTCGCCGCGGCTTTTCGCAAAAATGTCGATGGCATCGGTCGCGCGCGCGCTACGGTGCGTGTAGCGTATGCCGTCGAAGCGGGCGAGGTTGGACGAGGCTTCCGCCGTCGCGATGATGTAGTAAGTCGGAATTGCGAGGTCGATCGACGGGAGCGAGATTTCGCGGATTTCGCAGCCTTGCGACTCGTACCACGCGGCGGCTTTTTTCACGGCTTCGTCGATGGCGGAATCTCCGCCGAAGAATTCCTTCGGCAGACCGATTTTGCGCGGTTTCGCGGGAGCGGAAAGTTGCGGGAACGTGGGTGTGCGTTCGCCCGGAAGCGCCGTCGAATCGTGTGAGCAGGGCGAGGCGAGCACGTCGTAAAGCGCGGCGACATCGGCAACGCTGCGCGCCATCGGGCCGACTTGTTCGAGCGACGACGCAAACGCCACCGCGCCGTAGCGGGAAACCGTTCCGTAAGTCGGTTTAAAACCGACAATGCCGCAGAAACTCGCCGGCTGGCGAATCGAGCCGCCCGTGTCCGAGCCGAGCGCGAGCGGCGTCATTCCCGCCGCGACCGCCGCCGCCGACCCGCCGGACGAACCGCCGGGAACGCAATTCGTGTTCCACGGATTGGCGGTTTTCGCGAAAGCGGAATTTTCCGTTGAAGAGCCCATCGCGAATTCGTCCATGTTGAGCCGGCCGAAAATCACGGCTCCGGATTTTTTCAAATTGGAAATCACCGTCGCGTCGTAGGGCGAAACAAAGTTTTCGAGCATTTTGGACGCGCAGGAGCAGGGTTGCCCGCTGACGGCGATATTGTCTTTGATGGCGACGGGAACGCCGTCGAGTGTACCGAGAGTCGTTCCCGCGGCGCGGCGTGCGTCGGCGGCATCGGCTTGGGCGAGCGCGTCGGCTTCGTCAATCGAGAGGAAAGCTCGGATTTTTCCGTCGACGGCGCGAATGCGGTCGAGTTGCGCCTGCATGAGTTCCCGCGCGGAGATTTTCTTTTCCGCGAGGAGCGAGGAAAGTTCGGAGGCGTTTTTAAAATTCACTTCGTTCATAAAAAAGATGATGGATGAGAGCTGAGGGCTTAGAGGTAAATGCGTTAAATGGTTTTGGAATTTTCGGTTTGTTCTGACTGGCGGCGATGACGGGAAAGTCCGCTGAGGGATTTGGCGATGCAGAGAATGAGGGTCTTGATTTCGGATTGCTCCGTTTCGGAGATGTAGTCGAGTTCCCGCGCGATTTTTATTTGGCAAAAAACTTCCATCAACGAACCGTAGGCGATTTCAAAAAATCGGAGTTGGTCTTTGGCGGAAAAACGTCCGTTGCCTTCCGCAATGTTTGAGGGAACGGAAACGACGGCACGACGCAATTGAGAGGAGAGCGCGAATTGTTCCCGCGACGGGAATTTTTCCGAAAGCGCGTAGACGAGCTTTACGAGGCGCATGGAATCTTGCCACGCGTAGAGCTTTTCGAATGAAAAAACGACTTCTTCCATTTTCCTAAAAGCAAATACCTCTCAGCTCTAAGCTCTCATCTCTCAGCGCGAAAGCCTTCAGCTTTCGTCATCGACGACGCGGGGGACGACGATTTGATCTTCGCGGGCGGCGGGGGCGTTTTTGAGAAGAGCTTCGACGGGAAGCGTTCCCGCGGGAACGTCGTCGCGCAGAACGTTGTAAACCGGGAAAGCGTGGGCGCAGGGTTCGAGCGCGGAAACGTCCACGGCGTTGAGTTTTTCAAAAAAGCCGAGAATGGTCTGAAAATCGCCGGCAAATTTTTGTTTTTCCGCGTCGGAAAGCTCGATGCGTGCGAGCGCGGAAACGTGGTTGAGGTCGATGTTGGAGGAATCGGACATTTTCTTTTTGCTGAAAAAATTATTTGAGTTTGAAGACCAATTCGACGTAGACGGTCGTGTCGAGGTTTTTGTTCCCGATAGCGACGATGCTGTTGTACGTGTTGGTGACGCCGGTTTTGACGGCGAGAAGGTCGTTGTAATAAATCGTTTGCAGATACGAGTGGTGCGTAATGCGGTAGTTCGCCTGCGGATTTTCGAGGGCGGGCGAGTAGGTGAAGTGGGAAATGACTTTTCCGAAGGGGAGGCGAAATTCGTTGTCGAAACCGATTTCGGCGGCGAGCGTCGAGATGTCGTCCACGCCGGCATCACGCTCGTAGGCTTCGTAGCGGAAGGCGCCCCCGAGGCGGACATCGAAAGTTTGAAAATCGTTTTCGATGAAGCGGTAACCGAGACCGAGCGAGGTGGTGGAGAAAAAGTTTTGCTTGGCGACACGGTCGTAGCCGTTGTCGGTTTTTGCGTACCAGAGGATCGGCTTGTACTTGGCATCGTCGTAATCGGCACCGATGTGGAAATTGTCCTCCGAGGCGGTGTCTTCGACTTCCGAGTAGCGCAGGAAAGAGAACATACGGAGTTTGTCAACTTCCCCGATATTGATGGCATCGAAACCGAGGCGACCGTTGAACGATTCGGTCGTTCCCGTGGTTACGTTCAGCCCGGCCGTGCAGGTAAATTCCCAGTGGCGTTCTTTTTTTTGCACGCGCAGGTCGGATGGGCTGGGATCGTCTTTTCTCCAGAGCCATGAGATTTCCGGCGTTCCCGCAGAAGAAATTCCGTGGTGCGGCGAGCTGATGGAAACGGTGTCGCCGAAGCCGGGAAGAACGGTGCCGTAGAACGTGGCATCCGTGTTCATCATGAGAAAAACGGGATCGTCAGTGGCGAAATTTTCGATTTCGCTCATTTTGATTTCCAGTGCTTTTTCTGAAAAAGACGGCTGAATCGTCATTGTCCCGTTGCGAATATGGACGATTTCTCCGCGCACCAACGAGCCGTCGAGAAGCCGCACTTCGTCCGCCGCAACGGGGAGCGTTCCCGCGAAAATTGCGGATACGGCGAAAAGTTTCGAAATGGGAGAGCGCAGGCGCATAACAATAACGGTTAATTAAACGCGTTCCCGCCTTTCCCCGCAAATTGAAATTTAGCCGCGGGAACGTTCTTCGGTGTCAGTTGCGCAAGAGGGCGGAATCGATGCGCGGGAGAGCAGCGGCGAGAATCTCCGGAGGTGTAATCAGCGAGAGCACGAGGTGCGGAGCGGGAACGCTTTCCACGTCGTAAAAATAGCCCGGGTGTGCGATGACGTTTTCCCGGCGCAACAAATCCACGGAAAGCGCTTCTTCGGAAACGCCCTTGGGCAGGCGCACGACCGCGTACCAGCCGGCGGTGCGCGGGAGAACGGAAAGCTCGTGCGGGGATGTCTTTGCCCACGCGTGCAGGAGGCGTTCGTTTTCGTTCAGCCGCGCGCAGATGCGTTCCCGCATAGAACCGGATGCAGCGAGGAGCGCGGGAACGGCGCATTGCGCGGGCGCGCTCGATGACAGATAGGTATCAGCGATAAAATCCAGGCGCGGGAGCGTTTGTTCAACGAATTCTTCCGGTCCGCAAGTGAGAATCCACCCGACTTTGATTTGCGGAAGCGCGGCAGATTTTGACAACCCTCCGAGCACGAAAACGGGAGCATCTGCCGTTCCCGCGAAGGAACGCAACGGGGGGTATTCGGAACAGTTTCCGTTTGCGTATTCGAGAAAAACTTCGTCGACAACGAGCGGTAAATTCCGTTCCCGCGCAAGCGTGAGCAGTTTTTCGCGTTCGTCGTCGGAAAAAACGGAGCCGGTCGGGTTGTTCGGCGCAACGCAGAAAATGGCGCGTGTGCGGGAATCAATGGCGTTTTCGAGAGAGGGAAAATCCGTTGCCCAGCGGTTTTCCGCTTCGTCGAAATTCAGAAAATAGTCTCGCGTACGGACTCCGTCCATGCCGCACAAATGCGCGATGAGCGGGTAGGATGGCGCGGGCGTAATCACGTTGTCGCCGCTTTCGCAAAGCAGTTTCGCCAGCCATGAATACGCTTCGCTCGTGCTTGCGGTGAGGTGGACGGCGTCGGGAGAGATTTCGGCTCCGTGCGTCTCCCTGTAAAAATCGGCGACGGCGCGGCGTGCGTCGGCGTTCCCGCGCGGAGAGGGCGAGTAGGCTTCGATGGCCCCGGAGGCGAGGGCGCGGGCAAGCTCGTCTCGCTTCCAAAGGAAGCCGACGGCGGTCGGATTGGAAACGGCGAGGTCGAGTATCAATTCTCCGGATACGCGGGCGCGTTCCCGCGTTTCGCGCAAAATGCGCGTCCATCGGTTGGGCGAGAGGTCTGCGGGAAAGCGGCTTCGGGAAAACATTTTCTGAAAAAGGGAAAACGGATTTCTAACGCCGAAAAACACGGCTGAAAACTCAAAAAAAAGTGTGCGGGAAAATTTCTTGCGACGGGGACGGATTTCATCCGGATCCGGATGAGCGGCACGGTTTTTTATCGCAACGTAGGTGAAATGCCTTATCCTCATGCGCCATGGGCGAGGATTTTCACAAGCAGGAGTTTCGTTTGCAGGGCGTGGGGTGTTCCCCCGGGGTGGTTCGGGGGAAAGCTTTTGTTTTTTTGCAGCGAAGCGTGGATGAAATTCCGTGCTACAAAATCGAACCCGCTTCTCGCGAGGCGGAAGTCCGCCGTTTTGAAAAAGCGCTCGAGTCCACGCGCACGCAAATTGCCGGATTGGCGGAGGACGTGCGTTCCCGCGGTGCCGCGGCGGAGGCGGATATTTTTGACGCGCATCTGCTTGTTTTGGATGATCCTGCGATCGTCGGAGAAACCCTCAAGGCAATGTCTGCTACGGGGTTGAACGCCGAACACTGCTTCAATTCCACGGCTCGGCGCTACATCGAATTTTTCGCCGGGCTGGAAGATGATTATCTGAAAGAGCGCGTTTCGGACATTCGCGACGTGACACAGCGCGTTTTGAAAAATCTGCTCGGCGTGGAATCACAGGGTGTTTCGGACCGCTTCACGAAGCGCGTTATCGTCGCAGAGGATTTGACTCCATCGGAAACGACGATGTTTGAGCGCTCAAATGTTTTGGCGTTGCTGACGGATATGGGCAACCGCACGAGCCATGCGGCGATTGTGGCGCGTGCAATGGGAATTCCGGCAGTGGTCGGTTTGAGGAACGCGTCGTTGCGCATCGCGCAGGATGACGATGTCTTGATCGACGGCGAAAAAGGAATCGTTTACATCAATCCGTCGGAAAAAACGCTCGCCTGTTATACGACGATTTCACGTCAGCGCTCCCGCCTCGTAGCGATGATTGAAAAGGAAATAGAGCTTCCGGACGTGACCGAAGACGGCAGAGCATTTCACCTTGAGGGCAACATCAGCGGGGCGGACGATGTTGAAAGCCTGAAAAAATTCCGCTTGGAAAATGTCGGGCTTTTTCGCTCCGAGGGCATTTTCCTGCGTCATGATCGTTTCCCGGACGAGGAACAGCAATTCGAGGAATACCGCCGTGCCGCCGAGGCTCTTTCAAAGACGGGAACGCTCGTCATTCGCACGCTTGATCTCGGCGGCGACAAACTGATTTCGAGTAGCCTCTTGGCGAGGGAAGATAATCCGTTTATGGGTTTCCGCGCGATTCGTTTCTGTCTGGAATTTCGCGATATTTTCAAAGATCAGCTTCGGGCAATTCTACGCGCATCGGCTTTCGGGAAAATAAAGATCATGTTCCCGATGATCAGCTCCGTCGCGGAGGTGGTTGCCGCAAAAGAAATTCTCGAAGAGGCGAAAGACGAATTGCGTTCCCGCGGAGAAAAATTCGACGAAGATATCTCCGTCGGCGCAATGATTGAAATTCCCGCCGCCGCCGTCATTGCCGAAGACATCGCGGAGGAAGTTGATTTTTTCAGCATCGGAACAAACGATTTGACGCAGTACACGCTCGCGGTGGACCGCGGGAACGAGAAAATTTCGCACCTCTACGATCCGTACCATCCGGCGGTGCTGAAACTGATCTACTTCATCGTCAAGGCAGCGCGCAAGGCGGGGATTCCCTGTGCCGTTTGCGGAGAAATCGCAGGCGATCCCGCGTTCGCCCCGCTTCTGCTCGGTATGGGCGTAAGCGCACTGAGCATGACACCGAGTTGCGCGGCGAAAATTCGCTATATTCTCAGGCATACGAGATTTGACATGATGCAAGCTCTTGCGCGCACTGTGCTTGCAGAACCTGAGCCGCGCAATATTCAGGAACGCCTGACGCTTTTCATCAACTCAATCCTTCCGGATTCCGAATAACTTTTTCCGGAGAATCGGATTGACCGGAAAATATTTCCGTGCTGGCGCCCCGACCGAGAATCGAACTCGGATTAACGGTTTAGGAAACCGCGGTTCTATCCGTTGAACTACCGGGACTTGAAGAAAAAGTCTTTTCTCAGCGTAAAATTTCGACACGGGAACGGAAAGCCTTATTTTTCGCGTTCCCGCAAAAAAAAACGAGTCAACTGCACTCAGAGGGCTTCTTCCGTGACGCGGAGCTCGCGAATGACGACGACTCGGATTTTCCCCGGGTACATCAGTTCATCCTCAATCGTCATACGGATTTTTTGAGCAAGAACACGCGTCTCACTATCGCTGACTTCCTCGCTGGAAACAATTACGCGAACCTCGTGTCCCGCCTGAATCGCAAATGCGTCGATGACTCCGCTGAATCGGCGCGCAATCGATTCGAGATTGCGGATGCGTTCGGCGTAGCCCTCGCGCGTGCTGGATCGCGCGCCCGGACGCGTCGCGGAAATCGAATCGGCAAGCATCACGAGCGGTCCGTAAATGCTGGTGTGCCCGACTTCGCGGTGGTGGCTTTCCACGGCGTTAATCACTTCAGGCGATTCTCCCGCCTGTTTCAAAATGCGTGCGCCGACAAGAGCGTGTGCCGTTTCGTTTTCCGCGTCCAGCGCTTTGCCGATGTCGTGAAACAGCCCGGCGCGCGTTGCGAGCGAGACGTTGAGCCCGAGTTCCGATGCGAAGATTCCGCACAGTTGCGCCGTCTCAATCGAGTGCGTTAGCGTGTTTTGATTGATTGAAAGGCGGAAGCGCAGTTTTCCGAGCAGTTCGAGAATCCGCTCGTCGACATGGAAAACGCCGAGGTCTTCGCAGGTTTTCGCCCCCGTTTCGATGGCGTTCCCGAGAAGTTCATCGTTGGTGGACTTTACAAAATGCTCAATGCTTTGCGGGTGAATACGTCCGTCCTCGATCAGGCGGCGTAACGCGAGCGCGGCGACGCGGCGGCGGAACGGATCGAAGCAGGAAACGAGAACGGAGCCCGGCGTGTCGTCAATGATAAGCGTCGCTCCCGTGACTTGCTCAAAGCACTTGATGTTGCGACCTTCGCGTCCGATGAGGCGCCCTTTGGTTTCTTCCGAGGGAATCGGAACGAGCTCCGACATTTCTTCTTCGTTGATGCGCGGAGCGATGCGCTGCATGGTGTCGATGAGAATGCGGCGCGCTTCGGCAGAAAATTCTTCTTCCGATTTTTCGAGAATGTCGCGGCGGATTTTTCGCGTATCCTCTCGCGCGTTTTCAACTTCGAGGGCGACTGCGGCTTCGCGTGCTTCGCGTCGGGAAAGTTTTGCGGCTTCGAGAAGTTTGTTTTCGTAGCGTTCCCGCAGTTCGTCGAGCGATTTTCTTTCGGCGGCAAGGACATCTTCGTCCCGGCGCAGGGCGACGAGGCGTTCATCGAGTTTCACGGAAAGCTCGGTTGCGCGTGCCTGGACTTCCGCTGCCGCCTGTTCGATTTTCTGTGCGGCTGCTTTGCGCTCTTCAATCATTTTTTCCGCTTCTGCGATTCGCTTTTGTGCGTTTTCCTCCGCCTGGGAGCGAATGTCGCGCGCGGAGAGCTCCGCTTCGCGCTTGGCGATTTCGAGTTGTTGTTTGCGGTGATGAGCTTCCATTTCGTAGCCGCGCATCTTGCGGAGGCGGGAAAACATGAAAACGAAAATGACCACGCTCAACACAGCGTAGACAATGAACACCATTTCTTGCAGGTAATCGATCACCGGAAACTGATTTTAAGAATTTTATCGCCGAAAAACGGATGAAATTCTCTCGCGGAAAGACGGGGAGGTGCGTGACCGAGAAATGAAAACTCCGAAAATCTTCGTGGATAAAGACAATCTGCGCAAGAAAAAAGATTCTTGCCAAGCGAAAGGAAAAAATACAGGCTCTTAACCCAGTTTTTCGGTCGCGTAGCTCAGTTGGTTAGAGCACAGCATTCACATTGCTGGGGTCACAGGTTCGAGTCCTGCCGCGACCACCATTTGTTTTCAAGCCGCAAGTTTAACGTTGCGGCTTTTTTCGTGCCCGGCAGAAAACACCGAGAATAGGCAGTAAAAGGGTTCTTCGGTTTTCAGCGTCGATGAAGATGCTATATTTCGCCCCAAAGTTGTCAAACGGAATTTTTTAAATTGCCGAGGAGAAGCTTACAGTTAATTTTACGGGTATATGAAAAAGGAAAAGAATGTAAACTACTATCCGGGGAGAAAGCGGCAACCGTATGTCTTTGAAAAGATGATTAAGGGCAAACGGATCGCGAGATGTTTTTCAACGTTGGCGGCGGCGAATGCGTTTTCCAAAAAGTTTTTTGCGAATATGCCGAGTGCGGACACGGCTCCGCTTTATTTCGACGCAAGCGCGCGGGCGACGTACGCGAAAATCAAAGAAATTTGCGGAGATTTCGACCCGGTCGAAGCCGTGCTTTTTTGGAAGCGGCACGGGTGCCCCAAAGCGGTTTCCGTTCCGGGAGTTGCGGAGTGCTTTTCGGCGTTTCTTCAATGGCAGGAGGCGTCCGGGCGTTCGCACGGACACATTCGCGAGCTGACCTGCACGATGCGGCGTTTCGTTGCCGCGTTTGCAGGCCGCCCGCTTTACGAAGTCAACGAGCGCGCACTTCAAAACTGGCTCTTGTCGTTCCCGCAACTTTCGCCGCGCAGTATCCAAAATTTATGGACAAACACGCGCAATTTTCTTTCGTGGTGCAAATCTGCTCGCGGGTGGATTAATCGCGTGCCCGAAATCGATACGCGCCTGCTTCCCCGACCGGAACACAAAAGCGTCGAGATCTGGACGCTTCGCGAAGCCGCCTTCGCCATGCGTTTTATCGAACAAAACTTTCCGGCTTTCGCCCCGCATTACGCCCTGCGCCTCTTTGCCGGGCTTCGCACGAGCGAGGCGCGAAAAATGCGCTGGGAATGGATTGATTTCGAAAAACACACCATTCTTGTTCCCGCAAAAGACAAGGACGGTTCCCGCGTCTGCAAAACCGGTGACGATTGGCTCATCCTGCCGACGTTTCTCCCGGACAACGGCGCCGCCGTGTTCTCGTGGCTCACCCGCTACCGCAATGCCGAACTCGGCGAGCGCGTTCCCGCCCCCTACACGAAGGCGAAGCTTAAAATTTCAAAATCCTGCAGCTGGAAGCAAAACGTGATGCGACACACCTTCGCGACGATGCTCGCGAGTTACAATTGCGACGACGGGAAAACGATTCTTGCCACGCGCCACACGAATACGCAAACGCTCAAACGCCACTACAAGGGCGTCAATCAAACCCTTGAGGATTCCACGGCTTTTTTCGCGCTTCGCCCGGACAACGGCCAACTTGAATTTAAGATTTAGGAATGCGGGAGCGTGCCCGTTACAAAGCCGTGGTCGACCAATTTGACCACGCAAAAAAGAGGCTCCCGGTGTGGTGTTGCGTAACAATGACATTCCCGCCTTCCGTTCGCAGATCGGCAAGAGGGAAAAGGACTTCCCCGTTTTTTTTGTCCTCTTCGAGACAAACGCGTACAAACACATCCGGGCGCATAGTCCAGCCCGCGCCCGAGATGCAAAGCACGATTTTCGCGTTCTCCGCGTATGGGATTTCCGTTTCCGGAACTTCGCAACGCGCAAGCGCATTGTAGTACTCCATCGCTTCCTCCGAATCCATGCCGTCGTTGTCTAAAGACGGGTGGACCATCTTCGCAAACACGTTCCCGCGGGCGATGATGATTTTTGCGGGGTCCCCGGATTCGTCGTACTCGATATCAACTTCGAAGGGGGCGCGTTGCAGCGGTCTCCAAGCGCCGGAGACCGCTGCGGGAACCGTGCTCTCAGGAGCCCGGTTATTGATTAAATTCTCGACAGCGCGCATCCAGTTAAGCATCTTATTGAAGTCTTCGGCGCGGACGGGGTCTCCGGCATGAAATCCGGAAGGCAGTTCGGGGAAATTATTCATAACTCAAAAACTCCTGATATGTTGAAAAAATTTCTGCTTTGGTCTTGTGCGTTCTCAATGCTTGCGCTCTGCGGTTTTGTCGGGGCCGATTCCGATCGAAAAGCGAAAGCGGCAAGGTGTTACGGAAAAATCAAAATTGTCCGAAGCTTCGCGGATTATGATGTTCAAATCGTTGATTCTTTTGCGGATCTTCACGTTAAGATTGTCTCTTCCGGAGCAACGGGACCGGGGCTTTGGCGTATTGCGGAAGGAGATGACATTCCGGACTATACGGTAAAATACGTTGATAGCTTCGGTGATTTCTCCGTAAAGTTCGTCGATTCTTTTCCCGGCGTTCAATAAAGATCCGGGTCCCACTCGGTGCCGGGTGCTGCGCATTTCCATGTCGTTTTGATCTTCCATGCGCTCGCGCTGCGCGTTTTCTCGGCTTCGATTTTTTCTAAGAGCCAGCTCCCGGGCGGCGGGTTGCCCGGCGGGCGGTCGATGGTGCCCACGTTCGCCGCGTTCGTTTTAAGCGTTGGCGAGTAGGCGGTTTCCTCCCACGTCAGCCGTGCTTCCTTGTACTCTTTTATTCCCGCTTTGATTTTGGTAAACAGCAGGGTTCCGGGGGCGCTTGTTACGTGCTTCTTCATCGCGGCAAGGAGCGTCAGCGTGCTTTTTTCGTTCGTTTTAATTGCGAGGCTCGTTTCCGAAAGCGAGATTTTTGCGTCAAGCGGCGTGCCGTCCGAATACGCTTTGAGCAAAACCTTTTCCTTTTCCGGAATATTTTCAAACTTCGGGTGAAGCAAAATCGAAACGTTTACGACTTCCGTATTTAACTTGTAGCTCGGTTCGTCGCTTCCGAAAATGTCCGCGGTGTCGATAGTTTCGTAGGTAAGCGTGACCTCGGTCGTTCCGGCATCTGTTCCCGTTGCATGGCGCTTTACGAGCTTCATGCTTTCCGGAAAAAACTGAGTCATCGAGTTCGGAGGCTCGTCCGGGATTTGCCCCGTGTAAGGCACGGGCATGGTGTATTTGATAACGCCGCGCGGACGGTCTTTCATCGAATCCTCGTAGGAAATCGAGGTGATGATTTTTTGCTCCCCGTATTTCGGGAATCCTAAATATTTGATGCTGTCCTTCATGGTAAAAAAAAATCGGAGATTTTTTAGTTAATAGTTAATAATGAATAATGAATAGTTCAGTGCTAAGGATTTTGCCTTCGGCAAAATCTTTGAACACTGCGTTATTCACTATTCACTGTTCACTATTCATTAGTATGTTTTGATGGGTTCGTTCATGGTAAAAAAAATCGGAGATTTTTTAGTTAATAGTTAATAACGAATAATGAATAACGCAGTGCAAAGGTTTTTGCCGGAGGCAAAAACAAAGGACGAAACTATTCACTAAAAAATCTCCGATTTTTATGCGCCAAGACATTCTCAATCAATCCATGCTCGCACCCGGCGAAACCGAAATCGCTCCCGGCGTGAAAATGCGAAAAATCTCTCTCGCCTCGCTTTCGATGCTCGCACGTATCGGCTCGCCGCTTGCCTCCGTCGATACCGCCGCAAAAGCCGGTAACGAAATTTCCATTTCGGACATCGCCGAATTTCTTTACATCCACGCAGCGCCGCTCGAGGAAGTACGCCAAACCGTTTACCGTTCCCGCGCGGCGCTTGCCGAAAAAGCAGACGAATTTTGCGCGGCAATCCCGCCGGACAAAATTCCCGCAATCCTTTCCGCGCTTGCCGGAGATGCGCAAGCCGTACGCCTCGCTCAAGCCTCGGCACTCCCGGATCCGTCGCTCCCGCCGTCAAAAAACGGGCAGAGCCCGGCGGAATAGCCGCGTTGCTTTTCTCCGTCGGGCGCGAACTTCACCTACCCGTTTCCGAAATGCTCGAAATGCCGCTCGCAAACCTTTACCAGTTCGCACACCTGGCAATGCTCTACGCCGGGTGTTCTACGCAATGGACTAACCGCACCCCGCAGGAAGAACACCGGTTTTGCGAAAACATCAAGCGATGGAAGGCGCTACAAAACAACGTTCCCGCGAGGTAATTCGCGGGAACGTTGTTAAAGCCGTGTTTTCGCTTCTTGCGCCCGGAGCCTCGATTCTCGCTCAAACTCGCGGCGTTCGCGCTCTTTCCGGTATTGTTCTACTTCAATATTTTTACGGTATGTTCCTAAATCGTCGTTCGCTCTCTTTTGTTTTTCACGCCAAGCAGCAAAACAAAATCCGAATGCTAAACAAGCGACAAAGATCAAAATTCCGACTCTCGCATCTTGCGAGTTCGCAATGAACACAATGAACGCAAGAATAGCAACCGGGCTCCACAGCAACGTTTTTAATAACGCATTCCACCCTCCGAATACGGCTACGGCAATGAGAATCGTAATTAAAATTAACATCGGCTCATCCTTTCTTTCATAAATAAACAATTGTTTTAAATCTCCGTCAAGACGCAATGGCAGACATATCACTTACATTTAGTGCAAACACGGCTCCGTTTTTAAACGGAGTTAAAGAAATTCGGGCAAGCGTTACAACGTTGTCTCAGACGCTCAAAGAGAAGCGTGCGGAAATCGTTCAATTCTACGGAAATCTCTCCATGGTTTTCCATGGCGTAAAGAGCGTCTCTGCGACGGTTGGAAAAGCGCTTTCCGCGCCGCTTGCGGAGTTTACGCGCTGGGAAGATGCCGCTACGCGGCTTGCTCCGTTAGTCGGCGGATTGGAAGCGGCAAAGCATCTTTGCGAGGAATTGCGAGACGAAGCCGCGAACGGTACGATGAGTTTTGAACAGCTCGCGAGTGTTGCCGGACGTCTCTCCTCCGTTTTCAAAAGCTCTTCGGACATCAAAAAATGGACGACAGCGTTCCACGATTTAAGCGCGGGAACGGGACTCGACATTAATGAACTCATCGGCAATTTCGTAAAGTCTAAAGCCTCCGGACGCTTTGAAGCCGGTTTTCTGGATATGTTCGCACAGAAAGGCGTAAACATCTTTCCGGAATTAGTGAAGCAGACGGGCGTTGCGGAAACGGAACTTCGCAAGATGGCGGCAGCGGGAACGCTCTCGTTCGCGGAAGTTGAAAAGGCGATTCTCGCGGTTTCCACGGGAACGGGGCAATTTGCCGGGCAAGCCGCGGCGCTGAGTAACACTTTCGGCGGGAGTGCGGGGACGATGCTTGCGAACTGGAAGATTCTGCTCGCAGAATTTGCCAAACCGATTGCGGAAAGCCTCACGCCGTGGCTTCAGAGTGTCGGAAAATTCCTTTCGGAAAACAAAGCCTTAGCAGAGCGTTTCGGCGCGGCGCTCGCAAACGTCGGCGCGGTAGTCGCAACGCTTGCCGTCGGGTTCAAAGGTTTGCACGGTAGCATTTCCTCCGCGTTTTTTGCAACGAATCCGCTTGTTTCTGCGCTGGTCGCGTTTGGCGGTATTGCCTCGCTTGTAGGTTTTGAAAAATGGGTTCAATCCATGAAGGAGGAAACCGCTGCAGCGGAAAAAAGTATCGCCGTAAATCAGCGGCTCCAACGCTCCTTTGAGGCGATGGAAAAGGCGGCAAACCCGCAACAACTCAAAGAAGCCGAAAAGGAGGCCAGGCGCATTGCGACCGATCTTTACGTCAATGGCGGGAGCTCTCTCAATTTCGACGTTATCCGCAAAAACATCAAGCTCTTGCGGGAACGCAAAACCGCTGAGCTTGAGCTTGCGGAAGCTACGCGCAAGCGCGTCGAAGCGGATGTGAACGCCGCCGAAAATAACCGCAGGGCGCAAGAGCTCTGGGCAAAAATATCCAATGAACGCAAGAGTGCGGCGGATAAGCGTGCGTTGGACGTGGCTCCGGTTGAAGTTCGCCCGGGGTTGTTTCTGCAGCAACACGGTTTCGAATCTTACGAAAAATTTTCCGATTGGCTGAACAATCACCGGGCCCGGATGGACGACGGGTTGGCAAGCGGGAACGGTTCGGAGTGGCTGGTCAACGAAGTCAACCGGCTGGAGCAGTTAAATGAGCAGTATTTCACCCTTGTCGATGCGGCAAACAACGCCGCCGCCGAAGCCGCCGCAAAAGAGCGGGAAAAAGTAAAGGCACTCGAGCTTGCCTCCGCCGCTTATGAGCGGCAAAAAGCCTTGTTTGAGGCGGAAATCTCCGGGAACGCGAAAATCCTCGCACAGGAGAAAGCAAAAGCGCGTTATGCGGAGCTTGTTTCGCAATACAAATCGCAGGGCTTCAACGAAGCGGATTCGGGCCGCATGGCTCAGAAAATTCTCCGCCTCGAGATGGCGAAGGAAAGTCTTTCCGGAGAGGATCCGGGAACGCGTATCGGACACGGTTTAGTCGCGGATGAGTTGGCGGGTGTCGGCGGCGGGCGTTCGTTACAGATCGGCGGGAACGAAAATGCCGCCGTTTCCGTGGCTCGCTCGCAGTTGACGGTTCAGCAACGCATCGACGGCACTTTGCGCTCCATCGACGGGTCACTCCAAAAATCGCTCCAAGCCACGTTTGCGTAATCATGGAAACCTTCGCCCTTGAATCGCCTTCGGCCGATGTGCGCCGCTTCGTACCGTCGCGCCGGGAACTGGCCGCTGCGCTCGGTTGCCACGAAAAAACCGTCGCGAACATGCTTCTTGAGCCCGGCAATCCGGGAACGGTCGCAAACGGTTCCTACGAGCTGGAGCCTTGGAGGGCTTTCTTTAAAAGTCGGACGGAGGGAAAGGATGCGTTCGCGTTAGGAGATGACGCTCGCGAGGCTAAACTCGAGCACCGGAATGTGCTTATCCGGGAACGCAAGGCGCGCGCGGAAAAAGCGGAGCTCGAGGCCGCCAAGCTACGCGGCGAACTGGTCGATGTCGCCGATGTCGAAAAAACCGTGACGGAATTTTGCGGGCGGCTGAAGGGCATCCATCACCGCGCCGCAACGGTCGACGCCGTCAACGCGCTCTCCGTGGAGTTGGAGCTTACCCGCGATCAGTCCGCAAAACTGCTCCTTTTCATGGAAAAATTCCACACCGATTTTTGCGCAAAAGTCTCGGAGAGGGGATAAAAGTTAAAGAAACGGGTTTTATCGTTCCTGATTGCACTCACACGTCTGGGCTTATCACTCTTTCGGTTGAAAAATATTCGCCATGTGAGCGGCGCAAATCTGCATGGATTCGCAGTCGAAAAAGTGATTCGGGCGGCGCCCGCGCTGGAGCCAGATCGGTTTGTTGGCGGCGGTAAGGGTGCGGTACTCGCTTCCGGAGATTTGGCGAAGATAGTTGACGGGGACATCCGAGGGGAGTTCCCACTTTGCCGGGCTTTCTCCGGAGCGAAGCTCCGTTAGTTTGTCCTTACAGCTCAAATTCGAAAAATAGTAGCTTTCGGCAACATTGTTCCCGGAGGTTTTAATCAAGCGGCGCGGGGCGTAAACGCGTTCCCGTTTATCCGGATGCCGGAAAAACGCACGCCCGGCAACGCGGTCGCCCATGAGTACGATGGCCCGGTTTTTTGCGCACCACTCCGCGACGCGCTGCGTGTTGAAAGAACCGTCGAGGAAAACAAACCGGGCGGGAACGCGCCATTTGTCGCGCAATTGAGCGATTTCGTCAAAGGTTTGTACCATTCCGCAATTGATAAGGCGGGAATCTCCGTGCGGGCTCCAGCTGCGGATGACAAAATAAAAATAGCCTTCCTGTACGTCCGCGGTGAGGAACCGGAGGCGGGGTGCTGCGGGATCTCCGGTCCATTCGCCGGCGGGAACGAAGCTGCGCGTTGCGGCATCGGCAACGCCTTCGAGGTCCCAGTCGTCTTGTCCGAGCGTATAGTCGGAGGTTTCTGTGAAAACTTCGGCGGCGAAATCGTGTTCCTCTTCGTTCCACGGGATTGCGAGTCGTTTTTGAAAAAAGGCTTTGAGGTTGTCCGGATTTCCGGCGCGAGCTTCGGCGGTGGCACGCAGGAACATTTCGGCGAGCACGCCCCAGCTCATAGTCGCGAGGGCGTTCCAGTGAAAACCTTCAACGCCGGCGGCAGCATTGGCGTTTTGCGGGACAAATCGCGCGGTTTTGCTCAAACGCGTACGCGTTCCCTCCGTATCGTCGAATGCGGCTCCGCATTCCGCGCAAAAAAGTTTTGCGGATTCGCGAACGCGGGAAAAATCCCACTTGCCCGTTTCCGCGTCCTTTGCGAGAGCGTCCCAGTGCACGTTTTCCCACTTAAACGGCCGGACGGCTCCGCAATGCGGACACTCGAAGCACCATTCGTTTTGCGTGGATGAACGGAATTTTACGTCCGTATCATCTCCGGCAAAACCGGCTTGCGAGAAAAACACGCATTTACCGAGGCGCCCGAAAGCGGAAACGCGTGCCTCCGCCTCGGACATTCGCCCGGGAGCCCACAGCCACGTTTCGTCTCCGAAAAGCCAGCGGATAGAGCGGCTTTGCAAATTACGTTTGTTGTTTGCGCCGAGGATCCACAGCGGCATGCCGTTACGGAAAAAAATCGCGGCGTTACGCTTCTTATTTTTATCAAACGGGAACAGGTTTTTTACGGGTTTGCAGTTTTCGAAAAGAGGCTGGAGGCGGGATTCCGATTCGTTTTTGGCGTTGGCGTCGGTGGTGTCCAGCCAGAGCGCCGGGCCGGGCATGTTGGCGATGATGTAAGCGAGCGTCAGTTCGGGCGCCAGGGTTTTGGAGCTTTGAATCGAGGCAATGATGCTTACGGTTTGAATTCGCGGGTTGACTATCGCCTCCATCACGGCGCGCATCATCGGAGCGTTTTCCAACCGGAAAGCGCCCGGAATCGGTGAATACGGGATTTCCGCAATGTGCCTTTCGCACCATTTCGCCGGTGTTAGCGTTTCCGGCGGATTCCACGCCGAAAACAAAGCGTCGCGAACACGCTCAAGCGGAGATTTAGCGGAGAAAGGATTCATCGGCGCATTCGCGTTTTTTTCCGCAAAATGTGTTCAACGGAGCCGCGTAGCCCGGATTCCGTCCGCTTTACGGCTGAAGCGGCAATGCGGCGCATATCGTTGCGACGGCGCATTTGTGACGCGTCCGAGAAAGAAACGAGCATCTGCGAGCCGGTGTTTGTTATACGTTCCCGCGCGGCACCGTGCTTCTCGCCATGGCGCGCGATCCATGCCGGAGTTTTTAAGCCGGCGGCACGGGCAACGGCATTCCAACCGGAAAGAAGCTCCCCCTGCCGGGCAACGGCAACGCGATAATACGCCGTCGCCTCTTTCTTGCTCATCTTACGCGTCGCTATCATTTTCTTGGAGAGACGCCCGCGCGGGAGCCGCATTTCCTTAATGCGCTTTTTCAAAAAATCCGTGTGCGTTTTGCGTTTCCCGCCGCCGGCAAAAGGCGGCGTCATTTTTAGGACAATCCGGGCAAACCGCTTGGCGACCTCGCGTACAACTTCGGTCGAAGCCTTTTTCGTTAAACCGGCATACGCCGAAAGCGTCTTCTCAAGGTTTGAAGTATTGATAATTCGAGTATTCATTTTATTCAAAAAAAAGTCTCCCGTCTTTGCGATAGAACCGCAAAAGCGGTCTTGCGGATTGAATCCGCTTTTTTAACTGCGAAACCGATTGCGGGCTCACGTTGAACTCTTTCGCTAAGAATTTTGCGGTTTTGTTGGTAAAAGCAAGCTCCAGGGCTAATTGCGCACGCACCAACGGATGAAGCCGTCGGCGGCGATGCTTTGAAAGTTGCTCCGGCGTAAGCTTTCGGTGCGCGGGAACGCGGACGTCTCTTTCCGGCTGAACTTCACCGAAAAGGTCGATCTCATCCCGAAAATCAGATTCCGGATCTGCGATATTTTCAAAACCGCTTCCCATTTTTTTACGCTTTTCTCCGTTTTAGATGAGTGTGCAACACGCCGATTTTTTCGCTGCGCTCAAAAATCATCGTGGGTGCGCGACCCAGCGGCGTTTGGGGAGTGAAAAAAAAGATTCCTTAGGGGTGTTTTTCATCGAAACCCGGGTAAGTTACGCGGTAAATGTCGGGAGCGCGGCGGCGGCTCTGTAAAGTTCTGCGAAAAGTCCGCGCGGGTGCAGTTCCCTGTCTCCGGGAACACGCCAATCGGACGCCAGCCCGTGCCATTTCGTCAACTTGTCATCGTAAAGGTCGAAAAGGTCAACACAGCGCTTCCCGGCAACGAGGCACGATTTGAACCAC
>JAGBIL010000009.1 GCA_017935025.1 Opitutales bacterium | reverse complement strand
GGGGGGGGGCAGAATAAAGGCTATTTATGGGCTAAATATCCTCAATATGTAGCTTTTTTTTTTCTGTAACAATGACCAATAACAATATGAATAATTCATCAATGAATAGAAAACCTGTACCGAATCCTGCAACGGCAAATGTGATTCAAATTAACAATTCCAATTCACAGAGCGGTGGAGGTCTTACGACTGCATCTGTGATCTTGGGTGTGATTGCACTTGTCATCTCCTTTGGAGGCTTTGTGCCTTGCCTGGGAACAGCAGCTGTGTTTCTTGCGATCCCGCTTGCTCTCATTGGAATATTGCTTGCGTGTTTTGCCTCTAAGAAAGTTGCAGGGCTTGTTCTTGGTGGCGTTGCTCTCTGCATTGCTACGGTGGCGGCGTTGTGTCAGGGCGCTTTAGTCGGCGCAGCAGCTGCAGGAAGCGCAGAAGCCGCAAAAGAGGCCGCAAAGGCGATGGAAGAGTCTACTAATGAGTTCAATCGTGAGATGAAAAAATTGGAAGAGGATATTAAGAAATCACAACGCAGTTATTGATTTTTTCAAATTTGAATGAGTAAGCAGATCTGGGTGATTGTTTGGGGGGTATTCTCGTTAGGGTGTACGCTTCTCGTTTTGGCGTTCTTTTGCCTTCCTGAAGATCTCCTCCACACAATTAGCCGGAGCGTTTCCGTCCCGCATGACGATTGTATTTTATGTGGGATGACACGAGCTTTTTGTGCTATCTCACGGGGTGATTTTGATGAGGCACATGGATTTAATTCTGGAAGCCTTTGCTTGTTTTTTGGAATGGCGATTGTCTCTGTGAGTTTTTTTCTGTTCGTATCGATACGTGTCCTTGTTCAACACACCAAAATATGAATAGTAGTTTTGTGAGCGCGTTCCCGTGAGTGTTTTGCGGGAACGTTTTTTTTCTGTTCGGATAAAAACCTTTCGGCGGAAGCAAAAGAGCGTTCCCGCGAGTGATGCACGGGAACGCTCTTTAAGCTTTAATCTCTAAGCTCTAATCTCTTTCTTCTATCCGATCGGAACTTCGACTTCGACTTCCGCTGCGTAGTCGACACCGTCGACACCGAAACCGAAGAGTTTGAGGAAGTCTGTCTGGTAGCCGTTGAAATCGGTGAGTTCGAGAAGATTTTCCGTGGAAACCTTCGGCCAAATTTCAAAGACTTCTTTCTGGACGTCTTCGCGCATTTCCCAATCGTCGATACGAACGAGTCCGTTTTCGTCGTAATTGAGAGCGTTGTCGTTGTACATCTGAGTTTCGAAGAGGCGCTGGATTTGCTCAACGCAACCTTCGTGCAGGCCTTTTGCTTTCATCACCTTGAACAGAATCGAGATGTAAAGCGGAACAACCGGAATTGCCGACGAAGCCTGCGTGACGAGGGCTTTGTTGACGGAAACGAACGCGCGACCGCGCTTGATTTTCAAAATCGCATCGATTTCCTTGGCTTTCGCGTAGAGGTCTTTTTTCGCCTGTCCGATGGAGCCGTCTTTGTAAATCGGCCACGTCAGCGACGGTCCGATGTAGGAATACGCCACGGATTGGCAACCTTCCGCGAGCAAGCCCGCTTCGTCGAGCGCGTCGATCCAAAGTTTCCAGTCTTCGCCGCCCATAACTTTGACGGTAGCGGTAACTTCTTCTTCGTTTGCGGGTTCAATTGTCGCTTCGTTGACGAGTTTTTGGTCCGTGTTCAAATTTTTGGAAACGAACGGTTCGCCGACGGTTTTCAAAACGGATTTGTAAACTTCACCCGTGACGGGATCCGTGCGGCGCGGAGCCGCGAGAGAGTAAACGACGAGGTCGATTTGCGGCATTTCTTTTTTGAGTTGCTCGATGACCTGCGTTTTGAGTTCGCCGGAAAACGCGTCGCCGTTGACGGATGCGGCGTAAAGTCCGGCTTTTTTCGCCTCGGCTTCAAAGGCGGCGGTGTTGTACCAGCCGGCGGAAGCGGGTTTGTTGTTGGCGCTCGGGCGCTCAAAATAAACGCCGAACGTGTTTGCACCCGCGCCGAATGCAGCGGAGATGCGCGAGGCAAGCCCGTAACCCGTGGATGAGCCGATGACGAGGACGTTTTTCGGTCCGTTCTTCATCGTCGGGCGGCTTTTGACATAGGCGATTTGCTCGCGGACGTGAGCGGCGCAACCTTCCGGATGAGCCGTAATGCAAACGAATCCGCGAACGCGGGGAGAAACGACTTGTTTTGCCATAGTGCCGAAAATTTTGTCGGTTTTGCGTTCCCGCGGCAATGTTTTAGTTGACCGCAAGAGCCTGCTTCCGGACGCCGTTCCCGCAGGAAAATAAGGCGTTCCCGCGTGTGTTAAAAGGAGCGCGGTGAACCGTAAAGCATACGGTAGGACGACGGATCCGCTTCGCGGATAAATTGGGAAACGTCGAGAAGCGAGGAATCGCGCCCCGAAGAGATTTTCGGATAGAGCATGAAAAGCTTTTCTTTTGCGCGCGTGCAGGCGACGTAGAACAGCCGGCGTTCTTCGTCCAAGTCCCCTTCCTCAATGGCGCGCCGGAGCGGAAAAAGTCCGTCCGCGCACCCGATGACGAAAACGATCGGGAACTCCAAGCCTTTCGCTTGGTGAATCGTGGAAAGGCGCAACGAATCGTTCCCGCCGTTGCGTTCGCGCATATCTTTATCCGTGGTTTCCGAGCTGAAAAGGGCGAGTTGTGCAAGCAAATCGGAGAGGTTTTCAAACTTTTCGGCAAAGCCGATTAAGCTTTCAAGGTCGTCGTAGCGCTGTTGCCAGTTCGGATAGATTTTTTTGAGAAAATCGCCGTACCAGCCGTCGATTCCGATGCGCACCACTTCCGCCGGGGAGGCGAGGACGATGTTTTCCGCTTTGGCGGTGTCGTCTTCCGTGAGAACAGAATTTGCGTATTCGTTCCCGTCGGCAAAAAAATCGAAAAGTTCCCCCAACGAGTTTTCATCGTCGGGCGTTTCGGAGATTTTGTGCGAAAGCTCGGCGGCGGTTGCCCCCGTCTGAATTTCTTTCCCGTGGAGTGCTTCCGACATATCCTGCAACGTGAGAATCAAATCCTGATAATCGTCGCGGGCGACTTCCGGAACCTTTTTCAAAACGAGTTTGTCCAAAAGTGCTGTAAGTAGCTTTATGTTTTTGTTCGATGCGACGTTGTTGCCCGCTTCCAGAATACGCTCCGCCGTGCGCGGCCCGATTTTGTCGATGAGATTGAGAATGCGCGTGAACGCGACGCGATCGTTGAGATTTTGGACAAAGCGCAGTTGCGCGACAAAATCTCGGATGTGCGCTTGCTGGAAGAATTGAATCCCGCTCGTGATAACGAAGGGAACGGAAAGATTGGTGAGTTCGAGTTGGAGCTCTTTCGCCTGAAAATGCGCCCGGTAAAGCACGATAATGTCGGAAAGCGAGTAGCCTTCGTATTCGACGAGCGTGCGGATTTTCGAAACGACGGCGTGCGCTTGCGCAAAGGAGTCCAGCTGCGGAATAACGTAGGGCGGTGCTCCGTGTTCCCGCGTGGCGCGCAGTTGTTTGGAGAAACCGGATTCCTCCGTGCGCGCGCTCAGAATTGAGTTTGAAAAATCGAGAATTTCCGGGGTCGAGCGGTAATTAATTTCGATTTTGTGCAGTTGCGTGTCCGGGAAATTTATCGGGAAGTCGACAATGTTTTTGTAGTTGGCTCCGCGCCAGGTGTAAATGCACTGCGCATCGTCGCCGACTGCCATGACGTGTGTTTCCGGACCGGAAATCAGGCGCACGATTTCGGATTGCAACGAGTTGGTGTCCTGAAATTCGTCCACGAGAATGTGGCGAAAGCGGTTTTGGTAGCGTTCCCGCGCCGGCGGATCGTTGCGGAGCAGTTCGCAGAGGAGCTCGAGTAAATCGTCGTAGTCGCAGGAGTTTTGCAGGCGCTTTGCCGACGTGTATTCTTTCCACAGCGCGGGAACGATTTCTTCCGCGCGCGGAGCCCATTCCAAGCGTTCTTTGACGACTTCCGCAATCGGCGAAAGCGTGTTGCGCGCGTAGCTTACGACATCGAAAATCACGCGCGGCGTCGGCGAATTTTTCCCTTTGATAAAATCCGGTGCCACCTGTTTGCAAACGCTGCTAAAAAGCGCGTCGGCATCGTCGGCGTCCAAAATGGTGAAGTCGGGATTGAGCCCGACGGCGTAGGCATTTGCGCGCAGAATGCGTTGCCCGATGCTGTGAAACGTGCCGCCCCAAAATTGCGCGCGCGGAATTCCCGTCAGGTCTTCGATGCGTTCGAGCATTTCGCCCGCCGCCTTATTGGTAAACGTGAGGAGCAAAATCCGCCACGGCGGAACGCCTTGCTCCAGGAGCCATGCGACGCGATACGTCAGCGTACGCGTTTTCCCCGAGCCCGCTCCCGCGAGCACCAGCGCGTTGCGGCTTTGCGACGTTACCGCGCCGAGCTGATCTTCGTTCAGCTCGGAACGAAAATCAATCGGCGGGAACGTCGGTTTGCCTGCCATGGCGACAATTTATCCGCGTGTTTTGATTTAGCGGACAAAGCCGGGCATTGCCCATTCAAATTCGCCGAAGATACGAGCCAATTCGTCTTCGACAAATTCCCAGCCGGACTCGTTCAGCCCGCCGGTATCGGTATTGACGTGTTCCCAGTTCGGGATGCGAATTTGTTCGCGGCGACCGTCGTCCGTGTGGACGAGCACGGCTACGGGCGTGTGCCCGAAGATTCGGGAAACTCTAACCACGCGAGTAATGTCTTTGGTCTGATTTTCGCTCATGTTGTAATTTCGTGGGTTAATGTTTGGATCGCTGCCTCACCGTGAGGCAAACACGGAAACGGCGAAATAAATCGGAACAAAACCATTCCCGCAAACTTTAATTTTCCGGTGCGGTTAAAAGCCGGGACCCAATCCGTACAAATTCAGTTTTTGCTCCTGATTGTTCCCGCGTGTATTGGGGACACCCGGCGCTTTGAGCGGGCAAATTCCTTCGCGCGAAAAACGGCGGATTTCGACCCCGCCGTCCGGAGCAATTTCAAAAACGGTCATGGAAAGCGTTCGGTCGGCACCGTCGCCCGGGTCGGTTGTCGAATAATATCCCGTGTATCCGGCGTTCATGTAGGTGAAGGCGAGCGTTTCCCGCGTGCACGTTTTTCGGTCGGCGGGAACGGCGACGGGGATTGTCTCTCCGGGCGAAAGAAAAACGGAGGCGCCGCCGAGGTAATTATCCCAGCCGTTGGAATGATTGTGCCCGTAGAGAAAAATCAGTTTCATGCCGAGTTTTCCGTAACGGTTTAAAACATCGAAAATAAACTTCGCGAAGCGTCCGTCTCCGTCGTTGTATGTCCGCATTGAGTAGTGAAGCGGAAGGTGGGAGAGAACAAAAACCGGCGCCCGAAAGCCCGACTCGTATTTCGTTTTTAAATACGCATCGAGCTTGGCGGCGGTTTTTTCGACGGCGGCTTCATCGTCGGAAATATCGGCGTTCCCGTCGGTTGCGCGCCGTCCCTGCATCCACATGAAATCGTCTTCGTTGATGACGAAAACGCCGTAGCGGTTGTGTTCGGGATCGTGCGCGCCGCCCGGCGCGATTTCCCGCGTTCCCGCAGGATCGTGATTTCCTTGGACGAGAACAATTTCTTCGGGGGCGATTCCGAGCTGCGCCGCAAAAAGCGTTTGTTTGAGTGCGGAAATTCCGTCTTCGCTGTCTTTCGGCAGGTTTCGGAGTTGCACGGTGTAATCGCCGCAAAAAAGGACGCGCTCCGTATCGAACGTTTTGTACTCGCGGATTTTTTTCAAAATTCCGGCAACGTTTTTTGCACTTGCCTCATGCGTTTTTGCCTGAAAATCCGAACCTGCGATAAGAAACAGATTTTCTTTCGCAAATCCGTACAGCGCGGGAACGCAAAACAAAAGAAGAAGGAGGATCTTCACGGCAGTTTTTGTGCGGATGCTTTGTGTCAGTCGGCTTGGGCGAGGGTGTAGATTGCGACGATGTCGCGGGAAAAGAGTTTGCGGAAATTGCCCTGCGGGATTTCGTTTCCGTCGCGGGAACGCCCGAGGACGGCTTTTTTCGCCATTTCTTCAAAGCGCGAGGCATCGGGAATACCGAGTTCGCGCATCGTGGTCGGCAAACCCATTTTTTTGTAAAACGCCGTGAGCGCGTCGATTCCCGCCTGTGCGGTTTCGGAATCGTTTGTTCCCGCGGGAACGCCGAAAACATTTTTCGCAAACTGCGCGAGCTTGGCGGATTTTTCCGAAAGAACGTATTTCATCCACGCGGGTGTGACGACGGCGAGCCCGGCACCGTGCGCCACGTCATAAATCGCGCTGATTTCGTGCTCCATGCCGTGGCAGGCCCAGTCCTGTTCGCGTCCGAGTCCGAGCAAATTGTTGTGGGCGACCGTTCCCGCGAAGCCGATTTCCGCCCAGGCATCGTAGTTTTTCGGGTTTTCGAGCAGGAGCGGCGCATTGCCGATAATGGTTTTCAAAACGCTTTCGCAAAGTCCGTCGGTGATGTCGCAATGCGGCGTGTTTGAAAAATAGCGTTCGAAAATGTGGCTCATCATATCGCTTACGCCGTTGGCGATTTGGTCCGGCGGGAGCGTGAAAAAAAGCTCCGGATTGACGATGCTGAAAACGGGGCGGAGTTTTTCGTCGCCGTAGCCGAGTTTGTAGCCGCTTGCTTCGTCAGTAATGACGGTGTTCGGGCTCATTTCGGAGCCGGTTGCGGGAAGCGTCAGCACGGTTGCGACGGGAACGCCGGTTTTGAGCGGGCGGCGCGAAACGAAAGTTTCCCAAATGTCGCCGTTGTCCGCATCAATGCCCGCCGCAATCGCTTTTGCCGAGTCGATGACGCTTCCGCCGCCGACGGCGAGAATGAACGACACGCCGGCTTCGCGGCAAAGGCGAATCCCTTCGCGAACGAGGTCCAAGCGCGGGTTCGGCACGACGCCGCCGAGCTCGACAAAGCGCACGCCGTGCTCGCGGAGCGCAGAAACCGTCGTTTCGTAAAGTCCGCTACGCTTGATGCTGTTCCCGCCGAAATGCAGGAGAACCGTTGCGTTTTTTCCGGCGAAGCGGGCGACGAGCTCGCCGGCGCGCGCCTGCGTGCCGCGTCCGAAAATCCAATGTGTGGGGCAAAAATAAGTAAAATTTTCCATACGTCGGATTATAGCTCATTCGTTTGCGGTTTTTAATCCCGAAAGACGGAAAATCTGTCGCGGGAACGCGGTTTCTCTCCGTAAAAGTCTTTGCGTTGACGCAGGAACGGGCGTAGAATCCGCCGCCACTATGAAATTTCGCAGTTCACTCAGCACGGAAGGCCGCCGCATGGCGGGAGCGCGCGCACTCTGGCGTGCTAACGGAATGAAAGAAGAACAACTCGGTAAACCGATTATCGGTATCGTCAACTCGTTCACGCAGTTTGTTCCCGGACATACGCATTTGCACAAAATCGGTCAGCAGATGAAAGCGCTCATCGAAGCGCAGGGCTGTTTCGCCGCAGAATTTAACACGATCGCCATCGACGACGGCATCGCGATGGGGCACGACGGGATGCTATACTCACTCCCGTCGCGCGATCTCATTGCCGACTCCGTCGAATATATGTGCAACGCACACCGCGTGGACGCGATCGTCTGCATTTCCAACTGCGATAAAGTTACGCCCGGTATGCTCATGGCGGCGATGCGCATGAACATTCCCGCGATTTTCGTTTCCGGCGGACCGATGGAAGCCGGCGATTTTGAAGGCGAAAAATATGACCTGATCGACGTAATGGTCAAAGGAGCCGACGAGTCTTATTCCGACGAAAAACTTTCCGAGCTCGAACGCTTGGCGTGCCCGACTTGCGGTTCCTGCTCCGGTATGTTTACGGCAAATTCGATGAACTGCCTCAACGAAGTGCTCGGCATGGCGCTTCCCGGGAACGGAACGTTGCTTTCAACGCACAAACTGCGCATGAAACTTTTTGAAAAAGCCGCCAAGCGTATCGTCGAAATGGCTTACGCGTATTACGAAAAGGGCGACATGACCGTGCTCCCGCGCCAAATCGCCACGCGCGCCGCGTTCCTAAACGCAATGACGCTCGATATTGCGATGGGCGGTTCGACCAACACCGTGCTTCACCTGCTCGCCATCGCGCAGGAAGCCGGCGTGGATTTCACGATGAAGGACATCGACTTCCTTTCCCGCCGCGTCCCTGTGCTCTGCAAAGTCGCGCCGAACACGAAAAAATATCACATCGAAGACGTGAACCGCGCGGGCGGAATTTTAACGATCATCGGCCGCCTCGCCGCCGAAGGTCTGATTGACGGAAGCGTGAACCGAGCCGACGGGCTGACGCTCGCCGAAGCCGTCGCACAAAACGACATCGACTCGCCGGGCGTTACCGCCGAAGCGCTCGAACGCGCCCACGCCGCGCCCGCGGGAACGCGCAACATCGAAATGGCATCGCAGGATACGCGTTATGAAACTTTGGATACGGACCGCGAAAACGGTTGCATCCGCGATGTCGAACACGCCTATGTGCGCGATGGCGGGCTCGCCGTGCTTTTCGGCAATATCGCGCACGACGGTTGCATCGTCAAAACTGCGGGCGTTTCCGAAAAAGTTTTCAAATTCAAAGGCACGGCGCGCGTGTTTGAATCGCAGGACGACGCGTGCAACGGAATTCTCGGCGGGAAGGTCGGTCCGGGCGACGTTGTCGTCATCACCTACGAAGGGCCGCGCGGCGGTCCCGGTATGCAGGAAATGCTTTACCCGACATCTTACATCAAGTCGAAACACCTCGGAGAGCTTTGTGCGCTGATCACGGACGGACGTTTTTCGGGCGGCACGTCGGGGCTTTCCATTGGACACATTTCGCCGGAAGCGGCAGCGGGCGGGAACGTCGCACTTATTCGCGACAACGATTTGATCGAAATCGACATTCCCGAGCGTACGATTCGCGTTTGCGTTTCCGATGAGGAACTTGCCGCGCGCCGCGCCGAGGAGGAAGCTCGCGGGAACGCGGCATTTTCGCCGAAAACGCGCAAGCGCAAGATTTCCAAAGCGCTCCGCGCCTACGCGAAAATGGTCGCTTCCGCCGACAAGGGCGGCGTTCGCATCGTGGAATAGCTTTCAGGTCCCAGGCTTCAAGCATCGGGCGAGGCACTAAGATTTGTTCCTTGTCGCTTCGCGCGCTTTGCGCCTGATGTTTGATGCCCGGAGCTTTTTTCCAACTTCCCTTTTTTTGCGTACCGACATAAACTCACACAAAATTTTTTATTCATGCAGGCACAGCTCGAAGCAATTATTTCAGAAACGGAATCCGCCGCTCCCGGCATTCAGACTCGTCCGGAATTTGACGTGTTCAAAGCTCGCATTTCGGGGCCGAACGGCTCGCTCACGCAAGTGATGAAATCCATCGGCAAACTTCCCAAGGAAGAAAAGCCGGCGGCGGGAAAGCTCATCAATGCGGCAAAACAGCGCATTGATGCGGCTTTGGCGGCGGCGCTTGCACGCATTGAGGAAAACGAACTCGCGGCGAAACTCGGAGAACCGATTGATCCGTCGCTTTCTTCGCCCGACGATTTTTCCGGCATGGTTCACCCGCTCACGCAGGTGCGTGAGGAAATTTGCCGCGTTTTCCACCGCCTTGGCTTTACCATCGCGGAAGGTCCCGAGCTCGAAAGCGAATGGTTCTGCTTCGACGCGCTGAACACGCCGGAATCGCACCCCGCGCGCGATATGCAGGACACGCTGTTTCTTCCCGCGGGAACGGTCGCAAAAGATGCTCCGAAAAAAGGCGACGAAGCCTATGTGATGCGCTCGCACACGTCGTCCGTGCAGATTCGCACGATGCTTTCGCGCAAGCCGCCGATTCGCATTATTGCGCCCGGCCGTTGCTTCCGCCGTGACACGGTGGACGCGACGCACTCCGCAAACTTTCACCAAATCGAAGGGCTTTGGGTGGACAAAAACGTTACGCTCAAAGACTTGAAGAGCGTGCTGGATTCCTTCGTGCGCGAAATCTTCGGAAGCTCCGTCGAAACGCGCTTGCGCCCGAGCTTTTTCCCGTTCACCGAACCGAGTTTTGAAATGGACATTAAGTCCCCGAATCTCGGTCGTTTGTGCGACCGCTGGCTCGAAATCATGGGTTGCGGGCTGGTCGATCCGAAAGTTTTTGAAAACGTCGGAATCGACGCCAACGAGTGGAGCGGCCTCGCGTTCGGTGTCGGCTTGGAACGCATCGCGATGCTCGTTCACGGGATCGACGACATTCGCCACTTCTACGCCAACGACTTGCGCTTCCTGCGTCAGTTCGCGTAATTTTTCGCGGGAACGCGGAGTCGCTTTTTCTCGGAGAAAAAATCATGAGCGAAAAGAAATTTTTGGTGATTGCGGTGGACGGCGGCGCGGCATCGGGGAAATCTTCGACTTCGCGCGGACTCGCCGCGAAGCACAATCTGATGCACGTGGACACGGGCGCGCATTATCGCACGGTGTCGCTTTCGCTTTTGCGGCGCGGAATCACGGGAGCGGACGTTTTTTCGGCAACGGAAAACCCTCTGGAAAATCTCGATCTGGGCACGGAAGTGCGGGAACGCGAAGCGGCGATGAGCATCGGCGGAGTCGTTCCCGCGGATTCGGAAATCCGTAACGACGCGGTCAACGCCGTGGTGTCTCAGTTCGCGGCAATTCCCGAGGTGCGAAAATTCCTTTTCGACTACCAGCGTTCGCAAAAAGACGTGGCGCGGGAACACGGTTTCGACGGTCTGATTATGGACGGACGCGATATCGGTAGCGTGATTTTTCCCGATGCGGATTTGCGGATTTTCCTGACGGCGGATCCGGAAGCGCGCGCACGGCGCCGCGCGGCGGAGGGGATCGCCGACTCCATCGCCGAGCGCGACAAGTTGGATTCTTCCCGCAAGGCGGCTCCGCTGGCTTGCCCGGAAGGCGCGATAAAAATCGACAGCACGGATTTGACGCTTGAGCAGGTCGTTGAAAAAATCAGCGCCATGATTTCGGCTTTGTAATTTCCGATTTTTCTGACTTTCTTCTTTCTATAACCGAAAACAAAAAAGATGGAGCTCTATACCGACAAAAAAGTTTACTCGCTGGTTTATCACGGTGCGCGTATGTTCATGGGCGCGTTCGGGCGCGTCGAAGTCAGCGGATTGGAAAATCTTCCCGAGGGCGGATTTCTGATTGCGAGCAATCACGTGAGTTTTATTGATCCGCCGCTGATCGGTTGCGTGATTCCGCGCGAAATGTACTTTTTCGCACGAAAAACTTTGCTCGACAACGCCATTCTCAAGCGCGTTTTGCCGTATTGCAACGTGATTCCGGTGGATCGCGACGGCGGGAGCGACGTGGGCGCGTTCAAAAAGGTTTTTGCCGTGCTGAAGCAGGGACACGCGCTGATTTTGTTCCCGGAAGGCACACGCAGCAAAGACGGAAAACTCGGAAAGGCGCAGGGCGGCGCGGGGCTGATTTCCTGCATGGCGCGCGTTCCCGTCGTGCCGGCTCGCGTTTTCGGAACGGGGGACGTTTTGCCGCGCGGCTCGGCGTTCCCGCAACGCGCGGATTTGGGTGTCGCCTTCGGTAAACCGATTTACCCGAAAGAATTTGACCCCGGGAAAAATCACCCGGACCGCTTCCGAGAGGCCTCCCGCCGCTTTATGGAAAGAATCGCCGTTCTGGAACCGCCGCCCGGACCGAAAATGTAGTTGCGGGCAATCTCCTTTTGTTTTTTCATAATCCCTAAAAATTCGATTCCACTTATGAACGTTACCAAAATTGCACTCCTTGCCGCTGCCGCCCTTATTTTCGCGGGTTGCGGTCCCAAAAGTCATCCCAATTCATGGCGCGGCGCTCCCCAGACGGGAACGGAAGTCTCGAGCGTTCCGGAAGAAATTTCGGGTGACGATGAATCCCTGACGAGCGAAGTCTTGGATGAAACGGATGCGCGCGACGATTCTCCCGCCGGAGATAAGGTGGCGAATTGGATTTCCTCCAACAATATTCCGGAAAGTGCAAAACTCGCCGTCATCTATTTCGGATTCGACAAATTTAATGTTGAAGCGGGAGAACGCGCCAAGCTCGATGCCATCATCGATGCCGTCAATCGCGGAAATATTTATATCGTCGGCTATTCCGACTACTTCGGAACCGAAGAATACAACCTCGCGCTCTCCGACAAGCGCGCGCAGGCGGTTAAAAATTACCTGAAAAATCTCGGCGCGGACGATTCCGCTCAGATTCAGGCGCTCGGAGAAGCTTACGCCGTTCAGAACGGAACCAAATCCGAAGTTGCCGAAGACCGCAAAGTTATCGTGGTTGACGGGAACGCGCAGTAGTTTTACCGACGCGAAAAAAGCTCCGGCAATGCACGTTCGCCGGAGCTTTTTTGACAAATAATTTTTCGTTATTTTTTCATTTAAAAAAAAGCGCTATGACAAAAACGTCCCCGCAGTTGACCTGGTGCACCGTTCGCTTCGGCGAAGACATGAATTGGTGGGTCAAAGAAATCAGCGATCCCGTACATTGGGATGTCGATGCTCTCAGCATCATCGACCCGCGCCAAGTCGGCTATATTCTCGACTTGCTCGACGCGCTCCGTGATTACGGTTTGGTTACGGAAATCGTTGAAAACGCGTTTATTCCGTTCCAGATTCAGGCAATTAATCCGGACAAGACGGCGCGCCTCGTTCGCGTGAACGAAACGTTTTTCGACACGAACGAAGAACTTTTCGCGCTTCCTGATATCGTCGACGAAGAAAAGGGCGCTTACGCGGAATTCCTCGATCACATCACGATGCTGCGCATGAAATACCTGAACGATAAACTCTCGTTCGCGCAGAAACTTACGGTTACGGAGCTTGAAGAACAGATTCGCGACGCGCAAACGCAGGCCTTCATGGAAGGTCGCGCAACGCACCTTTTTCAGGAAGTGATTGATATTCTCGAGTTCGTTCCCGACGGATACGAACTCAGTGTTGACGATGACGACGAAAAAATCAAAGCCAAGAGCGAAGAAGATTTTTCCGCCGTACGCGATTTGCCCGATTACGAAGACGAAAAGTTAGACGAGGACGAGACGATGCAGTGGGACGACGAAGACGGTGACTCCGCTGCAGATTTCGGCGACGATATGGGCGGCTCCGGCGAGCTTCCGGCGAAGCCCTCGCGTTCCCGTAAGAAAAAATAACCCTTTTCAAGAATCAGGCATCGGGCGAAAGCCTTCGGCTTTAATTAGGAATTAGAAGTCGGGAATCAGGATTCTTTCTCGCTTCTGATTCCTAATTTTTAATTTTTTATCCGCTTGCGTTTGATACTTGACGCTTTTAGCTCACAAAAAATGGTTTTACTCAGTGAAATTGTTGCTTACTGCGACGAACGGACCGCACGCGGAAACGTGGTTGATTTTCCCGGCGCGCTCAACGGTTTGCAGTTTGAGAACGGCGGACACGTTACGAAAATCGGCGCTTCGGTGGATGCGGGATTGCGCGTTTTTGAAGAAGCCGCCCGCTGCGGGATAGATTTTCTTATCGTGCATCACGGTATGTTTTGGCAGGCCCAACAGCCCGTTACGGGAACGGTTTATAAAAAGTTTAAAACCTGTATGGATGCCGGAATCGCTGTTTACGGCAGCCATTTGCCGCTCGATGCTCATCGCGAAATCGGCAACAACGCCGTGCTCGCCAAGCGGCTCGGACTGGAAATTTTGGAATGGGGATTAGAGTTTGACGGCACCTCCTTTGCCGCAATTTGCCGGGGAATCCCGCGCGCGGAGCTGACGGAGAAACTCCGTAGGCTTTTTCCGAAAACGTTTAAGGCGATTGAGTTCGGTTCCGAAAATCCCGAGCGCATCGCAGTTCTTTCCGGAAGCGGGAACGCGGCGATTCCCTCGCTTGAAAAACTCGGTTGCGATACGCTGATTACGGGCGAAATCAAAGAGGAAAATTTCGTTAAAGCTCAAGACGGGAATTTCAATCTGTATCCGTGCGGACACTACGCGACGGAGGGATTCGGCGTGTGCGCTCTCGCCGCCGAGCTTTCCGAAAAATTCTCGCTCCCGTGGGAATTTCTCGATTTCGACAACCCGCTTTAACGGGAGAAGCGACAGAAATGTCTCTTCTCCTCTAAAAAACGTGTTGAGTGTCCTTTGTTTTAAAAATGACGTATCGCGGAAGAATTGCGCCGACGCCGACGGGCTTGCTCCATCTCGGGCACGCGCGCACGTTCGCACTCGCCGCTAAGCGTTGCCGTGAAGCGGCGGGAACGCTGGTTTTGCGTATTGAAGATATTGATACACAGCGCTGTAAAAAGGAATTTGCCGATGCTGCCATGGAGGATTTGCGGTCAATCGGAATTTGCTGGGACGAAGGTCCGGATGTCGGCGGAGCTTTTGAGCCGTATGTGCAGTCCGGGAATTTTTCGTATTTTCTGAAAGTTTGGGAAAAACTGAAAAACGCGGGTGCGATTTATCCGTGCCGCCGTTCCCGCAAAGATGTCGCCGCCGCTCCGCGCGCTCCGCACGCGGAAGACGAAGCCGCAGAACCGATTTTCCCGCCGCAGTGGCGACCTCCGGCGGGAACGGGAATCGACCTTTCCGAGCCCGGCGATTATAACTGGCGTTTTCGCGTTCCAGACGGTGAAGCCGTAGAGTTTTTTGACGAGATTCAGGGACCGCAACGCTTTGTTGCGGGAGAGGATTTCGGCGATTTCGTCGTGTGGCGGCGTGACGGCGTTCCCGCGTACGAGCTCGCCGTCGTTGCCGACGACATTCGCATGGGCATCACGGAAGTCGTGCGCGGCGCGGATTTGCTCAAGTCCACGGCTCGTCAGATTCTGATTTATCGCGCGCTCGGCGCGACTCCGCCTGCGTGGGCGCACGCCCCGCTCGTCCTCGACGAAAACGGTCGCCGTCTCGCCAAACGCTCCGACGCACTTTCCCTCCGCGCACTTCTCGCTCGGGGCGAATTAAGTTCAGAGCTTTGAGATTTTCGGGAGGAAGGGGCGGAAAGCACCGGTGCTTACGGGTTCGCCGTCGTCGAAGGTTTCGCTGCCGCGGTCTGCGTTTGCGGGGAAAATCACGCAGGTTTCCGAATCCATTTCGTAGGGAACGGTCTTGCGTGTTCCCCGTGTTTTTTTCGTGGTTTTTCCGGATTTCGCGTCGAAATGCAGCGATGTTGTCGGTTGCGAACGATATACGGGAACGCGCTCCAGATACGCGGGAACGAGCTCGTCGAACGAGGTCGGAAATCTTCCGTGATCTTTCCGAAATTCCTGACAGGCGAGGCAGATTTTCGCCCGGGAGTTCGTGTTTTCGAGGATTTCGACGGAGGCGATAGTAAGTTTTATCATCTCTTTGATCTGACTTCCGAATCCGACTCTTCGGCTGAAAAAAATCGTTGGCGCTTCAACGTTTACGATGCCGCGAAAGGAGAAAAGACGTTCATCGTCCAGCCTTTTCCATTTCGCTACAAGTTCTTCAAACGGCGTTTTCGCTTTGAGGTCGGGCAAGAGCGAAAGCATCGTCTTCAGCGCGTCTTTTTTCATTGCCTCGCATTGGAAACGCCAAAACCATCCCGTTTTTTCCGTCGGCGAATCCGGGGCAAAAGGGTTGGTTTTTACTTCCGTTGCGTTGAGATAATAATTGATCGCATTGTGCGCGAAAACAAATTCTCCCTGTAAAACGTTGTGAAAATCGGGCATGGTCTGTTCGTTTTCGGTGCTTACCTGCTTCAACGCTGCGAGGGTATCTTCGGAGATCGGCGTTTTTCCGTAGAAAAATGTTTCGCCGACGCTGTCGGTCATTTGGAGAAGAGCGCTTGCAGTAAGAATCTTGATTAAGTTGTTTCCGTGAAGAATGCGGGAACGCATCATCGCGTTGAGCTTGCAATAGCGCGCGAGGGCGGCGGAAACATCACCGCGTTCGAGGTCGGCGCGGATTTGAATGCGGGCGATTCTGACGATGTCGAAATAAAGCGGAACGAGGTCCGCGGTACTAAACACGTCCGGGTCGTAAACCGGTGATTCGCTCAGCCAGCGTTCCGTGCTTTCGCTAAAATCGGTTTCCTCGTCCAAAACGGAGAGCAGTTCGCGGTGGTCGTCGAGTGCCAGAATTTTTTGAAAAGCAACTTCGTCCCACGGAATGAGGTAGTAGCCGAGTGCGACTTTCAAGTCTTCGATGGCGATGGTGTCGTCGAGCGATAAAAACAGATCGCGGTCGTTTTCGTAAAGTCCGGCGGCGTGCTGTTTTTTGATGTGGGCGAGCAGGTCGGCTTCCTGCGGCGAGGGTGGCGGCTCGGTAAACATCGGTTTTGCACCGTTCCCGAAAGTTGCCTTGAGCGCCTCGTCAAGCCTTACGACTTTGCTTTCGTTCGTTTCGCGCGCTCTGCGTTTTTTCGCGATTTCGAGGAGGCGAAGTGTTCCCGCGCCGTCGGGACGCTGTTCCAGATTTTCGAACAGCGGTGCAGCATCGGGAATCGGTTCGAACACGGGCAGAACGGCGTAGGTGCCGAGAGCGATGAAAGCACAGAGAAGCCCGAGCAAAATGCTCCGAAGTTTTTTAGAGAAGATTTTCATTTCCCCGATTAAAACTAAATCCGGAGATGGAGAAAACTTTTTTTGGGGTCTCCGGCGAGTGTGTCGCACAATTTGCTGTCCCCTAAATAAAACCTTCTTTGCCTTTCTTTTTCGGTTAAAGAAAAAACTCCGTGATTTTGCGGCTCCGTGAGAGTTTTTCGTTCCCGTGGGGGCTCCGATGCGTTCTTTGCTGAATTTCCGATTGTCGGGAGCACGCTTTCGGATTACGCTTCGTTGCATGAAAAACTCTATGCCCGAACTGCCCGCCGCGTTTCCGCCGCCCGAGAAGGACGGTCGCCCCGACATTCTTTTTATCGCGGGAGAGCATTCCGGCGACGAGCTTTCCGCCGGCGTTATTTCCAAGCTTTTGGCGAAAAATCCGGAATTGAAAATCGCCGCATTCGGCGGGAACGATATGCGCGACGCGGGCGCGCAGCTGCTTTTTAACATGACGACGTTTTCCGCCGTCGGGCTGATTGAAGTCGTTTCGAATATTTCGTTTTACAAAAAACTTTTTTCGCGAATTTTGTCGTGGATTCGCGAGCATCGTCCGCGTGCGATTTGTTTTACGGATTTTCCGGGTATGAATTTGCGTTTGGCGAAGGCGTTGAAGAAGGAAGGAATTTCCTGCAAGGGCGGCGGAGATGTATTTCTTTTTCATTACGTTTCGCCGCAGATTTGGGCGTGGAAATCGCATCGGAGATTCGAGATGGAAAAGGTGCTGGATTCGCTCGGCGTGCTGTTCCCGTTTGAGCTGAAATGCTACGAAGACACGAAGTTGGACGTGCATTTCGTGGGTGATCCCTTTGCCGAGCCGGAACACGTTTTGCCCGTGAAATACGACGCGGACGCGCCCGTTTTGCTTTTGCCGGGCAGCCGACCGAAGCCCGTTGCGCGCATTTTCCCGATTCTTCTCGGCGCGTGGAAAAAATTTCGTGCAACGCACCCGACGCAGCGCGCAATTGTGCTTCATCCCGGCGAACCCGTGCTCGGAATTTTGAAAAACCTGATGTCGGCGGATCCCGAGGCGGCTGCCGGAATCGAGCTCGTTCCCGTGGATTCCGTTGCGGAAACGCAACAGCCGGCGAGCGCCGTGCTTATGAGCTCGGGAACGATGTCGCGCACGTGCTCGCTGGCGGGCATTCCCGGTGCGATTCTGTACAGCGCAAATCCGCTGACGTGGGCAATCGGGCGCCGCTTGGTGGGCGACAAAGTGCGCTACCTCGGCATGGCAAATATTTTGCTCGATCGCGACGTTTATCCGGAATTTTTGCAGAAGGATGCAACGCCTGAGAATCTTGCCGCACGTTTGTCCGCCTGCTTTGACGATCCGAAAATTTTGGAAACGATGATGCGGGACCGCGACGAATTGCTGGCGCTGTTGCGTCCGCGCGCGGGAACGCCAGACGCGGCAGAGTGGATTCTTTCCAAGTTGAAAGTTTGGCAAAGTGGCCGGTAACCGGCGACGAGAGACTGGCAAATACTTTAATGAATAGTGAATAGCTAACAATGAATAACGCACACCTTAAGTTTTTGCCGAAGGCAAAAACCTTTGCACTGAATTATCCGCTATTCGTTATTCCTTATTCATTAAAAAGGTAATTGCCGGTTACCGGTCTCAGGTTACTAATTTCTAATTCTTCATTCCTAATTTTTTCCAAAATGCGAATCACAGGCGGTATTGCTCGCGGGATTCCGCTGATTTTGCCTGCGCGGGGCGAGATTCGCCCGGCGACGGATTATCTGCGGGAGGCGGTTTTTTCTTCGCTCGGCGCGTTGGTCGTCGGCGCGGCGGTGCTCGATTGTTTTGCGGGAACGGGCGCGTATTCGTGGGAAGCGCTTTCGCGCGGCGCGGGTTCGGCGATTTTGGCGGATAAAAATCCGGCGGCATCTGTCGCGCAGAAGAAGAATTTTGTCGCGCTGAAAAAATCTCTGGAATCGCGTGGCACGAGCGTTCCCGCCGTGCGTTTTTTGTCGACGGATCTGCTGAGTGCGCGTCCGCTCCCGCCGGATTTACCGGAGGCGGATTTGATTTTTTGCGATCCTCCGTGGGCGCTTTGGCAAAAGCCGGAAACGGCGCTTGCCGTGGAAAAATTTGCGGCGTTTGCCCGGAAGGATTCTCCGGAGGTGCGCCTGATTTTGGAAACGCCCGCCGGTTTTGAGCCGAGTGCTCCCGACGGCTGGGTTTTGTTCAAACGTATCGGGAAAAAAGGGAAAGACCAACCTGCCGCAAACGTCTTCGCTCGAGCACTTTAAATATCGTTTTTTTTCAAAAATCGTTATCGCGCTTTGAGGTCGTTTTCGAGAAAATCGCTGTTTCTATGAATCGAGTTTACATCAAAACCTACGGGTGCCAGATGAACGAGCGCGACAGCGAGGCTGTTGCGGAAATGTTGCGCGGACGTGGCTATTCGATTGTCGATAACGAGTTTGACGCGGACATCATTTTGCTGAACACCTGCAGTGTGCGTGATCAGGCGGAGCAGAAAGCCATCGGCAAAGCGTATCGCCTCCTGCCGAGCCGGAAGAAACGCGTGAAAGATGCGGATTCCGGCGTTCCCGCCGACGGCAAAAAACGCATCGTCGGCATCATGGGTTGCATGGCGCAAAATCGCGGGCGTTCGTTGCTCGATAAACTTCCCGATTTGGATTTGATTGTCGGAACGCAAAAATTTCACCGCGTTCCCGAGCATTTGGACAAGCTGTTGGCGACGATGCGCGGGCTCGGTCCTAAACCGTCCTCCATCGTCGATTTGGAAGAAGAAACCGGCTCGCAAAACACGATTAAAATGCACACGCCGGGGCGCAAAATATCCGCGTTTGTTTCGATTATGCAGGGCTGCGATATGCGTTGCGCGTATTGCATTGTGCCGAAAACGCGCGGACATGAGCGAGCGCGGCCGATTGAGGAAATCGCGGAGGAAGTCGAAGAGCTTGTTGCGGCGGGAACGCGCGAAGTGATGCTGCTCGGTCAAATCGTGAATCGCTACGGGATTCGCGAATTTCCGACCGTTGACGGAAAATCACCGTTCGTTCAGCTCTTGGAACGCCTACACGCGATCGAAGGCTTGGAGCGTATCCGTTTCACGTCGCCGCATCCGGTCGGATTCCGTGAAGACTTGGTCGATGCGTATCGCCGTTTGCCGAAACTTTGCAGCTACATTCATCTTCCCGCGCAGAGCGGTTCGGATAAAATTCTGAAAGCGATGCGCCGCCCGTATTCACGGGAACGCTTTATCGAATTGGTCAACGCATTGCGAGCGGCGCGTCCGGGTATTTATCTTTCGACGGATGTCATCGTCGGTTTCCCCGGTGAAACCGAGGAGGATTTTCAACTCACGCGCTCGCTTTTTGAAGAAGTCAAATTCGACATGGCGTTTATTTTCCGCTACAGCGTGCGCGCGGGAACGCCGGCGGAAGCGCTCGGAGACCCGATTTCTGAAGAAGTCAAAGACGCACGCAACAAGGAATTGCTCGCCGTTTTGGAAAAACATTCGCTGGCGCGCAACGAATCGCTTGTCGGAACGATTCAGGAAGTTTTGGTCGAAGCTCCCGCCAAACGCGGCGAAAACATTTTTCAGGGGCGCAACGACGGCGACCGTAAAATCGTCTTCAAGGGCGATGCTTCGCTCCTCGGCGAAATCGTCCGCGTCCGCATTGACTCCGCCACCGTCACCACGCTTACGGGAACGCTGGTTAACGCTTAGCGGTTAGGAGTTCCCGTGCGTGGGCGAGTGCTGCCGGAGAATGACGGTCGCCGAGCATTCGGGCAAGTTCGTCCTCGCGGGAACGCGAATTTTCGTCGAGGCGGGAAATATTGATTTTCGTCTCGTTTTCGCTCTGTGTTTTTGTCACGCAAAAATGATGATCGCCGAGCGCAGCGACCTGCGCTAAGTGCGTGATGCAGAAAATCTGATGCGTGCGGGAAACTTCCGCGAGCTTGCGCGCGACGTGAACGGCGATTTCGCCGCCGACGTTGGCATCGACTTCATCGAAAACGAGCACCGGCGTGGCATCGGCTTCCGCGAGCATTGCTTTGAGCGCGAGCATGACGCGGGCGGTTTCCCCGGCGGAGGCGATTTTGTTGAGCGGGAGCAAATCCTGCCCCGCATTCGGCGCAAAGAAAAAGGCGCAGGCGCTCGTTCCCGTTTCGGAGATTTCTTTCGTTTCCGTGAGTTTGATTGTGAGATCCGCTTTTTTGAAACCGAGCTCGACGAGAATTTTCTGCGTTCCCGCAGCGAGTTTTTTGGCGGCGGCGAGACGCGATTTGTGAAGCGTTCCCGCGAGTGTGCGCAAATTTTTTTCGGCGGCATCGGCGGCGGCTTGCGTGCGTGCGAGCGTTCCCGCAACGTCGCTTTGGCGCTCGATGCGCAGAGCGAGCGCGTCGCGTTTGGTGCGCACGCTTTCGGCATCCGGTCCGTATTTGCGGCGGAGCTCGAGCCACGCGTTCATTTTTTCGGAAATTTCGGCGGCGGTTTCGGGATCGGCTTCGGTTTCGCCGAGCAAAGAGGCGTATTCGGCGCGAAGATCTTCGGCTTCGATTGCGAGCGAGTTGGCACGGCGCGCAAGGTTTTCCGTCGCGGGAAGAATTTCGGAAATATCGCCCGCGAGGCGCAAAATTTGCGGGAACGTGTTCGCGAGTCCGTCGTCGCCGAGTGCGGCATCAATGCCGCCGAGCAGCGAAGCGAGCTCTTGCGCGTTGGAAATTTTCGCAAAATCGTTTTCGAGTTGCGCGACGGCTTCGTCGCTGAGGTCGAGGCGATTCATCGCGTCGAGTTGCGACTGCGCGAACGCGATTTCGTCGGGAGACATTTTTTCCTGCGAGCGGATAGCGTCGATTTCGGCGAGAATGTTTTTCCAATCGCGGTAATGCGCGGAAAACTTTTCGAGCGCGGGAGCGTTCCCGGCGAAAAGGTCAAGAATTTCGAGCTGATATTTTTCGTGAAAAAGTTTTTGCGGTTCGCCGGGACCGTGAAAATCAATCCAGGTTTCGCCGATTTCAGAAAGTTGGGCGAGCGTGGCAAGTGCGCCGTTGATGCTGATGCGTCCGGGCTTGGTCGCGTGAATCGTGCGGCGCAGAATGAGTTGCCCGTCTTCGCAGGGCGGGAGTGCGTGCGCTTCGAGTGCGGCGTTTGCGGGAACGGGATTTTCGAGCGCGATGACGGCTTCGATTTCGCAGGATTCCGCGCCCCGGCGAATCACGGTTTTTGCAACGCGATTTCCGGCGAGAATCGCAAGCGCGCCGAGAAGCACGCTTTTCCCCGCGCCGGTTTCGCCGGTAACGACGTTGAAGCCGCCGTCAAATTCGAGTTCGACGGCGTCCATCAGCGCGAGGTTTCGGATTTTCAGAAATTGAAGCATGGCACGGAAAAATAAATGCGAAATCGGGAATCGGGAAAAAGGGATTTTCTCAGATTTCTTCGAGAATGCCGTGGCGGAGGACGAGGCGGCGGTCGGTGCGCGCGGCGAAATCAAGGTTGTGCGTGACGAGGAGCAGGGCGGTGTTTTGCTCGCGGCAAACATCAATGATGAGCTGCATAATGGCTTCGCCCGTGCATTCGTCGAGGTTGCCCGTCGGCTCGTCCGCCAGAATCAGCGGCGGGCGGTTGATGAGTGCCCGCGCGATGGCAACGCGCTGACATTCGCCGCCGGAAAGTTTCGTCGGCAGGTGCGACGTTCGTTCGGCGAGCCCGACGCGTGCGAGCAGTTCCTTCGCCTGCTCGCGGGCTTGGCGCATCGGCGTTCCCGCGATGCGTGCGGCGAGCAGGACGTTTTCGAGAGCAGTCAGCTCGGGAACGAGGTGAAAAAATTGGAAAACGTAGCCGATGAGTTTGGTGCGGGCTTTGGCGAGGAAGGCGTTCCCGCGCTTGGTGATGCGCTCGCCGTTCCAGAAAAGCTCGCCGGAATCCGGCGTGTCGAGTCCGCCGAGAATTTGTAGGAGCGTGGTTTTCCCGGCGCCGCTTTCGCCTCGGACGGAAACGCTTTCCCCGGGTGCGACGGCGAGATTGACGTTGCGGAGAACTTCAATCGTTCCCGCAGGTGTCGTGAAGGATTTTTTTAAATTTTGAGCAGAAAGGACAGGCATTTTTTCTATGGAACCACGAATGAACACGAATAAACACGAATGGATTTAGAGAACAAGCCGTTCCCATTCGAGTTTTGATTTTTGAAAATTGAGAATAATACCGACTTTGAGTTTAGCGAGGCGCATATAATTCAGGGTTTGGGCGCGCTCAATATCGGTTATTTTTGAAACGGATTTTATTTCGACAATGATTTTTCCGAAAGCGATCAAGTCCGGATAGTAGTCTCCGACTTGTTTGTTTTTATAAAAAATTTGAATACGTTTTTGTTGTTCGTAAGGAACGCCGGATTCATCAAACTCTACGACAAGAGCATTTTCGTAAGGCTTTTCGAGCAATCCGGGACCGAGTACATTAGAAACCCGCATGGCACAGCCGACGATTTTGAAAACTTCGTCGCGAAGGAATACTCCTTCAAATTCGTGTTTATTCGTGTTCATTCGTGGTTTCTTTCGGTCTCCGACTTACGCTTCGCGCATGGCTTCGGCGGGTTTTTTGCGGGAGGCCCAGATCGCGGGAATGAGCCCGGCGACAGTTGTCGTTACGACCGTGAAGAGAGCGGCGAGCAGGAAATCGTTCACATTGTAGTGCACGGGAATTTCGCGGAACATATACATTTGCGCCACCATTTCTCCGCTGCCGAAAAGATTGTTGATGCCCACAACGATATTGTTGCGAAACGCGATGATGAGAAATGTCAGCCCGCAACCGAAGATGAATCCGATGAGTCCGACAAACAGTCCCTGCGACGCAAAAATGACGAGAATCTGTCTCGGGCGTCCGCCGAGCGCGCCGAGAATCCCGATTTCGCGAGAACGCTTCACGACGGCGGAAAACAGCGTGCTCGCAATCGAAAACGAAGCGACGAGCGTGATGATAAACATCAGGAAAAACAGCATCGATTTTTCAAAGCGAATCGCTTCGAGAAAATTGAAATTCACATACATCCACGGGAGCGCTTCGAGATTCGGCGGGAGCACGTTTGAAATTGCGGGAAGAAGTTCAACGGCTTTTTCCGGATCGTCGAGCCGGATGCGAATGCCGTGTACATCGCCGCCGAGATTGTAAAGCTCCTGCATACGGCGTAGGGAAACAATCATGGTGTTTTCGTCGGCGGGAACGTAGCCGGAGCGGAATATTCCGCAAACTTCGAGCTCGGCGGGCAGGGGAACCTGATCGTCTTTGAGCTCGTCGACCATCGTCGGCGAGTAAACTTCGATTTTTTGCCCGAGCGCGCGGATGCCGAGCGTGTGCGCGAGGCGGTCGCCGAGAATTACGCGATCGTCGTCGAGCTCGTCGAGCGAGCCTGCGATGATGAGATTTTTCACGGGAACGACTTTGTCTTCGAGCTCGAGATGAATCCCGCGCACGAACGGCAGGGCGGGAATGTTCCCGTTTTTCACCATGACTTGCCCTTCGGCAAACGGAGAGCATGCAGCAACGCCGGGCACGGAGCGTAGGCGCTCCATCAGAGGTTTGTAGTTTTTGACCGGACGGTAATCGATGCTACGCACGATTTCGTGTCCGTACATACGCTGAATGTTTTCACGGTGTTCCTGAGAAAAGCCGTTCATTACGGTTTGGACGACGAGCAACGAGCAAACGCCGATCGCCACGCCTATAATCGAAACCAGCGCGAACGCGGGAAAGCGTTTTCCCGGCGGGAACAGTTGTTTCAAAGCCAGATAAATGGACCAAGGCATTGTCGGTAACAGGTGATTGGTTACAGGTGACAGGATAAGTCTTTAAAAATTATCGGATTCGGCTTCCCGTAACCTTGTATCGGCACGGAGTGTTAGTCCGTTTAAAAGTTTTCCGGTTCGGGTACGCAAAGAACGAATTTTTTGAAAATTTTCTTCCGGTAAAAAACCGATGCGGGATGCAAGCTCGACTTGCGTTTCCAACTCGGCAAGCGAGCCTCGTGCAATTTGAAGAAAACGAATATTTTCCCTCGAACTTTGCCGAGCGGAACCTTCCGCAATATTGGACGGAATGGAGACGGCCGCACGCCGCATTTGCGAAATGAGTCCGAAAAGCTCTTCTTTGGGGAATCGGCGTGTTTGCATGTAAATTTCTTCTGCGAGCGTCATTGAAATTTTCCACGCCTCTAAATCGTAGTACATCATATTTCTTTTTTTGTGCGGTTATCTCCTGTCACGTGTCTCCTGTCACCGTTCTAAATGCTCGCGAGAAGGCGGTCGAGGTCGACGTTCGTGCGGATGAGCGATTCGATGGTGGAAACTTTGTCGGAATCGCCGGGTTGCGTTTTGACAATCATGCGATTGATGCGGCGTGTTGTCTCAAAACATTCGCGCTCCGTGGCAACGACGGGAACGCCGATTTGGCTGAGCATCGACAAAATGCGCGGCGGCGGAGTCTGCCCGTTGGTCAGAATGATTCCGGTGATTTTCGGAATGTCTGCCGTTCCCGCGGCGGCGATGAGCGCAAAGAGCAAGTCTTCGCGATCGCCCGGCGCAATGATTACGGTGTTTTCGCGAATGTAGTCGAAAATGTGCTGCGCGGACATGGCGCCGACGATGATGTTTGCGGCGCGCTGAGATTTTCCTTTGACGAGCGGAACGAGCCAGTGTCCGCCGATTTCCTGAACGATTTGTGAAAGGTTTGGGCTCGAAAGCGATTGTTCGTGCGGCAAAAGTCCGAGTAGCGGTACACCGAGACGTTCCAGCGCTGCTGACGCGTATTTGCGGATTTCGTTCATTTTCTCGGGAACGATTTTGTTCAAAATCACTCCGGCACATTCCACGCCGCGGCTGTCGAAAAGCGCTTTGTTCATCGCGATTTCGTCCACGGGTTTGCCGATTCCGCCGGAGGCTACGATGACGACTTTCGAGTTGAGCATTTTCGCGTTGTCCGCGTTTGACGCGTTGAAAACGGAGCCCACGCCCGCGTGTCCCGAGCCTTCGACGATGATGATGTCTTTTTCGTAGGCGGCGCGGTCAAAGGCGCGGCAAATCGTGTCGGCAATGTGCGGCGCGAGCTCGGTCGGGTCGTCCAAATAACGGCGCGTAAACTGCGAGTCCACGGCGACGGGCGACATGGCGGCAATCGGAATTTTGACATCGTAAATGCTGTTGAGCAAAAACGTGTCTTCGTCCACCTCGACACCGTTTTCCACTTCGACGATGCGCTGCGCCACGGGTTTGATGTAGCTGACGTTGTGCCCGAGCGAGAGCAGTGCGCCGAAGAGCCCGAGCGAAGTCGTCGTCTTTCCGTCGTTTTGGCGTGTGGCGGCAACGAAAATCCGGCGTGTCGTCGAATTAATCGGGCGGGTCAAAAGCCCGGGAATGTCGTGCGCGAAAGATGCCTGATTGAGTGCCATTTAAGTTTTTTCGTAGCTGCTTAGAGTTTTTTCAAAAACCGTTATTAACGTTCCCGAGATCAGTTTTCCGTTTCCAGCGGGTAAAGGTAGTGGCGGTCAACGGCTTGCGCGGCAACGATAATTGCCGAGCCGAGAATGTCGTGTGCGCTCGCACCGCGCGAAATTTCCGCAATCGGTTTTGAAAGTCCCGTGAGAATTTGTCCGTAGGCGGGAACTTCGGCGACGAGTTGGGCGAACTTCGAGGCGATGTTTCCGCTGTTCAAGTCAGGAAAAACAAGTACGTTGGCTTTTCCGGCGACGGGACTTTCCACGCCTTTGACGTTTGCCGTAAACGCATCCAGCGCAGCATCAATCTGTAATTCGCCGTCGATTTCCACGGGAACGTCGAAGTCGCGCGCTTTTGCGCGGGCGATGCTCGTTGCGGTTTTGACTTTTTCGACGACGGGGGTTTTTCGCGTCAGGCTCTTGGACGAGTAGGAAAGCATGGCGACGCGCGGCGGCACGTTGGTCAGGTGGTAACACAGCATCGATGTCGTGATTGCGATATCGGCGAGCTGTTCGGCCGTCGGTTCGGGAATAACGGCGCAGTCCGCGAGAAACAGCGTGCCGTTGATGCCGAGATTGGAGTCTTCCTTTGCCATGAGCTGCATGGAGGAAATCGTCTCGACACCTTCCTGCCTCGGAATGAGTTGGAAAACGGCTCGCAGTGCGTTGGTCGGAATCGTCGTTGCGCCGCAAACCATGGCATCCGCCGCCCCTGTGAGCAGCATCATGCAGGCGAAATAATTCGGCGAGAGCACATAGTCCACCGCCTCGGCTTCGTTCATGCCGTTGAAGCGTTGCATGCCTTTGAGTAGTTTGACAAATTCCGGAAGCTCTGCCGAGCGGGCAGGCTCGATAATGCGGATTCCGTCGAGCTTGATGTCGATACGCGCGGCAATCGCTTTGATACGGGTGCGGTCCCCGATGAGTACGGGAACGCCGAGGCGGCGCGTGGCAAATTGGCGGGCGGCTTGAATGACGCGTACATCCGAGCCTTCAGGGAAAACGACGCGCTTGGGGTGGTTTTGCAAACGCGCCGAGAGCTTATTGATAAGCGGCATAAATTATATTCCTTTTTGTGTTGGGAAATCTTGGTTTTCGTGTGTGTTTTGCTGTGATTTTACAATCTCCGATAAGGGTAATGTTCCGCCTGACGATGTCAAAACGGAACCTCGCGGCGAGGATTGGAGTATGCCTCTCCGCAGGGCGCGTGCGCGCTTCCTGCACTCGTTTTTGCCGGGAAAAATGAGAATGAGGATTTTCCGGTCTTGCCTGTGAGGAGGACGGATTTTCGCAGAAACGGTGTGTCGTTCCCGCACGGGAACTCCCTCTTTTTTTTTATCGGTCAGCGTTCGGTGTCGATTTCGAGAGCTTCGAATTTTTCGAGTTTTGCGGAAGTGATACGATGGCGTTCGGAAGTTTGAGAAATCGTGGTTTGTGCTTCGGAAAGTTTTTTCCCGATTTTTTCCAAAAGTTCGCCGAAAGTTTCAAAATCCTTTTTCACGGCGAGGAGTGTTTTCGCGATTTTTGCTGAATTTTTCTGGATGGCGAGGGTACGGAAACCCATTTGCAGGCTGTTCAGAAGTGCGGCGAAAGTGGTCGGTCCCGCAACGAGCACGCGACATTCGAGCTGGATTTTTTCGGCGAGGCCGGGGCGGCGCAAAATCTCTGAGTAAAGCCCTTCGGCCGGCACGAAAAGCACGGCAAAATCCGTCGTGTGCGGCGGCGCGATGTATTTGTCGCGAATGTCGCGGGCGCATTTTTCGACGGCATCGGCGAGTTGCTTGGCGGCGCGTTCGACGGCTTCCGAATCGGCGCGTTCGGCGGCTTCGACAAGGCGTTCGTAGTCTTCCTTCGGGAACTTGGAATCGACGGGAAGCCAAACCGGATTTTCGTCGTTCTCTTCGCGTCCGGGAAGTTTTACGGCAAATTCGACAATTTCGTTCCCGCGCGGGCGCGGCTTGACGTTGCGGGCGAACTGCTCCGGAGTGAGCATGGCTTCGAGCAGGTTTCCGAGTTGGACTTCACCCCAGGTTCCGCGCGTTTTCACATTGGTCAAAACGCGTTTGAGGTCAACGACGTTGACGGCGACGGATTGCATTTCTCCGAGCGATTTGTGCACGCTTTCGAGTCGTTCGCTGACAAGGCGGAACGATTCTCCGATACGTTTTTCAAGCGTGGTTTGAAGTTTTTCGTCAACGACGCCGCGCATTTCGTCGAGTTTTCTGGAATTTTCTTCGCGAAGTTTTTCGAGCGAAGCGGCGAGGGCGGAGCGGTTTTCCTCGGCGGATTTTTGCTGTGCGGAGCGGAATGCGTCGAGCGTGTCCGCTTGCGTTTTTGCGGCAGCAGAAAGCGTTTGCGTGAACGTGTCGAAGCGGGAATGAAGTGTTTCGTTCATTTCGCGGGAACGCGCGGCGAGCGTGTTTTGAAGCGCGTCGGCGTTGCGGAGCGTCGTTCCCGCGTGTTCTTCGCGAAACTCGCGGATGGATTTTTCGAGCGCGGCGCGCGTGCGTTCGGCATCGTCGCGGAGTTCGCGTGTGAGTTTTTCAAAGTCGGCGGCGGCGTTTTTTCCTTCGGTGTCGCGGGAACGCGTTTTTTCAAAAATCAGAGCGAGGAAAACCGATGAAACGGCAGTGATGCAAAGGAGGACGATCAGAAAAATTTCAACCATGCGGAAATGTTTTCACAAAATGTGCCAGCGGGCAAAATGATTTACGGGAACGCAGGCGTTGAGCCTGTTTTCGTTTGACTTTTTTGAGGTTCTCGTTTGGTTTGATTGCAGTCCTTTTGAAGCATCGGGGCGGTAACCCCGGCGGACCTGATATTACCGGACGAGGCTCAGAATGAGCTCAACGATTTTAAGAATCGCGAGAATCACCTGAATCGTTTCGACTGTCAGTCTCAGGATTTTTTTCCGATTTGGTCATGGGAAAAAACTTCAAAAGAACATTCATCACCATCGGTCGTTCCCCGATGGTGATTTTTATTCTGCCCGCATTTTTACGGCGTGTCGTCATTTATTTTTTTTTTGAAAAAACGGTTTCCGTTTCGGCAAGAATCGAAGTATTCTCTCCCGAAAAATTTTTATGGCAGAAATTTTGACGGCAGACGAAACGGACATCGATCGCGCGGGAACGCTCCTGCGCGCCGGAGAACTTGTCGCCGTGCCGACGGAAACCGTTTACGGGCTTGCGGCAAACGCGTTTTGCGAAACCGCTGTGCGAAACATTTTTTCCGCGAAGGGGCGTCCGTTCATCGATCCGCTGATTGTCCATGTTCATTCGGCGGAGCAGGTTGCGGAGTTGGCGGATGTTTCTCATCCGTTTTTCAAAAAACTTGCGGACGCGTTTTGGCCGGGGCCGCTCACTTTGGTTTTGCCGAAAAAAGACAGCGTTCCCGCGATTGTTACGGCGGGCGAGCCGACGGTTGCCGTGCGTATGCCGGCGCATCCGCTGATGCGAAAAATTCTGCGTGCGGCGGGTGTTCCGCTTGCTGCGCCGAGCGCAAATCCTTTCGGCTACGTCAGTCCGACTACCGCGCAGCACGTGCAGGATTCGCTCGGCGGGAGAATTTCGACGATTGTGGACGGCGGCGCGTGCGCGTGCGGCGTGGAATCGACGATCGTGTTCGTCGCGGACGAGCCGCGTTTGTTGCGCCCGGGCGTGATTACGCGCGAAAATTTGGAAGCCGTGCTCGGCGTTCCCGTCGCGCCGGCGAAAGGGCTTTTGGAAAAACTTGCCGACGATGCGGCGGCGGGAGCCCAACTTGCACCGGGAATGTTGAAAAAGCATTACAGCCCGCGTGTTCCCGTGAAACTTTTTGCGCATGGCGCGTTTCCGCAGATTGAACGTGCGGGTTGCGCCGTCGTTTTTCAGGCGCGGAAAAATCCGGAAACTTTGGCGGGGCTTCCTGCGGGAACACAGTGTTTTTGGTTGTCCGAGGACGGTGATGCGGCGGAAGTCGCACGCACCGTTTTCGCGCTGTTGCGGCGCTTGGACGGAGAAGATTTTTCTTCCGTTTTTATTGAAAAAGCTCCGGACTGCGGAATCGGGGTCGCGGTAAACGATCGCCTTTCTCGGGCTGCGAATTGACGGAAAAATCCGCGAGAAGGCTTCGCGGATTTTCTGTTTTAAGAACAAATGCGCTCGACGGCGGATTCAAAGGAATCGTGTGCGGAGAGAATTTCGATTTCTAAGCGCAGATAGTAAATCGGCAGCGGAGGCTTTAGATCGCGGGAAAGGCGAACCATGTCTTTTTCCGTCGTTACGATAAATTCTACTCCCGCGCGCATGGCTCCGGAGAAAACTTCTTCGAGGTCTTTTTCGGTGAAGCGGTGGTGGTCCGAAAAACGGCGGTTGTAGGTAATGTGTGCTCCGTAGCGGCGAACGAATTCCTCGAATTTGTCCGGCGTGGCGATTCCGCTGAAGGTCGCCACTTTGCGGCCGTCCATTTCGCTGAGCTCAATGTCGGGCAAGTCTCCGAAAACGGCGCAAAGGCGCTTCGGCTGGTGCGTACATTCGATGATTTCCACATCTTTATTGTAGCTGTGGATTTTGTCGATGAGCGGCTGTGTGTTTTTGCCGTCGGATTTTGTCAGGAAAATATAACTTCCGCGCGTGAGGTGCTCGACGGGTTCGCGCAAAATTCCGCGCGGGAGCATCAATCCGTTTCCGAAAGGATTTGTTTTGTCGACGAGCAAAAGGTTGATGGACCCTCGAAGCGGCAGGTACTGCATTCCGTCGTCGAGGATGATGACATCAACGCCGAAGCGGCGAATTGCGTATTCTCCGGCGTAAACGCGATCGCGGTCAACGACGACGCAAACACCGCAGGAAACGAGGTTGCGCGCGAGCATATAAGGTTCGTCGCCTGCGACATCCGACCCGCACAAAACGTTTTTCCCGTCGGAAACCACGCGCGGGAGCGGGCGTTGAGCCAAATTCAGCCAACGCAAAACGCGTCGCCACAGCGGTTCTTTTTTGGATTTGTAGCCACGGGAAAGAATCGCGACCTTGCGCCCGTGGGATGCCATGACTCGCGCCATTTTTTCGACGACCGGCGTTTTCCCCGTGCCGCCGACGGTCAGATTGCCCACGACGACGACTTTGCACCCGAGCGGCGTATCCCGCAAAATGCGGTTGCGATAAAGGAAAAAGCGCAACTGTACAACGCGTGAAAACAGGACCGTGAGCACACGCAGAAATGCGGCAAGCGCCCGTGCGGACGGGCTGTCCGGTGCGCGGTCGTAAATCACATCCGTGACGAACTGTTCAAAACGTTCGCCGAGTGAGCGTTGATCATCTTGCAGAGGTTTCATCGAAAAACTTCTCGAAAAACTTAATCTGAGGCTTGCCGATTTTCAAGCCGTAGTTATTCTATTACGGCTTTATTTGTTCAGAACGTTATGCAACTGGAAATTCTTCGAACCAAAATTCTCCGCGCCGAAGTAACCGACGCGCAGCTTCACTATGAGGGCAGTCTCGCCATCGACAGTGAAATCATGCAGATGATCGGAATGCTGCCGAATGAGAAAATTCTCGTCGGAAACATTTCCAACGGACACCGTTTTGAAACCTACGCCATTCCGGCGCCTGCCGGATCCCGCGAGTTTTGCCTCAACGGCGCTGTCGCGCACCTCGGAAAAGTCGGTGATCTCATCGTCATCATGTCGTTCGCGCACATGGAGGAAGCGGAAGCGTTGAAGTGGACGCCGCGCGTGGTGGTTTTCGGCGAAGGAAATTCAAAAATCGTGAAATTGCAGAGCGACGTGGCTCCCGCGGAAATCGTCGCCAAGTTTAAGCAGTAATCATTTTACCCGCAAAAAAGCGTTCCCGCACGGCAAAAGCCGTTTCCCTGCGGGAACGCTTTTTTATAAAAACAAAAACGGGGGTCGGCAGAAAAATTGCCGGCTCCCGTTTTTGTTTTACGCGTGAAGATGCCGATTAGAGCTGTTCTTCGTCGCGGAGATCGATGTGAACGTCCTTGAGCTGGCGCGGTGTTACGGCAGACGGGCATTGCGCCATCAGGTCCTGACCGCGTTGCGTTTTCGGGAACGCGAGCAAGTCGCGAATCGAAGTGCGGCCGGCGAGCATGGTAACGAGGCGGTCGAAGCCGAGCGCGATCCCGCCGTGCGGCGGCGCTCCGTAGCTGAACGCCTTGAGCATATAGCCGAAACGTGTTTCGACGACGTCCGCCGGAATTTTGAGAACGTCTTCAAAGACTTTTTTCTGCATATCCGGATTGTGGATACGAATTGAGCCGCCGCCGAGTTCCACGCCGTTGAGAACGATGTCGTAGTGCTGACCGCGAACCGCGTGCGGATTCGTTTCAAGCAACGGAACGTCTTCCTTGACGGGGGCGGTGAACGGGTGGTGCGCGGAAACGAAGCGGTTTTGTTCTTCGTCCCAAAGCATCAGCGGGAATTCGATGACCCAAAGGAAATTGTATTTGTCTGCGGGGATTTCGAGGCGGCCGCGTGCTTGGAGGAGCTTTGCCGCTTCGAGGCGGATGCGTCCGAGAATCGCGGAAGCCTGTTCCCACGGTGCGGCGGCGAAGAACACAATGTCGCCGTCTTCGATGTTGAGCTTCTCTTTGAGAGCGGCTTTTTCTTCGTCGGAGAAGAATTTCAGAATCGGCGATTTCCATTCGCCGTTTGCCGCCTTGATGAAGGCAAGGCCTTTCGCTCCGAGCGTTTTTGCAATCGTTTCGAGGTTCGTGAGTTCGCCCTGAGTGATGTCTTCAAGACCTTTCGCGTTGATGGCGCGAACGACGCACCCTTTGGTGTTGGCGACGGTGTTGAAAACCTTGAATGCGGAATTTTTGAAAAGGTCCGTAAAATCCGTGATTTCAATCGCGAAGCGCGTGTCCGGCTTGTCTACGCCGTAACGGTCCATTGCTTCCTGATAGGGCATACGCGGGAACGGTGTCGGAATGTCGACGTTGAGAACGTCTTTCCAAACGCGTTTGAGCATTCCTTCGATGAGCGCGTAAATGTCTTCGCGTTCGATGAAGGACATTTCGATATCGACCTGCGTAAATTCCGGCTGGCGGTCTGCGCGCAAGTCTTCGTCGCGGAAGCATTTCGCCATCTGGTAGTAGCGCTCGATGCCGGAAACCATCAGCATCTGCTTGTATTGCTGCGGCGATTGCGTGAGCGCGTAGAATTGTCCGGGATTGAGGCGGGACGGTACGAGAAATTCGCGTGCGCCTTCCGGTGTACTCTTGAAAAGAATCGGCGTTTCGACTTCGACAAACTCCTGTTCGTCGAGGTAGTTACGAATCGCGTGACCCGCTTTCGCTCGCATACGCATAAGATTGAGATTGCGCGGACGGCGCAGGTCGAGGTAGCGGTAGGAAAGGCGAAGGTCTTCGTTCACTTTATCCGCTTTGTCGTCTTCCATCGGGAAGGGAAGCGGTGCGCAAACGTTGTGCACGGTGATCTCCTCGGCAACGACTTCTATCGTTCCCGTGGCAAGTTTTTCGTTAATCGTGTCGGCGTCGCGCGGCGTAACCGTTCCCGTGACTTCGATCACGCTTTCGGATTTGAGATTTTTGGCGACTTCGTGAACGCCGGGATTGGACGGATTGAAAACGATTTGCGTAATGCCTTCGCGGTCGCGAAGGTCAACAAAACGAACGCCGCCGAGGTCTCGGACGGTATCGACCCAGCCGATGAGCGTGACTTTTTTTCCCGCGTCGGCAGTTGTCAGACAGTTGCAGTTATGTGTGCGCAGCATTGTATTTAAACGTGAAAGCCGCCAATTCTAAACTTCTGCGGGAACGGGACAAGGATAAAAGGAATGAGAAATTAGGAATTAGAAATGAGGAGTCGGGGCGGCTCGGTAAGACTTCGCGCTAAATTTCGGTTTTCAATTTGTCCGCGGAAGCGGTATGATTTTACGCAAGAAAAATACCTCTCCCCGCCCATGAAAGCCTTACTGCAAAAAATTCGCGAAAAACGCATTCTCGTTGTCGGCGATGTCATGCTCGACCACTACATTCACGGCGATTCCACGCGCATTTCTCCTGAAGCTCCCGTTCCCGTGGTGAATGTTATGCGAGATCGCCATGTCGCCGGCGGAGCCGCCAATGTGGCGCTGAACATCCGCTCGCTCGGTGCGTCGGCGGTGCTTTGCGGACTTTTCGGCGAAGATGAGGCGGGATTTGACTTGGAAAAAGTCATGAAGGAAAAATCGATTGAGTTCCCGCCGTCGTTTCGCCGTGCGGGAATCCAAACGATTATCAAATCGCGTGTTGTTGTGCGCAACCAACAGCTTTGCCGCATCGACCGCGAACAGCCTCCGTCGGCTTATGCGCTGACCGCACCGGATGTTCGCGCGGCATTGCTCGACGAAGTTTCCCGCGCGGATGCCGTTATCGTTTCCGACTACGCCAAGGGTACTATCGACATGGATTTGCTTTCCGACGTGCTCGCAATCGCCGAAAAACGCGGCATCCTCGTTTCGCTCGACCCGAAACCTCGCCGCCGCTTGCCGTTTGAAAATATCGGGCTCATCACTCCGAATCGAAACGAGGCAATAGAGCTCGCCGACATCGGTAACGAAATTTCGGGAACGGATTTTCCGGCGGAAGAAATTTGTCGGCGCATTTGGGAAAAACATCATCCGAAACTTTTGGTCATTACGCTCGGTGCGGACGGTATGCTCCTTTCCCGGGAAGGCAGAGTCGAAAAACTCATTCCGACTTACGCGCGTGAAGTCTTCGATGTTTCCGGCGCGGGCGACACCGTGATCGCTTCGCTGACGATGGCGCTTGCCGCCGGAGCGGATTTGGAAACGGCGGCACATTTTGCCAACACAGCGGCGGGAATCGTCGTCGCAAAATTCGGTACGGCGACCGTTTCTCCGGAGGAAATTCTTGCTTTCGGCGACGCTTAATAGGCGTTCCCGTAGCAAGAATTTATGAAAGAAAACAAGCTTCATTCCCGTCGAGAATTTTTAAAACAACTTGCATTTGCCGGCGCGGGTGTTGTTGCCGCGCCGTCTTTTTTGGGCGCGTTGACGGAGGCACCGGATTCCGCGAAGAGTGCGTCCGGAAAATATGCGATTTCGGAAACGCGTCCGCGCCCGCCGGGGGCGAAATTTGTCGGCGATCTGACAATGGAGCCGTGCGAAACAGTGCGCGTCGGGCTCATCGGGCTCGGTCAGCGCGGTTTCGGTTTTTCGCCTCAAAACGCGGGCGTTCTTGCTGAGCGGCGCGGATATTGGGGCTTGCTCGGTGAAATTTTGAACGTTCCGTTTGCACGGGTGGTCGCCGTTGCCGATCGTGATTTTTCCCGTGCGGAAGAAGCGGTGCGGATTTGCTCGCGGATTCGCCCGAATCTTCCCGCACCGGTCATTTACGCGGGAACGGAAAATGCGTGGGAAAATCTTTGCGAGCGCGAGGATATTGATGTCGTTGTCATTGCAACACCGTGGAATTTGCACGTTCCGATGGCGTTGCGCGCGATGAATTCGGGAAAACACGTTTTTATCGAGGTTCCCGCCGCCGTTTCCGTGGACGAATGTTGGGCACTGACGGATGCCTCGGAGCTGGCTCAACGGCATTGCGTGATTCTCGAAAACTGCTGTTACGGCGACGAGGAAATGTTTGTTCTGAACATGGTGCGGCACGGTGTTTTCGGAAAACTCACACACGCGGAATGTGCTTATATTCACGATTTGCGCGCCATGCTTTTCCGGGAAGGAACGGAAGGCGATTGGCGGCGCGAGTATCACAAGACGATTGACGGAAATCTTTACCCGACGCACGGGCTGGGTCCGGTTTGCCGGTATTTTGACGTGAACCGCAAAGACGCGTTGGACGTTTTGGTTTCGATGAGTTCGCGGGAAGCCGGGCTTTCCGATTTTCGTACACGCGGGAACGGGGCCGGAAATCGTATTTCGGAAAAATTCGGCGACGAAAAATACGTCTGCGGAGATATGAATACGACGCTAATAAAAACCGCGCTCGGACGGACGATTTTACTGCGCCACGACGTGGTTTCGCCCCAGCCGTATTCCCGCGTCAATCTGCTCGCGGGAACGGAGGCGACGTTTTCCGGATATCCGCCTCGGCTCGCGCTCGACGTTCCCGAAAAATACGATATTTCCGCGAATTCCGGCGGCGTAAGCGCGTGGCTCGGTGAACGGGATTTTTCAAAAATGCGAAATATGTTTCGCGATCCGGTGTGGCGCGTGCACGGCGAGCGTATGCGCAAATTCGGACACGGAGGAATGGATGCAATGATGTGCTTCCGGTTGCTGGATTGTATCCGTCAGGGAATTACGCCGGAGATTACGGTTTACGATGCGGCAACGTGGAGCAGCATCGTTGAGCTCTCCGCGTACTCCGTCGCCAACGGTTCCGTTCCCGTGAAAATTCCGGATTTCGCTCGCGGAAGCGGGAACGTTGAAAGTTGAGCTTCGCAGTGGAAACGACGAGGAATCGGCTCTTACGGAGTTTCGTAAGCGCCGAACATCAGGCATCAAACATCAAGCAAAATAGTTCCTGTTTTTATTTGCCTGATGCTTGATGCCTTTAGCTCTGAGCTTAATTTTTGCGGAACTTTTTTACGGACATCGCGTGAAAATTGATTACCTTAGGAAGCATGTTGTCGCTTTTTCAGGAAGTGAATACCGCGTTCCCGTGGTTTTTTACGGGCGCGTTCTTCGTGCTCGGCTCCGTGGTCGGGAGTTTTCTGAACGTATGCATTTACCGTATTCCCAACGGTGAAAGCGTGGTTTCTCCGGGGTCGCATTGTGCGTGCGGGAAACCGATTCCGGTTTGGCTGAACGTTCCCGTGCTTGCGTGGCTTTTCCTGCGCGGGAAGGCGGCTTGTTGCGGACGAAAAATTTCTCTGCGCTACCCGGCGGTGGAATTGCTGACGGCGCTCGTTTTTGCTGCGTCGTGGCATTTTTTGCCGTGGGAGATTGCCGTTCCCGCGATGATTTTCTCCGCATTCGCCATCGTGCTTGCGTTTATCGATTGGGACACGATGTTTTTGCCGGACAGCGTGAATGCGTCGTTCGTGCTCGCCGGATTGATGTGCTCTGCGGCGTTCCCGTCGTTGCTCGGTGCGGAAAATGCGATTGAAGGCTTATTTTCCGGAATCGTTGGCTTGGGGGTCGGGTCTATGACGGCGTATTGGTTTCGTTACTTCGCATCGCTTGTGTTCAGACGTGAGGCAATGGGCGAGGGCGACGTGATTTTGCTCGGCGGAATCGGTGCGTTCCTCGGTTGGGAAGGCGCGCTGTTTTCATTTTTCTTTTCGTCGTTTATCGGGCTGTTCGCCGTGTTGCTCGCGCGTATTTTTTCTCCGAGAAAAACAACGGAGCCCGACGGGGAAAAATTTCCCCCGGAAGAAGCCGATGCGAGCGGGAACGAATGCTCCCCGTTCCCGCTCGGGCCGTGGCTGATTCTTGCCGCCGTCGTTTACTTCGTCGTCGGCGCAAAACTCATTGCGTTTTACTTTGCGGCACTCGGCGCGTAGGTGGCGCGGCACCGGGGAATTAGCGCGCCATATCGAAAGAGCCGCGCCCTTCGAGCGTAACGGTTTCGGTGTCGCCGGAATCTGAGTTGTAGCGCATGGAAAGCAGTTGCGTGACGCCGCGTTCCTGCATGGTAACGCCGTAAATTGTGTTTGCGGCGGAAACCGTTCGTTTGTTGTGCGTAACGACGAGGAATTGCGAGTAACGCGTGAACTCGCGCACGATATCGGTAAAGCGGCCGACGTTTGCGTCGTCGAGCGGAGCATCGAGCTCGTCGAGCACGCAGAACGGCGAAGGTTTAACCATGTAAATTCCGAAAAGGAGCGCGACGGCGGTCATTGTGCGTTGTCCGCCGGAGAGCAGGGAAATGCTGCGGAGCTTCGTTCCCGGCGGGCGTGCGATGATTTCGATTCCGCTGTCGAGCACGTCGTCGTTTTGCACGAGTTGCAAATCGCTTTCGCCGCCGTGGAAGAGGCGTTCAAACGTGAATTTGAAGTTTTTGCGAATTTGCTCAAATGTTTCCGTGAAAAGTTTTTGCGATGTTGCGTTGATTTCGTCGATGGCTTTGACGAGTTCGTTTTTGGAATTCCACAGGTCGTCTGACTGCGTTTTGAGGAACGTGTAGCGTTCCCGCAGCTCGGCGTATTCTTCGATGGCGGTGTGGTTGACGGCACCCATGGAGTTGAGGCGATCGCGCAGAGAAGCGATTTCGCGGAGAATCGGCGGCCAGTCGGTGTTGTCCATCGCGGCGAGATCTTCTTCGGTCGGATCGCCGCGTTCCCGCCGCACTTTCGGACGGACTTCGGTTTCGGCGCCGTCGTCGTCTTCGAGTTCGTCGAAGCGCACTTTGGTTTCAAATTCTTCGTCGGCGAGCCAGAGATTCTGTTTCCAGTCGAGCGAGGTAACGTCGAGCTGATACTCTGTGGAAACTTTTTCCGAAACAAACGCGCATTGAGACGTTTCTTCGGTGAGGCGGACTTCGAGTGTATTGAGCTGTGTTTCGTTTTCGCGCAATGCGTCACGCTCGGAAACAAGCGAGCGGTCGAGCGTTTCCGCATCGGTTTCGAGCTTGCCGAGCTCGGCGCGTTGCGCGTCAAGTGCGGTGGCGGCTTCGGCAATCGTTCCCGCGAGCTGTTCAGCACGGGAACGCGCATTTTCCGCTTGTTCCCCGAAGGCAGCAATTTGCGAAAGCATCATTTCCTTTTCTCGTTCCCGTGTGGCGATGCGTGAAGCAATATCCTCGATTTGCGAGCGCACTTCGGCGAGTTCGCGCTCAAAAAGTTCAAGTTGCTGCTTCTTCTGCGCGAGGTCGAAACGGACTTCGTTGAGCGCGTCGCGGCGGTTTTCGGCTTCGTTGCGCAGCGCAATGATGCGGGTTTCGCCTTCGGAAATGCGGGCTTTGAGCTCGGAAATTTCGGTTTCTTTGGCGGCGAGCCCGGATTGCGCTCCCGCCATGCGGGCTTGGGCGCGTTCGCGGTTGTCTTCAAATTCCGCGAGAAGATTTTCCTGCCGGGCGAGGGCGGCTGCGTTGTCGTTGAGCGCTTTTTCCGCAGAGCGTTCGTCGGCATTGATGTTGGAAATTTCTTGTGCGATTTCGGAGGCGTAAACGCGGCGGCGTTCGATTTTGGTTTCGTTTGCGTCCATTTCCGCCTGAATTTCCATGGAGCGCTGGTTTGCCTCGGTGAGCGCGTCGTTTTCCGCCGTGAGGCGTTCTTTGAGCTGGCGCAGTTCGTTTTGGCGCCGGAAAACGCTTCCGCTTTTCCCGGAGTTTGCGCCGCTGTGAATGAAGCCTCGGCAATCGACGGTTTCACCGTTGAGCGTGGCAACGAACAGAAAATCAAAGTCGGGATTTTCTTTTAGAAAAGCGAGAAAATCCGCGAGATAATCGCACACGAAACAGCGGTCAAAGAGCGCGCGCACGGAATTTTCGAGCGCTGCATTTTTCACGGAGAAAAGCGTTCCCGCCCGTTTTAAAAACGCGGGAACGGTGGCTTCCGCGTTGTTCGCGGCGCGCGGGAGCGCGATTTTCGCATCGGCGAGAAAGGCGCTTCCGACTTCTCTTTCCGCGAGAATCCGGGCGACGGCGGGAACGGAAATTGCGTTGTCGAAAACAAGCGCTTCCGACGCGGCTCCGAGCAGCGCTTCGAGCGCTACGGCGTTCTCCGGATCCGATATTTCGAGCAACGAGTTGAGCGCGAACGCGGTTTCCGCGGGAACGCTTTCGCCGAGTTCGCCTTTGAGAATCGCTTTGGCTCCGGCGGAAAATCCTTCAAACTTCGCCTGCTGTTGCTCCAGAACATTCAGCTGGGCGGATGTGCGGGCGACAACGCGGTCGAGCTGCGAAATCTTCTGCTGTTGCTCGCGGAATTGCGCGACGAGGGATTTTCCGTGTTCCTGCGCTTCGGAAACTTCCTGCCGGGCTCGGGCGTGTTCCGCACGGCGCGTTTCCGCCACCGCCTGAATTTCGGCAAACCGCGATTCGAGCGCATAGCGTTCGGAGCGCATTTGCGCGAGCGTGTTGGCGATTTCGGCGTGGCGGGACTCCGAGGTGCGAAGCTCGACTTCGATATTAGTTACCGTCGCGCGGTGGCGCGTGATTTCGCCTTCGCTCATCAGAAGTTCCTGGCGCTCCTGCGCGAGTGCGCGGTCTGCGGCGGAAAGGTCGGCAAGCAATTTTTCGAGCTCGCTTTGGCTTTTGCGATAAACTTCGTCCGCGCCTTCGACGTTGCCGATGTGCTGTTCCTTGTTCGACGCGTTGCCCTGCAAGCGTGCGTCCAACTCGGCGCGGCGGGCGGCGAGCGCAACGCCTTCCTGTTCGACCTGTGCAATGCGTTCCCGCAGGTCGTTTTGGCGAACTTCCGCCATTTGAATTTGCGCTTCCGCGTTTTCTTTTTCGGAACGCAGAGCAAACGCCATCTGCGTACCTTGTTCAATCCGTTGGAAAAGCTCGGCGCGGGCAACTTTGGTTTCGGCGAGTTTTTCTTCGCGTTCCCGTAGCGCATTGCGACGATCTGAGACGGTTTCGCGCAGCGTTCCCGCGCGGGACTCCAAATCCTTGATCGTTGCACGGCGGACGCAGAACTGGTGAGCGAGAGATGCCAAATCAAGGTGGCGCAGGCGGTGTTGCGTGCGTTTGTAGCGAAGCGCTTTTGCCGCTTGGCGTTTCAACGAGCCGATTTGGCGGGAAATTTCGTCGATGACGTCGGTGATGCGCGCAAGATTCTGGTCCACCATACCGAGTTTGCTCAGCGCTTCCTTGCGTTGAGACTTGTAGCGTGTGATGCCTGCGGCTTCCTCAAAAAGCGTGCGGCGCTCAGCGGGATTTGCCGAAAGAATCTGGTCGATTTGCCCCTGCACCATGAACGAGTAGGAAACGCGCCCGACACCCGTATCCATGAACAACCGCTGAATGTCTTTCAGACGGCAGGATTTTCCGTTGAGAAAATAATCCGAAGAATCTTCCCGCGAAACGCGGCGGACGATTGAAACTTCGTTAAACGCCGTGCCGAGGTCTTTTTCACAGTCTGCAAAAATGAGTTCGACTTCGCAGTACGGGAGCGGCTTGCGCTTGTCCGTTCCCGAGAAAATAACGTCGTGCATTGAGCCGCCGCGCAACGCTTTCGCACTTTGCTCCCCCAAAACCCAGCGAATCGCGTCAACGATGTTCGACTTTCCACAACCGTTCGGACCGACAATCGCGGTGATGCCCGGCTTAAGGGCGATGCGGGTTCGGTCGGCAAAACTTTTGAATCCGTTGATAACGATTTCTTTCAGATACATGTGAGCACAAAAAAAAGTCGTTCCATCATATCTGTCGCCCAGTGTTCCCGCAAATTGAAATTTAATAACGAAAAACGCCGGAGAAAACACGGATTTGTTTTCTCCGGCGTTTGCCGAATGCCGACAGTGTCGGCTCTCTGAGCGTCTATTTTTTGCAGGATCCGCTTGCCCAGGCGACGAGCATCCAAACCAGCTTTTCCTGTTCCTTCAGGTAATCTCCGAGGAGAGCTACAGTGGAATCGTCACCGCTTTCGCTTGCGAGGGCAATGATTTTGCGCTCTTCTGCAATCAGATGTCCCAGCGTTTCGAGGACGTTCTGGAGAGCTTCGTGCCCGCAGGAGACATTTCCGACTTCCTTAAGTCCGGCAATTTTCAGGTATTCGCTGAACTTATTCTCGGGAACGCCGCCGAGCATCAGAATGCGTTCTGCAATTTGGTCGATCTTCTCGGAAGCATCGTCGTAAAGTTCTTCAAACTTGCTGTGGAGCATGAAGAAGGCGTGCCCCTTGATGTTCCAGTGAAATCCGCGCAGGTTTGTGTAGAAAACTTGGTAGTCCGCCAGAAGTCCGGCAAGAGCGGCACAAACTTTTTCTGCCGCAGATTCGTTGATGTGGATATAATCGGTGGTTTTCATTGTTCTTATCTCTTTTTACTTAGGGGTTATAGTTTATTTTGTAAGTTTGTAGGAGCTATAAAATGCCGGAGATGTCGAGCTGTCAATGCTATTTTTGTAATTATTACAAATTTGTTCTTGAGAAAACTTCGCGTTGATTTTTTTTTACTCCCGTTCCATGCTTAAAAAACATTTTTAACCCACTAAAGATCACAAAAAATTATGTCAAAAGCTCCCATTCGTGTTGCGATTACCGGTGCCGCCGGACAGATCGCGTATTCGCTTATTTTCCGCATTGCAGCGGGCGAAGTTTTTGGTCCGGATCAGCCCGTCGCGCTGAACCTTCTCGAAATTGAGCCGGCGCTCCCGAAATGCCAGGGCGTGGTGATGGAACTTGAAGATTGCGCGTTTCCGCTCGTGACGGAGATCGTTGCCACGGCAGATCCTGCCGTTGCGTTTAAGGATGCGAACTGGTGCTTGCTCGTCGGTTCCGTTCCGCGCAAAGCCGGCATGGAGCGCAAAGACCTGCTCGGCATCAACGGCAAAATCTTTGTCGGACAGGGTAAGGCGATTGCGGAAAATGCGGCGAAAGATGTTCGCGTATTCGTTGTCGGCAATCCGTGCAACACTAACGCGTTGATCGCGATGCGCCATGCGTGCGGCGTTCCCGAAGAAAACTTCTTCGCTATGACGCGCCTCGACGAAAATCGCGGCAAGTCCCAGCTTGCCAAGAAAGCCGGTGTCCACGTTTCTGAAGTGAAGAACATGACGATTTGGGGTAACCACTCGTCGACGCAGTTCCCGGATTTCTTCAATGCGACGATCGGCGGCAAGCCGGCGACGGAAGTCATCTCCGACAAGGAATGGCTCGAAAACACGTTTATCCCGACCGTGCAGAAGCGTGGTGCGGCGATCATCGAGGCTCGCGGTGCTTCCTCGGCGGCTTCGGCGGCGAATGCTGCGATCGAAACGGTTCGCAACCTCGTCAACCCGACTCCGGCGGGCGATTGGTTCAGCGTCGGGGTTGTGTCCAAGGGGGAATACGGCACGGTTCCGGGTATCATCACGGGTTTCCCGATTCGCACGAAGGAAGACGGAACGTGGGAAATCGTCCCGAATCTTCCGATCACCGATTTCGCTCGCGCGAAAATTGACGCTTCGATCAAGGAACTTTGCGAAGAACGCGACACGGCGGCAGACGCTCTCGGTTGCACTCTCTAAGCAGGATCCGTGAAAAAAAACGTTCCCGCGAGAATTTCTCACGGGAACGTTTTTTTTTGAGGAGGAAGATCCCCTTTTCCTATTTTTTGCGGCGGCGCTTTTCCTTTTTGTCCTTCTTTTTCTCGGGACTGATCCAAAGATCTTCGGAATCTTTTACGAAATCCGCCCAGACGGATTCGGGGTCGATTTCGAGAATTTTTTTGTGAAGCGTTTTAATGCGTGCGTCCGTTTTATCGACGCGGCGTAAATAACCGGCGACGGCAGCGAGCAGTTCCTGTCGTTGCCAGGGCAGGTAAGTCGTCTGGTCCTCAATCGCGAGTTTGGTGACGAGGGCGACAGCGGCATCCGGCGTAATTAGGACCTTGTCGGGTTTGTCCGGATCTTTATAGGTTTGCTCCGTGATGAGTTTAAAGACATCAAATTCCAAGCGTTTCGCGTAAGGAAGTTCGCCTTTCGGATCGTTGGCTTTGATTACTTTGAGCGCATTTTCCGGCGGGTTGATTCCGTCGAACATCGCTTCGCCGTAAAGTTTGGCTTTTTCGAGTCCTTTGGCTCGTTCGGCTTTTTTCAAAAGAGCTTTCTGTTCCCGGAAAAGTTTGAGTTTGGTTTTGATGGTTTCGGCAACTTTGGGGGTTTCTTCAAAGATTTCGTCGCCTTGAAGAATGTAGTAAGTGTACCCGTCGTTGTTGCACATCACTATTGCCGGATAGGAGAAGATGTGCGGAATTTTCATTCCTTCGCGAATGTTTTTCGCGTTTTTTTTCTGCTTTTCGTTCGGGTTTTGGTAAACGGGAATGGCGAGCATTGCGGAATCTCCGCAGGCTTTTTTGATTTCCGCATTATCCCAAAGGGTTTTGAGCATTTTGGTGCTGCGCACGTCCCAATCCGGACCGTAGAAATAAACCAAAATGCCGTCCTTGGCGTCGCGCTTTTTTGCGGCGGCAAAAGTTTTTGCGGAAAATGCGGCGAAAGCGGTCGTTCCCGCGAGCATGAGACAAAGTCCGGCGGTGAGAATTTTTTTTATCATAACGGCGTTCCCGTGAAGAGTTTTTTACAACGAGGGGCAGGGCACGAAGCGCTTACTTGCGCGGCGTGCCTTTTTTCCAGTTTTCAAAATTTTGTCCGTAATCTTTTTTCGAGGAGACGAGGGCACCCACCTTTTCTTTGTAGCGGGCTTTTGCTCCGTCGTTCGGCGGTGCGACCGGTTCCTTGGCGTTATAGTTTTTGCGAAACGCTTTGTAGGCTTCCGCGCCGGATCCGTCTCCGAGCGTACGAACTTCGTATTCCCATTGTCCTTCACAGTCCCAACGCCCGGCACCGAAATCGTTCACTTTTTCCCAAAATGCTGTGTAGAGCGCGATTTTTTCGTCGTCGTTGTCGATTAGCGGAAGCAGATTCGGATAAACGTTTTTTCCGAGAAGCGTTGCCGCAACATCCGGAAATGCGGGAACGTAGGCATCGATAATTTTTTTGTGAGCTTCTTTCCAAAAGGCTTTGTCCTTTTTCTGCGCTTGGGCAAATTCCAAATATTCACGCCAAATCGGGAAGTTTACGGGTTGTTCCTTCAATGCGTATTCGTAAATTTCGAAAACGCGATCCGGTGTCGGTTTTTTCTTTTCGCTTGCGACGATGCGTGCGAGCGTTCCCGCGCGGAACGCTTTCATCGCGAGTTTGTTGTCCGCGTAAATCTCCTGCGTCAGGTGGAGGAATTGCCACGAGGGCTCGCTCCAGAGGTGCCAGTGGAGGCTACGGTCCCAAGACACCGAATTGTTGTCGCGCCACTTGCCTTTTTGCCGCGTCGCAAACGCGCAGTGGCCGGGTTCTCCCATTGTAACGGCGGGAATGCCGTTCGCGCAGGCTGCAGACGCTCCGTAGTGGGAAACGCCGCCGCAAACGCAGCCGACTTCCCGTGCGCGCTTGAGCTGGTTGCGCCCGTACCAAGTCATAAACGGCGCGTAGTAGTCCGAGTTGTGGACGCTATCGCCGACCTTGTTCCAAAGGCGATAGGGCATCTGGAAAATGTCGCGCGGACTGGCGTAGCCGGCTTCGGGGAGTTTGACGTTGTCCTGCCCCCAGCGAAGCGATTCTTCACTTCCGAAGTAAATGTTGTTGGTGCGTCCGGTCACGCCGACGATAATGCGTGTGTCCCAAAAATCCAACTCGTCGAAAAGCGGGTTGAGGCGTTTTTCGCGCCAGCTTTCGGCGTAGAATTTGAAGCGTTTGTAAATGCGTGTCGGACCGTTTTTGACTTTGAGTTCCGGATCGGTTTCAAATTCGTCTTCAAACCAGCCGCGGCGCGAAAATTCGCCGACGACTCCGGTGGCGATTTTTTTGATTGCGGGAACGGTTTTGACTTCTTCGTCCTTTTCGACAAAGGCGCGCAGGAGTTTCATCGCGAAATTCGCGTTTTTCGGAGGTGCGGTGTAAATGTAGCCTTCGATCCACTCCAAATCATCGGAAAATTCCCCGAGGAAACGGCGCGTGTTCGATTTTTTTACGGACATTTTAAAGTCCTTGAATTCCTCTTCGTCTTCCTGAAGCGCGCGAAGCAATTCCCACTTGGCGAGGTTTTTGAGGTTGTCGTCGTCCTTGAAAAATTTGTCGAGTTCCGCCGGGGACCACGTTTTGAAATTTTTGGCAACATTTTGTGCGATGCGGCGCTGAAGTTTGAGCGGGTCTCCCCATTCTCCGCCGGTGGGGACGGCTTTCTTTTCGTCTTTATCGTCGGATTTTTGGGCGGTTCCGGACTTTTTGGCGGTTCCGGACTTTTTAGCAGAAGATTTTTTCCCGGCTGATTTTCCGTCAGATTTTTTCGCGGGAACGCCTTTTTTATCCGAAGTCTTCCTCGGTGCGTTTTGTCTGGTTTTCGGGCGGGCATCGTCTGCCGCAAATGCTTGCGGGACGCAAGGCGCGAGAGCCAGGAAAAGAGCGCACAGCGCAGTCGTAAATTTGGGGGCGTATTTCACGACGCAATTTTCCTTTAAATGAATCGGTGCGGGCAAGCAAAATTTCTGTTTGACGTTGCCGGAATTTACGGGAAAGATCGGTTCGGTATGAAAAACTCTACAAAATCAGTTGTAATTTCTTCGCTCTCTATCCTTTCGGCTTCCTTTTTTCTTAATGCCGAAGATGTCGTTTCCGAGGCGCACGACCTCGCTCCGTTTTCGGAGGAAATTTTTGTTTCCGGAGCGACGCTTTCGCCGGATGTCCTCGGAAATATTTCCGAGGCACGGGATTTCCACGCCGCACACCATTTTTCCTTTGAATTTGATGTCGATTATTTCAAAGGCGTTCCCGCGTTCAATCGGGCGATTTTCGACGCGGCATTCGATTGCGACGAAAAAATCTGCGATCCGGAAGTTGCCATCGAAAAATTCATTTCCGGAAAAGCGATCGAGTTGGACGAAGCCGCCGAAATCGCAGACGAATACTCGTTTTTTGTTTCGGCCAAGGCGGCACCCGTTGTCGGAAATCGCGTTTCGGTTTTGGTTTCCCGCTACGAAGATACGGGCGGAGCTCACGGGAACAGCATTTTTTTCTGTTTGAATTTTGACCTCGCCGGGAAGAAACGGATTTTTCTCAAGGACGTTTTTAAAGAAGAAAGCATTCCCGCGTTGGAAAAACTTTTGCGGGAACACGATCCCCGTCGCGAAGATGCGGAATTTTCCTATTCGCCCGAAAAAGGCGAAATCCCGCTTCCGCCGCGCGCGACGGAAAATTTTCTGATCCTTCCCGATGAAATTTTGTTCGTTTACTCGCCTTACGAACTTGATTGCTACGCCGCGGGAACGATTCTCATTCACGTTCCCGTCGCCGAGCTTCGTGACCTTTTGAAATAACAATTTATACAAGGAGGGCGCGGAGGCGGGAGGAAATGCTTTCGACGGGAAGCCCGATGATGTTGCTCAGGGGTTCGTCGTAGCGTTCGACGATGAGTTCGCCGCCGTCTTGGATGCCGTACGCGCCGGCTTTGTCGAGCGGGTTGCAGCGTTTGAAATAGCGGGAGATGATTTCGTCGTTGAGCGGCTTAAACGTTACGCCGCAGGCGACGAGGTGCGTTTCGCACAAACCCGTTCCCGCGCAGACGAGGGCGACGCCCGTGAAAACGGTGTGCGTGTTCCCGCCGAGAGCGAGAAGCATTTCCCGAGCTTCGTCGAGATTGGCGGGTTTGTTTAAAACGCGGTTCCCGAGGGCCACGGTGGTGTCGGCGCCGAGCACGAGCGCATCGGGATTTTTCGCGGCAACGGCGCGGGCTTTTGCCAAGGCGTTTTCCAAAACCATCTCGCGCGGATTTCCGTGCGGGTCTTCGTTTTCGGGAACGTCGGAAGTTTGAATCTCAAAAGAAAAACCGGCATCGGCGAGCAGTTCCCGCCGGCGCGGAGAAGCGGATGCAAGAATAAGTTTTTTCACGGATGAAAAAGCGGAAATCGGGAACGGAAAAATCGCGGGAACGTGTTTTTCCGGTTTTTCGGTGCTTACATTTGAAAGCCGGCACCGAGGTAGAACTTGCGGGCTTTTTCGTCGTTCAAAATTACGTCGGAAGAGCCTTCGACGAGAACGGTTCCCTGGTGAATCAGATACGCGCGGTCGACGATGGAGAGCGTTTCACGCACGTTGTGGTCGGTAATCAGCACGCCGATTCCCTTGTGTTTGAGCGCGATAACGATTTTTTGAACGTCGGCGACGGAAATCGGATCGACACCGCTGAACGGTTCGTCAAGAAGCATGAACCGCGGCTTCGTCGCCAAGGCACGCGCGATTTCGAGGCGACGGCGTTCGCCGCCGGAAAGCGTGTAAGCGGGTTGCGTCGCGAGGCGCATCAGCCCGAGATCATTCAACTGAGCTTCGCAATAGGCTTTGCGTTCGGAGGCGGGCATCCGCATGGTTTCGACGACGGACATGACGTTTTCCCAAACCGTCAGTTTACGGAAAATTGATGCGTCCTGCGGTAGGTAGCCGAGTCCGCAGCGCGCGCGCTTCCACATCGGGAAGCTCGTGATGTCGTTCCCGTCGAGCAAAACGCGTCCGCGTGTCGCGGGAACGAGCCCGACGACCATATAAAACGTCGTCGTTTTCCCTGCGCCGTTGGGACCGAGGAGCCCGACGACTTCGCCTGCTCGGACCTCAAGGCTGACATCGTGAACCACTTCTCGTTTTCCGTAAACCTTTGCGAGTCCTTGCGTCGTGATAATGCCGGAGGGGGCGCTTGCGGAAGAGGTTTTTTCGGTGGTTGAGGATTTCGGGGAATTTTCGGAACTCATGGCGCGAAGAAATTTACGTTGCGCAAGAAACTAACGGACTCGTTATACGAACACAAATTGAAAACCACGAATAAACACGAATTGTTTTATTCTTTTAACGCAGATGTCGCAGATTGAAACAGATGAAAAAACTTTGCGCTTTTGTGTCTTTGCGCGATTTTTTACTGCAAAGAAACGGACATAAAAGAAGTTTTTATAAAATATCTGATTTCATCTCTTTAATCCGTGTTAAATAAAATTCGTGTTCATTCATTTCTAATTCAAAAAAAAACGTTCCCGCGAGGTTAAAGCCCACGGGAACGTTTTTTTGTGTTCGGTAATCGATCGCTGAATTACTTGCGTTCGAACATCTTGCGGATTTCGGCACCGACGATTTCGACGGTGTGTTTTCCGAGTTGTTCGCGCTTCTTAGCGAGCGTCGGAGCACCCTTGCCGGCCTCGCGGAGCCAATCCTTGGCAAACTTGCCGGTCTGGATGCGTTCGAGCGATTCTTTCATGCGCTTTTTCACGTCCGGCGTGATGATTTTCGGTCCGTTGTAGTATTCGCCGAATTCCGCCGTGTTGGAGATGACACCGTTCATCGCCGCGATACCCTTGTTGTAGATGATATCAACGATGAGTTTCGCTTCGTGGACGCATTCAAAGTACGCCATTTCCGGCGGGTAGCCCGCTTCCGTGAGCGTTTCAAAGCCATATTTCATCAGATCAACGAGACCGCCGCAGAGGACGTTCTGTTCGCCGAAGAGGTCTTCGTAGGTTTCCTGTTCCATCGTGCATTCGAGCACGCCGCCGCGTGTGAGGCCTTCCGCCTTTGCGATGGCGAGCGCCGTTTGGAGCGCCGTTCCCGTCGCGTCCTGGAACACAGCGACGAGACCGGGGCAACCGAATCCCTCTTCGAACACGCGGCGCACTTCCGTTCCCGGTCCTTTCGGCGCGACCATGATCACATCGACATCCGCCGGCGGAACGATCGCCTTGAATACATACGCAAAACCGTGCGAGCAGCAAAGCGTCTTACCCGGGGCAACGAATTTCTTGATTTGCTTTTCGTAAACTTCGTTGTGCTTTTCGTCGGGGAGGAGGATGTGGATGATGTCCGCTTTCTTCGCCGCCTTGTCGACGGACATAACTTCAAAGCCGTCAGCCTTAGCCGCCTTGAAGGACTTGCCCGCACGCACGCCGATGATGACGTTTACGCCGGAGTCGCGCATACAGAGTGCCTGAGCGCGGCCCTGTGCTCCGTAGCCGAGCACGGCAACCGTCTTGCCCTTCAGCACGTCGAGCGAAGCGTCTTTCTCGTGGTAAACCTTTACGCTGCCGACAGGAACTTTCTTGCCGCTTGCCGTTTTTTTCGCGGGAGCGGGTTTCTTGGCGGCACAGGCTTTTTTGCCGCAAGCCTTTTTCGCGGGAGCGGCAACTTTCGCCGCCGGAGCTTTTTTCGTGGGAGCTTTTTTCGTAGCCATAATAATTTGAATTAAATTTCGGAAAAATTTTTGAGAGGAAAAAGAAAATTACCCGCGCACGGCGTTGAGACCGCGTTCGAGCGAAAGCGTTCCCGTGCGGGCCATTTCGATGATTTCGTAGTTTTCGAGCAACTTCATCAGTGTTTTCACTTTGTTGGCGTTGCCGGTGATTTCGAGAACCAGGCTTTCAAGCGAAACGTCAATGACCTGCGCGCGGAAAATGCCCGCGATTTCGAGAATCTGGGAGCGCGTTTCCTGATTCGCCTTCACTTTTACCATGACGAGTTCGCGGGAAACGAAATCCACACCGTCAAAGTTTTGCACCGTTACCACGTTGATGAGTTTTTCGAGCTGGCGGACGCAACGGTCAAAGCCGGCATCGTCGGCAACCACGGTGGCAGTGATACGGGAGTAGCGCGGATCGTTAGTCGGACCGACATTGAGCGTTTCGATATTAAAACCGCGTCCGCTAAGCAAACCGGACACACGGGCGAGAACGCCGAATTTATTTTCAACCAGAGCAGAAAGGGTGTGCTTGTTCATACTGCAAAAAAAATGGTGGACGCTGAGGGACTCGAACCCCCGACCCTCTCGGTGTAAACGAGATGCTCTAACCAACTGAGCTAAGCGTCCTAAAAAACGTAGTTCTTCACTATGCCGAGAATCCCTCATACGCGCAAGCGATAAATTGAAATTTAGCGAAGCATAATGTGAGGAATGGGAAGAAAGAGAAGAATGTGTGTTTTCCCGTTTCTCTCATTCATCCCATTCTTCTCATTATTCATCTGACGCGTGCGCTAAATTTCAATTTGCGCGAAAAGGCGGGAACGCGTTTAATGGGCAGAGTCTTCGAGGTGCGCGCATTCGCTCGCGGGAACGCAAGTTTTCGCGAGAGGAAAGTCCGGACACCGCAGGGCAGGATTCCCCGTGAAAACGGGGGCGGCGTGTCGCAAGGCACGTCGACGGACAGTGTCACAGAAAACAGACCGCCCGTGCGGCAACGTGCGGGTAAGGGTGAAACGGCGAGGTAAGAGCTCACCGCTCCGACGGCGACGAAGGAGGCAGGACAAACCCAATCCGGTGCAAGACAAAATAGGCGAGCGGGCGGCCCGTCCGATGCTCGCGGGTATGTCGCACCGCCGTAAGGCGGGAGGCGCGGCAACGCGCTTCAGAGGAATGAATGCGAACGCGGGAACGCGAAAGCTCCCCGCGCTACGGAATCCGGCTTACAGCACCTCGAAGGCTTTTCTTTTTTTTAACGGATAAATTCCGTGAGGTCGGAATTGACGATGAATTTCAATTCCTCCGGATTTGTTGTTTCGGTGTAAAGAAATCCGAAAATCGTGTTTTCGTTGTAATCGAATTTGCGCAGACAACACACGCGCTTAAACTTTGCGCAGAGCGCATCGTAATCGAAATCGCGAATCGGCGGGCAGGGCACAGGTTTGTTCAGCACGCACATCGTGTAAACTTTCCCGTCCTTGCCTTCGAGCAATTTCTCCCAATCCGGTTTTTTGTTTTCGACAAAATATTCGTAGGTGCGGATTCCGTAGGCAAAGAGTCCGACATCGGTGCAGCAACAACCGGCGAAGCGCATCGGGTTGAACTCGATCGGGCAAATGCTTCCGTCGCGCTCAACGCGCAGTTCGACGTGCGCGGGGAAGTTTTTCGCGCCGAGCACGGTGTTTACGCGATTGAAAAATTCCGTAAGCGGCGCAAGTTTTTCCGTGATGATTTCCTTCGACGTGTAATAGAGGCGGTCGCTGACATCGCGTTCTGAGGAAAAATCGTGTTTGAGAATGTTTAAAATAACGGCGTTCCCGTCGCCGTCGAAATAAACGTCCACCGCGTATTCTTCGCCGTGTATATATTTTTCGATGACGAATTTTCCGTTCCCGAGCACGGATTCCGGATAAAGTTTTTTCCAGTCGGCGGATGTTTTTTCGATATCCGCGAGTGCGCGCGTCCAGTCTTCCCGCGTTTGAATCGTGTAAACGCCGACGCTGAAAAATCCGACCGACGGTTTTAAAACGATCGGGCAGGGCAAATCTTCAAATTTTACGTTCTTCAGATTTTCCGACTCAATTTCTTCAAAGAAAAAATCGGGATAGACGGATTTGAGCAATCGGCGCATTTCCGCTTTGTTCTTCATCGCGTCAATCGTTCGCGTAAGCGGCGATCCGGCATCATTCGCGTAAATCCAGTCGAGCGCGTTTTCGGAGGTCGTGTAGATGCGCTCCCCGGCGGCAATGCGTTCCCGCGCCTCGGCATCGGTAATCAGGTTGAGCTTGCGCGTTGTCGCGGCTTCAAGGGCAACGTCGTTTTTCAAAACGGCGGCTTGCGAGGCTTCGAGATAATCTTTCAGTTCCGCCGAAACAAAAGGTTTTTCGAGGATAAACATTTTGGGAAAAATAGTAGGTGTTTGCGGGAAAAAAAACGGATTCCCGCTTGCGGTTCAGGACTTTTGAGCGTCGTATTCGCCGAGCAAATCCCCGATGAAGGGAACGACGATTTTCCGCGCGCCGGATTCGGTGGTTTCAAAATACGGGTCGGGCGCGGAAACCAGGTCAAACGGTTCTTCCGGAAGATTTTCTTCGTCAAATTCCATGTCGTCGATCGGGTCCTGCTCGTCGAAAATCATCGTCATGCGTCGCGGGTTGTCCGCGAGGACGCGTGCGGGATTTTCGACACGATTTTTTTTCACGAATTCAAAGGTGCACGGGAAGCAGTTTTTGACGTAGGGCGCTTTGAAGTCGCTCATCCATTTGTTGGAAATGCCTTCGCGGTTCGTGAGCAATACCGTATCCGAAAAGTGGATGCACGCGGCGAACCAATCCGCACTCGCGGGAACGGCGGAAGCGAATTTGCAATCGACAATCGTAACGACGCGCGCGACGTGCCAGCCGAGCCGCTTGGCGAGCGCGGCGAGCGCTTCAATCTGGTCCACGGGATCGTCTTCGCCGTCGGTCAGGAAAACGGCGTTGTCGCCGGCATCGTGCGGTTCGCCGAGGTCGATGCCGTTCCCGCCGTCGGAAAATTTCCACGAGCGAAGCACGGTTGCGGGAACGTCCGCGAGCGGTTTTTCCGCTTCGGCGTTGCGTTCGGGTTCGGCGATGTAAACGGTGGTTTCGCCGTCTAAGCCGTCACGAATCAAATCCGCGAGCACGGCTCTGCGACCGCAATCCGGCGTTCCGAGGAAAATATAAAGATTTGTCATAGGATTTTAGTGAATAATGAATAACGAATAGTGAATAATTCAGTGCTAAGATTTTTGCCGGAGGCAAAAATTTTGAAGAATGCGTTATTCGCTATTCATTATTCGTTGTTCGTTAGCTGATGTTGTGCTTTTTGGCGGAGGAGATGATCGACGAGGACGAGCGCCGCCATGGCATCGACAATCGGGACGGCACGCGGGAGCACGCACGGATCGTGCCGCCCGTGTCCGATAACTTCGCACGCTTCTCCCGCCGCGTTCACGCTTTGCTGCGTTTTCGCAATTGTCGGCGTCGGTTTAAACGCGACGCGGAACGAAATTTCTTCGCCGTTGGAAATGCCGCCCTGAACGCCGCCGGAACGGTTGGTCGCCGTACGGATTTTTCCGTCGCGCATTTCAAACGCGTCGTTGTGTTGCGAGCCGCGCAGGAGCGTTCCCGCGAAGCCGCTTCCGATTTCAAAACCTTTGGTTGCGGGAATGCAAAGCATCGCCTTGGCGAGATCCGCTTCGAGGCGGTCAAAAACCGGTTCGCCCAAACCTGCGGGAACGCCTCGGATTTTGCAGCGGATTGTGCCGCCGACGGAATCGCCGTCCGCGCGCGCCGACTTGATGCGTTCCGACATTTTTTCCGCGATTTCGGGAAGCGGGCAACGCACGGGAACGCTTTCGATTTCGCTCTGCGGGAAAAAGGTTTCGCTTTGCGGCATTGCGATTTCCGCCACGCTTTCGACGTAGCAGGAAAATGCAATTTCGGGGCAGAGCGCGGCGAGCACTTTTTTCGCAATCGCTCCCGCCGCCACGCGTCCGATGGTTTCGCGTGCCGAGGCGCGTCCGCCGCCTTCGGGATTGCGGAAACCGTATTTTGCGTTGTAAGTGAAATCGGCGTGCGAGGGACGGAATTGCTCACGCAATTTGTCGTACGCTTGCGGGCGGTGGTCGGTGTTGCGTGCGAGCAGGGCGATCGGCGTTCCCGTGGTCATGCCTTGGTAAACGCCGGAGAGAATTTCGACGCGGTCGCTTTCGTTGCGCGGCGTGGAAAGAGCGCTTTGCCCGGGGCGGCGGCGGTCGAGTTCCCGCTGGATTTCCTCCGGCGAAATCGGAAGCCGCGACGGGCATCCGTCGATAACGACGCCGATTCCCGCGCCGTGACTTTCACCGAATGTTGAAATCTGAAAAAGCTTTCCGAAAATACTGCCCATATACGAAAAATGAAACCGCAAAGCCGTTCCCGTCGCAACGGCGAAAAATTCGGGTTGTTCAACGCGAAGAATAAAGTGCTTTCCTGTGGAGGGGCGACAATCCTGTCACCCGCGAAGTGCACGAAGTTTTTTAGAACCACGGAATTATTTTTTGTTTTTTAGGAAACTCAAGGCCTCGGAGAGGCATTATGTTCTAAAACCCTGCGCGGAAGCTCGTGGCAACCGGGCGGAAAGTTTTCGTATTTGGAAAGAAAACAATTTCGAAGCCGTTCCCGCGCCCGCCCGTTCACTTTCCGCGAGCGGGCTTTTTTCGTGTGAAAACGCCGCACCTTGCGCCAAAAAAACGACACGCAACCCGCTTAAATAAAAGAATTCTTTGCTTTTTACGCACAAGCGGCGAATTTTTGTGCGTTTTTCCTGTTGCAGAATTTTACGCTCTTTGTGTCTTGGAGTCCGCATAAACAAAGAGTTTCGGGCTTGTTTGTGGCAGTGCGTAAAAAGTGCGTAAATCTCTGCAAGGAAAGGGCGTTTTTAGGCAGTTTTGGGCATAAAATAGGCATTTTGCAAAAACACGAAAAAGCCCGCAAAGCCTTTTTTTTTATGCGGCTTTGCGGGCGATTTGGATACAAAAATGGTGGAGACAATCAGAATCCATAAATCCGCATAAATACTGCGATTAATTTTTCATTACAAAGATATTACAAAAAGTCTTGCAAGGGCATAGGCGGGCGCATACGGTCGAAATATGGCAGAAAAACGCGTAAAAGTTGGAAAGGAGTTTGAACACGTTCCCGCCGTCAAAACGGGGCGCGGTTGGCTTGGATTAGAGAAAGGCAAAACAGCAAGTGTTCG
>JAGBIL010000008.1 GCA_017935025.1 Opitutales bacterium | reverse complement strand
GTGGCGAGCCCCAAGGGGGCGCAATTGGTCAGCGTAGGGCAAGCGAGCGAAGCGAGTCGCCGCCCTACGAAAAATGGGAAAAAGCCTGCACGCTGAAAGTGTGCAACAAGCGGCGGGAAAGCGGACTCCGTGCATCTGCGCGTCATCCGGTTTTGTTTCGCCTTTTCAAGGCTTGTTGTTTTTTGTTGTTCCCGCCCCCCTACGCTCACGCGCAGGGTTTTAGAACATAACGCCTCTTCGAGGCTTTGAGCGGCTTGATGCTGTCGTTCTATCAGTTCTGTTTTAGAACATAACGCTTCTTCGAGGCTTTGAGCGTCCTAAAAAAGAGAAAAAATCACACGTTCGGTCTCTCTCCCGCATAAAACAAACACTATTCCCGCACCGCCAAAAATGTTTTGGACAGTAATGTTCCCGCGCAGAATCGGCTTTTGCCGCGCGGGAACACTCAATGCGGAGAATTTTTCTCCCGACGGATTATTTGCGGCGCTTGCGGCGCGAAACGCAGAGGGCGAGGGCGCTCAAGCCTGCAAGCAATCCGAAAGTTGACGGCTCGGGAATCGTTATCGTCAGCAGACCGGAACCGGAGTCGTAGGCATAGCCGTTTGCCAGGGACCAATCCGTCCAGGACGTGCCGCTTTCGTCCCACCAACCGACTTTCGCGTCGGCGTTATTGAAGTCCAGGGCGGATTCCGTTGCAAGCTGTAGCGAAATCGTGTCGCCGGAAAGAGCGCTTTGCGTTCCCGCAAGTGCGGAAACGTCGACATAGACAACGGCGTCGCCGGAAACGGAGATTTTCCCGCTTGTGCCTTCGCCCGATGTGATGAGCGCCGTTCCCGTCGCGTCCGTGCTGCGGAGCGCCGCGTAAGTCGCTGTGGCGGGAACGATTTGAGCCTCACCTACAACAAGTGTCAGCGCCTGCGATGCCGCGCTCAGCGTAATTGCCGCGTTCGCCTGCAACACCGCCCCGCTCGCCACCGAAATCGCGCCTGTGCCGAGTGCGTTCGTATGTCCCGCGATCAGCGTCCCCGCTTCGACGGAAACGGACCCGTTGAAGTTTTGTCCGTTATATCCGGTGCCGGAACCGTAGAGCGCCTGGGTCCCTTCTCCTTTTTTTACCAAATTCAGGTTGCTGAGCACTCGTCCGTAGTAGGCATAAGATTCTCCGGCAGCGACATCAATGTTGAGCGTGCGAACTGATGAGTTTTGCAATTGATAATGCCCGTTATCTTCATCGCCGCGGTTCCACCCACAGTCTTGTTTCGATTCACCGGAGAAAAGCAGGACGTTGCGTCCCAAGGATTCGGAAGATTCTACGCCCGCAATCGTCGCGCCGTCTGCCATGATGCCCAAGCCCAAGTAGGCACGCGAAGAGGCTTGGGTGTTCATCTTGACGACGGATTTTGCCAGGGTATCCGTTCCCGCCAAAGTGATAAAGACAGAGTGGTTGTTATTGTTCGCGTTGACGTTGCTCAATACCACTTCTCCGGCGAAGTTGCCGGTTTTCGCTGAGGCAGATCCCAATTCGTAAATTGCCGTATAAGACGCGCCATTCAACGTAGAGGCTTTGGTGAGGTTGATTGTCCCCGAAGTCGTTCCCGCCGCTAACTCGAGGGTTGAGACTTTCAGGTAACCTGCCCCGTACACTTCTTTGAGCGTCCCTGTTCCGTTTACCACAACGGTGTCGATGACGGCAGAATCAGAGGTCTTGTTGATACGGTTGTTAACTGCAAGAGCCGCTCCGTTTCCTAAGTTCAGGGTGCCAATTAATTTGGATTGCCCGGCTGTTTCGGTGTCATTCCAGAGTGTAACGGTCTTGTTCGCTTCCAGTGTCAAAGCCTTGATATCCGTTGCCCCGTCAAATTGCGCCGTTCCGGAGGTTACCCGAACTTCTTTGGCAGAGAACGAAGAAGCCGTCTTAAAGGTGCTGTTGCCGGTAATATTTAGCGTGCCCATATTCAGCGTGCCATCGGTGGGATTCCACGTCATCGTGCCGCCACCGGTCAGGGTGATGGCACCATCACCGCTCACTTCCGAGGTGTAGTTTGGCGTTCCCGGGAGATTGATTTCCATCTCAGCACCCTCGGCAATATCAAAGCTCTTCACAGATGTAAAGGTGGAGGCATAAGCTGCTTTGAGTTTGCCGGACTCCACTCTCACCGTATTGGCGGAAAGCGCGCCATCCAAAGTCACGGTGGCATTATTTGTCACCGTAAGCAAATTGGCATGGACACCGGAGGCGACATTGACGGATGCATCGTTATTGAAGATAGCGTTGTCGTAATTGGTAAAGCAGGTCGATTCCTCACTAAGAGAACCGCCCAGTGTACGCGTCCACATCAAATTACTTTCTTCTTGAGTCCAAGTGCCGCCGGACGCTGCACCGGACCACACAAGGTCGTAGCGATCGGCGTAATAGGTAAACGTGCCTTCTTCGCCGTTCAACGCTAATTCGATGCGACCCATTTCGCTCAGCGCGACACCGTCGATCGTGAAATTGCTAAGGTTCAGGGTGCTGTTATCCCATCCGACCATGCTTGCCCCGGCGCCAAGATTGAAGATGCGGTAAGTAGTTTCCGAATCCAAATTTCCGAGCGCTATCGTAGCACCGCTACTGAGGGTGGCAGTAGCTCCGTCTGCCAGGGCAAAGCCCGTAAAATCTGGACCAAATGTCACGGAGCTCAAATCCAGCGTTGCTCCGTCTGCGACGGTGAGTCCGGACAAGGAGCCTACGGCTACGGTATTTCCCAGCGCCAGCGTTCCCGCCTGCACATCAATTGAACCGTTGAAGTTGTTGCTTGTGCCGAGTAATTTTTGCGTTCCCGCGCCCGCTTTCACCAGATTCAGATTTCCCAAGATTTCACCGTAGAAATTGTGGGTCGTATTTGTTGCGGTGTTGATCGTGAGGGTGCGGACAGCATCGCCCACGGTGGAGGGAAGGCTTGTTGAGCCGGTATGCCATTCTTGCGTCCCGCCAATGGACCCGGAGAAGATTTTGACTTGAGAGGCATCTCCCGAAACGGACTGTAAGCCGGCGATGGTGGCATTTTTTACATTGATGCCCAAGCCGACGTGCGCCTCGCCGGATTGCGCATCGGAAAATGAAATGACGGCATTCTGCGCAATTGTCTCATTGCCCAGGACGATAAAGGCGGAACGCTTTCCTCCGTTGTTAGCCTCATTCAGCACGATGGTTCCCGCAAAATTGCCGGACTCTGCCATAGCATTGCCGAGGTTGAATACTGTACTATACGAAGAGGCGGCATTTTTCCGAAGTGTAAGGGTGGAGGTCGAGACTCCGTCCCCCAGCTTCAAGGTGTTTACGGTGTACATACCGGAGTGGTGCTGGTCGTGGAGGGTCGCCGCTGCGCCGTCCAGCTGCAAGGTGCCGATGGTTGTGGAGGACTCTACTGCCGCCACGTCATACGAGCGGAGGGTGGCATTATTGCCCAACTTCACTGTGCCGAGCGTTTTTTCAAGCCCTGCGGTAGCTGTGTTATTCCACACCGTGACGGTCAGACCGGAGGCTACGGAAAGTTCCGACAAATTCACGGCTCCGTCCAAGTAGAGAGAACCGCTTGTCAGGCTTAGGCTACTTCCGGCGCTGTTTCCCCAGCTCAGCGTTCCCGAGAGTATTGCCGTTGAGGTTGTTGCCGTCGTTCCGTTGTAGGAGGAGGCAGCCATAATGCGTCCGCCGGTCTCTGTAACGATTTCTCCCGTGAGGCTGAGAGCACTCAGTGTCGCTGTGCCTTCTCCTGATACAGAGATGTTGCCGGTTACGGAAGATGTGTTGATTGAGACGGGGTCGGAGGAATCTTTAAGGTTGATATTTCCCGATACGGTTGCGTTGTTCAGGGATATTGTTCCGCCGTTTACGGAAAGCGTTCCCGTGAGCGTGGCATTGTTGCTCATGGAAAATGAGCCGCCGTTAGTCGCATCAACGTTTGCGGTCAACGCGGTTCCGCTTACGTCGAGCGTGGCGTTATCGACGCGTACGCCGTTTGTAAAGTTTGCGGTTGTCGTACTTAATTTCAGATTGCCGCCAACACCTACTGCCAGGTTGGTACCTGTCAGTAAGGAGCTTCCGGTTATTTCGTAGTATGCGTTTGCGCTTTTTACGTTTACATTACCGACGGTGATATCTTCGCTCAGTGTAACCGTTTCGCGGGAACTCTCGCTATTGCCTTCTGCCACGCCCGAGGCATCAAAGACAACGTTTTCGTTTGCTGAGAATGTCTTTAGGGCAGAATTTCCCTCTAAGTGCCAATTCGCATCTGTCGTGTTCCAGTTGTGGCTTGCGCCGTTCGTTCGCCAATACAGGCGATTGTCTCCGCCGACGACGAGAATGAGTGTGTTGTCGGTATCGGTTTTCAGGCTTAGACGTCCGTTCAGATCATCCGCAAGCGTGTAGTTGTTGACGGTGAGGCTACCGTTTAGCAACGCGTATTCTCCGCTGTTGATATCATTGAACATATTCAAATCCAGCGAAATTTGAACCGTGTTTGCCGAGATTGCAGAATTGAGCGTCGTCCATGTGGCATTGTCTGATGCAGTCGGAATATTGCTGAAATCGAAATTTAGGGCGAGGGCGGTTGTTGTCGTTCCCGTAGATCCGTCATCGTTTGTTACACTTGATCCCGTTAGCGTAATTCCTCCGAGTGTGTAATCTTCCGTTCCGGAGAGGCGGAGGGTGAGGCTGTCCGTTCCCGCGAATGTCGTGGCGGTAGAAACGACGGCGGGCGACATAAGGGTGATGTCGGCCCCGGATCCCGTAACGACGTTTCCGCTGAATTGTGCCGAGCCGTTACGGGCGAGCGCCATTGCGGAAGACGCGGAGCCGAGCACGATTTTGGAGTTTGCACCGACGTTCAGCGTTCCGTTTCCGGAAATGCCACCCGCAAGCTCCAGCACGCCGCCGTTGGCGGTCGCGAGGTTGATGGTGGTGTCGCTTATCGTTACCGTTCCCGTGAGACGGTTGGTGATATTGTAGCTTTGGAGCGTTGCTCCGTCGCCTGCGGAAATTGCATTTTCGTAGGTGTAAACGACATGGCTGTTGTCGGCGGTTCCCGTTCCCGCAAGGCGCAGAACGAGGTTGTCGTTAAGCGTGACGGAACCCGTTCCTAACGCGGTACTCGTTTGGCTTCTTGCTTCACCGTTGTCTAAGCGCAGGGCAAATTTGTCTGTATTATTTCCGTTTCCGTTAGCGATGATCAAATCACCAAAGGTGTTGGCGGAATCCGCCGTGATGGTCATACCTTCGTTCCCGCCGAATGTCAGTGCTTTGCCTTCGCCCAAAATCTTCCCGCGAATCGTTCCGCCGAGTTTATTGACGACTCCGTAGTGTCCGCCAAATGTCTGATTTTGCCAAGATGGGAGGCAGGAGTACGGATACCCGCTTAGGTTCGCGCTATTGGTGGGGGACACGGACCACGACGCGATCATCGCGTCTTCTGCCAACGTGACGTTTCCCCATACGACGGCCGCACAATCAATCACTAACGCTCCTTCGTGCCCGGATTGGACGAGCCCGCTGGAGTTCCCCTTAAAATCAGAGCCGGCGATTACATAATTCGCCCAAGAATTAACGGTTGTGCCGGATGCCTGATAGATGGAGGGAGTTACACGTGCTTGGCTACCCGATTCTACAACAATAGTCGCTTTGTCAAAGGCTTGACTTGTGCTGAAACTCACTCTCGGGTCAATATGGGCACCCGTTGTTACGTAAAGTCTGGTGTTCCCGCTGACGGTAACTTGACCTTCGAAGCCTGCGGCTTGAGTCAGGAACAACATATCGTTGCCATTTGAAATTTTTACTTCACCGTCGCCCGAAAGTTTCTGCGTGAATCGGGTTGCCCCGAGATCCTTACATGAATCGAAGGCGGTGGATGTCAGATGGAGCGAGCTTCCTTTTCCCACATAGACGGACGCTCCTTCTGCTCCGATTCCGCCGGCCGCGATAGATGCTTTCACCGTTCCCTCTGCGATGGTCATGCCCCCGCTCCAGGAGGTGTTCGCCTCCATGTTGAGCGTTCCCGCGCCGGTCTTGATCAGCGCCAGGTTTGCCGAGTTGCTTGCGTTTGACAATACGCCGTTGGCGATGGTTGTTTCTTTGTCCGCGTCGACGTTCAGTTGGAGCAGGGAGGCCGTGTCTCCGTTGTTTTGAATGGAAGAACCGCTCTGAGCCGTAAGATTGTTAACAACAATGCTGTTGCCGTCTGTGTACAATATCGCCCCTTTTTGAAGGTCGACGGAGGCAACAGATTTTAGCGCGTTTGAATGTCCTGCGTGAATTCCGATGTCTCCTGAGCTGTTCGGGGTGGTGAGGTTGAGACCTCCGCCGGCGGTGATTGTTCCCGTAAAGGCATTTTCGCGGGCAAAAGTGACGGAGCTTCCGGACATTCCCTGCCCGTCCAGCGTCATTGTTGTAGCGCCTGACAGATCGGTGTTCAGAGTCAGGTTTCCGCTCCCGCCGAATCGGTAAGTATCCCCGACCGTAAGCGTTCCCGTGTAGGTGAGGTCTCCGGAGGCGCCGAGCGAGGTCTCTTTGTCGGATAAATCCAAATCAAACGAGTTCGTGAGAGCCAGGACACCTTTTGCACCGTCTTTGAAAATGGAAAGTTGATCGGCGCTGTTCAGTCCGAGCGTGTTCCCGTAAGAGAGAGCAATGCGGGCGGATCCGAGAGCTGTTTTTCCGGTGGACTCATCCGTTACATAGGTCAATATATTGCCCGTTCCTTTGATGATGATATCTCCGGAGAAGTCGTTGGCGGTGTTGGTCAGGTGGACCGTGCCGCCTGAGGCATCGTTTCCGATGATAAGGCTATTTGCCCCCGAGAGCTTGAAGTTGACGTTGAGCGTGCCTCCTCCTCCTCCGAGGAGCCATTTGTTTTCGGAGTTGGCGGAGAGCGTATCTGTCGTTCCCGCAACGCCGTATTCCACGGCTTTTGCCAAGGTGCCGAGTGCTCCGATATAGAGCTTGTCGTGACCGGTGAGTGTTACCCCGGTTGCTTGGTCTGCTCCCAGGGCGAGAACGCCTGAAGAATCGGCGGAGATGTGAGCAAGCATATCGTCTCCGTTCATGCCTTCGACACCGAGACTACCGGCATCCAGAATTGTCCACGTTCCCTCGAAGCCGTTTTTGTCCTTTACGATAACGCCTCCGCCTTCAACCGTTCCCGTCGCAACGGAAATCTGTCCTTTGATAACGAAGTCGTTCTTCCCTTTTTTGACGAATGAGCCGGTTCCGCTAATGTTTCCGGTCATGGAGGAGGCTATCGTCGTGTTTCCGGAGTCCACAGTCATGGAACCGGACAAGCTCACATTGCCTTTAAGCGCAGTTATTGTTCCGTAGCCGTCTGTTCCCGTCATATTCTGCCGCAGACTCCCGGAAACGGATTCCGATGCCGCGTTTACGGTTTGATTCAAGACGAGGTTCCCTCCCGCGGCAACTTCAACGTCGCCACTGAGAAGTGCGTGGTGGGAAAGTTGGAAGGTGGCTCCGCTGTTTACCGTAATCTTGGAGGTTTCGATGCTTGCATAACGCCAGTCGTTGGCATCGCTAAAATTGACATGCGGCGTTTTCGTGCCTTCCAGCTTCATCGTTCCCGCTTCGACCGTGAAACCGCCTGCGTTGGAGGAGTTCCCCGTGAGCGTCCATGTCGCATTTTCGGCGGAATTATTGTATTTTACTGCGAGTTGTGCTCCGTTCGCGCCTTCATCCATGAAGCTTCCGGCGAACGTTCCCGTTCCCGTGTAGGTAAATGTGGCGTTTTCGGGTTTTGCTTCATTCAACGGCGTAAAGTTGCCGATACGCGCTCCCGTGTCGGATCCGTCTTGGTTGATCACGCCCCATTGCAAATTGTGCCCGTTGAGGTTGAGCAAGCCGCCGGCGTTTCCGAAAGAAAAAGTATCTCCCGCAGTCGTGTTTGTTTTAAACTGATTGTCTTGCATCAGCACGACAATGGCGACACCGCCTTCCAGGCGTACGCTGCTTGCCGCGTAACCGCCCGTGCGATCCAAGCGCGTTTCTCCCGCGTTCCCGATCGTGCAATCCGTGATCGTTCCGTTTTCGTCTCTGACGACGTTGTAAACCGTCGTTCCGCCGCCGACGACGAGTTTGGATTCGTTGTTCCCGCTTCCGGCGATGGTGAGTGTCCCTTCGCCGACTTTGCGGATTTCTTCGGAAGACGTTCCCGTCAGTTCCAGCGTCAGGTCGGCTCCTTTCTTGATTTCAAAACCCGCGCTTGCGAGCGTGTATGCGCTGTCGGCTTCGGAGAGTTTCCATTTCCCGCTTTCAAAAGTGAGCGCTCCCGCACCCATGTTGACACTTCCCGCGTGTTCCATATGTAGCCTGTTTTCGGTATCTTGCGTGGAAAATGTCAGCCCGCGTGTGTCGGCAATGGTGTTCCCGCTCCCTTTCCCCGTGTAGGCAACGGAAACGTCGCCCTGAGTTAGCGTTCCCGTTCCGAGAGCGGCATCCTGTCCTCCCCAAACAATTTTTTCCGTGCCGGAGAACTTGTCGGCAACAACAGTATATTTGTCTATTACAGCCGAACCCTGGCGGTAGTTATAGCGGGGAATATACCAGTTGGGGAAAGAAAGTTGGCAACCTCCGGCAAACATCGCTCCGACAAACAAAAAGCGATTGTTCGCATCGTCCCACGCAAAGAACGGGCTTCCGCTATCTCCGAAGTAGGTTCCGATATCGAGCGGGGTAAGCGTGTCATTCGTTATGCTGTTTTTGCGTGCCCAACCTTCCAGGTACCATTCTCCCGTATTGGCATCTTGCCAACAAACGGAGAGGTTCACCACGCCGCCCAAGGAATTGTCGCCCGTAGTAATTGATTTTCCGTCGCTCCATGTGCCGCCGTTGCCGAGACGATAAAACCACGTATCGTTGACTTTGAGCGTACTCATGAATGCGTCGTCCGCCATAGGCGTATACGCAACGGATGTTACCAGTTTGGTGAGGCGTTGTATCGAGCTGTCTGTTCCGAAGTTGTCCAGATTAGCGCTGTCGTAAACACAATTTGCGAGTCCGTTTTCGGACAGGAAAGCCACGTCCGTATTGCCCACTTTCGCGTGTACGTGCTTGGCCCCGTATACAAACTGCGCGCTGACTAAGTTTGTGCCGCCGTTGGTGCCGATCTTGTTGCCGATAATGCTCGAGACGGTCTGTCCGTAGCTGTCCAGGTTCGGCATCAGCGGTATGGTGTTGTCGGTAATGTGCGTGCCGTCTTTGAAAAAGATTTCAATATTGGTGGCGCCGGGGGCAAACATCCCTTTGTTGCGGCAGAAATCCAAATAATATTGCAAGTCGTAACGACCGTCGACGACACCGGCGAGCGTGTCGGGCGCGGGAACGAAAACAGCGGCTGCGGCCGTCAGCAACGCAAGGCGAGTGAGTGGAGATTTCATGGTGTCAATAAGTAGAAAATAATGCACCAATCCTATTTTGCCCCTAAGAAAGAGGCAATTCCTAATTCTCCGTTCCGGGGAGGGGCAGAAACGTCCTCGCCCCCTGATAGAGGGCCCATAAAAAAGCGTTCCCGCGCGGCGAAAGCCGTTTTTGCGCGGGAACGCTTTTTAGAGGAACCGGAGATGCCTTAGTCTTTTTTCGGCGCCGGGAATGCCTTGTTGAGGACGTCGATCAGCTCTTGCGTGATATCTGCAGATTCTTCGACATAGAAGACGTTGGCGCGGTTCAGAACGATCTCCGCGTTGTGTTTCTTAGCAAGTTCCTTGATGCGCGGGAGAATGTCTTCCTTGAGAATGACATTGGTTTTTTCCGCGAATTTCTTCTGCAGGAACTCACGCATTTCCTGTTGGTTTTTGCGGAGGTCCTGCTCGGCTTTCGCAACTTCCGTGTAGAGTTGTTCGACTTCCGCTTCCGCCTTGGCAACGGCAGCCTTGGAGAGCGTCGGATTGTTCTTCGTCGCTTTCAGGTTTTCGACGGCTTTAGCGAGCTGTTCGCGCTGTTTGTTGAACTTGTCGATATTGCTTTGCTGCGTGGTTTCGGCGAATTTTCCGTCGGCTTCAACTTCTTCTTTGACCGCGATCGTTTTCGAGAACGAAGCAAGAACCTGATTCATATCGAGCACAACGGCGTTTTTCGCTTCCGCGAAGAGCGATCCCGCGGCGACCGCGAGCATTCCGAGGACGAGAGCTAATTTCTTCATCATGATATTTGTTTTTGATTGTTTTTGATTGTTTGTGTTTGTTTTGTGGATTTTTAGAAATTGGTGCCGAACGAGAATTGGAGGCGCATACCGTCGTCATTGTCGTCGTTAGCGTGAATCGGGAATCCGAAGTCGATATTCATGAGTGCGCCGAGCATGAGAATACGGAATCCGAAGCCGATGTCGTCGTTCCAGTCGTTGGGGGAAAAGTCAAACGACCCGGAATTGACGTATCCGCCGTCGTAGAAAAATGCGAGGCGCAATTCGTCGAGCAGGCGAATGGTGTATTCGGCGGTAATGTAAGCGCGGGATTCGCCGCCGGTGGGTTCATCGCCGTCGAACGGTCCGACGTAGCCGTAGCGGAATCCGCGCAAGTTGTAGGGACCGCCGAGGTAAAGGCGCTCGAAGAACGGAACGTAGCTTCCGCCGTAGGAGTGCAGCGTGCCGATACGCCCGCCGATTTTGAGCGAGTGATCGTAGTCGATAATCGGGAACCATTGGGCGGCTTGGAGGTCGAGTCCGTAGTAGTCGCAATCGCCCATGAAAGGACCGCCGACGACTTCCGCGTTCAAGCGGACGCGGTTCCCGCTGGTCGGGAACAGGACGTCGTCGCGCGTGTCGCGGGAGAGCGTGATCCCGCCGCGCGAGAGGAGCGTGTAGCCTTCTTCGTCGCGGATAAACTGCGGCACGTCGTACTCGATGTCCTTAATCTCGTAGTTGTCGATTTTGTAATAAACTTCGGCGCGGATTTTTTCGATGACGCGGCGGCTGACGTAGAGTTTTAATCCGGTGTCGACCGTGTTGTAATCGCTGGAAATGTAGCGGTTGGACTTGTGATAAGCGTCGTAGCCGAGTGCAAGTTCGCGGCCGAACAGCATCGGTTCTTCGAGCGACTGGATAATGGACGTGGAGCGCGTTCCGATTTGCACGCGGAAGCGGAATTTTTGTCCGCCGCCGCGGAATTTGTTGCGGGCGTTGAACAAATCGAAATTGCTCTGCTGAAATTCGGCAAATCCGGAAACGCTTTCGACCGTGGAGAAGCCCGCGCCGAACGAGAGCGAGCCCGTGCGCCCTTCGCGAACGGTGATGCGCATATCTTTTTGCGAGGGAATTCCCGTGTCGACGGGCTGAATCGAAACATAGTCGAAATAACGTGTCGCTTTCAGGCGGCGCTCGGAAGTTTTCATGCGCACCATATCAAAAACTTCGCCGGGCGAGATGACGAGGTCGCGCAGAAGAATTTCCGCTTTGGAAATGTTGTTCCCGTCAATCGTGATGGAGCGCAGATAGGATTTTTCGCCTTCGGAAACTTTGAAAACCAGATCGACTTCGCCGGTTTCCGTATTCGGCTCTTTGGATACGGAGACGCGTGCGTTCAGGTAGCCGACTTCGCCGTAATATTCGCGAATTTTCTGCACGGCAACGTCAACGGCGGCGGGAGAATACCACGCGCCGGAGAAAATGCGGTCGAAGTCGATTTCGTCGCGGCGGCGGACACCACGCGGGGAAATGTTCGCGAGCATCGAAATGATGCCTTTTTCCGTGAAACGCTGGTGCTTTTCGCCGAGTTTGTTCCCGTTGATTTTGATGTCGCCGACGGTGTAGCGGCGACCTTCGTCGATTGCAATTTCGATGGGCAGGTAGCCGACGGTTTCTTCGTTGTTGACGGAGCAGTAGCCCTCGGCGAGTTCCTGTTCTGTCGGCGGAACGATTTTGACATCGAGAAAACCGCTGTTCAGGTAGAACGTGCGCAGGTTTTCCATGTCGGTTTCAAATTTTGCGCGGTTGAAGTAGCCGTTGCTCGTCATCCACGAAAACTTGAACATACGGTTCGGAAAATCCGTAAAATCCAGGCCCCACGCCCAAGATGTCGTTTCCAAAAGCGAGCGCAATTCCTCGTCGGTGAATGTTTCGTTACCGACGAAATCGACGGATTCGATACGCGTTTCGAGGTTTTCCTTAATTTTGAAAACGACGTAAGCCGTTCCCGCGTCTTCGTTGCGGCGGATTTCGTAAGTAACGTCAACGAAAGGATAATCTTTGTTGCGGTATTTTTCGCGGATTTTGCGGGCGGCGCGTTTGACGGCGGCTTCATCGAGCGGCGCTCCCGCGACGATGCCGGCGGCGGTGCATTCTTCCGAAAGCCCCGTCATAAACCAACCGGAGGAGGAGTCGTGCTCAAGCGAGTCGTCTTCTTCGCGCGGGTCGTGAATCGCGGCGATGTTGCGGCGGACTTCCGTGCGCAGGTCCGACGTGTCGGAGGACGTAATTGACCCGCCGCTGATGGCGCGGTTGCCCGTGAAAAACACGTCCGTCAAAATCGGGCGCGGAACGAGGACGACCGTGAGGTTCACGAGCCGCGTTTCCGGATCCAGAAGCGGTTCGATGCCGACGTAGTCGAAAAGTTCCGTGTCATAGAGCGAGCGGATGGATTCCGCAACGTCCAGCGGGAGGAACGGTTTGCCTTCCGTCAGCGAAATGTGCGCGGCGATAACGTCGTCGCTGATTTTTCGCGCGCCTTCGGTTTTGTAGGAAATTTTTCCGACGGTGGGTTGCTCGTAAACTTTGCGTTCGGTTGCGGGAACGGTTGTTTCCCCCGTTGCGGCCGGTGCAGGCTCCGTTCCCGCGGATTGAGCACGCGCGACGGGCGTTCCCGCGGCGCAACACGTTGCCAACGCGATTGCCGCGATGAAGAATTTTTTCTGAAAAATGACGGAGTCCGAAAAATGCATGGGGCGGGATTTTTATTCGTTCGGGTCCCGGACGTTGAGTTCCGGCTCGGAAAAGAGCGTGAGGTCGCCGTGGAAAATGAGCGGGATTTCCCCGACCGGTCCGTTACGTTGCTTGGCGATAATAAGGGTGCGCTGGTAAACGCCGGCGATGCGCGCTTCTTCGTCGGTTTCTTTTTTGCCGCGGGCTTTGTCGATGAGCATCACGACGTCCGCGTCCTGTTCGATAGAGCCGGATTCGCGCAAGTCGCTCACGCGCGGGGCGCGGTTTTCGTCTTCGGATTTACGGTTGAGCTGGGCGAGGGCGATAATCGGAATTCCGAATTCCTTCGCCATGGCTTTGATGGAGCGCGAGGCCTCGGCGATTTGCTGTTCGCGGGAAACGGAGTTGTCCGTCCCGTTAATCAGTTGCAAGTAGTCGATGACGATGAGGTCGAGCTTCGTGCGGGAATGCAGGCGCCGTGCTTTGGCGCGCATTTCCATGATGGTTTGCCCGCCGACATCGTCGATGTAAAGTTTTCGCGATTTAAAGTCCCGCGCGGCGAGGGCGAGTTTTTTGTGTTCGTCCGCTTTTGCGAAACCGCGTTGGACTTCGCGCAGTTTTACGCGGGAATGAGAGGCGAGCAGGCGCAGTTGCAAGTCTTGCGCCGTCATTTCGAGCGAGAACATCAGGACGTTCAGTCCTGCGTTGCCTTTTTTCGTCTGGTCGAAAAGCGCTGCTTCGATGAAGTTGAGCGCGATGGAGGTTTTTCCCATCCCCGGGCGGGCGGCAATGACGATCATTTGACCGGGATGAAGCCCGAAGGTCATTTGGTCGAGCCGCTTAAAACCGGTCGGAATTCCCGTAATCGCGCCTTTGCTTTGCGCCATCCGCGAAATCATTGCGAGCGCGTTGTCGAGCGGTCCGTTCGGGTCGCCGATGAGTTGGGCGCTTTCCTGTACGCGATCCTGCGAGATTTCCAAAAAGCTCTTTTCAACGGAGTTGAGGAGGCTATCGAGTTTGTCTGCGGGGGAATACGCGGCTTCGATTGTGCGGCGGGACGTTTCGATCAGTTTACGCAGAAAGTATTTTTCGCGGACGATTTCGAGCCAGTGAATCGCGTGTGCCGTCGTTTCCGTGCGCGCGGTGAGTTCGTTGACGTAGATGATGCCTCCCGCCGCTTCGAGGTTGCCGCGGGAACGCAGTTCTTCGCAGAGTGTAATTTCGTCAATTCCCTTGCCGGAAGCACTAAGAGAGAGGAGAGAATCAAAAATCAACTGGTGCGCCGTGCCGAAAAAGTATTCCGGACGCAGTTTCTTTTCGACGCAGGTGTTTAAAATATCTCCTCCTCCGTCGATAATTACCGAGGCAAGCAAGCCCTGTTCCGCGTCGAGGTTGTGCGGCGGGACGCGCTCGTCGTTCGTTCCCGTGCGGTCCGGCTGAAAACGGTTGCGCGTAGCGGCGTTCCCGCGCGGTTTGGGCGCGGGCGCGGAGTACGGTTCAGCGTTCTCGAAAGATTCCGACATGATCAGAGAGGACACAGGCTGACGGTTTTTCCCCGTCGAGACAACGGAAAAAGCGGACGGATTTTGCCGCGTGCACAAACGGAGGAACCGGGGGCGTTGAAATTTCGTAGCGATTTGTGTTTTCGGGCGGGAACGCGGAGACGGGTTTTTCTATTTCCTTGCATTTTAAAGCGGAAAGGGGTTTCCTTTCCGTAAAAATGCGGCAGTTTTCAGATTCCTCTGTCGCGGCGACAACCCCTATTTACCCATCTTTTTATATGAAAGTTCGTTTACCTCTTTCGCTTCTGTTTGCGTGCGCGGTTTCTTCCGTTGCCGCCGTTCCCGCGCTCGCGGCGGAGTCCTCGTCCTCTTTTGTCATTGATCCTACGAGACCGACGACCGTTTTCAGCGACAAGCTCCTGAGTAAGCAATGGCAGTGGTACTTGAGTAAAAACGGTGTGAACATCGTTCCCGTGTGGAAACAGGGAATTACCGGAAGCGGTGTTGTTATCGGTATTATGGACAGTTGGGTTGAGCCGAACCACGAAGACCTGAACGTCTCGCCGTACAATCCGACAAACGATGCTTACAACGGACAGGGGTTGAGTAAGGATTTTGTCGGAAGCGAAGTTGTTCCGACCGATAATCCGGAAACGGAAGAAGACGAGTCGCAGACTCAGATTTATACGGATGAAAACCACGGGCAATTTGTTGCCGGGATGGCTGCCGCAATCGGCGGGAACGAGGTCGGTATTGTCGGCGCGGCACCGGGGGCGACAATTGCCGGATTGCATATTAGCCTTGCTTCGGATCAGGAAATTGCCAATGCGTCATATTGGGGCTCCGGAGTGAGCGTTGATGCCGCAACAGGATCTATTTCCTACGTGAACGATGCGGCTATTCAGGTGAAAAATTGCTCCTTCGGTAGTGTTTATGATCAGAAAGGCGACGAGTTTTTCTGGAAAGCGATTTCCGATACTTCCGCGAATAACGTGATTTATGTGTTTGCCGCCGGAAATTCCCGCGGGGAAGACACCACGAATTGGCCGGGAACGACCGCATGGGACAGCTCCGGAAGTTGCCCGGACATTGTCAATGTCGCCGCGACGAATAAAGACGGTCGCTACACGTCGTTTTCCTGCTTCGGCTCCAATGTTTTCGTTTCCGCTCCCGGCGAGCAGGTCGTTTCCACAGACCGAACGGGCGAGATCGGCTACAACGCCGGCGGTTTGACATCCTCTTCTGATTCCGGTAGCGACGACTCGAGCAGCGTCACGGGAACGTCTATCTCCGACGCGAATTATGCGGCGAGCGACGGAACGTCGTTTTCCGCGCCGCTCGTTTCGGGTGTGATCGCGCTCGGCAACCAGATTTGCGCTCCGATGGATGTGCGTTGGGCAAAGCACGCGATCGCTTATTCTTCCGGGGGAGGGGAAACGCCGAATATCGACTATATTTGGGACGACAACACGAAAACTTACGTCCAAAAAAGCGGGTATTCTGAAGAATCCGTCGATTCCGAAACCGGCGAAGAGGTTACGACTACGCGCATAAAAACCGGCGATTGGGCGTACAACAATGCTTCCGGGCTTTGGTTTAACAACAATTACGGGTTCGGAATTATCGATCCGGAAGGGTTCGTGAAAAAAGTGCGCGACATCGCTTACACGACGGTGCAAACGACGTACACAGCAACTTCAACGGCGATTACTGCCGGAGAATCTGCGGAAAAATCCGGTGTCTGGGGGACGGATTTCGCCGTATCCGTTTCCGGTCTCGGCGATGACGGACAGCGCCACTCTCTTTTGAACCAAAATGTGGAAACCGTTTCCGTAACGGTGAATTTTTCCGAAGCCGCAATCGCGAGTGCCGACTTTAATCTTTCCTCCCTGAAAGTGATTTTGACGGACCCGAACGGCTACGAAAGCGTCCTCGTTCAGGAAGGCACGGGCGATCCCGAGGTTTCGGTTTCCGCCTTGGGAATCACGAGCTACACGTTCCTTTCTAATGCGTTTTGGGGCGGGGCGTACACGGGAACGGGCGAATGGAAAGTCCGCGTTGAGTATGACGGCTTGGTTTCCGGGGGAGCATCCGTCGATATGAAAAACTGGGTGTCCGTCGGCGCCGTCGATTTCCGGATGGGCAATGTCGTGAACGAAGGCTTCCTTTCGGTCGCATCCGAAGTGAACGCACATGCGCTCGTTTTGGACAGTGAATCCTTTACGGTTGCGGCGGGCGGGAAGTTCCTGGTCGAAGATGCTGTCTATGTGAATGGCGGGAATTTCCTCGTAGCGGACGGCGGAACGGTCGGGGCGTACGATGATGCAAAGCTGAAAAAAGGAGCCGTATTCGTACAAAACGGAGGCTCGGCAACCGTCAGGGGGACGGCGGTTTTTTCCCGGGGCGTTTATGTTAACGGAGGCGTGTTTAATTTGGATGCCACGGTGACGGCGGGAGCGGGAACGTACGTTAGCGGCGGGACGTTTATCGTGAAGAAGAACTTGGACGGCGTAGCGGTTTCTGCAGGCGACGTAACGGTGCGCGGGAACGGCTCGTTGGTCTTGGAATCCGGGGCGAATTTCGGTTCGGCCGTTACGCTTGAAGGCGGTTCGCTTACGGCGGGTAGCTCGTCGAGCGGCTCGAATGTCGTTGTCTTGGGCGGAAGCGCAAATTTTGCGGGAGGGACTTCATTTGCCGCTGTTAGTGTCGGACGCAACGAAGTACTCAAAACGGAAACCGATAAGGACGGAAACCCGGTAACAATCGTAGAAGTCGAAAAACGCGGCGGACAAGTCGTTTTCTCCGGAAAAGTTACAGCATCCGGCGTCAGCTTCAGCGGGGATGCGTTCGGCGTTGTTAACGAGGGGAGTACGCTTAATACGACTTCGGCGGCGGTTTCCGTCGCCGGAGATGCCGTTTTGAACCTCGTCCAACGCACGGCGATTACCGGAGATCTTTCCGTGGCGGAACGCGGAACCGCAGTTTGGACCGGAACGACGAGTGCCAAGAGTATTTCCGTCGCAGGCGGAGCGCTGGTCGCGGATGGAGACACCGCTTTGACTACGACAAACGGAGTGAAGATTGCTTCCGGCGGGACGTTTAAGGTCGGAAAAACGGTGCTTAACGGAACACTCTCCGTCGACGCCGGAGCGACACTTGAATTTGATTCCCGTTCCCGCACGGATTCGGATTGCCTTAGCTTGGACGGAGCATCGTCTTTGGTTTTGGCGGAACCGACGGAAGATTCGGCGGTTACGACGTTGAAATACCGTTTCGGAAATGCGATTCCGTACGAGGCGGACGTGATTCGCCTGGAAGCGACCGGAGAAGTGTTTTCCGACGAAACGGTTGCTGCGGCAAAAGCTGTCAACGTCGAGCTCGGAGAGGGAACTCCGAAAATTTTGGTCGGGCAGGCGGACGGTTCTTTCCGTCAGGACAATTTGAAGTTTGTTCTTAAGGAAGTGGTAAAAGACGAAAAGTCCTCTCTCGTTTTGACGACGACGCAGGCATTTGACAATCTCCACCTTTACTACGCGGGGCAAACCGCGTTGCAGTCGTCAGTTCAGTCGACATTGTTGCGCAACGAAGCTTATGCGGCATCGTTCCTCAAAGAATTTAACGCCGTGGAAGAAGTCTCCGTGTTGCTGTCGACGTATGAAAAACTCGGGGTGCCGTCCAACGTGGTCGCGATTGACGAACTGCACGATAAGCAGGCGAATGCGATTACGGGAGCGGTATCCCGACGTTCCCGTGAGCTCCGTAGCGGCTTTATTCACTATGATGTGTGGAGTAACCCGCTTCTCGGAAGTAGCGGATTTTCGTTCTCCGCTCGGCCTAACTTGGTTGCGGCAAAAGGTTTCGTTCCCTATATGCTCGAAGAAGCGGATTATCCTTTGATGGTTTGGGCAAACGGAGGATACTCGTTCTCAGAAGCGGACGACGGAGCGATGTCTGTAACGTCTACGAAGTCCAATATGCTCAACGTGGCGTTGGGCGTGGATTATAGCCTCAACGAAAACCTCGCGGCGGGTGTCTTTATCGGATACACGAGCGGACGCACGAAGTTTGATGACGGCGGGCGCACCGAAATTCAATCCCGCAACATCGGCGTTTACCTCACGGGAAGCAGAACGGATGATCTTGGTTCTTATTACGGAACGGCGCTTGCGGCGTTCGGTTTTGAAGAATACGATTTTTCCCGAAAATTCTCGCTTGGTAGCCTTAATTCCTCGGCAACCGCTTCGCCGGAAGGCTGGCAGGGAATTCTTTTCCTCGAAGGCGGCTACGAATGGAAAATGGAAAAAATCTCCACGGGGCCTGTCGTTTCCGTGCGCTACGTTTCAAACAACATAGACGGTTATACGGAATCTTCTTCCGACGCATGGATGAGGCAGGAAGTGGACGATGTGAACTACGATTCTCTGCAAACGAGCCTCGGGTGGCGCTTTGCTTACCGAGCGGATTTTGAAACGGTTTCGCTCTTGCCGGAAGCTCGAATTTCCTGGAATCACGAATTCCTTGGAACGGACGAAGATTTCGACGCAAAACTCGCTATGGCGGGAGCGGATGCGTACACTTGCACCATCGCCGATACGGGCGATGATTATATGTCCGTCGGTGTCGGGCTGACGATGATGCTCGGCGAAGTTTCCACAATTTCGCTCGACTATGATATGCAGTTCCTTCGCGACGACGCGGATCCGGTTCATTCCGTCAACGCGATGTTCCGCACGCGTTTCTAAAAGCCGGACGAAAAGTTTTCGACCGCAGACCGTTCCCGCGAATTCCTCGCGGGAACGTTTTTTTTTGTGAGTAAAAAAAAATCGCAGGGCGGGAACGCGGAGGCTAATCTTCCACACCTTTATGTTATATTATCTGAAATTCTTGGAAGGCTTTTGGGGGCCGTTTCGCCTTTTTGAATATGCGACTGTGCGCGGAATTCTTGCGGCGGCAATCGCGTGCGCAGTCGGCGCATTTTTCGCGCCGCGCATTATCCGCCGCCTCCAAAATGTGATTCAGCCCGAGCGCGGCCGCGAATTGCTCGGCGAAGCCGCTCAGGAAAAACGAAAAGTTCCGACGATGGGCGGGTTGATTATTTTCTTTTCCGCGCTCGCGGGAACGCTACTTTGCGCCCGGCCGAATGTTTACGTTTTTTCTGCGCTGACGGTTTTTATCGGCATGACGCTGGTCGGTTTTTGGGACGATTACCAAAAGGTCGTGAAAAAAAATTCCGAGGGCATGAGCTCCGGACTGAAATGGGTGTTGACTTCGCTGACGGCGTTTGCCGCGTTTTGCGTTTTGCTTTGCAAGGGCGGATTCCGCATGAATTTGCTCGAAATCTGGATGCCGTTTATGAAAGAACCGCTCGTCGCGTTTAGCGGAGCCGTTATTTCTTCAAATAACCTTTCGACGGCGGGAGCGTTGCTTTTCGCGGTGTGCGTGTTGGCGCTGTTTTGGGTGACGAGCGTCGGCGCGAGCCATGCAGTGAATCTGACCGACGGCGTGGACGGACTCGCCGCCGGGTGTGCGGTGCCGAATGTTTGTGTTTTCGGCGTGGTGGCGTATCTTGTCGGGAACGCGCGCTGGGCTGAGTATCTGAATATCGGATACGTTCCCGGTGTCGGTGAACTCGCCGTTTTTTGCGCGGCGATTGTCGCCGGGATTCTTGTTTTTCTCTGGTTTAACGCGGCTCCGGCGACGGTTTACATGGGAGACACGGGGTCGCTCGCTCTCGGCGGGGCTCTCGGTGCGACGGCACTTCTGACCGGACATCCGTTTTTGCTGATTATTTCCGGCGGCGTTTTCGTTGTGGAGACGGGAACGGCAATGATTCAGATGGCGTATTTTAAGTATACAAGAAAACGATACGGGGAGGGTCGGCGTATATTCCTCATGACACCGATTCACCATACGTGGCAACTTCGCGGAACGCCGAACACGAAACTCGTTGTTCGCTGCTGGATTGTGTCGCTCGCTCTCGCGGCGGTTGCGCTTATTACGCTAAAACTGCGTTAAGGCAAAACGTAGTTTTCACGGTTTTTAATTTCTCGTTTCTAATTACTAACTTCCAATACTTCATTTCATGGATATTCCGGGGATTTTAGAAAAAAAATTAGATAAGCCGGTCGCGATTTTCGGCGGAGGAATCAGCGGGAACGCCGTTGCGGAGTTTCTTCGAGAAAACGGTTTTTCGGCGCGCATTTACGACCGCAAGGCGGAAGGCGCGGGAACGCGTTTTGACATGGCGGAAGCGGCGGGTCATGACCTCGTCGTTTACAGTCCGGGGTTCCCGCAGAACCATCCTTGGAAAGAGGTTGCCCGGCGAGCGGGTTTACTTTGTCTTTGCGAGCCGGATTTTGCCGCGTTGTTTTGGCAGGGTACGCTCCCGCCGATTAAGCGCCTGCCCGGAGAGACTCAGGCGGCATTTTTGGCGCGTGCGGATAATCGCCTCGGACTGACTGCCGTCACAGGAACGAACGGAAAAACCACGCTGACGGAGTTTCTCGCATTTGCTCTCCGTCGCATAGGAAAAGACTCGCTCGCGGTCGGCAACAACGGCGTGCCGATGTCGAAAATGCTTTCACATTCCACGGCGGCGAGTTTCCGTCCTGTTTGCGAGATCAGTTCCTTTCAGGCGGAAGAATTGCGGTATTTTTCGCCGCGTTGCGTCCTTTGGACGAATATTGACGAAGACCACATTGACCGGCACGGCTCGCTGGAGAATTATTTCCGCGCAAAGTATCGGTTGGTCGAGTGTTTGTTACGCCTGCGATTGGTGGTCGGTGATTTCCCGCAAACGGATAATCACGACACGCAATCTGTGTTTGCTCGCCGAACACTGATTGTTGGCGAAAGCGTTGCGGCGGCGGCGAAGCGTTTCGGCGTGGAATTGCCGGAATGGACGCAGGTGGCGACGCGTGCGGAAGTTGCCGGGCTCGTTCCTGAGAAGAGTATTTTTACGTCGTTCCCGCAGGCGGAAAACTATGCTGTCGCGCGGCGTTTTTGGCTTTCTTCCGGCTTTCGCGAGAAAGATTTGATCGCGGCGGCGGAAGCGTTCCCGGCGCGAGCTCACCGACTGTCGAAAGTGCGCACGATCGGCGGAGAAAACGGAACTCCGAAAGTTGAGTTTTGGGACGATTCCAAGGGGACGAATTTTCACGCGGTGCTTGCTGCGCTTAAAACTTTTTCCGGAAAAAAAGTTTTCTGGATCGGCGGCGGTTTGGGCAAGGGCGGCGATATTTCGGGATTTGCCGCAAACATCGCCCGGCACATCGAGCACGCGTTTCTGATCGGGCAGACGTCGGCGGAATTGCAACGGGCTTTTGCCGGAAACGGCGTTCCCGCGGATTGTTTTTCGCTCCTGCAGGGAGCCGTCGCGGCTTCGGCGCGGGCGGCACTTGCGGCGGGAACGGACACGGTTGTACTGTTTTCTCCGGGTTTTGCGAGCTTTGATATGTTTTCGGGATACGCAGAGCGCGGAGCCCGTTTCGAGCAGTGTGTGGGGGAAATTTAGTTTTCAGGGAGAGCTTGGCGAGGTTCCTTTTTCATTGCCATAAACGGGTTGTTGCGAACAGAATAAAACCGCTATGGCAAACAAAGACGAAAAAACCAACGGAAATGTTCCCGGAAAATGGTATGTCGACACGCAGTGCATTGATTGTGATCTCTGCCGTGCGTCGGCTCCCGATTTCTTCGGTCGTAACGACGACGATGGTGTTTCCATCGTGATCAAGCAGCCGGCGACGGACGATGAAGTCGCCCAATGCGAAGAAGCGAAAGCCGGTTGTCCGGTTGACGCTATCGGAGACGACGGCGAAGAATAATCCGGGTTTGTTTCCCGAACAAAAGGCGCGTTCCCGCAACGGAACGCGCTTTTTTGGTGTGTTACGATTTTGTATTTGCCGGGAGTTTTTTCGGAAAATCTTAGTGGTTTGTCGAAATCGCGGCGCGCGCCCGATGTTTGATGCTCCGGTATCGTCGCTTTTGAAAAGAATTGCGCGGCGGGAACGCTCCGCGTAAGATAGATGCACTTATGAGCTCAACGAATTCCTCCGACAACGGACGTTATGCCGCGCGCGGCGTTTCTTCTTCCAAGACCGAAGTTCACGCGGTCGTGGACAAGCTTGATCCCGGATTGTTTCCGGGCGCGTTCTGCAAAATTACGGAGGATTTTCTCACGGGAAATCCCGGGCTCTGCAATGTTACGCATTCCGACGGTTCCGGCACGAAATCGCTCCTTGCCTATATGTATTGGCGCGAAACGGGCGATGCCTCGGTGTTTCGCGGGATCGCGCAGGATAGTATTGTAATGAACATTGACGATTTGCTCTGCGTGGGCGTTACCGGAAACGTCATTCTTTCTTCGACGGTGAATCGCAATGCGAAAAACATTCCCGGCGAAGTTTTGGCGCACCTGATTCAGGGAACGGAAGATTTTCTCGAAATGCTTCGTGGGTACGGCGTGGACGTACGCTCCGGCGGAGGCGAAACGGCAGATGTCGGGGATTTGACTCCGACTTGCACGGTGGATTCCTGCGCGACGGCGGTGTTGCCGCGTTCCCGCGTGGTCGACGCGTCCCGTATTCGTCCGGGGCTTTCGATTGTCGCGCTCGCTTCTTCCGGAAAATGCGCCTACGAGGAAACGGAAAATTCCGGTATCGCATCCAACGGTTTGACCAGCGCGCGCCACGAGCTGCTTTCCAAATACTACGCAGAAACCTACCCGGAAACGTTCGACCGCAATACGCCGTACGACCTTGTTTACTGCGGACCGCACAAAATGTCGGACCCGCTCGAAGGTTCTTCTCTGACGGTCGGGCAGGCGTTGCTTTCGCCGACGCGCACCTACGCGCCGTTTGTTTTGCGTTTACTCAAAAATGTTCCCGCAGAGCGTGTTTACGGGTTGATTCACTGCTCCGGCGGGGCAATGACAAAGTGCATTCGCTTCGGCAAAAATGTTCATTTCATCAAGGACAATCTGCTTCCGGTGCCGCCCGTTTTTCGGGAAATCCAAAAAGTCAGCCGGACGGACGATGCCGAAATGCACCGTGTTTACAACATGGGGCAACGCCTCGAAATTTATGTAGAGGACCGCGATGTTTCCTCTGTGCGCGATATTGCGAACTCGCTCGGGCTGGAATCGCGCGTCATCGGGCGCACGGAAGAATCCCAAAATCCGGACGGCAAAAATCACATCACGCTGACGACGGCTTCCGGGGCGACAATCTCGTACTGATCGCGCCGGAAAAGTTAAGATTCAGGGGTCGGAGGGCCGAATCGGGCTTCCGCCTTTTTAATCTTCGTTTTCAAGACCCGTTTTTGACTAAATTTCCTTGCGTTCAAGGGGCAGATACGGTGTTTTATTAGGCTAATAAAACCTCGTAGCCCCTTTTACAGATGATTTTTGATTCCCCCAGCGTCTCGTTTTTGAAAAAGACGTTCCTCCTTTCGTTTGCCGTGTTGGCGAGCGCCGTGTTTTGTGTCGGTGAGCTCTTCTCTGCACCGCTTTTGATTGTTACCGAACCGACTGCGAAGGCTGCATTTAAAGCGGATTCCGAAAAGGCGGAGGCGATTGCGCTGGGCGCTGCGGATACCGACGGAATTTTGCTCGTTCCCGTGGCTCCGGAGGTCGCGGGAAAACTGACGTTGACGCATCCGGACGCGGCAGAGCCGCTTGTTTATGCGTTTGAACCGGGGAAAACACCCGGGAAACTCGCACTAAAACTGAAGTTGAAGCCCGCTTCGTTGATGATTTCTGCGTTGCCTGCGGATGAAGTCGAAATTTTCGTGAACGGAGAGCATCGCGGGCGCGGTGTTGTTACGCTTGGCGGAATTCCTCCTCGTGAAAAATTTACAATTGAAGCGCGTTCCGTTCGGCGCGGAATTCAATCCCGCGTGGTTTCCGCCGGACCGGGTGAAACGCTTCCGGTGAAGTTTGACCTTCGCGGGAACGGCGTGGTAACTCAGTCTGACGGGCAAATCGTGTTGCCGGAATTGCCGCTGGTTTTGGTGTCGCAACCGGGTGCAGTGCTTAAAGCGGATGGCGTTCTCGCAACGGTGAGTAGCGGAGTCGTGCGCGGAGTTGAGCCCGGCGAGCGGGTGATTGAGATTTTTCTGCCATGGAGAGGGCGGGAAGTTTGTGTTTACCGTGCAGCGATGCCTGCAAGGTCGGCTATGTTGCCCGGCGCGGATGCCGTCGCCGTTCCCAATCCCGTTCCCGCAAAACGTCCCGCAGACGAAAAGCCGGCTCCCGCAGAAAATGCGAAAGCCGGAAATGTGCTTTTT
>JAGBIL010000007.1 GCA_017935025.1 Opitutales bacterium | reverse complement strand
GTTGCGGCAAACGGCGGCGAAAACGAAGCGAGCAATAAAATCGCCGTTCAGTACGAAGGTACTGATATGAAAATTGCTTTTAATCCGCAGTTTTTGTCGGATCCGTTAAAAGCTCTGGCTCAGGATATCGTCGTTTTTGAATTTAAGGACGAATTGAGCCCCGGAGTTCTTAAAACGAAGGATGAGGGTTTCCTGTGTGTAATTATGCCGCAGCGAAAATAGTTTGTTTTTTCGTTTTATCTCTGAACAAAAAGCCTTTTCGTTTCAAGGAAAGGCTTTTTGTTTTGCTCGGTACTTGCGAACGCGGGAACGAGTTGGTTTAATCGGACGTTTAGAAATATGGCTGATTTACCGACCATTGCTGCACTTGCCACGCCTTCAGGATCTTCCGCTCTTGCCGTTATTCGTGTGAGCGGAAAATCTGCGCTGCCGATTGCGAAGGAGGCTTTCGGAAAGCGTGAAATTGAACCCAGAAAAGCCTATTTTGGTGCTTATAGAGCTATTTCCGGAAAAGTTTTGGATGAGTGCCTTTGGGTGTCGTTTTCCGGTCCGAAATCGTATACAGGAGAGGATTTACTGGAGATCTCGTGTCACGGGAATCCTTTTATCGTAAATCGCATTATTGAAGATTTATTTAAGCGCGGTTGCCGCCCTGCCCTGCCCGGAGAATTTACAAGACGGGCTTTTATTAACGGGAGGATGGATCTAACTCAGGCGGAGGCTGTTGCTGAAATTATCTCGGCACGGTCGGAGCGAGCTTTTGAAGCTGCCAGAAAATTACTTTCCGGAGAGCTCGGGAAAAGAATTTTTGAATGGAATGATGAAATTTTGAAGCTCATTGCGGAAACGGAAACTCAAATTGATTTTTCCGAAGAAGAAGTCCCAGAAATCGATTCCGGTTATTTTAAAGGGAGACTTGAATCGCTGATTTTAAAGCTTAGAAAAACGCGTGAGACTGCTCGGTATTCTTCGAGAGTATACGAAGGAATTAATGTTGTTATTTTCGGTGCTCCGAATGCCGGAAAGTCTTCTCTGATGAATGCACTTGTCGGTACCGAGCGCGCCTTGGTAAGCGATGAGGCGGGAACGACAAGGGACTTTATCAGTGAGAATATTTTAATAGGTGAAAATTGTATCAGAATAATAGATACTGCAGGTATTCGTGAATACACTGAATCCAAAGTTGAAGAATCCGGAATTCTTAAAACCTACGATTGTATGAAAGGAGCGGATTTTTTAATTTTCGTAGTGGATTCTTCTTCGCCTGCCCCTGCCCTTTCCGGGGAAATATTAGAAAGTATAAATCGGGAAAATTCCTGTATTCTTTTTAACAAAACCGATTTAAATCCGGCTTTTGATAAAGATGCTTTTTTGCCCGGGATAGATCGCTTATCCGTTTCCTTATTGGATTCACGGGCTTCTGAAACCGTAAAACGGTATTTGGAAGATATTTTCAGTAAGAAAAACATTGTTCCCGATTCTGAAGTTCTCGTCGTTTCTGCACGTCATGCCGAAGCGATTATGGCAGCGGAAAATTCGCTTATAGATGCTTCGAATTTAATAGGGAATATTCCGATTGAATTTATTTCCTCCAAATTGAGAAGTGCTATGGAAGAGTTGTCGGAGATTCTCGGACAATTCGATAATGAGAAAGTTTTGGACAAAGTTTTTTCATCTTTCTGTATAGGAAAATAGTATGAAGAAAGAAATACGAATCAGTGAGCAAAGACCGTACGATGTTATCGTCGTCGGTGCCGGACATGCCGGTGTTGAAGCGGCTCTCGCTGCGGCAAGAATGGGGGCGGATACCCTGCTTCTTACGGGAAATCTCGATACTATTTCCAAAATGAGTTGTAATCCGGCTATCGGCGGCCAGGCAAAAGGTCATATTGTGCGAGAAATTGACGCTTTAGGTGGTGAAATGGCAGTTTGCGCCGATGCAACGGCCATTCAGTTCAGAGTTCTCAACGCATCTAAAGGTCCTTCCGTACAATCTCCCCGTGCGCAGTGCGATAAGTTGGTTTATTCTGCACGAATGAAGTGTGTTTGTGAAATTAGAGAAAATATTACTCTATTTCAAGCTGTAGTGACGGGGTTGGTGTTTAGGACGGGTAAGGTTATCGGTGTCAAAACCTCTTTCGGTGTTAATTTTTACGGAAAGACAGTTGTTGTTACCACGGGAACGTTCCTTAAAGGGAAAATGTTTATCGGTTCGAATGTTAATTTTGGAGGACGTTTGGGTGATTTTAATGCCGAAACGTTGTCTGATAGTTTTTTGGAAGCCAGTATAAAAATCGATCGCCTGAAGACGGGAACGCCTGCAAGGATTTTAGGAAGCTCTATTGATTTTTCCTGTTGTGAAGAGCAGCGGGGAGATGAAAATCCGGTATTTTTTGCTTTTTACGATACAAGAGATCCTGAGGAAGTGTTCCACGTGGAACACATAAAAATTCCAGGATGGTCTCCCGGATCTAATAAACGTTCCTGTTGGCTGGCGGATACCGGTGATAGTACCGGAAGTTTGATTAAGGATAATATTCATTCTTCTCCGTTGTATTCCGGTCTTATTCACGGGGTCGGTGCCAGGTATTGTCCGAGTATTGAAGATAAATTTGTCCGCTTTCCCGATAAAGAGAAACATCGGTTATTTTTGGAGCCTGAGGGATTGTATTCGGATGAGTGGTATATAAACGGTTTTTCAACATCCCTCCCCTTCCCTGTTCAGTTGGAAATGATAAGAAGTGTTCCCGCACTTAAAAATGCGGTAATGCTTAGGCCTGCTTATGCTATTGAGTATGACTATGCTCCGCCTACTCAACTTTTCCCTACATTGGAAACTAAGAATGTTGAGAATCTTTTCTTTGCCGGGCAGATTAACGGTACTTCCGGTTATGAGGAAGCTGCAATTCAGGGGCTTGTTGCCGGGGTGAATGCTGCTTCTCGTGTTTTGGGACGGAAAGAGTTGATAATAGGTCGTGACGAGGCTTACGGCGGGGTGCTTATTGATGATTTGGTTACTAAGGGAACTCAGGAGCCTTATCGTATGTTTACAAGTCGTGCTGAATATCGCCTTTTGTTTAATCATGGAAGTGCTGAGTTGCGGCTTATTGATAAAGTGGAAGGTTTAGGTTTATTAACTGATGATCGTTTATCACGGATTAAAAAGAAAAAGGCACTTGTTGAACATTGGTGTGAGATGTTTGAGAAGTTGACGATAAAAGGCGGAATTATCGGGGATGTTCTTCGTAGAGATATTAATTCTACGCCCACTGCCCTGCCCGATGTTTTTAATTCATTGGATGAGGCTATCCGGGAGGAGGTTTTGTATCGGGTTCGATATAAAGGATATTTGTCTCGGGAGTGGAAATCTATAGAGAGAATGAAGAATTTAGAGTCTTTTTCTATTCCTGATTCTTTTGATTATAATGCAATTTCCGGATTGAGAATTGAATCCCGTCAAAAGTTGATATCTATCCGGCCTAAGACATTAGCTCAGGCTGAGAGAATTAGTGGCGTGAACCCTGCGGATATATCGTTGTTGATGGTTTTCTTGTCTTCTTTGAAGAAAAAGTAACGTTCCATGTGGAACATTTAAGAATTTTTAATATGGAATGGATAATAAAATCTTTTTCACGTGCTTGTGCTGTTTCCGGAGTACCCTTCTCTGACGGAGATGAAGTTATTTGCTTTGTTTGCCGGGGAAATGATAATGATGAGGTATCCCGTTTTGACGTTTTGAGTATAAATGCTTCCCGTTTCCATCCCAACGGTAAGGTTATCGGTCAATGGAAAAAGAAAATTTCTTCAAATTTGTCAAAAAAGATAGATTTTGAACAGAAGCTGGCGTATCAGGAAGAATTCTTTTTTTCTCTTTATGAAGGCGAGGAAAGTAATGAAAAAGATATTTTAAAGCAACTTTTTGCGTTATTGCTTGAAAAAAAACGGATTTTACGCAGTTTTGGACGAAAAAATGTGCAAAAACAAAAATTTGTTCATATAAAATCAAAAAAAGAATTTTTGGTTCCGGTAAAAGATTTTTCTCCTGAGGATTTGACTTCTCTTGAAAATGTTTTTGGAATGTTTGCCTGATATCTTATGAAAAAAACAATAATTTCTATTCTTTTTTCCTTTGTTTGTTTGTTTCTGTGTTCCTGTGCCTCTAAAGTCCCGGAACATTATATCGCTTTTTATCTTGAAGCGCCTAAGCAGACAGGAACTTTTGATATATCGAAAACTTTTGTCGTTCCTGTCATTAATAAAAAAATTCAGGTGATGCGTGATCCTATTTTTAATATTGATGCTTTTTCCGACTGTGTTGTTTCTCAAAAATACGATCCTGTTCTGGATGTTTCTGTGCCCGGGTTGTTTTTTAGAATCAAGGATGAATATTCCATCCGCTTAAATCAGGTTGCGGCAAGGGCTGAAGGTCGCAGATTTCTTCTCGTTGCTGATGGGAAACCGTTAGGTTTTTGCGTATTGAAGAAAAATCTAACGCGTAATGATTTATTTTTCTTCATTATGACTCCTGCAGAAGGGGAGGAACGAATGAAGCAGTTGGATGATCTTTGTTTCGAATTAAATAGTTTCATTTTGGAATTCAGAGAGTACGAAGAAAACCAATAATGCGTGTTAATATTTTGAGGTCTTTAATGCTGGGATTGTCTGCAATCCCGGCATTTTCTTTTGCGGAAATAACTTTTCCTACGGAAGTATCTATTCCGGAGGATTTGAGTTTGTACATACAACCTACGGTTTCGGGAAATTGGAGATCCGGAACTTTCGGGATGGTCCGAAATTTCGGAAAACGATTTCATGAAGGTTGGGATATTAAACCTTTTAAAAGAGATTCTAACGGGAAAGTTTCAGATAAGGTTTTTTCGGTTTTAGAGGGTAGGGTTGTTCATATTTGTAATGTAAATAACGGATCTTACGGTAAGTATGTCGTACTTGAGCACACTAATAGTGACCTGCTTTTTTATTCCTTATATGCCCATTTAGACTCCGTTTCTCCCGGTATTGAGGAAGGGCGGTTTGTTTTTGCGGGAACTCTTCTCGGTATTATGGGAAATACATCTTCCGTGTATAAAATACCGAAAGGGTTAGAGCATCTCCATTTTGAGGTGGGGTTTCGTCTTGGCGGAAAATCCTTTCTGCATTGGTATGAAAAGACTTTTGATAAGAGCGATAAAAATCTTCATTCGTTTTGGAACGGTTTAAATTTGTCCGGCTTTGATCCGGGTCTATTTTTTCAGGAAAAATCTCCGGATATAAAAGGAATTTTAGACAAAATTCCTACAGCATTTTCGGTGGTGGTTTGTTCCGGACGAACTCCGGATATTCTCGAATATTCTCCCGGGCTTTTAACAGAACCCGTAGGGCAGGGCAGAAAAGTTAATTTCTGGAAAGTGGAATTTTCGTGGAGCGGACTGCCCAAGTCTTTTACTCCGATTTACGGGAACGGAAAAAATAAATCCGTAAAAATAAAAATAGAAAATGTATATAATAAATATATACAAAAATTGATTAACAGAGGTATGCTAATCCCTTCGGGAAACACCTTTATTCCCGGAAAAAATTTAATAAACACGCTGGAAATAATCTTTGGAGAATCGTTGTAAAAATACTATCATTAACACCTGTTGTTTTATGGATTCTTTCACCGTAGTTATAATTCTTTGCGGAGTCGCCTTGTTGGCGATTTTGCTGAATTTTTTTAAAAAATTACCGAAATTCGTTTTTGTTTTTTTTGCGGTTTCGATAGTGGTTTCCGTTTCCTGGTATGCTATGGGTTCGGGAGAAAAGAAACATACTAACTCTTTTTTGAAATCCAAGGCTCCGATTACGGATTCTCTGGTTTTCATGGAAGTTGCTCAAAATCTCGTCATTTCCTCGGGAGAAACCCGTTTTTCCGTTCCCGTGTTTCTGACGGGAAAGCGCAGATCTGATTGTGTTCGTATGGTTCTTGAATCGGACAACGATTCTCTCACTGAGCAGTCGTTTATAAAAAATGTTCATTTTTCGCTTTTGTCTGCGGACGGAACCCGTGTTCCCGCAACATGGATTCAGATCTCCAATAATGAACAATATTCGTTCCCGAAATCTTTTGTCCTGAAAATCTTTTTCGATTTACCGGAAACTTTAAATACTTCCGATTTTCGTTGTGTCGTAGAAAATAATTCGGAAATGACATTTCGAGTTCCTGAAATTTCCGTAGGCGCAATTCCTTTTTCGGAGACAAACAAGGAGAACTGACATTGATGGCTTCTCAGAAAAAAATTCGGGCAGATGAGCTTCTTTTTCTTCAGGGAAAAGCGGAATCCCGTTCGCAGGCAAAAATTCTGATTATGGCGGGGAAAGTTCGTAGCGGACCGGATTCCCTTATTTCAAAACCCGCACAAATGCTTCCCGAAAACGTGGAACTTTTTGTGGAATCTCCGCCGCGCTTTGTTTCCCGCGGAGGCGAAAAACTTGCGGGAGCTATCGAGGAATTCAAAATTCCCGTTACGGGAAAGCATGCCTTAGATATCGGAGCAAGTACGGGCGGCTTCACGGATTGCCTTTTGCAAAACGGGGCGGAATCGGTAACTTGCGTAGATGTCGGGCACGGGCAACTTCACGCGAAGCTCCGCAATGACTCCCGCGTGACCAACCTGGAAAAAGTCAACGCCCGGCAACTGGACAACGTTGAACTTCCTCGTGCAACTTACGATTTGGTTGTCGGCGATCTTTCGTTCATCTCCTTAAAAATGATTCTCGTTCCCGCGTGGAACAGAGTAGAGGAGGGCGGTTCGCTCGTTATGTTGATAAAGCCCCAATTTGAAGCTACGCGGGAAGAAGTTTCAAAAACTTCCGGAATTATAAAGGATCCTTCAATTCACGATCGTGTAGTGCGTGAAATTCTGGAATTTGCAAAAAACACGCTTCCGGGATTTTCGCTCCTGGGTCTTTGCGATTCTCCGATTCGCGGCGGCGACGGAAATAAAGAATTTCTCTTTTATGCCGGAAAATTTTTGGAAAAATAATTCTTGCATTCCGTAAAAAAAAGTGAGTTAATCGACGTTCACAAAGAAAGTTATGGAAAACACTCAGCAACATTCAAAAACTCCGTTGGATTTCGACTTTACGGACGTTGAAGCTCTTTCCCGTTTTGTCACTGAAACCGGTAAAATCCTCCCGCGTCGCATTACGGGTCTGACTGCTAAGCAGCAGCGCCATGTTACGGCCGCAATCAAGCGTTCCCGCAACATGTTGCTCATGAAATAAGCCTCCTTTATTTTAGAGTAGGAAATACGCCGGCGTTCCCGTCGGCGTATTTTTTTGTTATTTTCTGTAGGATTCGTTTTTCGGTAAGGGGACGTAACCCGTTTTTTCGATGATTTCCTGCCCGGCGGGAGAAAACATAAACTCAACAATCTTCTTTGTGTTTTCCGAGCGCGGATTTGCGGAAATCATATAAAAATCGGCAATAAACGGATAAGTTCCGTTTTCGATATTTTCTTTCGTCGGAGCAATCCCGTCGATCGAAAGCAGTTTCAGTTTATCGTTGCGCATCATTTCCAGTGTATAGAAACGGAACGAAAATCCGAGTGCGCTGTTTTTGTTCCGGTATTCTGCTGTTTGTGTAATCATTCCGCCCATGCCGGCAGGGACACGTTCTTCCAATGGCGATTCGATCGGTGTTCCCGCCATGATTTTTTCCAGCATCGTTTGACTTCCGCTTCCTTTATTACGTTGGAATGCAATAATTTCCTCCGATTCCGGAGCCCCGATTTCCTTCCAATCTTTAATTTTTCCGGAGTAAATTGCGCGAATCTGCTCGGAACTTAAATTATTGATCGGATTTTCCTTATTCACGAAAAACACAAATGCCTCCCGGACGAACGGTGTCATCTCATACTGTATTCCGGCTTTGTGTGCGACTTCGAGTTGTGTTTTCGACGGCGCACCGCCGAAAATCAAATCCACGCTCCCGCGATTCAGCAATTCAAACGTTCGGTCCGAACCCGTCGTATCGACAAATTCCAAAACATAATAGCCGCTACTATCCGGGTGCGGATAAAGCGTCTGAACCACCGCTGCATAAACCGGGTAAAGCGCGTAGGCTCCGTTCAGCACGGGAAGCGTTCCCGTGAGCCGATCCGGAACCGGAACCGGATTCTCGGGAACAACCAATTTGTTTCCTTCCCGGAACGGGCGATAATCCCATTCGTTGATATTTGCCCGAACAACGTCGTAGCGGGAACGCGTGTGCCAATCGATCCAGTAATCAATCGAGCAGCCGCAAACAGCAATAAGCGTCGCGCCGAGAATCGTAAAACCGCCCGCTTTTGCGATTTTCCTTTTTTTGAAAAACCATGCGGCAAGCAACAAAAGCCCTCCGATAAAAATTAAAAGAATCATAGGAAGCGTTAACCAAGGAAGAAGATTCGATAATCCAGCGATAACAGCCATCGCCATGCAAAAATAACCCCATATCGGAACGAGACAGAGAATTATAATCGCGAGAGGTATTTTTTCAAAATCATAGAAAACTTTTCGCTTTATTTTGCGAAAAGCGGCAATTCCCGAGAGGGAATAATCAATCCCGCGGGAACGTTTTTTGTTCTGTTCTTTGCTTCCTTTGCGTTTTTATCAAATTCCCGTAAATTTGCGGGCGGCTTTTTCAAAAACAAACTCGCGGGGATTCGTGTATTTTTCTATGATGGCGGGAACTATGAATAATCCTTTTCAGACGCTTCGCGAATTCAACTGCCCGGCGGCGGGCAAAAAAGGTTTTTACTACAGCGTTCCCGCACTCGAACAGGCGGGAATAGGTCAGGTTTCGAAAATGCCGGTTTGCCTGCGCGTCGTGCTCGAAAGCGTGTTGCGCAACTGCGACGGTACGCTGATTACGGAAAACGATGTCCGCGCGCTTGCCAACTGGAACGCGGAAAAACCCGCCGACACAGAAATTCCGTTTACGGTCGCGCGCGTGCTTTTGCAGGATTTGACCGGTGTGGCGCTACTTGTTGACCTCGCCGCGATGCGCGATGCCGTCGCCAAGCTCGGACGCGATCCCGCGCTCATCGAGCCGCTCGTGCCGATGGATATGGTGGTCGATCACTCCGTGCAAATCGACTACGCGGGAACGCCGGACGCATTTCGCAAAAACATCGAAAAGGATTTTTCCCGCAACACGGAGCGCTATGAATTGCTCAAGTGGGGGCAGGGCGCGTTCAAAACGTTTTCCGTCGTGCCGCCCGCCGTCGGGATTTGCCACCAAGTGAATTTGGAATACCTCGCACGCGTCGTTTTTGAAAAAGAAACTCCGGCGGGAACGATTTTTTACCCGGATTCCGTGGTCGGAACGGACTCGCATACGACGATGGTCAACGGCATCGGCGTTGTCGGCTGGGGCGTCGGCGGCATCGAAGCCGAAGCCGGAATGCTCGGTCAGCCGGTTTGTTTCCAAACGCCGGAAGTCATCGGCGTGCACCTCACGGGAACGCTTCCGGAAGGCGTGCTGGCGACGGATCTTGCGCTCCGCGTGACGGAAATTCTCCGCGCGGCGAAAGTCGTCGGCAAGTTTGTCGAATTTTTCGGCGAAGGCGCGGCAACGCTCTCGCTCGCCGACCGCGCGACGGTCGCCAACATGGCTCCGGAATACGGCGCAACGATGGGCTTCTTCCCTGTGGACGAAAAAACGCTTGATTACCTGCGCCTCACCGGACGCGACGAAAAGAAAGTCGCCGTCGTGCGCGATTATCTTCAGGCGCAGGGACTTTTCGGAATGCCGAAAGCAGGCGAAATCAACTACACGAAAGTCATCGAACTCGACCTCTCGACGATTACGCGCTCCGTCTCGGGTCCGAAGCGTCCGCAGGACCGCATCGAACTCGGGAACGTGAAAAATGCTTTCGATAAATTCCGCGAAGAAACCAAGGGCGCGGCGACGGCTTCGGGCGCCTTGCGCGACGGCTCCGTCGTTATCGCTGCGATTACAAGCTGCACGAACACGTCGAATCCGAGCGTGCTGATTGCCGCCGGTTTGCTCGCGAAGCGCGCCGTGGAAAAAGGACTGAGCGTTCCCGCGTACGTGAAAACCTCGCTCGCACCGGGTTCCCGCGTCGTTACGGATTATTTGAACGCAACGGGCCTTACGCCGTATTTGGACAAACTCGGGTTCAACCTCGTCGGCTACGGCTGTGCGACGTGCATCGGCAATTCCGGTCCGCTCGCACCGGAAATCGAAACCGCCATTCGCGACGGAAAACTCATCACGGCAAGCGTGCTTTCCGGCAACCGCAATTTCGAAGCGCGCATCCATCCGCTCATCAAATCGAATTTCCTCATGTCGCCGCCGCTCGTCGTCGCGTTTGCGCTCGCAGGGCGCGTCGATATTGATTTGGAAAACGAGCCGATCGGCACGGGAACGGACGGACAGCCCGTTTACCTCAAAGACATTTGGCCGAAACAGGCGGAAATCGATGCACTCATTTCCGCCGGCGTTAAACCCGAAATGTTTGCCAAACGCTACGCCTCTTTCGCCGACGCAACGGCGGAATGGGAAACCGATCCCGCGACGACGGGCGCGCTCTTCGGCTGGCGCGACGATTCGACCTACGTCCAGCTCCCGCCGTATTTCGACGGCTTCGGAATGGCGCTCCCGCCGCCGGCAACGCTTACGGGAATGCGCCCGCTCGCGATTCTCGGTGATTCCGTTACGACCGACCACATTTCGCCCGCCGGAGCTTTCGCCCCGGAAACACCCGCCGGGAAATACCTTACGGAACGCGGCATCCCGCGCGAAAAATTCAACACCTACGGCTCGCGTCGCGGGAACGACCGCATCATGGTGCGCGGCACGTTTGCCAATGTTCGCATTAAAAACAAAATGGCGGACGGCAAGGAAGGCGGCTTTACCAAGCTCCAACCCGCGGGAACGCTTACGACGATTTTTGAAGCCAGCGAAGCCTACAAAAAAGCGGGAACGCCGCTCATCGTTTTCGCCGGCGTGGATTACGGCATGGGTTCTTCCCGCGACTGGGCGGCGAAAGGCGCGGCGCTTCTCGGCGTGCGCGCGGTCGTGGCGCAGAGCTTTGAACGCATCCACCGCTCGAATCTGATCGGCATGGGCGTGCTTCCGCTCGAATTTACGAACGGAGAAAGCGCGGATACGCTCGGACTCGACGGCACGGAAACCTTCGATATCAAAGGCTTGGAAAATCCCGTCAAGCCGAAGCAAAACGTCACGCTCGTTATTCGCCGCGCCAACGGCGAAGTCTCGAAAACGACTTTGCGCTGCCGCATCGACACGCTCGCGGAATCGCATTACCTCGCCAACGGCGGCATCCTCCAATACGTCCTCCGCAAAATCCTGGGCTAATCCCGGATTTTCCCGAAAAAAAGCGTTCCCGTGGTTTTCGCGGGAACGCTTTTTTTTGGGGGCGTCTTTCGGTATAAAATGTATTTTTGAAATACCTCTCTTGTGTCTATTGAAAATTTTTGTGCCGAGGTGCAAAAATTTTCAATAGATACTTGTTTGCTTCTTTGGGCTGAGATATATTCCTATTGAAAATTTCTTGTATAAGATGCAAAAATTTTCAATAGAAAGTGTTCTCAATGGAAATTAAGCGTGATTATTACCTGAATAAACTAATTGCTAAGCGACACAACGGATTGATTAAAGTGATTACCGGAATGCGTCGTTGCGGGAAATCCTATCTGCTTTTTTCCCTTTTCAAGGACTATCTTCTCGCATCAGGTATCTCTGCAGATCACATTCTTGAGATTCCTTTCGATTCTTACGAAAACAAAAAATACCGTGATCCGGATGTATTTTATGCGTTTGTAAAGGACGCACTCAAAGATGAGCAAATGTATTATGTACTGCTTGACGAGGTTCAGCTCCTTGGAGAATTTGAAGCGGTTCTCAACGGATTGATGCGCATCAGGAATGTGGACGTTTATGTTACCGGAAGTAATGCAAGATTTTTGTCCAAAGACATCATTACCGAATTTCGGGGTCGCGGGGATGTTTTGCATATGAATCCGCTTTCCTTTGCAGAATTTATATCTGTTTACGATGGGGCGAAGTATGACGCGTGGAATGAATATGTTCTTTACGGGGGGCTTCCTCCTGTGGCGATGCTGAAAACGCCCGAGCAAAAGATTGAATACCTAAAAAATCTCTTCGTTGAAACCTATGTGAACGACATCGTCAGCCGCCACAAGATCCGCAACAAGGAGGAGTTTGAAGAGTTGATTGATGTTCTTTCCTCCGGAATCGGCTCCCTAACGAATCCCAAGAAGTTGTCTGATACCTTTAAAACCAAGAAAAATAAAAAAATCAGTGTTAATACGATTAAAAGCTATCTCGATTACCTCTGCGATGCCTTCGTTATAAATCAAGCTGTACGCTATGACATCAAAGGGAAACACTACATTGATACGCCGAAAAAGTATTATTTTACTGATATCGGTCTTCGTAATGCGCGAATCAATTTTCGGCAATTAGAAGAAAACCACACGATGGAAAACATCGTCTTCAACGAATTGTTTGCTCGCGGATTTAATGTGGACGTTGGTGTTGTCGTATCAAGTGTCCAAGATAAAAACGGCGAAAAAATCCGTAAACAGTTGGAAGTTGATTTTGTCTGCAACAAAGGTTCAAAACGCTACTATGTGCAGTCGGCATTTTCTCTTTCCGATGATGAAAAATTGCGGCAGGAAGCTAATTCTCTACGCCGTATCAACGATTCATTTAAAAAAATAATTGTCGTAAAAGATATGCCTGCTCCGTGGTACACTGAGGACGGAATTCTCGTTACCGGAATCTGCGATTTCCTCCTCAACCCTAACAGCTTGGATTCGGACGGGTAGCTCGTGCGTTTTTTGTTACTTTTCGGAGGACAACGAAAGAAAATCCTTACTTTTTAAACAAAAAACTTACTTTTCGGCGTTTTTAATATTTTTTCCTTACGGTGCGTTGGAGAGTGCTTTTTGAGGATTTTTGCTTTTGCGGGCACCGTTCCCTGCAAGTTCGCTTTTGCGTTCCCGCGCGGAATTTGTTGTTATTCTAACTAACGGACCCCACTTCGATCTTCTTAACGCAAAACGGAGGCTTATCCTACCCGAATATAATACGCCCGAAAGCGCTCACAACATGGCAAAAGCAACGAAGAAAAAGACTGACGATAAAATCAATTTAGACACGATTCTGTTCAAGTGCCGGGATATCCTGCGCAAGGCCCGCAATTCCGGATCGTTTTTTGAAAAGCGCGACATGATGCTGACACTCGTGTTTCTGCGCTTCATCGGCGAAAAATTTGAAGACGGCGTAAAAAATTTGCGCGAAAGCCTGATTGCTCAAGGTCTCGACCCGGACGACGAAGCCATCTTCGCAGCATTTTTCGACGACGCCACTTTTACGGACGGCACCTACAACCTTCCCGCAGAAGCGCGTTGGTCCACGATTATCAACACGCCCGCGCCCAAACTGAACGTCGCCCTCGATACCGCTCTGCACAGTATCGCCACCGGTAGCAACCAACTGAAAGGTTGCTTCGTGGAAGGCACGTTTACCACGCGCAATCTCGCCGCCAACGACATCAAACAAATCGTCGACGAGGTCAACAAAATCAGCCACAAGGCATTCGGCGAAGAAAAAGACCTCATCGGACGGGTTTACGAATACTTCCTCAAAGAATTTGCCGTCAACGCCACCAAGGAAGAAGGCGAATATTACACGCCGCACGACGTCGTCCAGCTCATCGCCACCATGATTGAGCCTTTTGACGGCACGCTTTACGACCCCTGCTGCGGCTCGGGCGGGATGTTTGTCCAAAGCACCGACCTCATCAGAGAAAAGCGCGGCGATATCAGCCGCATCAATGTTTACGGTCAGGAAAAAGAGGCGGCAACCTACCGCCTTGCCAAAATGAACCTCGCCCTGCGCGGGATCAGCCACAACCTCGGCGGCGAAAGCGATTCCACCTTCACGCACGACCTGCACAAAGGGCTCTACTTCAACTACATCATGGCAAACCCGCCTTTTAATCTCAAAGGCTGGTATGACGAAAACCTGAAGCACGATTCCCGCTGGGCAAACTACGCCACGCCGCCCGAAAGCAACGCCAACTACGCGTGGATTTTGCATATGCTTTCCCACCTGAAACCGCTGGACGGCGTTGCCGGATTCCTGCTCGCCAACGGCGCACTCGGCGACAGCGACACCGTGGAAATCCGCAAAAAACTGATTCAAAACGACAAAGTCGAAGCCATCATTATCCTTCCGCGGGAACTCTTTATCACGACGGACATCAGCGTTACCCTTTGGATTTTGAACCAAAACAAAAAAGGCGGGAAATACCACGGGCGCAATCTGCGCAACCGCGAAGGCGAAATCCTTTTCATGGACCTGCGTACGTGGACGGGCAATCCCGTGAAAAACGAAGGGAAGAAAAAAGTGCTTTTAGATGCCGCCCAAATCCGCCGCGCCGCCGACATCTACCACACTTGGCAAAGCGCGGGAACGGACGGGAACGCCTATGCCGTTCCCGAGCTCTACCGCAGCGTCGGCATCAGGGAAATCGAAGCACAGGGCTGGAGCCTCGTTCCCAGCAAATACATCGAGTTCATCGACCACGACTTGGAAATCGACTTTCCCACAGAAATGGCACGCATCCAAAAAGAAATGCGGGAACTCATGGCCTTCGAAAAACAGTCTCAAAAAATGCTCGCAGACGCATTCAAGGGAATCGGCTACAAGCTGTAATTGAAGGGCATGAAAATGAAGACATTTACGGAAACAGAGCATACGGAGCTCAAACGGCAATACAGCGATTCCGTCGCAAAGGAAATTGTCGCCTTTTTAAACACGGACGGCGGAACTATTTACATCGGGGTTGACGACGCCGGATGCGTTTGCGGGGTGAGTGATTTTGATCAGACCATGCGGAAACTTGCCGATATCGTCGAAAGTCAAATACTTCCGACGGTGTCGGAATACGTTTCGTTGGGCTCAGAGTATGTTGACGGAAAACACGTTGTAAAAATTCAAATCAAAAAAGGAGATTCCCTTTATTACATTAAAAAGTACGGGAGGAGCGCGCAGGGGTGTTTTATCCGAGTGGGAACGTCGGTGCGGTCGATGACGGAACGGCAAATTGATTTGGCACAACAAAAATACTGGAGTTCCCGCATAAAAATAACGGAAATCGAAGGTGGTGTAAAAAATCCGACCTTTAAATACTTGCGCCTTTTATTGTCAGAACAAGGCTACAATATAAGCGAGGATACGTTTGAGGAAAATATGCACCTGCGCACGGCGGAGGGTAAGTATAACAGGCAGGCAGAACTCTTGGCGGACAGGAACGAGATTTCCGTGAAAGTTGTCCGATTCGCCGGAAAAGACAAAAGCGCGGGAGTGATTAACCGCAATGAATACGGAAATAAATGTTTGATTGTAGCAATGACTCAGGCGTTTGATTATTGCGCGGACGTGATTAACGAAACGAGAGTTTCGATACAAGGTGCAAAACGCAAGGAAACCAGCCTGTTTGATAAAGAAGTGTTTCGCGAAGTTTGGTTCAATGCCTGTCTGCACAATAATTGGATGGACGGAACCCCGCCGGCAATATACGTCTTCACCGACCATATTGAAATTATCTCCACGGGCGGCATTCCGCAGAATTTGTCGAAAGAGGACTTCTTCCGGGGAATTTCAAAGCCCGTAAATGAAGAACTCGCTCGCCTGTTTATCCGGCTGAATCTGATGGAGCAGACCGGGCACGGTGTTCCTTTGGTCGTTAACCGATACGGAGAAAAGGTATTTGAGTTTCTCGATTTCTTTTTGCGTGTGCGAATCCCGTTTGCGTTTGAATTGAATCCGAATGAGGGAGAAAAAAATGACACTGAAACCGTTCCCGTCAATCTCCCCGCCAATGTTACGGAACGGCAAAAAAGGATTATTAAGTTTCTTCGTGGTGATAGGATAAATGATAGGATAAATGATAGGATAAATGATAGGGTAAATGCGGCACTATTAGCTTCTGTTTTCGGCGTGAGCGAGCCGACAATCCGGAGGGACTTGGCGCAACTTTCAAAGGCGGGAATCATTCGCCGTGTCGGTAGCAGAAAAGGCGGACGTTGGGAAGTGGTAGAAAAATAAGATTTAGGCGAAGGCAAATCGGATATGGCATTAACTAAATACAGACTCGGCGAGTTGATTAAACAACGCAGAGAAAAATATGACGGATTGGAAGAGCTTCCTGCCCGAGGGGTTGCTCGTGAAGGATTCATTTCGCCTAAACAGGACGGCGCAGACCTTTCTTTGTATAATGTTTATTACTTGAACGATTTTGTTTTTAACCCGGCAAGAATGGAATTGAACTCTATCGCGTTAAATACGTTCTGGGATAAAGCAATCTGTTCTTCGTTGTATGAGATTTTTTATGTCGAGCGGACGGATTTGTTACTTCCCGAGTATCTGAATCTTTTTGTAAAAAGAGATGAATTCGCTCGCAAGTGTTGGTTTGAGGCTGTTGGTTCCGCTCGTAATTATTTTAGAGTATCTGACTTGTCTGAGTTTGAAATCGACCTTCCCGACCTTCCCACGCAGCAAAAATACGTCGATATCTACAAAGCGATGGTTGCCAATCAGCAATGCTACGAACGCGGCTTGGACGATTTGAAACTCGTCTGCGACGGCTACATTGAAGATTTACGTAGAAAAATTCCCGGCAAGAAAATCGGAAAGTATATCCAACAAAAAAATGAAAGAAATTCCGACAAAGCATTAACTTGCGTAATGGGGCTAAGCACGAAAAAAGAATTTCGGGAAGCCCAAAGCAGAGTTAATCGAGAAGAATTAGGAAATTACAAAATTGTCAATCACAACGATATTGCGTTTGTCCCAACAACGGACACCTGGAAAGTGCTCGCTTTTGCCGTTAACAAGTTTAACAAGCCGATAGTCGTATCTCCAATATACGAAGTCTTTTCAGTAGAGCAATCCGTGCTACTGTCGCCGTATTTAGCAATTTGGTTATCACGAAGAGAATTCGATCGTTATGCTCGATACAACTCGTGGGGTTCTGCGAGAGAGAATTTTTCGTTTGAAGAAATGTGCAATGTGGAGATTCCGATTCCGGACATCAACGTCCAAAAATCCATCGTCGATATTTACAACGTTTACACCGAACGAAAACGAATCAACGACCAACTAAAATTACAAATCAAAAACATCTGCCCGATTCTAATCCGGGGCTCGTTGGAGGAAATCCGATGATAGAAAAAATTTCGCTAAAAATTGCAAGCTATAAAGAAGTTGCGTCTTTAGAAACAGACAAGAAAATCAATCTTATTTATGGATTAAACGGTTCGGGGAAAAGTACCCTTTCTGAATTTTTAAGACATTGTCACGAAAACGATAATGAGAAGTATGCTTCTTGTTCGGTTCAGCCGCAGTTGGGAAAGGACGAGAAAGTTTTGGTTTATAATCAAAAATGGGTCAACGAGAATTTTTATGTAAATCCGAAATTGAAAGGGATTTTTTCTCTTTCAAAGGAAAACGTTGATGCAAAGAAAGTTATAGACCAGGCAAAACATGAGAAAAGCCGACTTGAGAATTTAGAGGCGGAAAAAAATAGCAAATTAGAAGAATCTAAGGCAGGGTTCTTAAGAAGAAAAAATAATGTTCTAGATTCTATATGGAAGATTAAATCGACTTATGCAGGAAGGGCTACAAAGACCGAATACTGCTTAAAAGGTTTAATGGGCTCAAGAGAAGCGTTGTTTAATTATTTGCTCAATGTTAAAAAACCTGAGTACGTCCCACCGAAAAACATAGATGCAATTAGTAAAGAAATTGCGTCTATGTTAGATGAACATGTTGCAAAAATTGAAAGAATTGCAGAAATAGAATTTTGTGAACTCAACGAAAGAGAGAAAGCTCTTTTACGGAAAGAAATTACTGGAAGTGAAAATTCTACGTTTTCAACACTTATAGATGATTTAAAAAATAGCGATTGGGTAAATTCAGGAATAAAATACATTGAGTCACGATCGAGCGCGCAAAAATGTCCTTTCTGCCAACAAGACGTCGATAGAGAACGGCTTTTAGCGAATCTGAAGATGTGCTTTGATAAATCTTATGAGTCAGACAAAGCTGAACTTAGTCGAATATGTGATTCTTATAGAAATAGAGTAGAAGCGTTATCTGAAAATCCCATTTTTAATACGCAAAATCTATTACAAGAATTTTCAGGACGGTATAAAGTTGCGTTTGCAGCGTTGCGTAAGGTTTTGTTCGAAAATGTTTTTACTCTAAATAATAAGAAACAAACCCCAAGCCTCCCTATTGCATTAAAGGAGGTCGAGAAAGAATTGTCTTCCGTAAATCAGATTATAAAGGAAGCAAATAAAACGATAAGAGATTTTAATAATAAAATTGACCAAAAGGAAAGAACACTAAGCGAACTGAAGACTCTATTTTGGCAAAATCTCAGATTGGAATATGATTCTATCATATCAAATTATGAGAAAGATTTATCTGACACTGAGGCAAAGAAGAAAAGCATCGAAAATGAACTTTCCGATATTCGTTCTAGAATAAAAAATCAAGAACACATTATCACAAACGAATCGAAAAAGACTTCTAATATAGAAGTTGCAATAAAAAATATTAATAGTCGGTTGATAGATCTAGGAATTGATAATTTTAAAATTGAAGCAACTTCGGAAGACACGTCATCGTATAAGTTGGTACGTACAGATAATGAGGCAAATAACATCTTTGAATCATTGAGTGAGGGGGAGAAGATGATTATTAGCTTTCTTTACTTTATAGAAGAATGTAAGGGAAAAGAAAAAGCAGATGTTTCAGAGAAGAAAAAAATTATTGTAATTGACGATCCGATATCAAGTTTGTCCCACATGTATGTATTCAATATCGCCTCTTTGATAAAGGATGAGTTTACAAGGAGGATTGATTACTGGGAACAAGTTTTTATTCTTACGCACAGTATATATTTCTTCTACGAATTGGCAGGACAAAAGAAGTATCGATCAGAGGACTTGTCTGAAGATCAAAAATCAAAGCTACCCAATCTTTTTAGAATCGTAAAATCCTCTGGCGGTAGCCGATTTGTTAAAATGCCCATAAACGAGATCCAAAACGACTATCAGATGTATTGGTCTGTTGTGAACGATAAAAATAATTCAGTCGCTCTTGTTGCCAATTGTATGCGGCATATTATTGACTACTTCTTCGGGTTTGTTGAAAAGAGAGAACTAAACGAAGTTTTCCAAAAAAAAGAATTAAAAGACGCCTCCCGATTTAGTGCGTTTAATCGTTACATTAACCGAGAGTCTCATTCTGACAGTACAAATATTTATGACATGAAAGAATTTGACTATAATTCATTTCACGACGCATTTCGATTGGTTTTTAAATTATCGGGATACGAAGGACATTACGCTAGAATGAGCAAAATAGGTCAAAACGGATAATTAAGGAAATAGTATGTCTAACGCTCTGACAAAATCATTCAATTTTCTTATCTATAAATCGGCGGAAGGCGATATCAGCGTTAATGCGCTGATAAAGGATGAGAGTATTTGGCTCAGCCAAAAGGCAATGGCGGAGTTGTTCGGAGTGACGACTCCGGCGATTTCCAAGCACCTTAAAAACATTTTTGAGGAAGGCGAGTTGGTCGAAAAAGTGGTTGTTTCCATTTTGGAAATACCCACTTTGCATGGCGCCATTGAAGGGAAGAAGCAAATCAACAAGGTTAAATTCTACAATCTCGACGCAATTATTTCCGTGGGCTACCGGGTCAATAGCCGACGAGCGACGGCGTTCCGTATTTGGGCGACAAAGATTCTTCGGGAATACATCACGAAGGGCTTTGTTTTGGACGACGAACGGTTAAAACAGGGTCAGACGGCTTTCGGGAAGGACTATTTCCGGGAACTGTTGGATCGGGTCCGCTCCATTCGTGCGCAAGAGCGGCGCATTTGGCAACAGATTACGGACAATTTTGCCGAATGTTCTATCGACTACGACCAGGATTCACCGGAATCCCATGAATTTTACGCCATGGTCCAAAACAAGTTCCACTATGCCATTACGGGAAAAACGGCGGCGGAAATCATCTACCACACAGCAGACCGCACGCGGGAACACATGGGACTTAAAACGTGGAAAAACGCTCCCGATGGGCGAATTTTGAAATCCGACGTAACCGTCGCCAAAAATTATTTGGATGAAAAGCAGATTCGTCGCCTCGAACGCACCGTAAGCGGTTTCTTTGATTATATCGAAGATTTGATCGAAAATGAAAATGCTTTCACTATGCAGGAATTTGCCGAAAGCGTGAATGCGTTTCTTGCTTTTCGTCGGTATGACATTTTGCAAGGAAAAGGCAAGATTTCCAAAAGCGTGGCGGACAGGAAAGCTGTGGAAGAATACAACGAGTTTAATAAACACCAGAAAATTACCAGCGATTTTGACAAAGAAGTTCGGAAAATGCTTGAGCAGTCCAAGAACGAGTGAGGCGGGAAATGGCGAAACTGAAAGAATACAACGGGCGGTTCTGCGAATCGGAATTTGAGAGTGCGTTTATCTCGTTTTTAGAGGAAACGGGTTGGCATTATCTGCCCGGCGGGAGCGTCGTGCGAAACCTGAAAACGGACGTTTTGTATGAGGGAGACTTGGAGCAGTTTTTGAGTCGGGCGAATCCGGATTTGCTTTCGGAAGAGATTCGCGAGGTCATGGATTCCGTCCGCCTCGCGGGAGCGGACAGCGAGTTTGCCACCTTGCACAAATTGTATGTGCAAATGGTAAACGGCGTGCAGTTTACGCCGCAAAGCGGCTTGGCGCGAATGGTTGCGCTTATCGATTTTGATAATCCGGGGAACAATATTTTCCGCGTCGTCAACCAGCTTCCCGTCGAATACATCAACAACGGGCAGCGGGAACTCCGCCGGCCGGACGTGCTTCTCTACGTCAACGGCTTGCCGCTGTGCGTCATCGAGCTGAAAAACCCGGCGGATGCGCGGGCGACGATTTACGATGCGTGGGAGCAAATCAACGTCCGCTACTGGCGCGATATTCCGCACCTGCTCCACTATTGCCCGCTGGCGTGTATTTCCGACGGCGTGAAAACGCGTTTGGGAACGGTGCGCACGCCTTACGAGCATTTCTATGCTTGGCGGCGTGTGAACGACGGCGACAAGGTTTCGACGCTTCCGTTTGAGGAAACGCAGACGATGATTCGGGGCGTGTTTGCGCCCGAGCGCTTTCTCGAAATTTTCCGGGACTATATTTATTTTCAGGACAGCGAATACGATTACGCCGAGCGGGAAATCGTGTGCCGCTACCCGCAATTTTTTGCTTCCCGGCTTCTGAAGCAGAGCATCGTCAAATCCGTGATTTCAAAAAGCGGGAAGGGCGGGACGTATTTTGGCGCTACGGGTTGCGGGAAAACTTACACGATGGCGTTTCTTGCCCGCCAGTTGGCGTTGCGTTGTGCGGACGTTCCCGCGATAGGTTCGCCCACGATTGTCATGATTGTGGACCGCGACGAATTGCAAAAGCAGGGCGCGAAGCTTTTTACCAAGAGCAAAGAATTTTTGAATTTGGGCGAAGTCAGTATTGTTCCGAATCGCAAAGTGTTGCGGGAAGAGCTCGGCGCGCGGGAAAGCGGCGGGTTTTACATTTGCACGATTCAGAAATTCTGCGATCGGGAAGACGATAAAATCGGTCTGATCAACAGCCGGGCAAATATTATCTGTTTTTCCGACGAAGCGCACCGCACGCAGATTGAAAACGCGAAGAAAATTCAGTTCAGCAAGGATGCGGACGAGAATATGCGCGCCGTCGTTTCCAAACCCTACGCGAAAGTGCTGAAAGAGGCGTTGCCCAACGCGACGTTTGTCGGCTTCACGGGAACGCCGATTGCCGAAACGTATCAGACGTTCGGGGATGAAATTGACCGCTACACGATGGATCAGGCGGTCGCGGACGGGCTTACCGTTTCCATCAAATACCACCCGCGCATTGCCAAAGTTTTGCTGGATCGGGCAAAGGTTAAGGAAATTGAGGATTACTACAAAAAATGTGCGGACGACGGCGCGACGAGAGACGACATTGAAGCGAGCAAACGGGCGATGAGTTCCATGGAGGTCATTCTTGGAGAGCCTTCCCGCTTGGAACGCCTCGCCGTCGATATTCACGATCATTATGTGTCTGCGTGCGAAAACGATCCCGGCAGAGTGCAGAAAGCCATGATTGTTTGTTCCAGCAGACCGATAGCCTACACGCTTCTGAAAAAATTCCGGGAAAAGTATCCCGAATGGTTTGCGGAAAAGCAGGTGCCGGACGGAACCGTTGTTTCTGCCGAGGAATTGCACGAACTGAAGCCGATGCCCTTTATGGCGATGGTTTCAAGCGTCGGCAGCAACGATCCTGCGGAGATGTATAACTACCTTGGCGGAGTAAAGAACGGAGATCGTTCGGAAGCGCTTGATGCCGCGTTTAAGCAGGAAAAATCCAACTTCCGCATTGTTATTGTCGTGGATATGTGGATTACCGGGTTCGACGTTCCCGCGCTAACTTACCTGTACAACGATAAACCGCTGAAAAAGCATCTGTTGATTCAGACCATCAGCCGGGTGAACAGAAAGTTTCCGGGCAAAGATTACGGGCTCATTGTCGATTACATCGGCATTCGCGATAACATGCGGGAGGCGATGAAACTCTACGGGGGCGATACCTCTGTCGCTCCTTCTTCGGATGATGTGGAACAGGCGACGGCGGTTTTCAGAGAAGAATTGGAAATCCTCAAAAACCTTTTTGACGGGTATGATTTAAGTCCGTTCCTCGATCCCGACGGTGATCCCGCGGAGCGTTATCGGCTTTTGGCAAAAGCGGCGGAGTTCGTTTTCATTTCTACGCGGTTTTTAAATTCGGAAACGAATAGCGGGAAGAAGGTTTCCAAGGTTTCTTTTAAAACCTATTTCCTGAAAACCGTGAAAAGAATGCGTGCGGCATACGACATTTGTCAGCCGTCCGGCGGACTCGGTGAAGAAGAATCCGCCTTGGCACAGTGTTTTATGGCGATTGCCGGATTTGTCCGCAAGATGAGCGGAACGGATACGGACATCGATGCCGATACGATGAATCGCCGCGTCTCCAAAATGGTGGAAGAAGCACTGAAATATAACGAAGTCGAAAGCATTCTTGATGACGGCGAGCAGGAGGATTTATTCAGCCCCGAATTTTTTGAAAAGCTGTCGGATGTAAAAATGCCTGCAACGAAACTTGAAATGCTGGTGAAAATGCTTCGCAAACAGATTCGGGAATACGGTAAGACCAATCAAATGGCGGCGAAGAAATTTCAGGAAATGCTTGAAGAAACCGTCAGGCAATATCACGAAAGACGAAAGCATCTTTCCGTCGAAGAAGCAGGCGAAACACAGGAGCAGACCGCAAACGAAATTATCCGGAATGCAACGGAGCAGGCTCTTCAAATTTTAAAGGAAATGAATGCCGACCGTGAGAGCTTTAGAAAAATCGGTCTTACATTTGAGGAAAAAGCATTTTACGACATCTTGATGGCCTTGCGCGATCGGCACAATTTCGAGTACGGAGAGGATAGGTTTGTCGGAGGTGTTTCGATTAACGAAAAATGCAAGTCTCTGGCAAAGAAAGTGAAAGAAATTATCGATACAAAATCTTCATTTTCCGATTGGCTCAATAATCAGATTGTTCGGGACCGGCTCAAATTCGACATCAAAGTCTGTTTGATCAAAAACGGCTATCCGCCGCAATACAGCCCCGAAGTTTTCCGGAAGGTTATGGAGCAAGTTGAAAACTTCGAGGAAAACAGTTCGGGTGTTCTTGAAGAAATGCGTGTTGCGAGCTATTCGGACGAAGAAACTTTGCTCATGGTCTCCGAAACCCCCGCGCCTTACGGACGGTAGCATCGGAGGTGTTGCTTATGAGAAATTTGACTCCGGATAATGCGTTTGTGTCGGAGAGCGAGCGTTCCGTTTTTGCGTGTTTGGAGCGCTCGTTGAGCGACGAGTGGAGCGGAGCGCACAACGTTAAACTGCTACGTCGTTCATCGTCTTCGTCGCCCGACCGGGTGTGTTGCGAGATCGATTTGGTGTTGATTCATCCGGCTTACGGGATTTTTCTCGGCGAAATCAAAGGCGGAACCCATGTTTCGCCGACGCATTCCCTTCGGCAGGCGAAGCGTTGCGTCCCCGCACTGGAACGTGTTTTGGGCGCGTGCTGTCCGGCGGGACGGCTTCCTGCGGGAACGGTGCGAGCATTTGTCTGTTTTCCTGACAAAATGCGGATGGAATCCTACGGGAAAGGTTTTCCTCTGCAAACGTTGTATGCCGACGACGCGGCGCAGGGCTCGGAAAGTTTTTTCCTGAAAATACTCCTCGGCGAGCGGTCGCATCACGATTACTCCGCGCAACGTGAATTGCTGAAAACCAGCGCAAACGGGCTACCTGTCCCGACGAATGTTTTCCGCCGGACTTGGCGGGAACGCTTTGAGCGATTTTTTCTGCGGCTTGCGTGGCATTTTCGCGATAAAAACGCCGATACGAAGCAGTCGGAGCAGGCGGTTCTTCCCGCGATACAGAAGAAAAAGAAGCGAAAAAAGAAGAATGTTGTTTCAGCGCCGATTTTGACGTTGTTGAACCGATCGGAAACTCCGCAAAGCCTCGAGCTTTTGCGGGAGATGTTGGCGGCGGGGGAAGACCCGAATAATTGCGGGAACGAAGCGGCTTCGCCGTTGTCCAAAGCGATAAAAAACGGAAAGCCCAAGTTCGCCGAAATCCTCTTTCACGCGGGCGCTCGTGTGGCTCCGTTTTTGAAAAAGCGTGTAACCAAGGCGTTTGCGATTTTTGACGACGCGTTGCTTGCCGAGATGATTGCGGCGGATGCGTTCGGCGAGCCGACGGAGGTTTTGCCGACGCTTTTTATGCTCGGCAACGGACAAAATTTTGTAAAAACCTACGAGGCGATGCTCCGAAAATACCCGCGGGAAGTTTTGCTGAACTTGCCGATTGACATCGCGACTCAAAAGAAACTTTCGCTTGTCCACATGGCGGCGTTTTTAGGGAAGGTCGAAATTCTGCGAATTCTTGCGGAAAACGCGTTTCCGCTCAACGAACCCGACACGTGCGGGCGCACTCCGCTTCAAATCGCGGAAAAGTATAATCGCGAAGAATGTTTCCTCTTCCTTCGTGCCCGCGAAAATTAAGTAAGCTCCGGAAATAGATGTTTCGACTGTCCCTTTTGTTCTTAAAAAGGATCTTTAAGCCTTTGTGTGGTTTTTAAGATTTTTCCGCGGATCCCGTGTTGTTCCGTGTTTCAAAAAACTTCGTGCCTCACACGGAAGCGGCAAGAGTGTCGCTTCTCCTGTTTTTTCGACGCGCGGGGACGCTTTTTTTACCAAATGGTTTTGGCGGGTTTGAGTTCGAGCGTGTTTTGGACGGATTCTTCAAGGTCGGAGAAAAAATTCAGTCCGCTGCGGCGTTCGATTTCGCGGATGCTTGCGAGGTGGGCGCGAGCGTCATCATCAATTCCTTTGCGATGCGGAATAATAAATCCGAGCGTGCGAAGGGCGTTCCCGCGATTTTCGTCGCAGTCGGCGATAATCATGAAAAATGCATCGGGAACGGAAACTTTTCCTTTGAGCTTACGCCGATTTTGTTCCTTGTCGTAAATCGGACCGCAAACGACCCATACGTCGCCGAACGCGCGCGTATAGCGTTTTAAGATACGTTGTTCCAAATCTTTCCAAACGCCGGCGTTGACCTCGTGAATTTGCGGAACGATGTTCGACATCAAAAACGATTCACGTTGAGCCGTTTCGCCGTAGCAGACGCCCATCGCCTGATTCGGCGCCATGTGCCCGCGGTCAAAGCCGGAATTGGTGTAGTCGGACGGTTCGACGCGGGCTCGCGTGCGCTTGTCCGCCTCAAATCCCGGGCGATCTTTCGTTTCAAAACTTTTCGGCGGGAACACTTTGTAGGCGACCCACGCGGGATTGCCCGCCGCGTTGTCATAGCCGACAATGTATCCGCGATTTTTCAAAAAACTCAGCGACGTTTTGCTTTCGGGAGAGCCGCCGAGGACAAATCCCGTGGCATCGAGCGTTCCCGCGTCCACGCTTTGCCCGTAAACGAAGGGCAGTCGGTGTGCGATTTCGTCGAGCAGAAAAACCATTTCGTCCGGCGTGGCGGGACATTCGCGCGCGATGTCGATGACGGTAACGATTCCGCTTTCGATGGAATCTTTCGTTTCTTCGTCGCCGAAAAAGTGAACGGTTTTTACGCCGAGCGCGGCGACGGCGAGCAGCGCGGCGCAAATCGCCAGCCGTTTGAAGTTGAGTTTTCGCGGATTGATTTTCCGCGATTTGCGTTTTTTTGTCATGAGAAGATTTTTGAAATTAAAAAACCTTAAAGACTTTAATGTCCTTAGAGCCTTTAAGGTTTTTAAATAATTTCGCGAAAAACTAAACGATTTTCACGAAGTTGCGTTTTCCGGCTTGGATGATCGTTCCCGCGGCGGTTTCGCGGGAAAGGCGCGCGTTGACGTCGGAGAGTTTTTCGTCGTTCACTTTGACGGCGCCGCCTTCGATGAGCCGGCGGATTTCCTTTTTGCTCGGGAAAATTTTTGTCGCGGCAAGCAGGTCAATCACGCTTGCGTCGGGCGTTCCCGCGGGAACGAGTGCGTCCCACGCAAATTCCGGAATATCGGCGCGTACCTGTTTTTTCGAGAAAACGTTTTCGAACTGCTCGCGTTCGTAGCGTCCGGCTTCTTCGCCGTAGAATTTTGCGGTGAGTGCAGCGGCGAGTTGCTTTTTCATTTCCATCGGATGCTCGTTTTTCATCGCAGCGATTTCCGAGGGCGATTTTTCCAAAAGCAGTTCGTAGTAAACCCACATCGTGGCGTCGGGAACGCTCATCACTTTGCCGAACATATCTTTCGCGGAATCGTTCAACGCGATGTAGTTCCCGTAGCTTTTGGACATTTTGCGTTCGCCGTCCAAGCCGACGAGAAGCGGCATTGTAATCACGGCTTGTTCCGGCATTCCCGCTTCTTTTTGAAGCTGTCGGCCGACAAGATTGTTAAAAAGCTGGTCGGTCCCGCCGATTTCGACGTCGCTTTGCAGCTCGACGGAATCGCGGCCCTGCAGGAGCGGGTAAAGGAATTCGATAATCGAAATCGGCGTTTTCGAGGCGTAGCGCTTCGCGAAATCGTCGCGTTCGAGCATACGCGCCACGGTCATTTGGCGGGCGAGTTGCAGCGTGTCGATCATCGACCATTTGCCGAACCATTCGCTGTTGCGGCGGACTTCGGTTTTTTCCGGGTCGAGAATTTTAAAAGCCTGATCGAGGTAGGTTTTTGCGTTGGCTTCGATTTCTTCAATCGTCAGAACCGGGCGCGTGGAACTGCGTCCGGACGGATCGCCGATGCGCGTTGTAAAATCGCCGATGACGAGCACGGCCTGGTGTCCCAAATCCTGGAATTGGCGCAGTTTGTTGAAAACGACCATGTGCCCGAAAGTCAGGTCGGGACGCGTGGGATCGACGCCGAGTTTTACGCGGAGTTTCTTGCCCGCCTTGATGCGTTCAAGCAGCTGTTCTTCACCGAGAAAAACTTCGGTACGTTGTTTCAAAAGTGCAATTTGTTGTGCGGCGTCCATCAGAATGAAATTTTCCCGCGAGTCTAAAAAACGTTCCCGCGGGAACGCAAAAGCATTTTTGGAATTTGTGCCGCTTAAAAAGTGGAGAAAAACGATGAAAGACAAAATTAATGCGTATGTGGTTTCGATTTTAATTGCGATGGGCGTGGGCGCGCTCGCCGCGTATTTTACTTCGGCGGGAATGAGGACGCTCTACGCCGAAATTCAAACGCCGCCGCTTGCGCCGTCGGCGGTAATTTTCCCGATTGTGTGGACGGCGCTTTATTTCCTCATGGGATTGAGCGCGGCAATGATTTGGGCGGAAAAGTCGCCAGAAAAAGCCGCGATTCGCCGCCGCGCGCTCATCATTTACGCCGCGAGCCTTGCGGTAAATTTTTCGTGGTGCTTTGTGTTTTTCAGCTTCCGTGCGTTCGGCGTTTCGTTCGCGTGGCTCCTGGTCCTGCTTGCACTGGTGCTGAAAACGATTTGCGAATACCGGAAAATCAGCCCGCGCGCGGCGTATTGGCAAATTCCTTACGCCGTTTGGCTTTGCTTCGCCGGCTACCTGACTTGCTCTATCTGGTTTCTGAACTGACGGGAACGGCGTTACTGTCCCAAAACGTTTTGGTTGCGGAGGAACGCGGACACCGAGTCTCCGCGCATCATTCGGCTTTGTTTCGCCTTTTCAAGGCTCGTTGTTTTTTCGTTCCTTTCCCTACGCTTACGCGTAGGGTTTTAGAACATAACGCCCCTCCGAGGCTCTGAGTTTTCTAAAAAAAAGAAAAAGCACTCGTCGCTTGCATGCGAAAGCTCCTCATCCGCCTCAACTCCGGCGCCCGACAAACCCGAAAAAACTCTCGCCCTTGACATACGGAAACTCCTATCTATGACAGTCCGTAAAATAAACCCCTCTCCCGCGTTGCCAAAAACGTTTTGGACAGGAATGACGGGAACGGCGTTTTTTTTCGCAAATTATTTTTCCAACGGGCGGAAATTGCAGTTGCGGGCTTTGAGGTTCGGGAGTTGCAGGCGGATTTGTTCGAGCAAGCGCGCGTAATTGCGCGGCGCGCCGTGCCAGGCGATATCCATCAGCGCAAATGCGCGCGGGAACAGCATGTATTCGACGTGCGCCATCGTCGTCATGTTTTCTGTCCACAGATTCGCCTGAATTCCGAGAATATTTTTCCGGGCTTTTTCCGAAAGATCCTGCGGGAACGGCGAAAATTCGTAAACTTTTTCCAGCGGAATAAAACCGCCGATGGCGAGCGGCTCGCTTTCCGGTTTGCCCTGATACATATCGAAATAAAGCCATTCGCCCGGACAGAGGATGACGGGACCTCGCTCGGCGGCGCGGTAGCCGAGTTCCGGTTCCCGCCAAACCATCGTGGCGACGTGTTCGTCGGAAAGTCCGCCCGCAAAAATTTCGTCCCAGGCGATGATTTCGCGATTTTGTTTTTTCAAAAACGCAATGATATCGCGCATGAAAACGGTTTGGAGTTCGACGCTACTTTTCAGGTTTTCCCGCTTCATGCGCGCGCGGCAATCCGGGCAATCGAGCCAGCATTCATGCCAAACTTCGTCGCCGCCGACGTGAATCGGCGACTCCGGAAACAGCGCGGCGAATTCCGAAAGCACGTCGATGAAAAACTGCGTCGTTTCCGGTTTGCCGACGCAAACCATGTCCTTCCCGCGCAAGCCGTCCACGGGAACGTTGTTTCCGGCACAGGCGAGTTCGGGATACGCCATCATTGCGGCAAAGGAATGCCCGGGCATTTCGATTTCGGGAACGATGACAACGTGGCGCTCCTTCGCGAAGCGGACGAGTTCGCGGATTTCGTCCTGCGTGTAAAAGCCGCCGTAGAGCTTGCGCGTTTCGGCGTTCCCGCCGAGCGGAATTTCCGTTTCGCGCCAATTCCATTCGCGGTCGGTTTTGTCGACGCGCCACGCTCCGATTTGCGTGAGACGCGGATATTTTTTGATTTCGATGCGCCAGCCGGGCCCGTCCGTCAGGTGAAAATGCAGGCGGTTAAATTTGTAAAACGCCATCGTGTCGATGAACTTTTTGATTTCTTCGACGGAGAAAAAATGGCGGGAAACGTCCAAGTGCAACCCGCGCCAACGCATTGCGGGAGCGTCTTCGATGCGCAGGAGCGGGAGCGCGTTCCCGTAGTGATTTTTCAACTGTTCCAGCGTTTTTTCCGCGTAAAACTTTCCGGCTTCCGTCGCGTGGGAAACAACAATTTCCTCCGGCAAAATTTCGATGCGGTAGCCTTCGTTCCCGCAAGAGGCATCGATACAAAAACGCAGGTTTTTCGCCGCCTCAGAAGTCGTTCCCTCGTCGGCGGAAATTTCGATTTTTTGCGGCTCGGGGAAAACGACATTGCGGACATCGCTCCCGAAAATCACCACGGGAACGCAAAGGGCAACGGCGAGAAACAGCGAAGCGAGCGTTTTCATTGCGGCGAATTTTTGTTTTTCTCTTCGATAAACGCAAAATTGAAATTTAGCGAAGCGCCAGGTGATTAATGAGAAGAATGGGGTGAATGAGAGAAACGGGAAAATACTCATTCTTCTCTTTCTTCCCATTCCTCTCATTATGCTTCGCTAAATTTCAATTTGCGGGAACGGAGGCGGGAACGTAATCTTTGGCGTATGAAGAAAATTACCCTTTCTCTGATTGGCGTTGTTGCTTTGTTCTCCGCATTTTTCGGGGCGTTTGTTCCCGCGCTTTTCGCCGCGCCCGTTGATGTAGGCTCTCCGAAGGAAAATTGGCGTGAGCTTTTTTCGGACGGACTTTTCCGTGCGGACGGGACGGAGGTCAAACTTGCCGACGCACTGAAAGGCAAAAAATACGTCGGAATTTACGCATCCGCTTCGTGGTGTGCGCCGTGTAAGCACTTTACACCGCGTTTGATTGAGTTTTACGAAGAGTTTAAGGATCAGATGGAAGTCGTTCTCGTCGGGTGCGACGATACGCAGGAACAGGTCCTGAAATACATGAGCGAATATAAAATGCCGTGGCTTACCGTGGATAAAAATTCTCCCGCCGTCGGCAACTACAAGGGGCGCAACGGAATACGCGGCATTCCCAATTTCCGTTTCTACGACGCGAAAACGGGAAAACTTCTCGTTGCCAACGAAATTGATTTGCGCATTATCCGCCGCGTCATTACGGGAGAAAAAGATACGACATCTGCGGGAACGAAAGAAGATTGGAGCATATTTTTCAGAAAAGGTTTGGTTTCTGCGAAAGGAAAAGGTGTTCCCGCAGATGCGTTGAAGAAGAAAAAATTTATCGGTATTTATTGCGCGGACGAGCGTTCTCCGCAGTGCGAAAAGTTTACGAAGCAGCTTGCCGCGTTTTACAAGAAAAACAAAGATAAAATCGAAATCGTTTTCTTCACGTACGGAAAGAGCCGGGAAGAAGTGCTCGCTTACGCGAAAAAAACGAAAATGCCGTGGTTGGTGATGGAGCCGGAGCCGAATGAATCCCAGCGCTTCCTCATGAAATACCGCGTCAAAAAATTGCCGGATTTCCGCATTTTTGATGCTAAGGGAAAACAGGTTCTCGAAGACGGAACCGACCTCGACGACGCGAGAAAAGCTATCGGCGGAAAAAAGTAAAACAGCTTTTTTGAAAAAAAAAACGGTGAGGACATTTGTCTTCGCCGGCTTTTTTTGTCCGTTTCACGCTTGTTTCCCGGTCTCAAAATGCGTTTTGCGTTCCCGCGTCAAATCCGTTTAAATGTGCGTTCAATTTTTTCAACATTACGGGAACGCCTAATGCCTGAGATCAGCAACATTCGCAACTTTTGTATCATCGCTCACGTCGACCACGGGAAAACGACGCTCTCCGACCGTTTGCTTGAACATACGAAAACGGTGGAATTGCGCCAGATGAAGGATCAGCTCCTGGACGCGATGGATCTTGAGCGCGAAAAGGGCATTACGATTAAGAGCCATCCCGTTTCGATGAATTACACGGCGCAGGACGGGAACACGTATTTGCTGAATCTGATCGATACGCCCGGCCACGTGGACTTTTCCTACGAGGTTTCGCGTTCGCTCGCTTCCTGCGAAGGTGCGTGCCTGCTCATCGACGCGTCGCAGGGCGTGGAGGCGCAAACCGTTGCAAATGCTACGCTCGCGTTACAGCAGGACCTCACGATTATTCCCGTTATCAACAAAATCGACCTGCCGAGCGCGCACCCGGAGGAGGCAAAGCGCCAAGTGGAAGACGTGCTTGCTATTCCCGCCGACGAGGCGATTTTAGCTTCGGGCAAAAGCGGGCTGGGAATTACGGATATTTTGGAAGCCGTCGTCAAAAACGTTCCCGCGCCGAAGTGGGCGGATTATCCCGCTCCGCGAGCTCTGATTTTTGACTCAAAATTTGATACGTACAAAGGTGTTATCACTTACGTGCGCGTTTTTTCGGGCTCGTTCAAGCCGGGCGACCAGATTCAGCTCATGGCGACGGGCGCTAAAAGCCAAATTAAGGAAGTCGGGATTTTTTCGCCGAAAATGAAAGCGGCGGACGCGCTTGAGCCGGGCATGGTCGGCTACGTCGTTACAAACATTCGCGACGTTTCCGAAGTCAAAATCGGCGATACGCTCACGCACGCGAACGCGGCGGCAAAAGAGCCCGTTCCCGGGTTTAAGGAAGTACGCCCGATGGTTTTCAGCGGTATTTATCCGTTGGATACGAGCGAGTACGAAAAACTTAAAGCCGGGCTTGCCAAGCTCGCGATCAACGATGCGGCGCTCACTTATACGGCGGAAAGCTCCGTCGCGCTCGGCTTCGGTTTCCGTTGCGGATTTCTCGGATTGCTCCACATGGAAATTATTCAGGAGCGTTTGCGCCGGGAATACGATCTTGATATCATTTCTACGTATCCGAGCGTTATTTACAAGGTTTATACCCACGGCGGAAAACTTTCCAAAATCGATAATCCCTCGCTCATGCCGCCGGCAGCGGAAATTGAAAAAATGGAGGAGCCGACCGTTCGTGCGCACATTCACGTTCCGAGTACGAGCATCGGCGATATGCTTACGCTTATTCAGGAAAAACGCGGGATCTGCGATCACATTGATACAATCGACGATCAGCGCGTCATGCTTTCCTGCGTGCTCCCGCTGAACGAAATTCTTGTTGATTTTAACGACCGCCTCAAATCCATTACGCGCGGGTACGGCTCGATGGATTACGAGTTCGGCGATTACGTCGAAAGCGATTTGGTTAAGCTCGACATTCTGGTCAACGGTGATCCCGTGGACGCGTTTTCGAGTATCGTGCACACGACCAAGGCGGAATCCAACGGGCGGCGCCTTTGCGAGCGACTCAAGGAACTTCTCCCCCGCCAGCTTTTCAAAATTGCGATCCAGGCGGCTGTCGGCGGAAAAATCATCGCCCGCGAAACGCTCGGCTCCGTCGGGAAAGACGTTCTCGCCAAGTGCTACGGCGGAGATATTACGCGTAAGCGCAAGTTGCTTGATAAGCAAAAGGAAGGCAAAAAGCGTATGAAGGAAATCGGGAAAGTTTCCATTCCGCAGGAAGCCTTCATTAAAATTCTTAAAAACGAAAAGTAGTTTTTTTCGTTCCCGCGGGAACGGATTTTTCAGAAAGCGGTCGGATAAATCCCGGTCGCTTTTCTTTTTCGGATATTGTTTCGGCTAAAATCCGACAGATTTCCTGTGTGAGAATTTGTTCCATGCACGGTTTTTCCGAAATTTATCGAAAATACGGAAAATTTCTTTTGTCGGACGCGCCCACCACGGGCGCGATTTGCAGGTCGTCGTCCGTTTTTGCGGGAACGCGTCGATCTCGCTTCTCGTTTCAAAAGAGGAGATAGGCGATGGATAAACCAAAATGTATTCGACATTGTGTTGCCAATATCTGTCCATGAAATCGTCTACGGGTCGTACCCACTTCCGGGAATGTTTCAGAAACTGTCCGGCGGCGGTGTTCCTCAGGAAATAGGCTTGTGCGCCTCCACCGGCATTTCGTGCCGTGAAAAAAGGCGGAGTAATCGCGGAGGAGAGAATAGGTTTTGATGTTGCGAGCCGGACGCAAGCCCAGGTGCTGCGTGTACACGCCCGTGCGGCGGAGATAAACTCCTGCGGGGAAATTTTTATGTCGTCCTCCATGACGATAATACCGTCGTCGCAGTTCTGCGTATCACCATTTTCATTACGGAATTTATAAATGAGTTCCCATAAATTGTAATGGGAGGCATAGCAGGCTTGTTCGCCCGGCGTTAACGGTTTTCCTGAAACGTGCGCACGGATCGCACTGTAGCGCGATTTTTTTGCAAATTGAGGATCTGCCGCGTCGACGGCATCGAAGAAGGTAATTTCCCCTGTGTATCCGGCGGAAATGAGCGCTTCTTTTTGAGCGGTCATCAACTGCCGCCGTTCTTGCGAGCGGGCAAGGGAAATGATGTAGACATCGGGAAGTTTTGAGCAAGCCATTGTGCTGAGTGAGACGATTTTCGATAGTCAACACGAGGCGCGGAATGTTGTCGAGGTTTAATTGCTTTCTTTCCGGTAGACAATGATCGCCCGAACTGATGCATCGGGAAGCGCGGGAGCGCGCGGCGGTTAGCGGCTCAGAAAATCCGAGATCGCGGGAACGAGTTTTTCTCCGGCGTCTTCGAGCAGGTAGTGTCCGGCATCGGGCGTGTAGAGCGTTTCCGCATTGGGGAAACGTTGTTTCCACCCGTTAAAAAAGGTGTCATCGAAGCAAAAATCGAGCCCGCCCCAGGCGATGAGCATCGGTTTTTCCGCGAGGCGCGGGAGTGCGTTTTCGATTTCGCTCAGCGTGGCGTAGGTCGGATGTTTTGGCGTGAGCGGAATATCGCGCACGAAATTTGCCACCGCCGTGCGGGAACGGAACGTGCGGTACGGAAAGAGAAATCCGGCTTTGACGGCGGAGGAAAGTTTTTTGCGGACGGACATGAACGTTGCGGGCCACGCAAAGGCGTTGAACGCCTTGACGATGAACGGACCGAAGACCGGAATTTTGCAAACGGCGATGCGTTTCGGAATATTCAGCGAACGAAACGCCGCCGTATTGGTGATAACGAGTTTTTCGATTTTTTCCGGCGAACGCGTTGCCACGCCGCTCCCGATTGCTCCGCCCCAATCGTGTACGCAGAGCGAAAACTTTTCGATGCCGAGATGTGTGAGCAAAGCCTCGACGTGGGCGATTCGGTCTGCGAGGTGTAAAAATTTTTGCGGTTTGTCCGAAAGTCCCATTCCGATGTGGTCCGGCGCGATGCAACGGAATCCGCGCGCGGAAAGTTCTTTGATCAAATCGCGCCACAGAAACGACCACGACGGATTTCCGTGAAGCAAAACGACGTTCCCGCGTTCGCCCGTTCCCGTATCGACGTAGTGAATACGCCCGCTTTCAGTTTCAAAAAAATTGTGAGAAAACGGATAAAGTTCGGCGATTTGCGGGGGAAGCATTGTCTTGAGTCGGGAGTTTAAAGGTGAGACCTGAAAGTTTGTGTGAAAGGAACGGAAGGCTTTCAATAATTACAGACAACTTTTTGCGAAAGCATGAATTTTGCCGACGAGATTGGAAAGCCCGCTGCGGCGGTTCGGCGAAAGGTGTTGGTCGATCCCTGCCGAGGCGAGAAAGTCGACATTGTCGGAAACGATTTCTTCCGGTTTCGCACCGTCGAAATAATCGCGAATGAGCGAGGCGATTCCTTTCGTGATGACGGCATCGGCATCAATATCGATGCGGCAAACTCCGTTTTCAAAACGGCACACGAGCCAGAGTTGAGATGTGCAGCCCTCGACCAGATTCGCGGGAACGCGCTGCCCGTCATCAAGCGCGGGCGCGGATTTCGCGCGGTCGATCAGGTATTGAAAGCGGTCTTGCGGATCTTCAAAGGGCTCGAGTTCCGCAAGGATTTCATCGTGTTTTTCTTTTAAGCTCATGGCGATTTTTCTCCGGTAACAAAAAAGCCCGCGTTGCGGCGGGCTTTTTGTTCGGCTGGTCGGGGCGAGAGGATTCGAACCTCCGACCTCTTCGTCCCGAACGAAGCGCGCTAGCCAGACTGCGCTACGCCCCGACAACCGAAAGTCCGAAATGAAACCACTCCGCTCGCTCGTATGCAAGACTTTTTTTTTCTAAAAAAGGCTGGTTTGACCTACGTTTTTTCTCGGATAGAATGTTCCCATGAATTTTTGGACGCAACGAAGCATCGATTTTGCGAATCAGAGTAATTACTTGGATGAACTTTTTCGTGTTTATCCGATGAATCCGGAGATTTCCAGAGAGTTGGATGAGAATGTTTGGAAAGACATAGAAACTTGCTTTGTCTCGAGGAAAAGCAAGGATCTGATTGAGGCGCTGCTACGGCTTGAACTGTTTCCGATCAAAGATTCTTATGTCGCCTATTTGCGGCGCGATCGTAGTGCGATTGAACGGAATCCGAAAACGATAAATCGACTCTGTGGAAGGCTTTACGAGTTGGGGTTGGCAGAAGTTAGGAAGCGATGCGAAACGCCTAAAGAAACCAATCGGCAAATAGGACCGATGTTCCGTCATTGGCTCCAAACGGGTGCGTGCGGATTTCCGCTTGTTTCGACGGAAGAATTTGATACTGCGTCCGGAGACGTGATTCTTGATGCCGGAGATAGTGAAATGAAAGAGTGGTGCCGAAAAACGCTCGGATACAATCGGGAAAAAGGACTCGATTTTGTTGCAAGAATAAAAGGCGTTTTTGTTATCGGAGAGGCGAAGTTTCTGACGGATTTTGGCGGGCATCAAAATGCGCAGTTGCACGATGCGTTTTCAACGCTTAACGCTCAAACGCTTGGAAAGGTCCGGAAAATAGTTATTGCGGACGGCGTTTGCTATATTCCCGGAAAAAATAAAATGTACTCTCAAATTATCAACGCGAACGCGGATGTTATGAGCGCTCTGTGTTTGCGTGATTTTCTGCACAGTCTTTAATCGCGATGGAACTTTTTTACGAGGGGAAGAAAACGGAACGTGCGATTCGGGCGATAACGCCTGTTGCAGAGCTCTACGGCTTTGATATTTCGAAAAACACGTTGATCTTAGGGGACAATCTTCCTGTTTTACGGGCTTTTTCCGAAAATCCGAATGTGCGGGGCAAGATTGACTTAATCTATATTGACCCTCCGTTTTCCACCAATACGGATTTTACTTTCAGTAAAACAAGAGTTAGCACGATCAGTTCCAAAAAAACGGATACTCTTGCTTATTCTGATCGGCGGACAGGGGCGGATTTTATTGAGTTTTTGCGGGAACGTTTGATTTTTGCCCGGGACCTGCTTTCTCCGAAAGGTTCGATTTATCTGCACATAGATTACAAAATTGGTCACTATGTAAAACTCATAATGGACGAAATTTTTGGTGCGGAAAATTTTCGAAATGATATCACGAGAATAAAATGTAACCCGAAAAATTTTTCACGAAAAGCCTATGGGAACGTAAAGGATTTGATCCTTTTTTATTCAAAAACCGCGGATCCGATTTGGAATGAGCCGCGGATGGAATATTCGGCGGAGGATCGTGCCCGCCTTTTCCCGAAGAAAGATTCTTCCGGACGTTCGTACACAACCATTCCGCTTCATGCTCCGGGGGAGACACAAAACGGACCCACCGGCGGAAAATTCCGCGGAATTCTCCCGCCGCCGGGGCGGCATTGGCGCTCGGCTCCCGAAGAGTTGGAAAAGCTTGACGAGGCAGGGGAAATTGAGTGGTCAAAAAATGGAGTTCCTCGCCGAAAAATTTTTGCAGACCGACAGCAGGGAAAGAAAATGCAGGATATTTGGGATTTTAAGGATCCGCAGTATCCGCGTTATCCCACGGAAAAAAACAAGGATTTATTGGAGAGTATCATTCGGGCTTCTTCCGAGGAAGGAAGTGTGGTTTTGGATTTCTTTTGCGGCTCGGGAACGACGCTTGAAGTTGCCCAAAATCTGGGAAGGCGCTGGATTGGAATTGATTCCTCGAAAATAGCGGTTTCTGTTGCGGAGGAGAGGTTGGGGGCAAATGCGTTATTTCATTTTATGGAATCGCAAGTAAGCGATTTTGTTCCCGAATTGGTCCTTTGTGAGGAGCCTTCGAAAAAAAAGAAAAATTCCAAGCCTCCGCGAAAGAAGTCTACGCCTTCACGTTTGACCTGACGCTTCCCGCAGATTACGTTTTCCCGCCATGTATATTTCTCCCGAAACCCGCGCAAAGATTGACGAAATCGTTCGTCGTAGCGGGCATCTTTACAAATTTCTCGACGTTCCCGCGAAGCAGGAACGCATTGCCGCTCTGGAAGCCAAGATGTCCGAACCGGATTTTTGGAACGACCAGCAGGCGGCTCAGGGCGTTATTTCCGAAAGCACGTCGCTGAAAGCTACGGTAACGCCGCTCATCGCTTTTTTGCGCCGCGTGGAGGATTTGCAGACGCTCGCCGAGCTCATCGGCGAAATGGGAGAAGACGACGCGGGAGCGAGCGACGAGCTCGACGCGCTCGATTCCGAGGCGGGAACGATGCTTGAAGAAATCGACACGCTCGAAATTTCCTCCTTCCTTTCCGGACCGCACGACAAGTCGTCCGCCATCGTCATGATCAAGGCCGGCGCGGGCGGCACGGAAGCCTGCGATTGGGCGGGAATGCTCATGCGAATGTATATGCGTTGGGGCGAGCGCCGCGGGTTCAAAGTCAGCATCGAAGATTTGCAGGACGGAGAAGGCGCGGGAATCTCCACGGCGGTTTTGCGTTTTGACGGAGAAAATGCCTACGGCTACGTCAAGGCCGAGCGCGGCGTGCACCGCCTCGTGCGCATTTCGCCGTTCGACGCGAACAAGCGCCGCCACACGTCGTTTGCAAGCGTCGATATCGTTGCCGATATCAAAGACGACATCAACGTCGAGATTAAGGACGAAGATTTGCGCATCGACGTTTACCGCGCTTCCGGCGCGGGCGGGCAACACGTCAACCGCACGGAATCCGCCGTGCGCCTCACGCACTTGCCCACGGGAATCGTCGTCGCGTGCCAGCGGGAACGCTCCCAGCACCAGAACAAAGAGCTTGCGATGCGCATTTTGAAAGCGCGCATTTACGAAAAAATGGAAGACGACAAACGCGCCGAAATGGAAAAGTTTTACGGCGAAAAGGGCGAAATCGGTTGGGGTAACCAGATTCGTTCCTACGTTTTCCAGCCGTATCAAATGGTTAAAGACCTGCGCACGGGCTACGAAACGGGAAATATTCAGGCGGTGATGGACGGCGAGCTCGACGGCTTCATCAACGCTTGGCTTCGCGCCGGCGGTCCGCGTTCCCGCAACAAGGACATTAAGGTTGAGGATTAGTCGTCGGGCGCTTTCTCAACACAAAGCGGCAAATCCCGATTGCCCCTGCCGCCGTCAGCATGATGGACAATACGGGGAGAATGTGAAACCACACTCCGTAGAGTTGGCGTACTTTTTGTCGGTAAAAATCTCCTGCGGGAACGAGTTCCGCTCCTTTCGCCTCGGGAACCGCTGCAATCAGAGCTGGTTTGTCCGCGTAAATTTCCGGTTTTTCGCTTTCGGTATTGAAGCTAAAAAACTTTCCGTTTTCCAATTTTCCTAAAAGGACGTTCCCGCGTTCGCAAATTTCGACAACATCGGGAACGAGCGGGACTCCTCCGGCGGAACTGCCGATGTGTCCGCCGTATTCCGTGGTATCGACAAAACACAGACTGTAGTTGCGGGAAACGTTGATGTAAAACCAGTCGCCGACTCCGATATCGGTTCCGACAAAACTTGCAACGACTGCGTTTCCTGCTCCGAAAGTTACGGGAAACGAGAACATCACGAAAATCGGAATAAAAAACGCCAGAAAGAGTTTTCGCGTGCGATTTGGTTCTTTGACGAAAAATCTTGCGATAAACATAGACAGCGCGCCGACCAACATCGAGAAAACACCGAGAAGCACTGCGCCGAAAATAAGCACAAACACAACAATGAACATTCCGCTATTAAAGGGCGGAGGGTGATTCCCCTCAATTACAAAGGCGGTCTGCGGGAACTCGTTTTTAATGGGGACCAAGGAAAAAACACACGGGAACAACAAGCCGTGCCGTTGAGCAATGGTACGCGCTAAATCCCGCTTTCGTAAAAAGAGAAACGTGCGCGAAACTATGTTCCGCGCACGCCCTTTTTCTCTCTCAACTGACTTGACTCTCTAACTTCTCTATTAACCTCAAAAACATAAACGGAGCGGAACGGATTTTGTTTTTTGTCTAAAAATTTTTTTTCGGGAATAAAAATCGGGAGTGAAGGGCGTTCCCGTGCGAGTGCTTCCCGGCTTGACGGCGGGAAACGAAATGCTTCTAATTGGCACTGCTTATTGCAAAACCGCTTCTTCTTCCCGTCAAATTAGGAGATTTCAAACAATGACTCTCGGCCTTACGGGCGGAATCGGGTGCGGGAAATCTTCGGTTCTTCCTGCTTTCAAAAAGCTCGGTTTCGCCGTTATCGATACGGATAGAATTGCCTCTGAACTTCATTCGGAGCCGGCAACCTGTCGTTTCGTGCGGGAACGTTTCGGGGAAACGGCGTTGTCGGAAGACGGTTCCGTGAACAAGCCCGAGCTTGCGAAAATTGTTTTTTCCGACAAAGCGGCGCTTGCCGACTTGGAGGCATTTATGCACCCGAAAATTCGGGCGGCGTGGCGGAAAAAAATATCAAATTTCGCCGACGGAGAAAAATTTGTTGTCGAAGTTCCGCTTTTGTTTGAGAAAAATTATGAAAGCGATTTTGACGCGACGGTTTGTGTTGCCGCTTCGGAGGAAATCCAACTCGCGCGGTTGGAGCAGCGCGGACTTCCGGCGGCGCGGGCGCGGGAACGCATTGTGGCGCAACTTCCTCTTGCGGAAAAGGTTCGCCGGGCGGATTTTGTGATTTTTAACGACGGTTCCCGCGAATTTCTCGAAGCGCAAGTGCGCGAATGTGCCAAGTTTTTTACACGATAAATTTTTTATTTTTTAGAACAGAAAAAAGGACCCGAAACCATGGATAACGAAAATCCTGAACTTAGCGAAATCTCTTTGACCAACGAGGGCGTTCCCGCCGAAGCTGCGGCACCCGCCGCGCCGAAGCGTCGCGGGCGTCCGCCGAAAAATCCCGATGCTCCCGCAACGGCATCTGTACCGAAGCGCCGCGGACGTCCGAAAAAAACGGCGGAAGAAGCGTCTGCGCCGGAGGAAAGCGCACCTGCTGCGGGCGCGACGGAAGCGGCGCCGGAAGTTTTCAGTTTTGACCCGATTGAACCGGCGGAAGCGCCCGTTCCCGCAACGGTTGAACCGAGTGCGCCCGTTGCCGAGAAGCCGGCGATGCCGAAAATGCCTTCGCCGCCGAAGTCCGTATTTTCGTTTGATCCGGAGGAAGAGCCTCCCGCCCCGGCGCCTGCGCCCAAAGCGGAATCCGCACCCGAACCGGTTCCGGCGGCTCCCGTAGCGGCAGAGCCCGCTCCCGCCTCCGCTCCGGAAGTTTCTGCGCCTGCGGCGAAACCCGCAGAAGGCGCCAAGCCCTGGGAAAAGAAGGATCGTCCGTGGAAAAAAACGTGGGAACGAAACGCTTCCGCGCCGCAGCAGGGAGGCGAAAGCGGCGGGAACAACGGAAATCCGGCGGCTCCGAATCCGGGGCAGGGCGGCGTTCCCGCAAAGCCTTGGGAGAAAAAGCCGTTCTTGCCGAAAGCTCCGAAGTTCGGCGGCGGGAAATTTAACCCGCAGGGAAAATTTGAAAAATTCCGTCCGAATGACAATAAGCCGGCGCAAAAGCGTAATTGGGGAGAGCTTGCCAATGCGGATTCCGCAGAGGAAGCGGCGCTCTCGTTGGGCGCGGTTTTTGATTACAATTTGCTCGGGAACGAAGCGTATTTGGAAGAGTTGGCGAAGTTGGCGCGCCACGTCGCCAAGCGTGCGGATAAGGGTTCGCCGTTTGTCGCGCCGGAACTCGTTCCCGCCGCAGAGGGCGAAGCGCCGAGCGTTCCCGCGAAGGCGGAGTTGGAAGACGATTTGCCGGCGGCGCCGATTGATTTTAACGAGGTTTACGAGTCGTCGATGTCGCTGTTGATCTCGGCGGCGAAGTCGTTCGGAATTCCCGTTTTCCGTAATCCGGTGCGCCGCCCGCTCGTGAAGAAAATTCTTCGTGCGGCGTTTGCCGAAAGCCGTCCGATTAAAATTTGCGGGACCTTGGAACTTCTCGCCGACGGGAACGGGCTTTTGCTTTACGGTTGCGACAGTTACCGCGTGAAGGAATTGAGCGCGTTTGTGCCGAAGAGTTTGATCGAAAAATACGGTTTGCAGCGCGGACACGATGTCGAGGCGATTGCGTTCCCGCCGATGAAGGGCGAAACGGCGCCGATTGTCGTTCACGTTTCTTCGATTATGGGCGCAGAACCCGAAAGCGTGAAGGATTTGACGCCGTTTACCGAATTGACGCCGTATTATCCGACCGAACGCATCATGCTCGAAACGGACAACACGGTGGAGTGGAACAATTTGTCGATGCGTTGTGTGGATTTGCTTTGCCCGATCGGGCTCGGGCAGCGCGGACTCATCGTCGCGCCGCCGCGCACGGGGAAAACCGTGCTTTTGCAGGCAATCGCCAATTCCATTGCAAAAAATAAGCCGAACGCGCATCTGATCGTGCTTCTCGTCGACGAACGTCCGGAAGAAGTAACGGATTTTAAGCGCAAAACCAAGCACGGCGAAGTGATTTCCTCCACTTTCGACGAAAATGCGGAAAACCACGTTCACGTCGCGGAAATGGTGATTGAGCGCGCGCGCCGCATGGTCGAACTCGGGAAAGACGTGATTATTCTGCTCGACTCGATTACGCGCCTCGCCCGTGCGTATAATACGCTCATGCCCAACGGCGGAAAAATTCTTTCCGGCGGGGTTGAAGCGGGTGCGCTTTCCAAACCGAAGCGCTTCTTCGGCTCGGCTCGCAATATCGAAGACGGCGGCTCGCTTACGATTCTCGGAACGGCGCTCATCGACACCGGTTCGAAGATGGACGAAGTGATTTTCGAAGAATTTAAGGGCACCGGAAACATGGAGCTCGACCTCGATCGCGACCTCGCGAACAAACGCATTTACCCGGCGATTAATTTTGAGCGCTCGGGAACGCGTAAGGAAGAGTTGCTCTACCATCCGCAGGAAATGCAGTGCGTTTACTCCATGCGCCGTGCGATGAAGGGCGTGCCCTCGATTGAAGCGATGGAAATGCTCATCTCCCGCATGAAGAAAACCAAAACGAATGCGGAATTCCTCATGACGCTTGCCGGACGTTAAGCCCGGCGTTCCCGTCAAAAAAAAAACGCGTTCCCGCGACGGAAGTCAACTTCCTCACGGGAACGCTGTTTTTTATCCACGAATTTCCTCTGGTTTTTAATGGGAGTGAAAACCTTCCGGTCTTTACCACGGGAACGGGCGAGCGTATCAAACCCACGGATTTCCACCGGTTTTCACGGATAATTTTTTAACGCGAAGGGAGCAAAGAGTCGGTTGCGTTTCACAGGAATAACGCCTACTTTGTCGGTAGTGTTTGCTGTCTTGAAATTCTTTTGTGTCTGTAGTGTTGTCTTCTTCTCTTACGTCCTTCCGCTTGAAGCGGAAACGTTTTTCCGGGGAGAGCTGGAAGAATTTTTGGAAAAGTATGTTTCCGAACCTCCGTATAATCCGCAGGTCGTGCGGGAAAAAGTCCGCGCGTTTTTGGAGAAAAATCAAAACCAAGGGCGCGCCGTTCCGCTCAAATACGACCCGCGCGGCTATTGGCAGGTTTACAATTATATGAAGGCTCAATCCAAACTGACGCGGGGAGCACAGTTTTATGCGGTTTTGCAGGCATTGGATTTTGTCGAGCGCAATCTGAAACATAAGCGAATCGAACGGCAACGAGCATCGTTGATTGCCTTGAGCGAAATCATTTCGACGGTGGCATATCTTCCGCCGCCGCCCTACGAGAAGCCCGGATTTGAACGGAGAAACGGCAAAGTTCCCGAGTGGCAGTTGCGGGAACGCGATGCTCTTCGTCTTTTAATTGAAGCCGGTTGGCTTACTCCGTATTTCGGAACGGAATTGGTGGAAAAAGATAAAAAGGCGGCAGAATATTTTGTTCGGGATTTCGAATTTCACATCCGTGAAGCACGCCTTAGCGGAAAGAAATTTTACCCGTATGCGTGCTGGCAATCGGAACGGTTTATTCCGAAGTATTATGCGAAAAGACCGGTTGCGCAGACGCGGCTTTATTTCCGTCTCTCGTGGATGTATTTGCATTTGGAACAATTTAACAAGGCGAAAATCGCTGCGAGAAAAATTCCGAAGATTCGGGGAATGGAACAGGCGGGCGACCGTTTCATAAAGTATGCGGACGAAGAAATAAAGAAGCGGCGTTCCCGCAAAAAATGAATCTCTTATGAAAACAAAACTACTGACGTTAACGATAGCTGTCGCTCTCGGGTGGTTCGCTTTTGCGCCTTCGGGATTTGCGGCATTTGAAATTCTCGGCGACGATATTTGCTCCGTTGTTTCCGAATATTCCTGCTTTGAGGCGGAAATCGAACGGGCGAGAAGAGGCGAATTGGCTCAATCCAACAGCACGCTCGTTAATCCGAGGAAAAACCTGCCTCCGGTAAAGGAAAAATATTCGACGCAAATTTCGCTTACGACGGATGCGGACGGGAACGCGCACGTTGCTGCAGTTGCTCTTGTTTCCGATGACGGATGCGATGTACGCGTCAACGGAACGCAGTGGCTGAAGGAAAGCGGAAAAGGGCATGATATTTCGAAAGGATTACGGCGTTACGGAAAACTTTTGCTTCCGGGAGATGAAAATCGTTTCGACATTGAATATTCGCAGACGTTTTACGATCCCGCCGTTTTAGAAAACGATTTGGACGGCTTAACGATGGTGGTTATACCGATTCCGATTGACATTTTCGTCAAGGATTCAAGCGGCAAAATGAACGACCGCATTCTTGTCAAAAAAGGCGAAACTATCGAGGTCGCAATCCACCCCGTATTCTGGGAGCACGACCTCCCCGGGAACAACAAAATAGAATGGGAGATAGGGAGGATTGACGCTACCGGAAACGTTTCCGATTGGTGGTCTTGTATTGAAATGGGAGCAAAAGTTTCACTGAAAATGGACTATAGCGGAATCTTTAAAGTAAGAGCGAAAATTAACGGTAATTACTTTTATTATCGGAGGCATCAAGACGTTGTGAATCACGAAAGCGTTTTGGGGTTACAAAAAGGCGACTATGATTTTGTTGGAGTTTGTAGCACCGAATTTCAGAAAAAAGTTGTTTTGGGCGCGTATTCATATTGCCTGAAAAAATCAGAAAAGTTTGCGAAAGCCTCGCCCATTGATTTAACGGTGTATGGGGGGATTCAACCTCCAGGCAATTATGTCGGTGGGTGGAAATGTAATATATTCGTGTTTGTTGTATCGTTTGAAGCTGGGGCTAAAATCGCATTTCTTGAGCGGGGCTATCCATTTATAAATGAATACACCTCTCCTCCGGCTGTCGTTGAGTGGAAGGATCTTTCTTTTTGTGTTGAGACTACGCCTAAACCCGATTGGGAACATTTCTATGGATTAGCGCCAGAGCCGGGATTAGCGATAATATCGGATGAACACATGGGTGTCTTGGACTATGACGGATATTGGATTCATGCGAATGAGAAAATAGTTTCAAAAAATTTGAAAATAGGAACGACGAAATATGAAACAAAAGCATTAAGAAAACGAAATTGATATGAAAAAGATAATAGCCTGTGTTGTAAGTTGTATCTTGGCGCACTCGTTTTTGTTAGGAGAAGAATTGGGCGTTGGTGGTTCTCGGGTCTCTCCTGTTGCAATTGCGGAGCACATTGTTTTCGCTCTGGAGTCGGGGGCTTCGTTAAGCGTTGAGCAAGAACGATTTTTGAGACCGAAAACCATGGAGGATTCTCAATCTTTTTTTATAGAAATGAACCGTTGTTCGTCCCTTGTTATGCGATTGCTCGAGGCTGTTGAAAATTCTGAATTAGATGCAGAAATTAAAGAGTCGTTTCGGGTGAGAGTTTTGGCGGAAAGCAAAGATACAGCATGGAATGAAATTCTTTTAAACCGCTTGGAGCTTCCGATTTTACTTCCGAGTAAACGCGGGCAAGCATCCGGGATATCAGAAGAAAATTTTATTAAGCTCAAAGAAGAAATAAAAACGCATCTTGAAGCGTATCGTCAGGAATTACGTTCCGGAAAAGCGCTTGAGTTGCTTCTTTCTCTTCAGGGGAAATATTATCCTCGCCTTGTGGCGATAATGAGAACGCCAATTAACGTGTCGGAAGAACGTCAAAAACTGCTATCGGCAGATTTTTTTGAAGAAGTTTTTGAACCGGGATTTGAGGTTCAAGCGTTAGAGCGTGCGCTTCCGCCGGCAACTAGAAATAGGTTGATAAAGAACGCCAAGCCGTTTTTTGGAGAAATACGAAAAATTGACTCTCCGTTGAAGGATTATGTTTATCTTCGTTTTTATGAGAAAATGCGGAAGGATCGGCAATGAGGCATTCGTTTAAGTGCGTTGTTACACTGTTGTTGGCGCCGGCTACCTTCTTGGGATTCGCATCCGCGGGAGCGGCCGGGGTCGCGGCGTGCGCGGACGAAGTTCGCGGGAGCGTGCGCGTTTCGTGCAGTGCGGCGGAATCCGTTGCGAAAATTGACGAGGTAATCCGGCGCTTGGACACGGGAACGCCGCTCACGCACGAACAGGAGGCAATCCTTTTCCCTGAAGTCTCTTCCGGACCATTCGGAAGATTTCTTGCGTTGAATTACAGAGATAAGCGGGTGTGGCGGTTGCGGGAGCTTATACTTTCCTCAAATTTTTCAAAACGACGGAAAGAATACATTTCAGGAATGCTTTCGCGAGAGGGGCGAATGGGTGCACTCCAGTGGATTTGTTATAACGGGCTTGAGCTACCGACCGTTTTATCGGAGGAGGATTGGGATGAACGGTTTCAACCGAAAGATGTGCCGTTGTCGAAAGACGGACAATTTGCAGCTATCCGCCGTTTTGCGGATGCCGGAGAGAAGTTTTCGGCAGCGTTAAAATCCGAGAGAGGGCGAGACGTCGATTTCATTTTACCGTATTTCCGGGAGGTGATGCGCCTGCGCGGGGAGGTGCTTGAGCTCCGTCCTCCCGTAAATAAAGCGGAAAGGGCAGAGATTGCGGAGCGGTTTATAGAGGTGTCTGATTCTTTGAGAGAAGCGTTCGAGCTTGCCGATGAATATTTTTTCTCGAAAGGAACGAATCTTTATTTATTGGGAGAGATTGATGTCGATCCGTCGTTTTGCGCGGATTCTTATATTCTGGATTACACGTTGCTCAAAGAGCGGGAAAAAGTTTTGAGGCGGCGACGGGAACGGGAGAAGGGGAAAGTTGCCGCCCCGTAAGAGTTTTTCACAAAAAATCAAACATTTTTTGCAAAATTTTTAGAAAAATGTATTGACGAAAATTTTTTACAAGGCAAAATGTCCGTTCCTTTTATTTCGTTTTCACGAGATAGAGGTCCCTTGACGCCCTTGTAGCTCAGTCGGTAGAGCGCGTCCTTGGTAAGGACGAGGTCGGCAGTTCAAGTCTGCTCGGGGGCTCCAGTTCCACTTTCAATCAACAATAACAACAAAAACAATATAAACTATGGCTAAAGAAACCTTCGTTCGTACGAAACCGCACGTCAATGTCGGCACCATCGGTCACATCGACCACGGCAAAACGACCACGACTGCCGCTATCCTCGCTGTTCAGGCTTGCAAAAACCTCGCAGTTGTCAAGGCTTACGCGGATATCGCTAAGGGCGGTACGGTTCGTGACGCGACCAAGACGGTCACGATTGCTGCTGCGCACGTCGAATATGAATCCGACAAGCGCCACTACGCTCACGTTGACTGCCCGGGTCACGCAGACT
>JAGBIL010000006.1 GCA_017935025.1 Opitutales bacterium | reverse complement strand
CCTGTGTTGTATATTCTAAGCGGAAAGCACGCTAAAAAATCGATTACAAAAAAATTACAAAATCTTTTGCAAGGAAAGGGCATTTTTAGGCAGTTTCGGGCAGAAAATAAGCAATCCGCAAAAACACGAAAAAGCCCGCGAAGCCTTTGTTTATGCGGCTTTGCGGGCGATTTGGATACAAAAATGGTGGAGACGATGAGACTCGAACTCACTACCTCGACAATGCGAATGTCGCGCTCTACCAGATGAGCTACGCCCCCAAAAGGAAATATGGGGTAGGAGCAAATACTTTTTCGGGATATCGGTCAAGTGTTTTCTTTCCCGAAGGGGAGACAAAAATCACTTCACGGGAACGGGCAACGGATCAAACGGGAAAAATAGCGGAATAAAGATTACGCCGAGCAGCAACACGATAAATGAAAACGGCACTCCGAGTTTGACAAAATCGACGAAACGGTAGCGCCCCGGTCCGAGTACAAGCGTGTTCACCGGAGAGGAAATCGGTGTCATAAACGCCGTCGACGCGGCAATCGCAATCCCCATCGCAAACGGATACGGTGCCACGCCGAGAGACTTCGCAACCGTAATCGCGATCGGAGCCAACAAAACCGCCGTAACAGTGTTTGACATAAAAAGCCCGACCACCATCGTAAACGCCATGAGCGCGCCGAGTATCACCCGCGGATTCGCGTCCCCGAAAACGTGCATCAACGCATTTGCCGCAATCTCAACGCCACCCGTTTTTTCCAGTGCCGTTGCAAACGGAATCATTCCGATAATCAAAATCAGACTCGACCAGTTGATGCAACGATACGCCCGGTCCATGTCGATACAACGTGCGCCGACAAGCATCAGACACCCGATCAGCGCGGCAAGCGCATTCGGGACAATTCCGCTGATCATTAGCCCGACCATCGTCAACAAGCTGATCAGTGCGTACGGAGCGCGCCCGGGAACAGCGGTTTTGTTTTCAAACTCTACAGGAACATTGAGCACGATAAAGCTCTTTCGATGTAGTTGCAGCCCTTCCGCCGCCTTCCACGAACCCGCGAGCAAAAGCATATCCCCGACGCGAAGTTTTTCGTTAATAATATTTTTAGAAATCGCCTTGCGGTTACGCAAAATCCCGATGACGCTCATTCCGTAGCGCGTACGAAACTTCGCTTCGAGCGGTGTCTTCCCGTCGAGCGGGGAATCCGGCATCACGGAAACTTCGAGCAAACCGAACTCCCGCTCCGAGTGCTGAAAATGCCGTCCGCTATTGAGCGCATAGCGCCGAAGTCCGTGTTTTTTACAGAGTTCGACGACATCGGTCTCCTCATGCTCAAAATCAATCAACAGAGCATCGTTCGCCCGCAATACGGTTTCTCCGGAAGGGTCGATCAGCTGCTTATTCAGGCGTTCCCGCCGCTCGATGCAGACAATGCTCGCCCCGTAATCGGAACGCAACGGCAACTCGCTGACTTTTTTCCCGCAAAACGAAGATTCTGTCGAAAGCACAAGAACGGCATCGCGCCAGGTCAACTCGTATCGGTTCGCGAGCTTAGAAAATGTCGTTCTCGCAGAGTTTTTTTGCGAATTTTCCTCATTGTTTCCGAGGAATCTCCGTGCATACAGCATATAAATCACTCCGGCGACCAGCACGATTAAACCGATCGGCGAAAACGCAAAGAACGTAAAGCCTTCAAAATTTTCACGTATGAGGATGGAATTCATCACCATATTCGGAGGTGTTGCCACGAGCGACATCATACCGCTGATAAGTCCTGCAAAGCTCAGCGGCATCATCAGTTTCGCCGGAGAAACGTTGAGCCTGGACGAAATACTCATCACCACCGGAATGAACAGAGCGACAATGCCCGTCGAGCTCATTACAGAACCGATCAATGCCACGGCAACCATCATAAACACGACGAGTTTGGTTTCGTTCCCGTCGGCTTTTTTCAAAATCCACGCGCCGACATCGTTAGAAACGCCCGTGCGTACGAGCCCTTCCCCAATAACAAACATCAATCCGATAAGAATCACGCTCGGATCGCTGAATCCGCTAAACGTTTCGTTAAGCGACAAAATCCCGAATAACGGAAGCGAAAGCACAGCCAACAGCGCAACGACATCCATTCGAGGTTTGTTAATGATAAAAAAGAAAACGCAAACACCAAGCAGGGAAAGCGTTGTAATTAACTGAGAATCCATAGCCGATCCGAAAAAAAAAGTGCGTCCACGGAGTAAAAAACGGCAACGTAGGGCTTTCAACCGAAAAAGGGACTACCCTTCCGGAAATTCACCGAAAAAGAAAACAGCCGACGCGCTTTTGCGGGCACGGACAAACGCGCGCTCGGAATCAACCCGTTCCCGTACGGCTTTAGTCTTTCGCGGATTCGGACGAGGCTTCCGGCGGGCCTTTTCTCTTGTTGTCTTTGCGAAAAACTTTCTTTTTCGGATTAACGGGATGCGTCGTCTTAGTGTCAGCCGGTGCTTTCCCGGAAACGCAAGGCAAATCCAGCGCAGCCCACGACTGAATGGCATAACCGTTGCTTCCGTGATACTTTAGCAAATAAATCGTCGTTTTCTCCCACTTGAAAAACGGCGTGCCATCCTCTTTTCCGTCGCCGCCCGTTTCTTCAGTCGTTACATAGGCGACATCGTATTTTTTTAACGCCCGCACACGATCATCGGAATCCGTAACGTAAACGGATTTAATCCGGTTTTTCTCGTATTCAATTCCCCACAGCGTAATTGCGTGTCCCTGCGGAAATTTTCCGCCGGAGGAAAGTGAAATCGTAACGCCTTTGCCCTCCGAAAGTAATTTTGCCAACGTTTCCGCAAGCGCATCCGCGCGCCGCTCTCCTGCGGAAACATCCGTCGCAAAGCCTCCGGACACATATTTTACTTCACCGTCACGGGGATTTGCCCAACCGCATTTTTCGACGACATAGTCTTCCCAAAAACGGCCGCTTGTCCTCGCTGTTTCCGCATCGCGGAAATCCCGCATATAGCATACGTCCACCAAATCACATCCGCCGAAATACCAGCGCCACGCGATATCCGACCCGCGCCCGACATCGACAAACGTTTTGCTGAAAAGCTTGAGTATGTCTTCGGCTTTTCGCGGAGCGCCTTCGGGAAGCGGCGTTCCCGCGTTTCGTTTTTGCCACCATTCGATGATATTGGCGGCGGAAGCGGCCCAACATAGAAATTTGTCGTTGTCCCAGCCTTTGTCAGCATCCGTCCAGCCTCGGCTCTTGGAAACGCCTTTTGCCCAAACGGTTTCGGATTGAACCCACGGCGCACACGCAAGGCTTGCCGTCAAAAACGTCAGAAAAACACAGGGACGAGAACGTAGAAACATAGTATTTTTTTTTCGGGAATTAAGAGGGTGTTTCGTCCTTTTTGCCCAAAGCCCGTTCCCGCGTCAAGCCTTCAGCTCTTCCGCGGCGAAAATCCGAGCGAGCAGCGGCAACGTTTGTTTTGCGTTCCCGTGCGGATTACTGTTTGCTCGTAGTTCTGCGCGGGAAAAGCATTTCCCGAAAAAAGTTAACCTGAAAAAATTTATCATGGCGGATTTCATTAACCAACAAATCATCAACGCGCTGAACCAGAAATTCGGCGACATCGGTCAAGTCGACGATCTTTCCTTTTCCAAAGAAAACGTTGCCGTTACGCTGAGCCTCGCGGGAGAGCCCGCGCCCATTACACTCGAAGTCAACGGGCTCGCGTGGAACACCTCTGACGGCAAAATGAATCTCTACTTTGATTCACTGGTTTGCCGCGAAAAAATCTGGATTCAGGAAATCTTCAAACTCGTCGCGGAAAAAACCGGTCGCGTCGTTTCGTTTCCGGACAGCCTGAAGCTGATGCCGCTGAAAATGCTACTCCAGAAAAAACGCTAAAACTGCGCTCCCGACGGCGTGAATTATCCGACAAAGAACGATCTGAGCGAGCGCCTGCAATCCGCATTGAACCGGGCACGATCCGCCCGCACGGAAATGCTCTCCGTGGCGTTCCCGCCGTTACCGCCGTTCGCGTTTGATGCACTGGCGTGCTCACCGAACGCGCCCGTCATTTTCTTCTTTGAAAACGCACAAAAAAATCCGGCGGAGATAGCTCTCGATTTTCGAAACGATTTCTTCTCCTGCGGAAAAGGCGCCTTCCCGACACTCCGCAACGCGTTCCCGCAGGCGCGGGAAAAAATCTCCCTCTCCGACGAAAAATCACCTCTCGTTCCCGCACCGAAAATTTTTATCTCCGGAACATTCGCCAATTCCGCTCCCCCGTTTGCAGCGATTCCTACGTGGCAGATCTCCCGTACCGAAAACCAAACACAAATCTCTGCCCACGTCTTTTTAAACGAAGAAAAACATCCGAACGCAAATGTTCTCTGCTCCGAGTTTTTACGAATAAAAGAGATTTCGGAATCCCCCGGACAAATGCGACCGCTTCCGAAAATTCTTTCTGAAACGGAACTCGGCGGAGAAACGTATTTAAACCGTGCGATACACGCAATCGGAGAAATCGAAGCGGGTAACTTTGAAAAAATCGTTCTTTCTCGGGCAAAAGATTTTGTCTTTTCGTCCGAAGAAAACTTTCCGTCGGAAACGCTTTGCGCAACCTTGAGAAAGCGCTTTCTCAACGGGAACTGCACGATTTTTTCCGCACGGACAAGCGCCCGAAATCCGCACGAAAAGATTATCGGAGCGACTCCGGAGATGCTTGTCCGGCTCCGTAACGGCATCTTGGAAACCGAAGCGCTCGCAGGAACTATTGCCAACGATTTGCGTGCTCCGGAAATGCTCGCTGCGCAGTTGCTCGCCGACGCGAAAGAACTGCGGGAACATCGCCTCGTCGTCGATTTCATCGCCGGAAAGCTACGCGACTCCGGCTTAAATCCCCGGTTCCCGCACACGCCGAACGTACGTCGCCTGCCCAATGTTTTTCACCTGCACACACCGATCGAAGCCGCCGCTTCCGCGCAAACCGTTTCGCTCGGCGAAATTGCGGCGACGCTTCATCCTACTCCTGCCATGTGCGGCGTTCCCGCGCAAGCCGCCGAAAAATTCATTTGCGGAAACGAACCGTTCCCGCGGGAAAATTTCTCCGCGCCAGTCGGTTTCCTCGACGCAGACGGCAACGGATTTTTTGCCGTCGCCATCCGTTGCGCAAAAATTTTTGACGGCAAAATTCGTCTCTACGCCGGCTCCGGCCTGGTGCTCGGAAGCTCCCCTCAGAGAGAATTTGACGAAATCGAAGCCAAACTTTCCGCGCTTTCCGCCCTACTCCGCTAAAACAGTTCCCGCGCCTAAAAAAGAAGAAAACATCCTTCCCGACAAAAAAACGTTTTCTTTTTTTCTCCGTGTTTTCCCGTCGTTATTTTTCCGTAATAACGGAAAGAAATTCGCCGAACATACGGGAAAAATCCGCATTGCTGAACGTCGGTCGAATTTCAATTTCCATAATTCCCACGGCGGGGGAATTTTCGGTCGGTGTAGAGGGAATTTCGATACGAATGCGCGATGCCTCCGCTGTAACATCGACAATCGAAAAAAAGCGAAGTCCGGCATCCGCATCCGTACCGTCGAATTTTATCATGCGCGTAATCTGGTCCTCCCCGATACTAAGCCGCACGGGAACGGAGGATTCCGGCGTATCGCCGTCCGTCCGCAAATAAATATTGTACGTTCCGGAAGAAACAGGATGCGGGAACTCAAGCGTTTGTCCTGGGGAAATTTTCAAAATCGGGGCACCGCTCGTCAAAAAATTAACGGCAATTCCTCGACGGCCGGTACGCTCCGCACAAAGACGTTCCCAGTACTCGCGTTCGGCGACTTCGGAAACATCCGCTCCCGATGATGCACTCGGAACAGACGCAGACGCCGGAGGCAACGCCGGAACGGAAGAAGGCTCGTAAGAAACCTGCTCCGATTTTTTCGGATCCGCCGGTTTTTTTTCCGGATTTTCCGGAATGGCGACGGAAACTTTAACCGTTTTCGGTTTTTCGGAAATCGCCGTTCCCGAGCCGGGATTCTCTCCGGGAGCGCCGCCGTCTTTTTCAAAAAACTTTTGCGCGGCGGCGGCAACACGGTTTTCCGTTTTTTTCAATTGAGTCCGCTCACCGAACGTATACGCCACACTAAACGCCGCACAAATCAGCACAAAACCGAGCACGGAAAACGCAATACGGCGCCGGCGGGCAGAGGCATTGCCGAGTTCATCAAGCGCGTCGAGAAATTCTTTTGCCGTCGGATAGCGGCGCGTCGGAATCAGGCTCAGTGAGCGTTCGAGCACATCGACGAGTGAACGCGAACCGAGCTTAAACACTTCGGGAGAAAGCCGCCCCGGTTCGGGCGGTGTTTCCCCGACAAGCAGAAAATGCAAAAGAGCACCGAGTGCGTAAACATCCGCGCGCGCCGTGGCGGCGTTCCCGCGACTGACTTCAGGCGCGATGTACCCTTCCGTTCCGCCTTCGACTTCGGGATTGTCCTCCGCGTTTACTTCGATCGCGATTTGTGTTTGCGACGGTCCGGCGGAAGTGTTCCCGCCGATTCCGACAACGTTGCGGAATTTTGCCGCCGTCGTCGATCGCCGGCGCTCTTCCATACGACGACGCCCCGCTATAAACTTGCGGTCCACGTACGCCATTCCGAAGTCCGTAATCTGCGGCGTTCCCGTGCGCGTCAGCAAGATATTTTCCGGCTTCAAATCGCGGTGAACGACGCCGTACGCGTGTGCGTACGCCAACCCGCGAGCAACGGAAGAAATCAGCGCGATTGCCGCTTTCGGGCGTAAGCGTCCGCCGTTACGCCGACGCACGTCTTCAAGTGTTCCGCCGTTCACGAAATCCATCACATAATAGTAAAACCCGTTGCACTCGCCGAAATTGTGCACGGGAACGATGTTTTCGTGATTGAGCGCGGCAACGATTTGCGCTTCATGCTGAAAAACGCGAACAAATTCCGGCATAAACGCCAACTCTCCGCTAAGCACCTTCACGGCGAAAAGTTTTTTCAGCACGTTGTGCTGCGTAAGATACACCGTGCCGGTCGCGCCGAACCCGAGAATCGAAATGACTTCGTAGTCACCGATTCTTTCTCCGGGTTGAAAACTGGCTTGTTCGTCGCTCATCAAATCAGAAGCCGGATCACGCGTTTTGTCTTTCGTTCTGTCGTAAAAAAAAAACTTCCGCCGACTGAGAACAAACGAAGAAAAATAAGTAAGTTTGAATTACAAATTTTTCAACGCTTGCTACTAATAAAGCGGAGCCGTTTTGAAAAAATCCTATTCGACTTCAAGAATAACCTGAACTTCCGTCGTCGCGTGGAGCGGCACCCCGCCGAGCGCAACCGCCGCTCGGGCGTGTTTCCCGTTTTCACCGAAAACGGCCATAAATAACTCGGAAGCTCCGTTGATGACTTTAGGCGCATCCGCAAAACCTTCGGGCGCGTAAACAAAACCGTTCACATTCACCACGCGCTTCACCTTGTCTAAAGAGCCGAGAAACGCCTTCGCATTCGCGAGTGCGGCGAGGGCGCACTGACGCGCGGCGGCATAGCCGTAAGCAATATCTTTTTCCGGAGCGGAACCGATCATGCCGGTGTGAGTGAGCTTGCCGTCCGCCATGGGAAGCGTTCCCGAAAGAAAGAGCAAGTTTCCCGTACGTACGGCGGGAACATAAGCACCGGCGGGAGCCGGCGGCGGCGGGAGCGTCAACCCCAATTCCTGAATTTTTGCTTCAATATTCATTGCGAAACAAATACTACCGTTCCCGTCTGTTCCCGCAAAGTTTTTTTACTCACATTGCGAGGGCGCGCGCCGCGGCGGCGGGATCTTCCGCTCCGCAAATGGCGGAAACGACCGCAATCCCCGCAACCGCTCCCGTGGCACGCACCGCGCGGGAACGGGCGACGTCCAAGCCGCCGATTGCCACGACGGGAAGCGGCGAACGTGCCGCCAACGCAGCAAAATCCGCCAGCCCCAAGTCCGGAGAAGCATCCGCCTTCGAAATCGTCGGAAAAACCGGACCGATCCCAAGGTAGTCTACCTTCGAAGCGTCCACGGCATCGAGTTCCGCCCGATTCGATACGGAAAACCCGAGAATTTTTTCCTCGCCGATGAGCTTGCGTACGACGGGAACGGGCAAATCTCGCTGCCCGACGTGCACTCCATCGGCATCCAGCGCCAACGCAAGATCGACGCGGTTGTTCACGATGAACGGGATGCCGCGGGGACGCAAAAACTCCGCAAGCGCTTTCGCCTCCGCATAGCACGTTCCCGCGTCGGGGTTATCCGAACGATACTGAACAATCGTAACGCCGCCCGCAATGGCGGCCTCGACGGTTCCGAGCAAGCCGAGACGACATTTTTCCGGCGCATCCGTTACCAGATAAAGACTCAGATCAAACTGACTTTTCATGCGCCCGGTAAAGAAATTCAAATACCCGAGCCCCGCAACGTTAAAAACGTTTTTTTGCCGAAATCCCGCGCCCCGCAAGCGCTCGCGGGAAACACTACCAAAACAAAAATGATTGCAAAATTTCCCGCATAATCGTTCTTTTTCAATTTCGCGCGGAATCGTGTGAGTTGGCTTTATGCCCTACAAGCATGATAAAACAAGGAACGCCGTGATTCTCGCGGCGGCGGCAATAACCATTATTTCGGGAACCCTCGAAATAATCGAAGCCCTCTGCCGCTTGCTCTTATAGCAGTTCCCGCCGCTTGCCCGCAAGGGCGGGCGGCGTCTGCGCATAAAAAAAGAGCGGGAACGGTTTTTTTTTGCCGTTCCCGCTCGCCCTTTCGAGCTTATGCCCTACAAGCTACAAACTCCAAAAGAGCTATTTTGAAATTGAATGAGACTATTTTTCCCCGCCGCTCCGAAAAATCAACCTAAAAAAAGTGAAGGGAAACGCTCCTCGCGAAACGCGAAAGCACTCAAAATTTGTCGTCCGCGCGCTTTTTTACCGGAATTTCGGCAAAAAAAAACCGCTTCGGTTAAGAGCGGTTTTTTTTGAATGGCGCGCCCGCGAGGATTCGAACCCCGAACGAGTGATCCGTAGTCACTAGTGATATCCATTTCACCACGGGCGCGTTCAAAAATGTAGGAATGAATAAAACTTCTTTTGAAAAACGACGCAAGCAAAAAAAATTATTTTTTATTTTCGGTAAAATGCTCTTCCCGTCTAAGCGTTCCCGTGAAGTCGAAATCCGCATAAACAAGGCGATGATCGCTTGCTGTTTGCGACCATGAAAACTCGGCAATTTTTGCGGACTCGGGCACATAAAAATCTTTGAAAAGCGACGGCGAAGCAAAAATCCTATCGAAAGTATGAAAATATCCGCGATTCGGATTGAAAAACGTCAGTACGCCGCCGTTTGCATTTTTTGCGGGAAGCGCGCGCGCAAAGGCATCAACTTCAAGCGGTGCAAGCGGCTTACTTCCCGGATTGTCGTTGAAATCTCCGAGCAGCACAAAAAACTCCGGCGCGGCATTTTCGCGACGCTCTGCTACCGGAAGCCGAACAGACGCGGGAATTTTCGCCGCCGTTTTCTCGTCCTGCACATCAAACTCTATCAGGCGCCGCACATAGCGCGCCTCGCGGGAACGCCGGTCCGCACTTTCCGGATCATCCGGATCGGATGACACCTTGCTTTTCAAATGCACGTTGTAAACATGAAGCAAATTTCCGCCCGCCACGGGAACGACGATTCCGAGCATTCCGCGCGTCAGTTTTTCCGGCGCGACAAGCTCAATCGTTTTTGAAAACGGGACGCGCGACAAAATCGCAAGGCGGTTATAGCTGTCGCGCCCATCCAGACAAACACCGTACGGGAACTCAAGCCCGCGTCGAGCAAGCGCCGATGCCAACTCTGTCAGCCATTCCGCCCCGCCCACTTCCTGCACGGCGAGCACATCCGGACGCACCTCGAGAATCGTGCGATAAAGCGCCTCCTTCGATTTTTCAGATTTCGGATGCTTGTACTGAAATTTCCCTTTTTCGGAAAAACGATTTTCGTCCCGAAAGTTATGCAAATTATACGTCGCTACGCGCAAGCGCGCCGGAAACTCAAACCGCGCCGCCGTTCCCGCAGAAAGAAGCTCCGGCTCAGCCGAAACTCTTTTTTCCGAGTAAAACGCCGATGCCACACAGAGCGCCGCCGCGAACGAGAGCAAGCCGCAAAGCGTCAACCGGAGTCTTTTGCGGTCTGCCATAAATTTTTCTTCCCTGAAAAAAAAAAATCAAACAGCGGAAATCCGCGTGAGCACCCTTTGCGCGACGGATTCGTCGTCTAATCCGAAACGAGAACGCAAATCACCCACCGTCGTCCCGTGCGGAACAAACTTGTCCGCCCAACCAAAACGCTCCACGGGAACGGACAGATTCCGTGCGGCAAGCTCTTCCAAAACGGAGCTCCCGAAGCCCCCCGCAAGCGCGTGATCTTCGAGTGTAACAAATAGTTTTGCCGTTTTCGCCTGCTCGGCAAGCAATGCGCCGTCGAGCGGTTTCACGAAACGCGCGTTGACCAACGTCGCCCGCGTTCCCGTCGCCTCAAAGATTTTCTCGCAAAGTTTTTTCGCCGTCGGAAGCATCGAGCCGAGCGACCACACGCAAATTTCACCGATTCCGGATTCAAGGATTTCCGCCTTTCCGATTTCGATTTCCGCGGGAACGTCTTTCACTTTCGCGCCGGGCGCAGAGCCGCGCGGATAACGAATCGCCGCCGGACCGCCGCGCATGAACGCCGTGTGCATCATGTCCGCAAGCTCGTCTTCGTCTTTAGGCTGCATGATCGTGAGGTTCGGCAAACAACGCATCATCGCAATATCGAAAACGCCGTGGTGCGTGGCACCGTCCTGCGGAGAAAGCCCCGCGCGGTCGAGGCAAAACAGCACATCCAAATTTTGCAGGCAAACATCGTGCATCACCATATCCACCGCTCGCTGCATGAACGTCGAATAAATTGCGACACAGGGTTTGAGCCCGCGCGCCGCCAACCCCGCCGCAAAAACGACGGCGTGCCCTTCCGCAATCCCCACATCGAAATAGCGATCGGGAAATTCCTTTTTCAGGAAACAAAGTCCCGTTCCCGCAGACATCGCCGCCGTGATGCCGACGATTTTTTCATTGTTTCGGGCAAAACGCACCAACGTTTGCCCGAACACGTCCTGCCAAGGCGCGGGAACGCCGGCAAGCGATTTGGCAGGCGCTCCCGTCGCGGGATCGTAAGGCGAACACCCGTGAAAACGGTCCGGATGCGCTTCCGCCACCGGCAAGCCTTTGCCCTTTTTCGTGCGAATGTGAAGCAGAATCGGTCGCGGCGATTTTTTCGCAAATTCCAGATAATCGACGAGTTGCGAAATATTATGCCCGTCAATCGGGCCGAGATAACGCAGTTTGAAATTTTCAAAAAGCGACGATGCCCCGGAAGTCAGCACTTGCTTTTTTTCCTGTTTCCAAGCGGAACCGGCGCGAATCAGGTGATCGCCGCAAGGCAGTTTCGCGATGAGGCGTTTCAGCCCGCTCGTCGCCTCGTTGTAAAAATTCGTGGTAATGATGCGGTTGAGGCAATCGGCGACGGCACCGACATTGCGGTCAATCGACCATTCGTTGTCGTTGAGCACAACGATGAGCCGCTGCGTATGCGCGGCGATATTGTTGAGCGCTTCGAGTGTGGTGCCGTTGGTTACGGCGGCATCTCCGACGACGGCGATAACGTGCTCGTTCCCGCCGAGGCGATCCCGCGCAGCGGCAATTCCAAGCGCGGCGGAAAGCGCCGTTCCCGCGTGCCCCGCGCCGAACGCATCGGACGCGCTTTCTCCGCGATTGCAAAACCCGGAAATTCCGCCGGTTTGCCGAAGCGTATCAAAGCGTGCCCCGCGCCCCGTCAAAATTTTATGCGCATAGCACTGGTGAGAAACGTCGAAAACGATGCTGTCTTTCGGAACGTCAAAAACGCGGTGAAGCGCAACAGAAAGCTCGACCACCCCGAGATTCGGCGCCACGTGCCCGCCGTTCGCCGCAGTCACGGCGACAATGCGTTCCCGCAACTCCTGCGCGACAGCGGGAAGCTCGCCCGCGGGAACACGCTTCAGATCTGCCGGGGACTGGATGTTTTCGAGCATTTTTCGGGAGATTTTTTTTTTTTTCGAGAGAAAGAGAGAATATCAGTAATCTTCGTCGGCAAACGGCTCCGTCTGCGCTTCGCCGTCGGGTGAGACCGAGCGCAACTGCTCAATGCGCAACTCGGCACACGCCAACTTTTCCTGACAGTTTTTGAGGTGACGCATACCGGCTTCGTAGCGCTCGACCAACTCGGCAAGCGGCACGTCGCCGCCTTCAAGGCTTTCGACAATGCCTTCAAGTTTTGCGAGCTCTTCTTCAAAAGTCAGCTCTTTTTCCGTCTTTTTCGGTTTGCTCATGACGTTTACTCCGAAGGTTCTTCAAAACGAATCGAAACGGAATGTCCGTGCACTTCGAGCTGTTCCATTTTGGAAAACGCCGCGACCACGGGAGCGGCCTTGCGCAGCGATTCTTCGTCGTACTGAACAAGGCTCGTGCGGCGCATAAAATCAGAAACCTGCAAACCGCTGAGGAAGCGCCCCGTACGCGAAGTCGGAAGCGTGTGAGACGGTCCCGCGATAAAGTCTCCGAGCGCGGCAGGCGTGTAGTGCCCGAGCAGCATCGCTCCCGCCGTCGTGATTTCCTGAGAAAGGCGTTTCGTCGTGTTCCGGCGCGCCTGAATTTCGAGGTGTTCCGGCGCGATAAAATTCGCAACACGCACGGCGGACGCGAGAGAATCGGCCAACACGGAGCAAAATCCGGCATTCATGATTTCGCGGAGACGTTCGCCCTTGCGATAGCGCATGAGCAAAGAGTTTATCGCCACTTCCGTTGCGTTCAAGACGCGCTGATCAAGAGCGACAAGATAGACTTTCTCTTTCCCGCTCCCGTGCTCAGCCTGCGTAATAATATCGGCGGCGACCCATTCCGGATTTGCCGTCGAATCTGCGATCACCATGACTTCGCTCGGTCCCGGCAGCAAATCTATACCGACTTTGCCGAAAAGCTGGCGCTTCGCCTCAATGACAAACGCGTTGCCCGGTCCGGCGATTTTGTCCACGGGAGCAATCGTTTGCGTGCCGTAAGCCATCGCCGCAATTGCCTGAACTCCGCCGACGGCGTAAATTTCCGTCACTCCGCAAAGTTTTGCAGCGGCGAGGATTTCCGGAGCGATCGACCCGTCCCCGTGCGGAGGCGTGCAAATCACAAGCTCGGGAACACCGGCGAGCTGCGCCGGAATCGCCGTCATCAGAACCGTCGAGCTCAGCGGGACCTGTCCGCCCGGAATGTAAAGCCCGACACGTTGAATCGGAAAAAACATTTCTCCTACGACGGCTCCCTGCGGGTTTTTCTTCTTCCAATTTTTGCGCAATGTCTGCGCGTGAAACGCACGAATTGATTCCGCCGCTTCCGTCATCGCCTCCAACTTGTCCGGCGGGAGGGAGGCGTAGGCTGCTTCAATCGCTGCCGCGGGAACGCGCAACTGTTTTTGCGAGAGCTTCGCATGGTCAAATTTTGCCGTGTAATAAAGCACGGCTTCGTCGCCGCGCTGCGCGACATCCGCAATCACGCCCGAAACCACGGAACTGATTTCGGCGGACTGCGCCACCGGTTTTGAAAATTCTTTCAGCTTTTCAAAGCAATCCGCATCTTTGGTCGATAGGTGCAACATAAATCTCAAAAAAGAAATCGAAACATACGAAGTTCTTCGCGGGAACGCAAAGGTTTTCATGGGCAGACCACCGCCCGCCCGATTCGAGCCTGCAAAATACTCTCACAAAACCACGGAGACTTCCGTAAAAAAACGTTCCCGCAAATTGCTTCACGGGAACGCCAATATACTACTAATTAATCGAGGCGACTTTCCGCCCCGAAAATCTTATTTGCGGCGACGACGGGACGCTACAAGCGCCAATGCGCCGACACCGGCGATCAAACCGAACGCAGACGGCTCGGGGATCGCTGCGCGATTCAAAAGATAGGCATCCGACCCTTTGATGAAGCCGTCAAATGCGTAAGATTTTGAAACGACGCTTGTATCAACGGAAATATTCGTGATATCTCCCATATTCCCCCAGAGGAGGTTAGGATTGCTTGCGGTTTTTTCCGTGTAGGTCCCGTCGTTGTTGAGCACGGTAAGCGACCACGCCGTCCCGTATGTGGAGGTTGTTCGCAATGTCATCGTTAGCGCCGCAGCCGACACCGTTGACCAGTCTATCGACGAAATGCTGTCTCCGTCATCCCGAGACATCGAGTATTGATTATTGTATGTTCCTGGGGCGGAAACGTCGGCAGCCCCGATTATTCTGTCCGTTTCATGAGCCGCGAGTCCGACAATATGTGAGCCGGAACCGCTCATCGAAACGAAAACCGGACGGGCGGATGCCGTCGCGCTGTCGAACAGTTTCGAAAACGCACCTACGTCCAACAGCATCGTCACGGAAGCGCCCGGCTCCGTTGTTTCCCACGCTCCGGTCGTAGTGAACGTGGAGCCCGAGAATTCCACACCGTCTTCCCACGCCGCTGCGTTGGAGAATGCGGTTGTTGCGGCGAGAAGAGCCGCGATTGTTATGCATTTTTTCATGATACTTTTTTTTTTAGAGTTAAGAAAATAGAGCTCGGAAAAACAATTTCTCCAAAACTGACTCAATTTCCGTCTTGGATTTTCACAAAAAAAAAAAGCCATACGGCAAGGATAAACCGCCACATCGGCAAAAATTATTTTCGGGGTAAATCACAAATAACGGAAACGTGAAAACCCTCATCCGCCCGCAGGACAAAAAAAAAGCGTTCCCGCGGATTGCTTCACGGGAACGCTTCTCTACGCTTTACGCCTTAAACGTTAAGCTCTCTTTTTCTTATCCCACTTGCGGACGGGATCGGGAATTGTACCGCCAAGCTCGTAGAGCTTCTTCTTATCGTTGATCATACCGGAACGGGAATAGCCGTTGAGCGAATATTCGCCCTGGAGCACAATCGCCGCTTCCGGGCAAACTTCCTGACACATCCCGCAATAAATACAGCGGAGCATATTGATTTCAAATTCCGCAGGCGCCTTTTCGATGTGCTCATTACCGGATTCGGGATCAATTTCGCCCGGAGTGATACGAATCGCTTTCGGCGGGCAAACAAATTCGCAAAGCTGGCAAGACACGCATTTCTCGCGTCCGTTCTGGTCTTTTACAAGAGTCGGCACGCCGCGATAACCTTTCGGAATTACCGGACGCTCGAAGGGATATTTCAGCGTAACCGGTTTACGAAGCATGATACCGAGCGTGATTTTCATCCCCGCAAGCACCTGCGGAATGTAAAGTTTTTCCCACCAGCGCAAGGGTTTGCGCGTAATGACTTTGATATTTTGAGTCGCCATTTCTGAAAAAATCTCCGTTTAAAAATTAAAAATCGGGAAATCGTTTTATTTCAAAAGCGTTTCGTAAATTCCGAAGAACACGAAGTACGCCACGGCATTTGCAATCGCAAACGGGAGCAGGAGTTTCCAGCCGATGCGCATCACCTGGTCAAAGCGGAAACGCGGCACCGTCCACCGAATCCAGATAATGACAAAGAGCATGAAGATCACCTTGACCACGAGGCACACAATACCGAGCAGAGTCCCGAGAACGCCGTCCAGCCCGAGCGTCGGCATAAACGGCAACGCATGCCAGCCGCCGAGGAAGAACATCACGAACAGAATCGAGCCGAGAATCATGTGCAGATATTCGCCCGTGAAAAACAGACCGAACTTAAACGTGCCGTATTCCGTATGGAAACCGCCGACCGTATCCGTTTCCGATTCCGGCATATCGAACGGCTGGCGATTCATTTCCGCGAGGAGCGCGACGAAGTAAATCACCGCTGAAAGCGGCGCGAGAATGATATTCCAAAAACCACCCTGCCCCTGCACGATCGAGAAAAGCGAAAGCGGATTGTCCGACGTTCCCGCAGTAATGAGCACAACGGGAAGAATCGCCAACACGAGCGAAAGCTCATAGGAAATCATCTGCGCGCTCCCGCGAATCGAGCCGAGGAACGGATATTTCGAGTTCGAGGCCCAGCCGCCGAGGACAACGCCGTAAACGCCGAGCGAGCTGATCGCAAACATGAACACGAAGCCCGGATTCATATTGCAGAGCATTAGCGCCGTTTCTTCGCCCGTTTCCGGGTTAATGTAGCTCGTGAACGGAATCATCACCATCGTGATAATCGCCGGGGCGAGTGCAAGACACGGCGCCAAACAGTAGTAAAACTTATTCACGTGCTCGGGAAGCGGCTCCTGGCGCATGAACAGCTTGCCGCCGTCAGCCAACGGCTGAATGAAACCGCAGTACGTCAAAACCTTTCCGACAAGCGGGATCGCGGCGATGAGCGGCATCGTCGTGATGCTCGGCCCGACGCGACCCTGCGCCCACGCGGCAGTTTTGCGTTCGAGCAAAACCGTGTAAAGGCAACAACCCATAATCGCGAGAACGACAACGACGGCGAAAATCGCTTTCAAAATCAACCCCGTCGTTACCGTGTCCGGAAGCCACGCGTCGCTCACGCCCCAGCCCTTGAGAATTTCAAGAAGTCCTTGTGCAAATGCGTCCATGAGAATTTCAAAAAAGATTCGGAATTAAAGTTGAGAAAAAATTATTTTTTCGGCGACCACTTGAGCGAACCCGTTTCCGGAAACGCAATATTTGCCCACGGCGACGCATCCAAGAGCGTTCCCGCGTCGGGAATTTTCGCATAATCGATGCCTGCAAGCGCCGGGCAAGCCGCACGCAACTTTTCCCAAACGGAGCCAAGGGAATTGTCGAGCGCTACGCCGGAGGAAGCCCGCGCGGCAAGCGTCGAAAGAATAATCAAATCGTTTTCCGTACCTTTCGCGCCGGGAACGGCGACTTCAAACTTCTGCAGGCGGAATTCCTGATTGACGAACGTTCCCGCCTTTTCAAAAACGGTGCGCCCCGGAAGCACGACGGAGGCTTCTTCGCTCGTCGCGTTTGCCTGCGTACCGAGGTAAACGATTTCGACTTTTTTGAGCTGCTCGTCGGTCAGTCCGAGTTCCTTCAAATCTTCGCCGCAGACGAAAACGGTTTTGACTTCGTCCGCATCGATTTTTGCCGCAAGAGCGGAAATTTCGGAGGAATCAAAATCCTTCACCAAGCCCGTAACGAGCGCGCCGCGACGATTCGGCGAACGGTCTTCGGAAATGAGCATCTTGTCGTTTTCGCCCAAAGTTTTCGCCAGATAAACGTTCCCGCCGACGGCGTTTGCCAAGGATTTCAGCGTAAACTGCTCTTCGACGGACATTTTTCCGGAAGCGACAAACGCGGGAACGCCGTCTTTCATCAGCGCAAGCGCCGCATCGACCGCTTCGTCAAACGTAACTTCGCTTTCGCCGCGGCGGAAGCCCGTAAGACGCGTTTCCGCCGTCACGGTTTTGTAAAGCATACGGCCGGAATCGCTCATCCAAACCACATTTACCGCATCGTTTTCGCGCGGCGTAATACGGTAAATTTTTCCTTCGCGGGACCAAACCGTCGTGTTCACCCCGACGCTGGATTCGGTGCAAATGCTCTTGGATTTTTTCAGGAACCAAACGCGCATTTTGAAACGGAAATCCTTGCTCGTCATGGCGCCGACGGGGCAAACGTCCACGACATTGAGCGTGTAGTTCCCGTCGAGTTGCGTTCCCGGGTAGCAGTCGATTTCCGAGTGGGAGCCGCGCTGGGTTACGCCGAGCACCGGGCGCCCCATAATGTCGCGGCAAAAACGCACGCAACGCGTGCAGCGGATGCAGCGCTCACCGTCGTACATCACTTGCGGACCAAGGCTTTTGTGCTTCGGTTTCACGTTTTTTGCATCGCGGTAACGCGACGCGCCTTTCCCGTATTGGGAGGAAAATTCCTGAAGCGTGCACTCGCCCGCCTGGTCACAAATCGGACAATCGAGCGGGTGATTCGCGAGCAAAAATTCCGTCACGCCTTCGCGGCTGGAAACCGTCATTTTCGAGTTCAGTTTTACATGCAAGCCCGGAGAAACATTCGTCCCGCAAGCGATTGCCGGCTTCGGCATCCAACCGATTTTCTGTTTTCCCGTCGCTTCGTCCATTACGGGTTCGCCTGTCGCACGGTCGCGCATCGGCATCCCGATTTCAACGAGGCACATCCGGCAACTTCCCGCCATAGGCAACTTCGGATGGTAGCAGTAGTGCGGAATTTCGATTCCGAGCGAATGAGCGGCATCAATAAGATTTTGCTTGGCGGCAACCTGATAATCCTTGCCGTCAATATTGATGGTTACGAGATTCGTTTTGTCTTCGGACATTGGAAAAATCTAAAAAATTTGCGTTGGAAAAAGACTATCCTTTTCCCGCGTTCCCGCAAGGAAGAAACCGCAGAAATGCGCGAAGTTGAAAGATGAACGCGGAAAATTGAAAGTTTTTCTCACAGAGACACAAAGCCACGGAGTTTTCATGAAGTAAAAAAGGGAAAAACTTTGTGGCTCCGTGTCTTTGTGAGAGAAATTTATCGGTCTCGGCGCGGTGAAACGCAAGAATCAATCCTGCCTTTTTCGTTTTCGTTTCAAATCCAGAATCGTGATTTCGCCTCCGGAGGAATCTACGCATTGTTTGAAAAAATCCTGCGGTTGCGTCCGCACGGAAAACAGATAAAGCTTCGGCGTGTTTTTCCGGGAAAATGCGGCGAGCCAATCTTTTTCCCACGCGCGTTCCCGCGCCGAGCGCTCGTCCTCCGCCGGGGCGTAGGAGGAGTCTGCGTACACCGTTTTCCCGTCGCGCCGCTGGCGGATTCCGTCTCGAAAATCCGAAAAAACGACCAACGCGTCGTAGCGTTCCCGCGACATCACATCAATCCACGCGCCGACCGTTCCCGCGGCAAAATGCGCGGCAAACTTTCCGTAAATCACGCGCCCCTGTCCGGAAAGTTTTGCGGTTTCCGTCTCGTCTTTCGCGCGTTTCCGTTTGAGTGCGGCGAGCGTTTTTGCGCGCATGGAGCGCCCGCCGACCACTTCTCCGTCGTGAATTTCCGTCTGCGCGCCCGAAAACGCAAAAATATCCGCATCGGGAAATTTCTCGTAAATTTCGGCTTTCACGGCAGGCAAAAAACTTTTCATCGAGCCGGAACAATCCAGGTAAACCGCAATTTTCTGCGCCTTAATTTTTGCGCCGAGCAAGGTTTTGAATTTTCCGAGATGGTTTTTCCCGTCGCCGATTCCGACTCCCGTTCCCAAGCCGATTCCGCCGCCGAAGCCGCGCATTCCCGCCGCGTCGTTCCCGCGTTCGGCGGCGCCGCCCGCTCCGCCGATTTTTTCGGAAAAGTCCGACATTTTCATCGCGGGCATTTTCGGCAACGCCGGCAATACCACCTCCGATTTTTGATTTTTTGCGAAAATTTTCGGCGACTGTGTTTCCGGTATTTTCCGAAACGCTTTCCGGGAAAAACTTTCCCCTCGCGCGGCGCTACTCCCTCCGCTTCCGGAAACAAAAACCGCAGGGTCCGGTTTCGGATTTTCCAATGCGGAAAAAACGTAAAACAGCGCAAAAATTATCAGGGCAAAGTGAAAAAGCGCCGATGCGACAAATCCCGTCCCGCCGAATTTTTTCCAAAATTTCGAAAACGCTCCGGGCGGACGGGTTTTCGTCTCGCCCGAATCCGCCACGGCTGCCGCGTTCCCGCGCGCGCCCTCTCCGGAATCCGCCTCGCCCGCGTCTGTTTCCGGCATCATGCCCTTCGCGGGAACGGGAAACGGAACCGCCACGGGGACGGGAATTACGACCGGAACCACCACCGTCGGCACAACAACGACTTGAGGCGGCGAACCGGACGTTGCCTCTCCGCCAGTATTCGGGGTTTCCGGCGACGACGGCGGATTCACTTCGGAGTCAGGTGTCGGCATCTTAGGGAAGCAGAATTTTCGAGTGAGACAAAGCTTTTGCGAAGTCTGCGTGCGCTCTTTTCTTCCGTCAACGCTTTTATTCCGCCCCTCCTCTAAGAAAACGTTCCCGCAAATCTCTCTGCGGGAACGCCGGTTTTCTCTACTATGAATCCTCCGTCTTTTTAGGAGAAAGATTTCGTGTTTTTTGCCTACAGCTACCGAATTGAGCAGACTTCCGCAAATTGCGCACGCGCCTCGTCCAACGGGATCGGTTTCTTCTCGGAATCGAGTGCTACAAAAATAAGTTCGGCTTCGGTAATTTTCGCTACGCTGTTGCACATTTTCGTGAGTCGCTCCGCGTAAACCGTAACTCTCACGGTCAGCGACGTCCGACCTACTTTCACGATATCCGCATAAAACGAAACAACGTCACCGACCATCACGGGAGCTTCAAAGGTCAACCCGCTCACGGCGCGCGTAACAATATATCGGCTCTGAGCGTAACGCATTGCCGTACTCGCTCCCGCCAAATCGACGTGGCTCATCACCCAACCGCCGAAAACATCGCCGTTTTGGTTCGTGTCTTTCGGCATCGGCTCCACGCGCAACGCGGGAACAATTCCTTCGGGCAAGGCGTTTTTCGGATAGATTGTCGAGTTTTCCATTAAAATTTGGAATTATTACAAAAACCAAACACCGCGCAATAACATTTTTATAATAATTACAAAAGTCTGTTTCAAATATCCGCGAAACAACGACAGAGAATTCCGTTTTCTCCTCGCGTCGAATGCGTTAGGCTCGCGCCATGCTTCAAAAACCGGAACTGCTTTTGCCTGCGGGAACGTTCCAACGGCTCAAAATCGCGCTCGCCTACGGTGCGGATGCCGTTTACGTCGGAATGCCGTCGCTGTCGTTGCGCGCGACGGTCGGGCTTTCGCAGGAAGAACTTGCGGAAGGGGCACGCCTGATGCACACCGCCGGAAAAAAAATCTACGTTGCGCTGAATCTTTTTTCCAAAAACGCGGACATCGAAAAACTTCCCGCCATCGCCGCGCGCTTGCGCGAAATTGCGCCCGACGGCGTTATCGTTTCCGATCCCGCGATTTTTGTTTTCCTGCGGGAACACGCGCCGGAAATTCCGCTTCACGTTTCGACACAGGCGAATGTTTCGTCGTGGGCGACGGTGGAATTTTGGCAAAAACTCGGTGCCGAACTCTGTGTGCTTTCCCGCGAAACGACGTTTGAAGAGATCTGCGAAATCCGCCGCCGCGTTCCCGCGATGAAGCTCGAAATGTTCGTCCACGGAGCAATGTGCATGAGCTATTCCGGTCGATGTCTGCTTTCGGCGTTTATGACCGGACGCAGCGCGAATCAGGGAAAATGTGCGCAATCCTGCCGCTGGAACTACAAAGTTTTTCTCGAAGAAGAAAAACGCCCCGGCGAACTGATTTCCGTGGAAGAAGACGCACGCGGCACCTATTTCATGAATTCACGCGACTTGTGCCTTTTGCCGGAATTGCCGAAAATTCTCGGTGCCGGTATCGCTTCCCTCAAGATCGAAGGCCGCAACAAAAGCGATTACTACGTCGCGCAAACCGCCCGCGTCTATCGCGCCGCCATCGACGCGTGGTTTGAAAATCCCGACGCATGGGACGCCGCGCCGTATATGCGCGAACTTGCGATGTTGCAGAACCGCACTTACACGCGCGGATTTTTCGACGGCGTTCCCGGCGCGGAGGCGCAAAATTACGAAAGCACCGTCAGCGTCGGCAACGCGCAAAACGTCGGCATGGTCGTCGGAAATTCCCCGTTCCCGCAAGCGGCGGGAACGCCGGCGGAAGATTTTGTCCATGCGGAAATCCGCAACAAAATTTCGCTCGGCGACGAAATCGAATTTCTGATTCCGGGCGTTCTTGACCCGCTGAAAATCTCCGTCACGGAAATGCTCGACGGTTTCAACGGCAAACCCGCAACCGCAATTTCCGCCGGGCGCGCCGGACAAACCGCAATGTTCCCGCGTAAACTTTTCTCCGGCAACGCCGTTCCCGCGCCGCTTACGATGGTACGGAAAATTTTCTGAGACCGAAAATGAATACTTTTTCTCAAATCCCGATTCGCCGAAAAGACCGCGAAATTTCACGCGAAGACACCGAACGCATCTTACGCGAAGCCGAATACGGAACGCTGGCGATGTGCGACGACGGCGAGCCCTACGCCGTTCCCGTATCGTTTGTTTTTTGGCAAAACGCCGTTTGGATTCATTCCGCGCAAGCTGGACGAAAAATACGGATTCTGGAAAAATCGCCACGCGTGCATTTTTCTGTCGCGCAAAACGTCCAAGCCGTTTTCACCAAACATTTCACAAGCTTTTATGAGTCGGCGATGATTTCGGGAAAAGCCGTTTTCGTGACGGACGAAAACGAAAAGCGCGCCGCGTTGCGGGAGCTTTGCCGAAAATATTTGCCGGAGCGCATGGACGTCGCAGGCGAACACATTTCGCGCTCGCTCGCGGCAACGGCAATTTTAAAAATTCCGGCAGAAACGCTCGCCGGAAAAGCCCAACGCCCTTAAAAAAGCAAGGGCTTCGGAGTCGGAAATGACCACGAAGCCCTCCGCGAAACGCGAGAACGCTTACTCTGCGGAAGCGACTTTCTCTCCCTCCGGAACGGATTGTTCCGTCCAGCCGCCGCCAAGCGCCTTGTAGAGCGAAATCATCGAGGCTATTTTCGCAAAGCGCGTCTGGAGAATGTTTTGCTGTGCTGCAAAGAAATCATTTTGTGCGAGCAAAACGTCGGTATAGCTGATCACGCCGTCTCCGCCGCGATAATTCGCCGCAGAAAGTTCGTAGCGGCGCGCCTGCGCTTTGAGCGCGGCTTCGTCCGCAGCGATGCGGGCATTGATGGATTTTTGCACGACGAGCTCATCCGCCACTTCACGGAACGCGTTCTGAATCGCCTTTTCGTAGTTCGCGATTTCGATTTCCTTTTGCAGTTCGGCAACGTCGAGCTGTGCTTCGAGGCGCCCGTTAAAGTAATCGAAAATCGGAACATTCACGCTCGGAACGAAGCTCCACGTCCGCGCCGCACCCGTAAAAAGGTCGTCGAGTTCGACGGAGGCAAGCCCCGCCGTTCCCGTGAGTGCAATACTCGGGAAAAAAGCGGCACGCGCGGCACCGATATTCGCATTTGCGGCACGGAGAGCACGCTCGGCAGCGAGCACGTCCGGACGCAGGACAAGCGCAAACGACGGGATTCCCGCGTCGAGCGGCTTAAGCAAATTCGCAGAGGCAAGCGGAAGCGCGGGAACGTCCGAGAATTGCGGAAGTTCCGTTTCGCCGACGAGTTGCGCGAGCGAGTTTTTCGCCTGGTCGCGGACCTCCGTCAGCTGTTGTACGGAAGAAACCATCGACTGGTACTGCGCTTCGGCGGCGGAAAGATCAATTTCTGTAATCGCGCCTTTTTCAAAACGATCCGCCATGATGTCGTACCAATTTTTCGTCGTCGTGAGCATTTTTTGAGCAATCACGAGGCGTTCATTGGCGAGTTCGAGCGTGTAGTATTGAAGCGCGATTTGAGCGACGAGCGAAAGGCGTACAGCGCGTTCGTTTTCCGCAGCGGCGAGCCAGTTCTCAAGCGCGCTTTCCGTCATTGAACGGACGCGCCCCCAAAGATCGACTTCGTAGGAAGCAGCAACGCCGAGCTGCCAGGTATTCGTCGTCATTGCCTTTCCGTAAGGCGAAAGATATTCATTCGTACGGGAACGCGAGAATGCTCCGTTTCCGGCGAGATTCGGGAGCAGTTCCGCCCACTGAATGTCGTAGCGGGCGCGAATCTGTTCGACGGTAAGAATCGCCACGCGCAGATCGCGGTTCTTTTCGAGCCCGGATTTGATGAGTGCTTTGAGGCGTTCGTCGGCGAAAAATTCCGACCATCCGAGGCGTGTAACGGCGGTTTCGTCCGGCGTCGTTGCCGCGATGCCCGCGTAGGTTTCGGCGACAATATCGTTCACGTCGGGGCGCTCGTAGTCGGGCGCCATCGTCGTGCACGCCGTCGCAACGGCAAGAAACGGAAGAACGGAAAGATATTTGAACATGATTTTTTCTTTTTTTTTATTAAATTAATAATGAATAACGAATAGTGAATAATTCATTCTTCAAAGTTTTTGCTGAAGCAAAAACCTTCGCACTGCGCTATTCGTTATTCACTATTCATTATTCGTTAATGCTTGACCACTGCGTTCGGTTTGCGTTCGGCAGCGCGGAACACCTTGCGGATAATGACGTAGAAGCACGGAATCAGGAAGACCCCGAGAATCGTCGAAGCCAACATCCCGCCAATAACGCCGACTCCGATTGAGTTCTGAGCGGCGGACGACGCACCCGAAGCGCGGGCGAGCGGGAGCACGCCGAGAATGAACGCGAACGAAGTCATTAGAATCGGACGAAGTCGAAGCTGCACCGCCTCCAGCGTCGCGTCGTAAAGACTGCGCCCCTGTTCCTGCAGATCTTTTGCAAATTCGATAATGAGAATCGCGTTTTTCGCGGAAAGACCGATGATAACGAGGAAGCCGACCTTGAAGTAAACGTCGTTGTAAAGACCGCCGAGCATCGTTGCGCAAACAGAACCGAAAATCCCGACGGGAACGATAAGAAGCACGGCAAACGGAATCGACCAGCTTTCATACAATGCCGCCAGGCAGAGGAAGACGATAATGAGTGAAAGCGCGTAAAGAGCGGGAGCCTGGCTTCCGGACGTACGTTCTTCGAGCGATTGCCCCGTCCATTCCCCGCCGACCCCGTTCACGCCGACACTCGGCAAGTACTGCATGATAATTTCGTCAAACTCTTCCATGGCTTCCCCGGAAGAACGACCCGGTTTCGGCTGACCGACGATATTGAGCGACGGAAAGCCGTTATAACGCGTAAGCGCGGGAGCACCCTGAATCCATTCGAACGAAACAATTTCCGAAAGCGGCATCATCGTTCCTTTATTCGTACGGACAAACATTTTGCTCAGTTGTTCCGGAGACGTGCGGTCTTCCGCACCAAGTTGGACGATCACACGCTGAACTCGGGAACCCTGCACATAGTTGTTCACATAAGCCGACCCGAAAGCGACCTGGATCGTGCTGTAAAGCGAGTTTGCATCAATGCCGTGAGCCTGAGCCTTCTCGAGGTCTACATTCATTTTGAGCATCGGACCGTCGTTCAAACCTTGGAGGCGCACTCCCGCCATGGCGGTTTCGGGAAGATTCGCCTTTTTGAAGACTTCGTTCATCGCGTTGACGAGCGCTTCGTGCCCGATCCCGCCACGGTCCTGCATTTGGTATTCAAAACCGGTCGCGTTTCCGAGCTCCGTAATCGCCGGCAAGTTGAAGGAAAGCACCATCCCGTCCTGATGTCCGGCGAAGTGTTGTGAAATGCGTCCGGCAATCGCTTCGGCGGACTGTTCGGGACCTTTGCGCTCACTCCAGTCTTTAAGTTTAATAAACGAAAGTCCGACGTTCTGGCCGCGCCCGTTAAAGGAGAAGCCCTGAACGGCGAACATCGAATCCACTTCCGGTTGCGCAAGTGCGTAGTTTTCAAACTCTTCAATAACCTTGAGCGTACGTTCCTGCGAAGCCGTTTGAGGAAGCTGGATGAGAGCCATAATATTGCCCTGGTCTTCATCCGGCAAGAACGCCGTAGGCAAACGCAGATAGAACCAACCGAATCCCGCGCCGATGGCGATGAAGGAAACAATTCCGATGAGGCTGTGCTTGATCATGCGGGCCACAATGCCTCTGTAACCCTTCGTCATGCGGTCAAAGTTACGGTTGAACCAACCGGCGAGCCCGGACTGTTTTCCCGAGGGATTGTGCTTGAGCATTGTCGCGCAAAGCGCCGGAGTCAGCGTCAGCGCAAGGAAAAGCGAAAACACCATCGATGAGATGAGCGTGAGCGAGAACTGTCGGTAAATCACGCCGACCGATCCCGAGAAGAACGCCATCGGAACAAACACCGCCGTCAAAACGAGCGTAATCCCGACGAGGGCTCCGGAAATCTGGTCCATTGCCTTACGAGTCGCTTCTCGCGGCGGCAAGCCTTCTTCTGTCATAATGCGTTCGACGTTTTCGATAACGACGATGGCATCGTCAACGAGAATCCCGATGGCGAGCACCATCGCAAACATCGTCAAAATGTTAATGGAATACCCCATTGCAAAAAGCGCCGCGCAGGTTCCGAGCAACGCAATCGGGACGACGATTGTGGGAATAAACGTTGCGCGAAAATTCTGCAGGAAGACAAGCATGACGATGAAGACGAGCACAATCGCTTCCACAAGGGTTTTGATAACTTCGTGAATCGAAATGCGAACAAAGAGCGTCGTATCGTACGGGAACGCGTAATTCAGTCCTTCCGGAAAGTATTTCGAGAGTTCGTCGAGTTTGGCCTTCACCGCGTTGGCGACTTCGAGTGCGTTCGCCCCCGTCGCGAGCTTGCAGCCCAAGCCCATACACATCTTCCCGTTGTAGTGGGACTCAAACTGATAATTCATTTCTCCGAGTTCGATACGGGCAACGTCCCGCAGATAAACGCGGGAACCGTCTTCGAGCGTGCGCAGGAAGATCGCCCCGAATTCATCCGGAGTCTCGAGCGTTCCCGGCCCCTGAATCGTGATGCCGAGTTGTGCACCCGGAACAGCGGGGGCACCGTTGACTTCACCGACGGGAACCTGAACGTTTTGCGCCTGAAGCGCCGCGACGACATCCGTCGAAGTCATTCCGTAGGCGTTTAGCTTGTTCGCATCGAGCCAAATGCGCATCGCGTTTTCGGCCCCGAAGAAGTCCACCTGCCCGATTCCGTTGATGCGTTGTACCTGGTCGAGAATATTGGACGCGATATAGTTTCCGATTTCTGCTTTCGGAATCGTGCCGTCTTCGGAATAGAACGCGGCGACAAGGAACATATTACGTGCCGCCTTTTTGACGGTAACGCCCGTACGTTGAACATCGGAGGGAAGTTGCGGTGTAGCAAGCGAAACCTTGTTCTGAACCTGAACCTGCGCCGTATCGTCGTTCGTTCCCGGATTGAAGTAAACCGTGATTTCGGCGTTCCCGGTCGAGTCGGACGAAGATGTCATGTAGAGCAAATTGTCGATCCCGTTGAGCTGTTGCTCAATGACGGCAGTAACGGTCTTCTGCGTCGTTTCCGCAGACGCTCCCGCATAGGAAGCCTGCACGGAAATGGACGGCGGCGCGATGGTCGGGTACTGCGCAATCGGCAGAAACTTAATCGCGATGATCCCGAAAAGAATAATCATCAGCGAAAGCACCCACGCAAAAACCGGGCGGTCGATGAAGAATTTTGCCATGTAAATTCCTTGTTTCTCTTAAAAATTCAAAAGGTAAAAAATCACTCGCGGGAACGCCGCATTGACGGGCGCGCTCCCGCGAAAAATCTTATTTTCCGGCTTCCGCTGATTCTGCGGGAGCGGCTTCTTCCGGTCGCACGGGAACAGCCGTTTCCGGCATCGGTGTTTCGGCGGGCGCGACGATTTTCACGCCGGCGGGATTTTGAGCGAGTGCCATTCCGATGGAAATCAGACCGTCCGCCGCGATGCGGTCGCCCGGCTTCAATCCCGAGGTTACCGTCCAGTCGTTACCTTCCATCTTACCGACAGTGATCGGGCGCGGCACGACCATTCCGTGTTCGTTGACGGTGAAAACCGTCGCCTTCCCCGCCGTGCCGAGCGAAACGGCTTTTTGCGGGACAAGAACCGCCTGCTTGTTCACGCCTTCTTCGAGAACGGCGCGGGCAAACATCCCGGGAAGCAAAAGATTGTCCGGATTCGGAAATTCCGCACGAAGCGTGTACATCCCCGTGGTTTTATCCACCGAGACTTCGGCGAATTTGAGTTTTCCCGCGTGCTGGTAAACCGATCCGTCGTCAAAAACAAGCTTCACGGGAACGGTGTTTTCGTCGATTTTTTCGACGGTTCCCGCAGCGATTGCCTTGCGAAGGTCGAGCAACGCCGTCGCCGATTGCGTAAAGTCAAAATTGATCGGATCCATCTGTTGAATCACCGCCATTTTCGTAAGCGCGTTTCCGGAAACCATGCCGCCTTCCGTAACAAGCGCGGCACCGATAATACCGGAAATAGGAGCCGTTACCGTAGCGTAGCCGAGATTGATTTCCGCAGATTTCAGCTGAGCTTCCGCCGCAAGCAATGCCGCTTTCGCCGTATCGACCGCAATCATCGCGTCATCGTAACTCTGGCGGCTCACCCCCCCCGTCGGCAACAATTCAGAAAAGCGTTTAAACGTAATTTCAGCCCCGTTCAAATTCGCCTTGGCGACTTCGACCTGCGCAGCAGCAGCATCACGAGCCGCCTGCAACGGAGCGGGATCAATCTGGAAAAGCACCTGGTCTTTTTCGACTTTCGCACCTTCTTCGAACTTGCGTTCGAGCAAAACGCCCGTCACGCGTGCGGAAACATCCGAGAGGCGGACGGCATCAACGCGTCCGGGAAGCTCGCGCACGATTTTGACTTCGCGATACTCCACGGTTTCAACCGTCGCCGGCACTTCTGACGGGCCGCTCTGCGCCACGGCAACAGCAGACTTTTTGTCATCGCAACCCGTGAACGCCAACGTTCCCGAGAGCGCAGCGACCGCCGCCGCAAAGAAGGTTTTCTTAAATTTATTTGTCATCATAAACGTTGTCTTTTCTTAGATTTTTTTAAATTGAATGAAAAAAGGGTTGAACCGTTCCCGCCTATTTCCCCAAAGGAAGCGTCGACGGGGCATTAAAAATCGCCAAAGCGCAATTCACGAACATTTCGAGGTAAGATTCCTTGGGAACACATTTCGGATACCTGCCTTTTCTATACGGAGCAATTGACTGCCAACCCGCAAGCATGGCGTGAACACTTTCCAAACGAAAATTCAGCTCAAGCTCCGAAAGCGTGGAAAACGTTTTCACGGCTTCCTTCAAGAACTTCGCACGCACTTCCTTTGTGGTCTCTTCGAGATATTCAAACACTTTCTGCTCAAAAACTCCCCGGCGAGCAAAAAGCATCGTAAAGAGCCGGTGCACCGTTTCCGACGTGCACTCCGTACGCGGCAAAATCATCGCTTCGAGTAACTTGCGCGGCTCTATCGTAGCCGTTCCCGCCGCCTCGCGCGCAGCATCCAACATCTCCGACTGACGCGTCATCAGCGGCTTGATGTAGTTGTCAAACACCGCAAACAGGAGCGCTTCCTTGTCCTTAAAATAATAGTACGCTACAGAAAGATTCACCTTTGCCAGTGCCGTAATATCGCGCATCGAAGCTCCGTTAAAACCGTTCTCCGCAAAAAGTTTTTCGGAGGCTTCGAGAATGCGTTCCCGCGTGCGAAAACTTTTTTCGCGCATAACCGTACTTTTTCTCATCATATTTAGAACGAACGTTTCTAAGGGAATGGTGCCCGAGAGTCAATTTCTTTTCCCTGAAATCCGCACAAAAAAAGGAATCCCCCGAATTCGCAATCTGTTATTCGCAATTTTTCATATTGTTGCTTTTGCCCCTCCCGACAGGAAAAGGAACACAGACGAAGCCCTGCGACGAAGGTTCTCCCTGTCAGAGAAAAAATTCTACGTTTTCCAAATGCGGGGAATGGCCGCTCGCGGGAACGACAACGACGCGGGAACGCGAAAGTTGCGTCTGCATTTTTTCGGCAACGGTGCGAAACTTCGTATCTTCCGCGCCGACGACGAGAGTTACGTCCGGCGCAGAAATTTCACGGAGATTTTCCCAAAGCGACGGAAGCGTTCCCGTCCCGAGCAAACGCAAGTGCGCCGCCCAAACGCGCCAATCCGCCGCCGCACGGCGCGCCGCCAAGCGCTCACGCCACGGCGACGGAAGCCGGTGCTGCGTCGCAATCAGCGGATGTTTTTTCCATTCCGCATAAAATTTCTCCGATGACGCGAGGGCTTCGATTTTCTTTGCCAACGCTTCGTCGGAAGCGCGGCGCTCGGCGCGTTCCCGTGCGTCGGCAATTCCCGGCGAAGCGGAAATGAGGATGAGCGAATCGTGCGGAGCCCACGAAATTTCCCGAGCCAAATGAAGCGCGACACGCCCGCCCATGGAATAACCAAGCAAGACGCGCGGCGTTCCCGCGATTTTTTCCCAGCGTTCCCGCAGAAATTTGCAAAGCGCGGGAAGCGGAAGCGGAGGCAAGTCCGGTGCGTCCCAAAAACAATTTTTCGCGTAATGATTTTTCAGATACTCAAAATCTTCTCCCGCGCCCGTAAAGCCGTGCAGGGCGAGAATCGCCGCGCCCTCCGGTTTTTTCGGAAAAGCCGATGTTTGCTCTGTGCGCATCGCTCAGTTTTTCATCGGTTTGAGTTCGATACCGAGTTTGTGCACTTTGTAGTGCATAAGCCGAGCGGAAAGGCGAAGCTCGCGGGCGGCGGCAGACATATTGCCCTCGTGCCGCTTGAGCGATTCCACGAGCAGTTCGCGTTCAAATTCGTCGACGAGCGTTTTGTACGGCAACGTCAAATCGTCCGAGCGCAAACGCGTATCGCCCGCGCTGTCGTTCTGAAGCGACGGCGGCAGATTATAGCTACGGATGCACTCGTCTCGAGCCGTCAGCACGGCGCGTTCGATGCAGGCTTCGAGTTCCCGCACATTTCCCGGCCAAATATAGGAAACAAGCAGATTGATTGCCGGAGTCGAGAGCCGGCGAATTTTTTTCCCGTAACGCAGATTGAATTTCCGGATAAAATGCTCGGCGAGCGGAATGATGTCGCAACGGCGTTTGGAAAGTTCCGGAAGAATAATCGGGAAAACGTTGATACGGTAGAAAAATTCCTCGAGAAATTTTCCCTGCGAGAGCATTTCCTCCAAATTCCGGCTCGTTGCGGCAATGAAACGCACATCCGCGCGTGATTCTGCGGAAGCTCCGAGACGGCGATAAGTTTTTTCCTGAATCAGCTGCAAAATCTTGATTTGGAGGGCGGGAGAAAGTTCGCCGATTTCATCGAGAAAAAGCGTTCCTCCGTCGGCATCGGCGATGCGACCGGAACGCCGCGAAGTCGCACCGGAAAACGAACCTTTTTCGTAGCCGAAAAGCTCCGCTTCGAGAAGATGCTCCGGAAGAGCCGCACAGTTTAGCTTCACAAAAGGTTTTCCCGCGCGGGAACTGCGCGCGTGAATTTCCGCCGCCGCCAGTTCTTTTCCCGTTCCCGAAGCGCCGCGAATCAGCGCGGGAACGTCCAGCGGGGCAACTTGGCGGATTTCGTCGCAAACGCCGCGAATCAGCGCCGAATTGCCGACGATTTGCCCGAGCCCTTCGGCTTCACCGATAAATTCGCGCAGTTGGAGATTTTCGCGCTTTAATGCATCGCGTTCTTTTCCCGCCTGAAGGCGCTCCGCGACCGCTTCCGCCGCCAGGCTGCCGACGATTTCCAAAAAGCGCAGTTTTTCCTGCAAGCGCGGGAGCGGCTCTTTTTCGCAGTCGATGCTGAGCGTACCGATGACATCTTCCCGATGCATGACAGGAACACAAAGAAATGAAATCCCTCGGACTTCCGCACGAGCTCCGGTCAGGTTCAGAAATCGGTTGTCTTTGGAAATATCGGGTACCAAGCACGGCGTTCCCGTTTCCGCCACCGTTCCCGTGATTCCGACACCAAGCCGATAAATTCCGCGACGACGCTCGCCTTCGTCCAATCCATGCGAAACTTCGATGCAAAACGTATCGCCGTGGCGCAACGTAAACGTGCCTCGGAGCATCGACATCTCGCAACTCAAAATGTCCAGAACCTGCTCCAAGAGCGTCGCGCCGTTCTCTGCACGAACGGCGGCGGAACTGATTTTTTGGAGCACCGCCAACTCCGTTTTCAGAAGATCAATCATGGCGGTCGGTTTTTTGAAAAAAAAATGAGGAACGAATTAGAAATTAGGAAGAAGCGATCGGATTTCTTACGACACGTTGCCGGTCTCCGGTCTCTGTTTCCTCGGTCCTGATTTCTAATTCCTCATTCCTGATTTTAACCACGCAATTTTGCGCAGAAACGGGCGATGCGTTCGAGGCCTTTTTTGATAATCTCGTCGGATGTCGCGTAGCTGAGGCGGATATACCCTTCCGCGCCGAAAGCAATTCCGGGAACGACGGCGACAAGCTCTTCTTCCAAAAGTTTCGCCGCAAATTCCGAAGAACTCAACCCGAACGATTTGATATTCGGGAACAGGTAGAACGCTCCCTGCGAGCGGTAGCAGGAAATTCCGGGAATTGCGTTGAGACCCTCCCAGAGCATCCGACGGCGACGATCGAAAGTCGCAAGCATTTCGTCAATGGCGTCCTGCGCCTTTTCCGGCTGTTCGTAAACGGCAAGCGCACCGAACTGAGCGAAACTCGTGCAGTTCGAAGACATTTGGCTCTGCAAATTGGAAATCGCCTTTGCGACGGTAAGCGGAGCAACGATGGTGCCGAGACGCCAGCCGGTCATCGCATAGGTTTTTGCGAAGCCGGAAGCCGTAATAACGAGCTCGGACGCGCGGTCGGAGAACGTTGCGGGATGGCTCGACGCCACGCCGTCGTAAGTCAAATGCGCATAAATTTCGTCGGAAAGAATGTAAATATTGTGCTCAACGGCAATTTCAACCAGCGCTTCGAGTTCTTCGCGGGAGTAAACTGCGCCCGTCGGATTCGACGGCGACGTGAGAATGAGCATTTTTGTTTTCGGCGTAATCGCCGCGCGAAGCTGGTCCGGCGTAATTTTGAATCCGGCGGTGTCTTCCGCGAGAATGAATTTCGGCGTGCCGCCGGCGAGTTTCACCATTTCCGGGTAGCTGACCCAGTACGGCGCGGGAATAATCACTTCGTCCCCGGGGCTGATCGTCGCCACGACTGCAAGGTAGCAGGACATTTTTCCGCCCGGGCTGAGCACGACATTCGCTTCCGTAACATTACGGAAACCTCGGGCGATATAATCCGCCGCGATAGCCTTGCGCAAAGGCAGGATTCCGGGCGTGGGAACGTACTTCGTTTTCCCTTCTGAAAGCGCCTTAATGCACGCGTCCTTAATGAACTGAGGCGTGTCAAAATCCGGTTCGCCGGCGCCGAAACCGCAAACGTCTTTGCCCTCGGCTTTGAGCGCCTTCGCCTTGGCATCGACTGCCAATGTCGGCGACGGCGCAATGTTGCTTGCCCAAACTGAAAGAGGAGAACAGGTGTTGCTCATTTTTGTACTAATGCGAGGGGCAAGCCTACCCCGTCCCCGCTCGGGCGTAAAGATAAAAACCCGAAACTCAAGCGCCAAGCGGCAAACCTCCGGCATCAGGCAGATTTGCCGAAAGTAAAAACCTTGCGGGTCCTCTATAAATAGCATTCCTACCCAAAACGTTTTGGCTACGAAGAGACGCGGCGTTTTTTAGAGAACGCTTAGCGCGTGGGATGTTTAAAATCTCCAAGAAGGCGGCAGAACGCCGCTTTCTTATTTTTTTTGAGTAAAAACAAGCCCCAAGGGGGCGCAATCGGTCAGCGTAGGGCAAGCGAGCGAAGCGAGTCGCCGCCCTACGAAAAATGGGAAAAAGCCTGCACGCTGAAAGTGTGCAACACGCGGAGGGAACGTGGACACCGGGTCTCCGTACGTCATTCGGCGTTGTTTCGCCTTTTCAAGGCTCGTTGTTTTTCGTTCCCTACCCTACGCTCACGCGCAGGGTTTTAGAACATAGCGCCTCTCCGAGGCGTTGAGTTTCCTAAAAAAACAAAAAAAAGGGACAGCCGAGACAACCGTCCTCCTTTGGAAGAAACTTCCTTTCACTTTGTTCTTCTGCGATTAAGGGTTCCTCAAAAACGAATTTTTAGAGGTGCCTTAAGCAGGACGTGGTGTCTCTACGTTCACGTGCGATGTTCCTCAAAAACGAATTTTTAGAGGTGCCTTAAGACTTATGAAAAAACCGGGCTCCGGGCAAAATTCCGAAAGAGCTTTCACTCTTTGAAACGCCCGAAGCCCGGTTTTAACGTCCCGAAAAATTACTTTTTCTTGCGGGAAGACTTTTTCCCCGAAGATTTCTTTACGGGAACGGATTTTTTCGCGGGAACCGCCTTCACGGGAGCAACCGCCTTCGGTGTCGGAGCGGGTTTCGGCTCTGCGGGTTTTGTTTCCGGAGCGGACTTCGGTGTAGCATCAGCAACCGGAGCCGGAGCGGCAGGTTTCGGAGCCTCCTGTTTTTCCTTCGCAGGAGCAGGCGCGGGAGCGACCTGCTTCCGCTCCGGTTTCACAAATTTCGGAGGCGGCGGGAACGCGCCTTTACGCATCTCGACGGCGCTTTGATAAACCTCTTCGTATTTATCGACGGAGCGATCCCACGAGAAGTCGCGGCACATCGCATTGCGGCGCACCGCATAATAATCCGAGGAATAATCGTAATAAAGCTGAAGAGCACGCTCAACCGCCCAAAGCAACGCCTGCTGATCCGCATCCTGGAAGTTGATGCCCGTGCCCTGCCCCGGAGCCTTCGGCGACCACGCGGCAACGGTGTCGACGAGGCCGCCCGTCGTGCGCACAATCGGCAAGGTGCCGTACGCCATGGAATACATCTGGTTGAGCCCGCAAGGCTCGAAACGAGACGGCATAACAAAGAAATCCGAACCCGCTTCAATCATGTGCGAAAGTTTGTTGTCGTATCCGATCCGCGCATACATTTTCGTCGGGAACTGCGCGGCGAGACGACCGAACGCGCTTTCCAGAGCGGGGTCGCCGCTCCCGAGCAACACAACCTGCATTTCCGCACGGGAAAGCAATTCCGGGAGAATTCCGGCGAACAAGTCCAACCCTTTTTGGTCGTAAAGACGGGAAACAACGCCGAACACGGGAACATTTTCCTTCACGGGAAGCCCGCAGGCTTTTTGCAGTTCCGCCTTGCAAATTCTTTTTCCCGTAAAATCATCCGCATTGTAGTGCGCAGGAATGTATTTATCCACGAGCGGAGACCATTCCTGATAGTCGATTCCGTTAATGATCCCGGTCAAATCGCGGGAGCGGTGGCGCAAAACGTGGTCGATTCCGAACCCGTACTGCGGCGTTTGGATTTCGTAGGCGTAAGTCGGAGAAACGGTCGTGATTTTCGTCGAATGATAAAGCGCGCCCTTCATCATATTCAGCCCGCCGAGACATTCGTAATTGTCGTCCGTGAAAAGCCCCCACGGCAAGCCGAGATAATCAATGATTCCCTTTTCGCAAAGTCCTTGATGCTGGAGATTGTGAATTGTAAACACCGTTCCCGCGCGGGCGATACGGCGCCAATTGTCGCGCGTGTTGAGCATCGCGGGAACGAGTCCGGTTGTCCAGTCGTGGCAGTGTACAATATCCGGAATCCAGTTTGCCTGCTCGCAAAAATCAATTGCCGCGCGGCAGAAAAACGCAAAACGGTACGCATCGTCCTTGCGCTGAGAGTAAACTTCCGGAGCGCCGAAGAAATGATTGTATTCGCAGAAATTGATCTGCGCTTTGTGGAACGGAACTTCCCAAACACGACAATCCGCGAACATTCCGAATCCGAGTTCCACGCGAACGGGATCGGGATACGGAGTCCACTCGCCGACACGTTTGACAGAGCCGTAAAGCGGCGTAAAAACACGTACCTCGTGCCCGCGTTCCGCAACAGCTTTCGTCAAAGCCGCAACGGCATCACCGAGTCCGCCCGTCTTGGAGTACGGAGCGATTTCAGGAGAAATCATCAAAATTTTCATAGTAGGAGAATTTTCTTGTAATTGAGAATTGTAAACGGGGGTGAATCCTTGCGGAATTATCGCGAAAAAAAATGATTGCGTAAAGGGCAAACACGCACGGGTACGCGAACTTCAAAAAGCACCCGCCTAAAAATGACCATCCCGTGTGCTATGACACACGGGATGGGTTTAACAACTAACTTCATCTAATCTATTGAACCCGGAAAAAGGCTACGCCTTCTTCCGAAAATCTACATTCGCCCAATAAAATCCGAAGTTTTACCCGTAAGTCATTTTTACACGGACAATCCGTACGTAATGAGAACGTTGGAGTTATTCCAAGAAAAAAACTGTTACTAAAGATAAAAGATCAGACTCGGTAAGCGAGACTATGACTACACTTTGCCAAATGATTTTATACAATGCAACAATTTTCTACTATATAAGTAGTCTTTTTCTAAAAAAAAATAAAAAGGGGGCGAAACGCATTTCGCGCTCCGCCCCCTTTTAGGGAGTTTCCCCGATTAGAGGGAACTTGCGGAATTGACCGGGAAACGATCCGGATTCGGACCGACGACATCCGCCGGAGGCAACGTAACATCGACATCGGAGCCCGAAGAGCCTCCACCCGAAGAAACGCTATCATCTTCCCCGCGACCAAAAGCGTCAGCGGCTTCGCCCGACAAAAGGGACGAAACACGCTCAAACGAAAGCGTTCCCGTATCCGAAATTGTCACAGACTTTCCGGCGGTCAGCGTGAGAGCTCCACGCCCTGCCGGTGTAACTTCGATAACACCGTCAATGCAACCGGCGACAACGGAAGTCGCTCTAACGGAAACATAGAAGGTTGTTCCTTTGACGGCGACATCGCCGAGACGGGTTTTCACCGTAATCTTGGAACCCGGGAGAAGTTTTGCGACCTTGAAAAATGCCGTTCCGTTCGCGACGCGCACCGTCGTCACGGAGCCTGCCGTCGCTTCCGGCTCTACTTTGAATGAGGCATAATCCTGACCGTCGACCGCAGACGGGTTGTTTTGCTCGAACTGAGCCACGTCAAGCGTCGTACCCGGCTTTAGGAAAATAACCGTTCCGTTCGCCAAAACGATTTTTGCCGACGAATCCTTTTCCGTCGAGATGCGCGTGTTTTGTTTCAGCATATCTCCGGCGACGAGTTTTGTTTTGACTCCGTCGGCGGCGGTAACCACCACCGTTCCTTCCACCGAACCGACGGAAATATTCCCCGGCGCAGCGGCAAACGCAAAGCTCGAAGCGAGCACGAATGCGAAGATTGAAGCGAGTTTCGTTAATTTCATGATGTTTTTAATGTTATCTGTGTTTTGTTCGTTAAAATTCGTAAATTTAAGCGCACGACCACGATGAGCTAAGAGGACACGTCAAATTCACACGCAAAGTTAGGCAAAAAAAAATAAATGCCGCAAGTAAAATCTACCGAAACAGTATTATTAGTTTTGAAAAATTTATAAAAAAAAACGGCGAACCGCATCTTGCGATTCACCGTTTTTTTTCGGAAGCGAAATTTTAATAGAGCCTGCCGTCTCCCACGGAAGAAGCGGAATTGACTTCCGAAATACGGTCGGAACCGATCGGACCTTCAACCGATGCCGGCGGCATCGTCACGTCGAAAGCATCGGCAGAACCCGTCCCCGTCGTCGAAGAAGCCGCTTTCTTCGTTTCTTCTTCCGCAAACGCCGTCTTGGCTTCATTCGTCAGAGCGACGGATGCACGACCGAAAGAAAGAGAGCCGGACGTGCCGGAAATCGTCGCGGACTTGCCGGAAGTCAATGTAAGTGTTGCACGTCCCGTCGGCGAAACGGCGATTGCACCGTCGATGCAACCAGCACTGACGGATGCTCCGCTAACCGTAACATAAAACGTCGTACCCTTAACCGCGATATTGCCCGCGCTCGTCTTCACCGTGAACTTGGAGCCCGGAAGAAGTTTCGCCACCTTGAACATTGCCGTGCCTTTCACAAGACGAACCGTCGTCAAAGAGCCTGCCGTGGCTTCCGGTTCCGTAACAAACGTGGAATAATCCTGCCCGTTAACCGCAGCCGGATTATTCTGCTCAAATTGGGAAACATCAAGAGTCGTATTCGGCTTCAGAACGACAACGGTCCCGTTGGCGAGGATGAATTTCGCCGTCGAATCCTTCCCTGTGGAAACACGGGAATTTTCGCGAATAACATAGCCGGCGACGAGCTGTTTTTCAACGCCGTCAGCAGCCGTAACAACAACCGTCCCCTCAACGGAACCGACAGCAATGTTACCCGGGGCAGCCGCAAACGCAAAGCCGGAAGCAAGCGCGAACGCAATAATCGAAACAAGTTTGATCAATTTCATAGTTTTCCTCTGAAGTGTGTTGTTAAAACGATCAAAATTATCCGAAGCGCAATCCGGCTTTGCAAGCTCAATTTCAAATTAAGCCGCGCTATACGGTGCACATTTTTTGTCGACGAAATGACGGGCGAGCTCCGCATACTTCGGCAACCCGCTTTCGTAAACAAATTTCGGTTCACCGACAATCAGCGGAAGCGCATATTTCGCAAATTGAGGGTTGAGCGACATTCCGTCTTCGCCGATCCACGCCGCGGGAACGACCTTTTCGCAGTTCGCAATCCCGTCCAGCTCCGAAAGCTCCATGCGCACCGAGTAGTGTTCCCGCTCGTCGCGCACGATAACGACCATTTTTCCGGACTCTCCGGCAACCGCCGCCTTCACCGCCGCCGCTCCCGCTTCAAACGCCTCATTAATATCCGTGAGCGAACCGCAATGCGATGCCGTGCGCTGAACGTGCCCGAGGCGACAACAACGCGTTTTGACTCCCGCGAACGTGCCTTCGACAATATTTTTCAAAAATTCGCAAACACCGCCCAGCGTCGGATGCCCGAACGCGTCCACACCGGCACCGCCGACGCCGAGGAAATTCCCCGCCGCATCCTTCAGCCCTTCCGCCGCAACGACAACGCAATGCGTTTGCTGGGAAAGCACTTCCTGCACGCGGGCGGCAAACGCTTCCGCGTTGAACGGAACTTCCGGCAAAAGCACGATGTGCGGCGCATCCGTCGCCACACCCTTGCGTTTGGCGAGAACGGAACCCGCCGCGATCCAGCCGGCACCGCGCCCCATCACTTCAACGATGGTCACGAGGTTGTTGCGACCGAGCGAAGCGCTATCGAACGTGAGTTCCCGCACCGTCGTCGCGATATACTTGATCGTACTCCCGTAGCCCGGGCAATGATCCGTTACAGGCAAATCGTTATCGATCGTTTTCGGCACGCCGATAACGCGGAGTTCGTAGCCCTGAGCCGCGCAGTAATCGGCAATTTTTTTGGAGGAATCCTGAGAATCGTTCCCGCCGATGTAGTGAAAATAGCGGATATTATGCGCCTTAAAAACTTCGAGAATACGGGCAAAATCCTCTTCCTTGCGCAGCTTGTAGCGGCAACTTCCGAGAGCGGCGCCCGGAGTCGTGTTCAGCAAACGCACGGTTTGCTGGGATTCCGATGCCAAATCAATGAGATTTTCATTAAGGATACCTTCAACGCCGTTAATCGCACCGTAAATTTCCTCAATATCCTCCTCGAACTGAAGCGCGGAGGAAATCACGCCGGCAAGGCTGGCATTAATAACGGGTGTAGGTCCGCCGCTCTGCGCGACGAGCAAGTTTCCGACAAGTGTTTTTGTGTCTTCCATATTCGTAAAAAGAAAAATCTGAAAAAATTAAGAAAAATCAGGCGATAGTTAACACCGTTCCCGCGAAACGGCGCAACCTCAAAAGGACACGGGAACGCTGCCCCGTTCCCGCAAATCGATTTTCCGGAACAACGGAACCTCTCACTGAGACACAGAGACACGGAATTCGACTGGGAGTTTCCGTATGAAGGTCTCCGGACCTTCATTGTTGCGGGAACGGAATGGAGCCTCTGTGAAAATTCGTCCGTCGCGCAGAAGAGGTCGGAGTCCGCTTCTCCCACAAAACAACACCCAAAAAAAAGGAGAAACGACTGTTCTCCTCTAAAAAACGTCCCCGGGCTTAAAACCCGGAGACGCGACTTAACTTACAACTCTTTGCAGGATTCTTTTCTGTAAGAATATCCCGCAAAAAAGATAAATCCGCTCTTAGCGGGAACGACGGCGACGAGACACGGCAAGCGCAATCGCCCCCAAGCCCGCT
>JAGBIL010000005.1 GCA_017935025.1 Opitutales bacterium | reverse complement strand
TAAGCTAAGAACTTAGAGATGAGAGCTGAACTAATGAATAGTGAACAGTGAATAATGAATAACGCAGTGCTAAGGATTTTGCTTAGGCAAAATCTTTGAAGAATGAATTATTCACTATTCATTATTCGTTATTCATTAAAAAGGTGTTACTTCTCAGCCATCATCTCTAATCTATCTTTAAGCATTAAGCTAAGAGCTTAGAGATGAGAGCTGAACTAATGAATAGTGAACAGTGAATAATGAATAACGCAGTGCTAAGGATTTTGCTTAGGCAAAATCTTTGAAGAATGAATTATTCACTATTCATTATTCGTTATTCATTAAAAAGGTGTTACCTCTCAGGCATCATCTTTAATCTATCTTTAAGCATTAAGCTCTCTCCTTTTTACAGAGCTTAAAGAAGAGCGTTCCCGTGAGTTTTTCGCGGGAGCGCTTTTTTTTTGAACAACAGAAATCACCGAACACGCGGAATTATTTTTTGGGTTTATCCACGAATTTTGTCATGGAGGACAGGCGTCTCGCCTGTCCTCCCGTTTTTTCCCGTTCCCGTGAAAAATGCTTGCATCGCCGTTTTTTTTTTTGCGAAAATGTGCGCCGGAAATTGAGTCGGATCGGAATAGATTTTTTTTTTTTTTCTGTGATCCGCCTCAATCCAACAACCTTCATCCTTCACTGAATAAGTTAACAACAACATCATCATGAAAAAATATATCACTATTGCTGCCCTCCTCGCGGCCGGAACGGCGTTCGCCAATGCGGAAACCGTTTTTCTCGACTCCGCAATTACCAACACTTCTACAGGAGACATTGCTTCTGTATGGGCTATTGCAGACGGGAAACAGAAAGAAGCTTCCGCTGTTGATGGTATCAGTGCTTTTGACAGACTGGCGAGTAGCTCTATCGAGTTTCCTACCCAGTCATTTAAGCTGTCGGATCTCTACAATTACGGGGCGATCGCGTCGTTTGGCGATGCTGTTGTCCTTGATACCTTCTCCATCCTCGGGCATGACAATAAGTCTGGCGATAATAAGTCGAGCACCAACTTCAAAATGAAGCTTACGGGAACGTTGGATGGGGTAACTGTTGAATACGTTTCAGCAAGCCTTGACAACGACACCGATTGGTCGCAAGGCAGCTATGGTGCGCGAGTGTTCTCATTTGAAAACGCTAAACTGGACGTTGACTCGGAAATTACGGTTTCGATTGAGCAAACCGGTTTCGGATTTGCCTGTGTGCAGGCCGCATCCGGATACACTTTAAACGCGGATGCGTTTGGCACGACCCAATGGGTTCCGGTTTATCGCGCGGCAATTTCCCCGGTCCCTGAACCGTCGGCGTTCGGATTGCTCGCGGGCTTGGGTGCGTTGGCGCTCGTCGCTTCGCGTCGCCGCCGTTCCCGCTAATCGGTAAAAAAAAATCCCGGAATTGTACGAAGTGTGATTCCGGGATTTTTTCATGTCCTCAGCGTATACCCCCTTGTTTCAAGCATAGAATAAAATCTCATGAAATTACCCCGAATTTCTTCCTTCTTTTTCGCCTCTGCGCTTTCCGTTGCTTCCGTTCCCGCGTTCGCCGAGATTGACTTCGGCAAGATTGCCTTTGTCGGTGATTCCATCACGCAGGGCGCGGGACTCGGAAATAGCGGCACCGATAAATCACTTTCCTACCGTTATCCGCTTTGGAAAATTTTTGTTTCAAACGGGATCGCGTGGAATCCGGTCGGGTCTATGTCGACGTTTCTTGACGGGAGCTCCGCAAGTGCCTCGCAAACACCCGATTTTCTCGGAAATGTCTACGACAACACGAGCGAAGGGCACTACGGATGGCGTACTTACGATTTCCTGAACGGGCCGTCCGGCAGAAATGTCAACTCCGGCTCCGGAAAGCTTTCTGAGTGGTTGGCGAATACGACTTATTATCCGGACGGGACTCCGGACACGGTAACGCTTTTGCTCGGCGTGAACGACTTGTCCTACGATAAAACCATTGCGGAAACGGCGGCGAACGCAAAAGCAATCATCCAACAGTATCAGGCAAAAAATCCTAACGTGAACGTTCACGTCTTTTCTGTTTTGCCGACGAATCAGACTTCGGATACGTGGGGAGGTGTTCCGGCGCAAACTCAAATTAAGAATTACAATACGGAGATTCAGCGGCAGATTTCGTCGGGAGAGTGGAATACTACGAATTCGACGGTGCAGTATCACGATATCACGGCGGGCTTTGATGCCGCCAATCATATTTGCGGAGACTCTGTCCACCCGAATGAACAAGGTGCGCTGATCGTTGCCGGAAATATTGCGCGTGCTCTCGGTATCGAAGGGTCAACCGTCGGACGGGAACGCCGCGCCGCGAACCGATTGGCATCGCAAACGAGTTTTGCTTCGAGTGATTCGACGGGCGTTTCCGTAACCGTAAACACACAGGGAGCGTCGGCGGCAACAATGAGAAACAACAACACTTCGGGAAGATGGTCCGTTAATGATGCCGGGAACGTTCTCATTAAATCCGACGAAAGCACAGCCAGCGATTTACGTTATCAATATTCGACAGAGGCGGGAGCGCACGAATTTACGCTTGATGTCGGGTTCCGCATGAATGACGAGACTTCTGCACAAACAAATCGTCTGGGTATTTGGTGCGGGAACGGCGAAACCGTCGGGATGGTTTATATTGAGAAAAACACTCTTTTCTGGGATTCGACCGTGCTGTATCGGAACTCGGATTTGAGCAATCTGTTCGTCGATGGTTTTTCGTCGCTTCGCTTAGCTTGGCTCAGCGAAGACACGGCAAACGCAATCGCGAGCGGCTATTACGTTTGGCTTGACGGGATGCTTATCGGTGAAGCGTTGAGCGGAAACACCTTAGATGTCTACAAAAACTCAATTGTGATCGGGAATACGTCGTCTGCCTACGATACATTTGCCGAGATCTCCGACATTTCTTTTGATGCGCAAAAGGCGTGGGCTCCGAGCACGGTTCCCGAGCCGTCGGCGTTCGGAATGCTCGCGGGCTTGGCTGCGTTGGCGTTGGGTGCCGCGCGTCGCCGCCGCAAATAATTTCAGTCGTATATTGATTCATAGATTGGCGTTCCCGTGATTTGTCGCGGGAACGTTTTTTTTATGTGCTTACAGGACGAATTTTCGCGGGAACGCGAACGGTGCCTTGGGGCAACGGACAAAGAAAAATTCGTCCTGTAAGCACAAAAGAAAAGGACAGGCGAGAGGCCTGTCCTCCATGACGAAATTCGTGGATTTTGTGGATAAATAAAAAATAATTCCGTGTTTTTCGGTGCTTTCCGTGGTTCTAAAAAACTTCGTGCGTTCCCGTGGAAGCGGCCGGAGTCCGCTTCTCCCGCAAATGTGCTCCGTGAGAGGTTTTGTGTTCCCGCGTTTTTCATCTGTGTTAATTCGTGTGTTTTCGGCGGGTGGCACACTTTCAGAGTGCGATATTTATTATCTTTCCCCGGGAAAAAAACTTTGCGTTCTTTGCGGCGGAGGGGCAGAATTTCGCGATTGTGGAAACCCCGAATACCTCTATTGTGCCCAAGAAGTTTCTTGTGCCGTTTATCATGCTCGTCTCCTGCTTTGCGCTGTGGGGCCTGCTTAACAACATGACGGACAATCTTGTTCCGGCATTTAAAAACATCTTTTCCATCCCGCAGGAAAAGTCGGCGCTCGTGCAGGTTGCCTTTTACGGCGCGTATGCCGTGTTGGCGATTTTTGCGTCGATTCTGATTGAGGAATTTTCCTACAAAAAGGGCGTTCTCATCGGGCTCGGCGTGTATATTCTCGGCGCGTTGATGTATATTCCCGCGTGTATTGCGCAGAGTTTCGACATTTACTTTGTTGCGATTTTCGTTGTTGCCGGAGGTTGCTCGCTTTTGGAAACAACGTGTAATCCGTATGTGCTCTCGCTGGGCGCGCAGGAAACCGCCGTGCGGCGTCTGAATTTTGCGCAGGCGTTTAATCCGGTCGGCTCCATTGCGGGGATTTTGCTCGCGCAGCAGTTCATTTTGTCGAATCTGAATCCGGCGACGGCGGACGAGCGCGCCGTGATGCCTGCCGAACAGCTCAAGGAAATTGTCCACCACGAACTGTTTTGGGTTTGTGCACCGTATGTCGGGCTTTGCGGGATCGCGTTCCTGATTTGGCTTTTCTTCCTTTTCCTGAAAGAGGACCGCAAGGCGTCTCTTGAAGCCGGCGCTCCCGTCGCGGGAACGCAAGGCGGCGGAATGCGTGTTTTTGTCGCGTTGATTTTCAGCGTTGTTCCGCTCACGGTGCTTTATTTCCTTTTCCCGGAAATGAATAAAATCGTGTGGGTGCTTTGCGGCACGCTGGGCCCGATTGTCTATGTTTGCCTTGTGCCGAGCTACCGGGAAATGCTGGTTGCGCTGTTGAAAAAACCGCGCTACTGGTGCGGCGTGATCGCGCAGTTCTTCTACGTCGGCGTGCAAATCGCGGCGTGGACGTACCTCAACGTTTATTGCTGTAAGGAATTGGGCGTAACGCCGGCGGAAGCGGCTTCTTACTACCTGATTTCGCTCGTGCTCTTTATCGCGTGCCGCTGGGTCGCGACTTATTTCATGAAAATGTTCAACCCCGCGGCAATGATGGCGCTTTTCGCGGTTGCGGCAATCGCTTGCTGTGCGGGCGTGATGTATCTGCCTTCGACCGTGCTGTTCACAATCGGCGGGCTGGATTTCTCGTGGAACGTAATCTGCCTGATTGCGATGTCGGGCTGTATGTCGCTGATGTTCCCGACGATTTACGGGATCGCTCTCGGCGGTTTGGACGAAAAAATCGTCAAACTCGGCGCGGCGGGGCTCATCATGGCGATTCTCGGTGGTGCGCTGATTACGCCGTGGATGGCGAGTGTGCTCGGCGACACGGAATCCGTTTGGGTTTCCCTGCTTCCGGGCTTTGACAACACTTGGGACTCGAATTGGGGCACGTCTTCCGCCGCCGTTCGCGCCTCGTTTATCGTTCCCGCGATTTGCTTTTCCGTGGTACTCGCCTACAGCCTGATTTTCCGCAAGAAAAAAGCTTAAAGATTAGGGCTTAAAGCTTAAAGAAGATGAAAGAAAAACCACTCTTTAAGCTTTAAGCATTAAGCTCTCACCTTTTACCAATTATGAAATACGACACATTACCTACTATCGGAATTCGTCCGACGATTGACGGCCGCCGCCTCGGCGTTCGCGAATCGCTCGAAGACCAAACCATGAACATGGCGAAAGCCGCCGCCGCGCTCATCGAAGCGAACGTGACGCACGCGAACGGGCAGCCGGTCAAGTGCGTTATCGCCGACACCTGCATCGGCGGTCCCGCCGAAGCCGCCGCCGCGAACCAGAAGTTCCGCGAAAACAACGTCGGTTGCTCGCTCACCGTTACGCCGTGCTGGTGCTACATCACGGAAACGTTTGAAACGGATGCGACGATCCCGAAGGCGATTTGGGGCTTCAACGGCACGGAACGCCCGGGCGCCGTTTACCTCGCCGCCGCACTCGCCGGCTACGCGCAAAAGGGCGTTCCCGCGTTCTCGATTTACGGGCACGACGTTCAGGATGCGAACGACACGACAATCCCGGAAGACGTTGCGGAAAAAATTCTCCGCTTCGCGCGCGCCGGACTCACCGTTTCCACGCTTCGCGGGAAGGGCTATCTCTCGATCGGCGGCTGTTCGATGGGCATCGCGGGCTCGATTCTCGACCATTCGTTCTGGGAAAGCTATCTCGGAATGCGCGTCCAAGCCGTTGACATGACGGAAGTCCGCCGCCGCATGGATCTTGAAATTTACGACAAAAAAGAATTCGAGCTCGCCATGGAATGGGCGAAAAAGTACGTCAAAATCGGTCCGGACCGCAACCGCCCCGACCTCGTTCTTTCGCCGGAAGAAAAGGAACGCACGTTGCGCGAATCGATTCTGATGACGATTATTTTCCGCGACATGATGCACGGGAACCCGTACCTGAAGACCATCGACCGCGAAGAAGAAGGTCTCGGCTTCAACGCGATTTGCGGCGGTTTCCAAGGTCAACGCCACTGGACGGATTACTACCCGAACGGCGACATGGCGGAATCGCTCCTGAACAGCACCTTCGACTGGAACGGTCCGCGTGAAGCCATCCCGTTTGCTACGGAAAACGACGCGATGAACGGCGTTTGTATGCTTCTTCTCCACCAGCTTACGGGCCGCGCGGCGTGCTTCTCCGACATCCGTACGTATTGGTCGCCCGATGCCGTCAAACGCGTTTCCGGCTACACGATGGAAGGCCACGCGAAAAACGGTATCATGCACCTCATCAATTCCGGTTCGACCGCGCTCGACGGGAATATGCAGGCAACCGGCGTGGACGGCAAGCCGATCATGAAAAAGACCGGAGAAACGACCTGGCAGGACATCGACGCCATGATGGCGGCTTCCGAATGGTGCCCGGCAAACCGCGAATACTTCCGCGGCGGAGGCTACTCGCTCCACTTCGTTTCCAAGGGCGACGTTCCCGTGACGATGATTCGTATGAACCTCGTTAAGGGGCAGGGACCCGTTCTCGTTATCGCCGAAGGCTACACCTGCACGCTTCCGGAAAACGTGAACAAGATTCTCGACGAACGCACCGACCCGGGATGGCCGACGACGTGGTTTGCTCCGATTCTCACGGGCAAGGGCGCGTTTACGGACGTTTATTCCGTCATGGCAAACATGGGTGCGAACCACGGCGCGTGGACCTACGGACACATCGGCGCGGACATCATCACGCTCGCTTCGATGCTTCGCATTCCGGTTTATGCGCACAACGTTCCCGAAGACAAAATCTATCGCCCGGCGGCGTGGAATCTCTTCGGAACGGCGGATGCCGAAGGTGCGGACTTCCGTGCCTGCGCCAACTTCGGCCCGATCTACGGAAAATACTAAGAAAGGCTCAAGCGTCAGGCATCAAGTATCAAGCGAATGAGTGACCGGAACCCGGAGTCCGGAGCCCGGCAACTACTTCAAAGATTTTGCCGAAGGCAAAATCCTCAGCACATTACTTGATACTTGATGCCTGATGCTTGGCGCTTCTAATTCCTCATTTCTAATTTTTAGAAAAAAAATGTTTGTCCTGTGTTTAGATTGCGGCGCGACGAATGTGCGCGCAATGCTCGTTGACGAAACCGGAAAAATCGTCGGTAAGGCTTCCCAGCCGAACGCGACCGTTCCCGCGCCGGAAAATTCGGAGTTTCACCATTGGGACGCCGACCGTATTCTGCGCCAGCTTGCGGATTGCGCGCGCAAGGCGCTCGAAGGCGTTCCCGCAGCGGAAATCAAAGCGATCACGATTACCACGTTCGGCGTGGACGGTGCGCTCGTCGACGCACAGGGCGAACTGCTTTATCCCGTCATTTCCTGGAAATGCCCGCGCACGGCGGACGTGATGGCAAACGTCGGGAAATACATTTCTCAAGACGCGCTCAACCGCATTTCCGGAGTCGGCGCGTTTGCCTTCAACACGATTTACAAGCTGATCTGGCTCAAGGAAAACCGCCCCGAACTTTTGGAAAAAGCCGCCGCATGGCTCTTCATTTCCAATATTCTCGCGTATCGCCTGACGGGCGTGATGGCGACCGACCGCACGATGGCGGGAACGTCGCAACTCACGGATTTGGCAAGCGGCGGGTTCTCGGATGAAATTCTCGGCGCGCTCGGTTTGGAAAAATCTTTGTTCCCGCCGATCGTCGATGCGGGAAAAATCATCGGCAACGTTACCGAAGCCGCCGCGCAAAAATTGGATTTGCCGATTGCGGGCGTTCCCGTGATTTCGACCGGGCACGACACGCAGTTTGCCGTTTTCGGCTCCGGCGCGGAAAAAAATCAGCCCGTGCTTTCCTCCGGAACGTGGGAAATCCTCATGGTGCGTTCCGAGCAGGCAAAACTTTCTTCGGACGATTACAAAGACGGCGCGACGGCGGAACTCGACGGCGATCCCGCGCTCCGCAATCCCGGTTTGCAGTGGATCGGCTCCGGCATTATCGAATGGGTCAAAAGCCTTTGCTACGCGGGCGAGTCCTACGACACGATGGACGCTGAAGCCGCCGCGCTTCCTCCGGGCAGCAACGGCGTTACGCTCAAACCGGATTTTCTCCCTTCGGGAACGGAAAAGGGCGCGATTTGCGGATTGGTTCTCGGGCGCACGCGCGCGCACATTTACCGCTCCGCGATGGAAGCGCTCACGTATCGCCTGAAATCGCGTCTCGCCCGCCTCGAATCCGTCGGCAATTTTAAAAGCGAAAGCCTCGTGCTCGTCGGCGGCGGCGCGCGCAATAAAGTCTGGACGCAGATCCGCGCCGACGTGCTCGGTTTGCCGGTGAAAGTCTCCAAAGTTTCCGAAAGCACGGTGCTCGGCGCGTCGATGTTCGCTTTTGCGGGAGCGGGCGTGTTCCCGTCTCCGGAAGCGGCGCGAGACGCGTTCGGAATCGAATACGAAACGTATTTGCCCGGTGAAAACGCGGCAAATTATCGTTTGTTAGTGAATAGTTGATAACGAATAGAGAATAATTCAGTGCTAAGATTTTTGCTGAAAGCAAAAATTTTGAAGACTGCGTTATTCATTATTCATTGTTCACTGTCCGTTACATAAAGTTTTTTTTAACAATTAATCTCCCCAAAAAAATGTCAGACGATTGGTCCATTAAACCCGAACTTCCCAACTTTATTTTCCCGTGGGAAAATTACGATCCGCGTTCCCGCGAAGAAGTTGAGGCTTTTTTTAATTCTCCCGAAATCCGCGTCATCAAGGAGCGTATGTGCGACATCGGACGTCGCCTTTGGGCGCGCGAATACGTTGACGGGAACGGCGGAAACATTTCCGTGCGCGTTGCGAAAAATCTGTTGCTTTGCTCGCCGACGCTGATTTCCAAAGGCTTCATGACGCCGGAGGATATTTGCATGGTCGATATGGAAGGGCGGCAGAAAGCCGGAATCCGCCCGTCTACGAGCGAAGTCAAAACGCACATCGCAATGATGAAGGCTGTCGGCGTCAATTCCTGCATCCACGCGCATCCGCCGCACTGCAACGCGTTTTTGTTTGCGGGAATCGTTCCTCCGTCGGGCATCAATCCGGAAGCGGATATTTTCCTCGGGCACATTGCGCTTGCGCCCTACGGCACGCCGGGTTCGCCGGAAACCGCCGCCGCCGTTGCGGAAGCCGCGAAGCAATCCACCGTCGTTTTCATGGAAAACCACGGCGTTATCACGGGAGCGCGCCATGTTGAGGAAGCGTATTGGTTTATGGAAAATGCCGATGCGTACAGCCGCATGGTGTTGCTCGCCGACGCGCACAAGTCGCCGCTGAATCAGGTCGGCGAAGAAGGGGTGAAGGATTTTCTCGCGATTCGCAAAAGCATCGGTTACGCCGTTCCCGAGGGTCAGCCGCTTTACAACACCGACACTTACGCCGGTTACAAAATGGGCAAAGCGGGAAAATAAAAATTAACGAACAACGGATAATGAATAGTGAATAAAACCGTGTTTAGTTTTTGCCTTTGGCAAAAACATAAGGACTGAATTATTCATTATTCACTATCAACTATTCATTATAAAAATATGCTCAAAGGTATTTCTCCGGTTATCAGCCCCGATTTGCTGAAAATCCTCGCCGAAATGGGACACGGCGACGAAATCGTCATTTCCGACGCGCATTTCCCCGCGCATACGTTTAACGAAAAGGTCGTGCGAGCCGACGGGCTCGGCGCGGACGCGCTTCTCGCGGGAATTATTCCGCTGTTCGAGCTCGACGCTTACGCCGTTCCCGTGATCATGATGGAAGCCGTTCCCGGCGATACGCTCGATCCCGCCGTTGAAGCCAAGTACCGCAAGGCGCTCGGCTACGACGGACAAATCGAACGCGTCGAACGCTACGCATTTTACGAACGCGCAAAAAAAGCCTACGCGGTCGTCATTTCCGGCGAAACCGCCAAGTACGGGAACATCATTCTCAAAAAAGGCGTTACGCCGTGCTAAAAGAGATGAGAGCTTTTTTAACGAATAATGAATAGTTAATAGTGAATACCGTCGTGTTTAGTTTTTGCCTTTGGCAAAAACACAAGGACTGAATTATTCATTATTCACTATTCGCTATTCACTCGAAAAAGCTTTCGCTTTTTCTTTCCCATGAAAAATGCGATGACCAGTCTTGAGACCGAACCGGTCGGGCGGCTTTTGCTGAAGTACGCTCTGCCGGCGATTGCGGGCATGATTGTGTTTTCGCTCTACAACGTCGTAGACAGCATTTTCATCGGGCAATGGGTCGGCGAATACGCGTTGGCGGCGTTGGCGATTTCGTTCCCGGTGATGAATCTTTCGGCGGCGGTCGGTACGCTTCTCGGTGTCGGCGGCGCGGCGTTGTGCTCAATTCGTTTGGGCGAAAAAAATGATGCGGGAGCGGCGCGCGCCTTCGGGAACGTGTTTGTGCTCGGGCTCATTGTCGGCATCGTTTTCGGCGGCGTTTCGGCGTTTTTTCTGGAGCCGGTGTTGCGTCTGTTCGGTGCGAGCGAGCAGACGCTTCCGTATGCGTATCGTTTCATGCTGATTATGCAGCTGAGCGCTCCCGTGACGTATACGTTTTTTAATTTGAATCACATTATGCGTTCGACGGGCTATCCGAATTTGGCGCTCGGTGCGCTTTGCCTGTCCGTCGGCGTAAATGTCGTTTTGGCTCCGCTGTTTATCAAAGTTTTCGCCTGGGGCATCACGGGAGCGGCGTTGGCGACGCTGGCGGCACAGCTTTCCGGAATGGTGTTTGTCATTGCGCATTTTTGCCGGAAAAAAAGCACGGTGCATTTTGCGCGCGGAATCTTCCGTCCGAGAGCGGAAACGGTGCGTCCGGTGATTTCCATCGGCATGGCTCCGAGCCTGCTCAACATTTGCGCGTGCGCCGTTGCCGTCGTGATTAACCACCAGCTTTTGCTCAACGGCGGAGATCTCGCTGTCGGTGCAAACGGGATTTTGTCGCGCACGCTCATGCTGGTGGCGATGCTGGTGGTCGGGCTGACGCAGGGCGCGCAGCCGATTATCGGCTACAATCACGGCGCGTGCCGCTTCGACCGCGTGAAAAAAGCGTTTAAGCTGACGTTTTGGGCGGGAACGGTGATTACTTCTCTCGGGTTTTTGGCGTGTGAAATTTTCCCCTACGCCATCGCACGGGCGTTTACCGATAACGAAACAATGATCGAGTTTACGATTGCGGGAATGCGTATCGGCGTGGCGGCGTTCCCGCTCGTCGGCGGGCAAATCGTGATCAACAATTTCTTTCAGGCAATCGGACACGGAAAAACCTCGGCGGCGCTTTCCACGACGCGACAAATGCTTTTCCTTGTGCCGGGGGTTTTGGTGTTCCCGCACTTTTTCGGACAAACGGGCGTGTGGATGAGCCTGCCCGTGGCGGACCTGGCGGCAGTGCTCGTTACCGCGTGGGTATTTCTGCGTTTCCTGCGCAACTACAAGCCGAACATCGTCGTTTCGCCCTCGGAGAATTGAACAGCGGACGCGCGAGAAATTGCGGAATTTGCGGATTAAAAACTTTCGCAACGTCCCGTGCGGCGGTTATGCTTGCGGACATGAAAAAAGTTTTTGTGTTCTCTGGGTTAACTTGGCTCATCGCTTGCGGACAGATTTTCGCACAAAGTCTGTTTGAAAAGCACGAACGCTTTTTGACGGAGCCGCGGTGTTACGTTTGTTTGCGTGCCGGCGAAGAAATCAAAATCGACGGAGAGCTCGGCGAAGCCTCCTGGAAAAACGCTACGGCAACGGCGCCGTTCGTCGATATCAGCGGTAAGGGTTTTCCCGCGCCGAAGTTTCGTACGACGGCAAAAATGCTCTGGGACGACGATTTTCTCTACGTCGCGGCGGAAATGGACGAGCCGAATTTGCAGGCGAGCCTGACCGAGCACGATTCCATCATCTACCGTGACAACGATTTTGAGGTTTTCCTCGATCCCGACGGCGACGGGAAAAATTATTTCGAAATCGAAGTGAACGCTCTCGGCACGATTTTTGACCTGATGCTCGATAAGCCGTATCGCGTCGGCGGAAATTTTTTCACACAGTGGAATTGCTCCGGACTGAAAGTCGCCGTGCGGCTCGCGGGAACGCTCAACGATGCCTCCGACAGCGATCGCGGCTGGACGGTCGAGATGGCGATCCCGCGCAAAGCTCTTACGCTGAATTTTGACAATCCGCTCCAAGCCGGAAAATGCTGGCGTGTGAATTTCTCCCGCGTGCAATGGCTTAAAAAAGACGGACCGGAAGAAAACTGGGTGTGGAGCCCGACGGGAAAAATCGATATGCATATGCCGGACCGTTGGGGCTACGTTTACTTCTCGAAGAAAACTGCGAGGGTGCCGTGGGAGCAGGAATATTTCCCGTTCCCGTATCCGCAACGTATTTACAAATTACTTTGGGCAATGTTTTACGAACAGCGTGAAAATTTTTCCCGGAACCAAAATTATTTGCGCGCACCGGAACAGTTTTTCCTGACGGAAAAGGAAACGGCTCATTTGCCGAGCGGGACAAAACTCTCCGTCGAAGCCACGCAAAACACGTTTCGCGTGATCGCAGACGTTCCCGCCGAAAATAAGCGCTACTCCGTGAACGAACAGGGCGAATTTCGCACGGAAAACCTCGCTCCCCGCCGCGTCAAAAATTGGGTTTGGTTGCGCATCGACAGAAACCGTTCTCCGCAGGAATGGCGCGAGCGCTTCGCGCGCATGAAGGAGTGCGGGATTGCTGCCGCGCTTTTTGAAGGTTACGACGAAACGGTTTACCGCCTTTGCCGGGATGCCGGATTGGAGGCGCATTATTGGCGATGGACGCTGAATCGTTCGGACTTTCTCGAAACCCATCCGGAATGGTACGCCGTGAACCGCCTCGGAGAATCGTCGCACGACAAACCTGCGTATGTCGATTACTACCGTTTTTTGTGCCCGAGCCGCCCGGAAATCGCGGCCGCACTCGCGAAAAATTATCTCGAGGATGCGAGCTTGCCGTTCGTGGACGGTGTTCATCTCGACTACATTCGCTATCCGGACGTTGTCTTGCCCGTCGGTCTTTGGAAAAATTACGGGATCGAGCAGACGCGGGTGTATCCGCAGTATGATTACTGCTACTGCGTGTATTGCCGCGAGGCGTTCAAAAAACAAAGCGGAAAAGACCCGCTCGAGTTGGAGTTCCCGACGGAAAACCAGATGTGGCTGAATTTCCGCTATGACGCGATCGGGAACGTCGCCGATACGATTGCTCGCCGTGTGAAGGGGAAGGGCAAATTTGTTTCCGCCGCCGTGTTCCCGGGACCGTCGATGGCGCGCCGCATGGTGCGGCAGGACTGGGGACGCTGGACGCTCGATGCGTTTTTCCCGATGATTTACAACGGTTTTTACAACGAGGGCGCGGCGTGGATCGGTCGCTCGGTCAAGGAAAGCGTCGAGGCTGTCGGCGGACGCGCGAAAATTTACGCCGGATTGATGTTCCCCGATATTAAAGGTGATTTTGAGGCGTGCCTGGATGCGGCGTTTGACAACGGCGCGGCGGGCGTTTCGTTTTTCGACGGACCGGACGACGCGTACCTGCTTCGACTGAAATCCTACCTGCAAAAACGCGGCTTCGAGTACTGACGCTCTCTGCTTTCTCCCGGTAAAAAAATCGTGCGTTCCCGTCGGAATACGCGTAACATCTTCAGTTATGAAATTTGCGATACTCGGTTCGGGGACAGGTAGCAACGCGGAGGCAATTTTGAGGGCTTACCGCGCGGGAACGTTGGGCAATGCCGTTCCCGTGGGTATTTTTTGCGATATTCCCGGAGCGAAGATTCTCGAACACGGAAAAACCTACGGCGTTCCCGCCGTGCAACTCGATCCGGGACCGTTTAAGACGAAGTTTTCGCCGGAGCGCGAAGCCGCGTGGGCGCAGGCGATCAGGGATTCCGGCGCGGAATGGATTGTGCTCGCCGGGTTTATGCGTGTTTTGAAAACCCCGCTTTTGGAGGCATTTCCGAATCGTATCATCAATTTGCATCCGTCTTTGCTCCCGTCGTTCCAAGGCCTCGACGGCATCGGTCAGGCGTGGCGCTACGGCGTTGCCGTCAGCGGTTGCACGGTGCACTATGTGAACGCGGAACTGGATCGCGGCGCGATTATCGATCAGGCGGTCGTGCGGCGCGAAAAAACGGATACGCCCGAGACCTTCGCGCAAAAAATCCACGCGGAAGAACATAAAATTTTGCCCGATGTCATTCGTCGGCTTTCTTTAGGCGAAGGCGTTCTTTAGGTTTTATTTTTCATCTTTGATTAAAAAATGATCGAAACACGTTGCGAAATTGACGGTGCGTTGGCACAGCCGCTCGAAGATTTTTTCTGTGAGCTGGTGCGTTCTCCGTGGCTGATTTTTCATGAAAAAGCCGCTCAGCCGCCTGTGCTGATGGGGTATTTCGACAGCGAATCCGAGGCGCTCGACGCGTGGGCGGATTTGCGTAAAGCGTTCAAAATGCTGCCCGAGCGCCCCGCCGTCGGCACGCTCGAAGATCGCGATTGGAAGGAAGCGTACAAGGCAAATTTGCATCCGTGGAGTTACGGGCGTTTGCATTGGGTGCCGGATTGGCGTCGCGCCGAGTACGACGTTCCCGCCGGGGCGGCAGTCGTGTACTTCGATGCGGGACTGGCGTTCGGAACCGGCGATCACCCGACGACGCGGCTTTGCGGGCAACGCCTCGCGGATTTTCTCGGTGCGCTTCCCGATGCGGATGCTGTCGCGGGAACGTCCGTTATTGATGCCGGATGCGGTTCCGGGATTCTCGCCATCTCGGCGGCGCAACTCGGATGTAAAAAAGTTTACGGTTTCGACCGCGATCCCGAAGCCGTAGAGGTTTCCGCAGAAAACCGTGCGAAAAACGATTTGCCCGAAAGCGCCGTGGTGTTTACGCACGACGGAATCGAAACGGGGCTCGTTAAGGCGGGAGCGTCCGATATCGTTCTCGCCAATATCATCAGCGACGTACTTTGCATTTACGCGGATAATCTGCTCGCCGCCGTCAACAAGGGCGGAATGCTCGCGCTCAGCGGGATTCTCGCCAGCGAACAGGCGACCGTGATGCGCGTTTTTGAAGCAAAGGCTCGCTCTGCGTGGGGCGGGAACGTGCGTGTCGAAGGGCGCGTTATGGGCGAGTGGTCCGACGTGGCGCTTTTCCGCGAATAATCCCGGAAATTTGAGTGTTTTTCAAATCCTTAGAGAGCTCGAATCTCTAAGGATTTTTCTCTTTTTGAGTTCGAAACCGGGGAAAAATCCGGTTTCGGGACGTGATTTCGGGAGCATCGTGAAGGTCCCGAAAAGTTTAGTTATTCACAGAGATATTTTCACCGGAATTTGCTGATGTTTGTGAATAACTTGGGATGTGCGTAAGTTGTTCTTAAAAAATTAACATTTTAATCCTTTATTTTAAAAGGGTTGTTTGGGTTATTCACAAAAAAATGGGAAGCAGGGGAATGTGAATAAATCTTTTGTGAATAACTTGAAAATAGTTTCGACTTTTTCTCAAAAAAGTTTCACTATCTCTATTATATGGAAAGGGAATTAAATTAGTAGCTTTTCATAAATACCCTTTTTTGATAAGTCTATTTGGAAAAACAAAACACAGAGAACACACACACTATGAAATCGTTGCTCACAGTATCCGGAGTCGTATTCGGACACATTTGCGTTTTTCTTCTCCTCGTTAACGGTTGTCGCGGTCCCGAAAACGGGGCCGACACATGGCATAAAAACACGAGCATTTACTCGGGCGGAGCGCGCTCGGGTGTTCCCGCGGCGGCAGAACCTGCTAAGGCGGAGCCTGCGCCCGCAGAACCGGTCTCCGCGACTCCCGCGAAAGCGTCCCCGGCGAAATCTGTTCCCGCTCCGGTTGCAGACAAACCGACAGCGAAGCCTGCCGCGCCTGCCACGGGAACGGAAAAAGTTTATGTGGTGCAAAAAGGCGACGTGCTTTCGACCATTGCCGTGCGCCATGGCGTAACGCCGAAGGAAATCGCGGACGCGAACGGAATCCGTCTCGACGGCACTATTTTTGAAGGACAGAAGCTGAAAATTCCGGCGCCGAAGGCGAAAGCAAAGGAAGAAAAATCTGCTGTCGAAGGTGAAATTTACGTTGTGAAAAAAGGCGATGTGCTCGGTACGATTGCCCGTAAACACAAAATTTCCGTGGCACAGTTGAAAAAGGCAAACAACCTGAAGAAAGATACGATTTTTGTCGGACAAAAATTGGTGATCCCTTCCAAGGATGCGAAGAAGCAAGAACCCGCCAAGGCGAAAGAGGCTCCGGCGGAAAAGCCTGCAGAGCCCGTCAAAACTCCGGCGGAAGCGGCTCCTGCTTCGGCTGAGCCCGTGTCGGCAGCTCCGGAAAAATCCGAACCGGCGAAGTCTGCCCCTCAGGAAAAATCGGCAGCCCCGGTTATTGACGAAAATTTCGGAATGCCCGAAGGCGGTTTTGTCGATTTTGAAAAAGACGAACCGGCGGCATCGGAACCCGCCACGGGAACGCCTGCAAATTAATTTCCGTTAAAATTCGATTGGGATTTTCGAATTGATGTCCGAGCGTTCCGGCTCTTCTTCCGGCTTTCCCCGCTTCGATGCAGATGCGGGGATTGTCATTTTCTTTGTGCTCGCATTGTCGGTTTTCGGCTTGGTGATTCAGACGAGCGCAGGGCAATACTTGCGTGAATCGATGCGACTTGTGCATGATCCGCTCTACACGTTTCGGATGCAGCTGATTTACGTCGTTCCCGCGCTGATTGCCGGATTTTTCTTTTTTCGGGTCAATTTGCAGTGGTTACGAAAATACGTCTGGTGGATTGTCGGCGGGGCGTGTGTGTTGCTGATTTGCGCGCGGTTCGCGATTCCGGGCGTGAAACTTTTCGGGTCGACGTTTCCGGGGGTTGAGGTCAACGGCTCGTGGCGCTGGATCAACCTCGGAATTTTGCGTTTGCAGGCGAGCGACATCGGAAAAATTGCGTTGGTGCTGGCACTTTCTCACTACCTCGCGGGAGCGCAACGTTTTTTACAGCATGAAAAAATTGTTTGGTGGAAACCGAAATGCTTCGGAGTTCCGACGAAAGAGTTTTTTGCGGATGCGTTTTACGGATTTATTTGCCCGTGCATGATTATCGGTCTGATTGCCGGACTGGTGGCGATCGGTCCCGACCTCGGAACGATGGCGCTTTGTGCGGCGGTCGGAGTGACTATGCTTTTTCTGTCGGGCGCGCGCTTGGGTTACCTCGTTCCCGTGGTTGCGGCAGGCGTTTCCGCGCTTTCGGTGGTGGTTTATTTCTGGCCGAATCGGTTGAAGCGCATTTCGGCCTTTCTCGATCCGGAGGGAACTAAACTCGAAGAAGGTTACCAGCTCTGGCAGGCGCTCATCGGCTTGGGCGGCGGCGGCTGGAAGGGGGCGGGTTTGGGCGACGGTGTGCAGTACCGTTACTTTTTGCCGGAGGCGCACACGGACTTTGTTTTCGCCGTGGTCGGCGAAGAGCTCGGGTTTGCGCGTGCGGCGATTGTCGTGCTCGCGTTTTTGGTGCTTTTCGGAGTGGTTGTTTTCCGTTTGCGGCGCATTCCGGATGTGTTCCACTTCAACGTTTGTCTGGGGGCATTACTTTTTATCGTTTTGCAGGCGTTGATTAACATGGGCGTAGTTACGGGTTTGCTTCCGACAAAAGGGATGTCGCTCCCGTTCGTCAGCTACGGCGGAAGTAATCTTGTCGTGATGTTTTCGCTGACGGGGCTGATGCTTAATGCAATGCTCAACTGGCGCAAAAGCGTGTTCCCGTCCGCAATGGAGCCGAGTGAGAATTTTATTTTGCCAAAGGAAATCTGAGTTATGAGAAAAACATTCGTTATTGCTTGCGGCGGCACGGGCGGACACCTCTCGCCCGGAATCGCTCTCGCTGAGCGCCTTACGGACCTCGGTTACCGTTGTGTTCTCATCGTGAGTCGGAAAAAAATCGATGTCCGGCTTTTGGAAAAATATCCGCAGCTCGAGTTTCGTCGGGCTCCCGGTGCGGGTTTGGCGTTTTCACCGCTCGGATTGTTTCGCTTTTTTTGCTCGCAGGCTTCGGCAATCGGGTTCGCGCTTGCGTTTCTTCTGAAAAACCGCCCGGCGGCGTACGTCAGCTTCGGCGGGTTTATGACGCTGGGGATGGCGCTTGTCTGCAAGGTGCTTTTCATTCCCGTGATTTTGCATGAAGCGAACCGGATTCCGGGCAAGGCGGTGCGGTGGATTTCCCGCATTTCGACGCGCGTCTACCTCCCGCCGGGAGTGCGCGTGAAAGGGCTTTCGCCGCTTACGTTCCGATCGGCGGGCTTTCCCGTGCGCCGCGAAATTCGCCCGCTTGATAAAGCCGCCTGTCGCGCAAGACTCGGGTTCCCCGAAAACGGAAAACTCGTGGCGATTTTCGGCGGAAGCCAAGGCGCAAAACCGCTCAATGATTGGATTTCCTCCGCGTGGGAAAAATTTGCCGCCGCCGGCGTTTCCGTTCTTTGCGTAACGGGTCCCGGAAAAGACGCGGAAACGCCCGTCCGCGAAGCGGTTTCTGACGCGGGAACGCCGGTTGTCGCTCGCTTTATTTCGTTCTGCGACGCGATGGCGGACGCGCTTTCTGCGGCAGACGTCATCGTCTCCCGCGCGGGCGCGGGAACGCTCGCCGAGTGTATCGCGTGCCGCGTTCCCGCCGTACTCGTGCCGTATCCGTTTGCGGCGGACGATCACCAGACGGCAAACGCGAAATATTATCAGGAAAAGGGGGCGGGCGTTTGGGTTCCGCAGAGCGAAATTGAACAACTCACGGGAACGGTGCTCGATGTCGTTACCGACGATGAGTTGCTGGCGCGTTTCCGCGACGGAACCGAAAAACTCTCTCGCGAGTACGTTTGGGACAACGTCGTTTCCGACCTCGTCCAATACGCCACGAAGGAGCGCAAAATCATCCGCGCGGAGCAGGCGTAATTTCCGGCGTTGAGAATTTTTTTACAAAATGGACGCTTCGACAGAAAAATCCGCGTGGTTGCTCGGTGTGTGCGGCATGGGCGTGGGACCGCTTGCCGTCTATATGTGCGAGGACGGTTGGGCCGTTTCCGGCTGGGATGACGCAACGGATTCGCCGATGCTGGCATTCCTCGAAAAAGCGGGCGTGCGGCTGACGTCTTCTCCGGACTTGGATGTAGGCATCGTCGGGCGCTCGAGCGCCGTCAAACCCGGGCATCCGCTTTACGATTTGGCGCGGGAACGCGGTATGCGCATGGTGCGGCGGGGCGAATTGCTTGCCGAGCGCGTTGCCGCGAAAAAACTGATTGCCGTCTGCGGAAGCCACGGAAAAACGACGACGAGCGGAATGCTCGCGCAGTCGCTTATTGCGGCGGGAACGGACACCGGCTACGTTCTCGGCGGGCTCTACCGGAATCCGTCGCAGCCGCCGGCGCATTTTTCTTCGACGACGGATTGGGTGGTCGCCGAAGTCGACGAAAGCGACGGAACCATCGTGAATTTTTCTCCGGAAATTGCCGTTGCCGTCAATCTCGACTGGGACCATCCGGACTACTATCGCAGTGAGGAGGATTTGGAGAAGACGTTCCGCGATTTGTTCCGACGCACGCGTCGGGCGATTTTCATTCCGGAAAATTCCGCGCGCTTGGAGCGCATCACGGCGGATCTTTCCGTTCCCGTGTACAAGGTCGGTCCGAGCGGCGATTACGCATTTCGCGTGTTGCAGGCGGGCGCGTCCGAAACGCAGGTGGAACTCGGCGGAAAATTCAACGCGGGAACGCTCATGCTTCCCGTCGCCGGGCGCTTTAATATTATGAACGCGGTTTTGGCGCTCGCGGCGACCGCGTATATCGGCAACGGAAAAATCGGAGTCGAACCGCTCGGAAAATTTTCCGGAATGCGCCGCCGCCAAGACGTGCTTTATCGCGGCGACCGCCTGAAAGTGGTTGCCGATTACGCGCACCACCCGACGGAAATTTCCGCGCTTTTGCGCCTGTTGCGCGAGACGCATCTCGGGCGCCTCGTCGCCGTGTTTCAGCCGCACCGTTATTCCCGCACGCGGCAGTACGCGGCGGAGTTTGCGCGTGCGCTTTCCGTGGCGGACGAGACCTTGCTGATGCCGGTTTATTCGGCGGGCGAAGCGCACGTTCCCGGCGGCGACGCGGCGGATATTCTTGCAAATATTCCTGCGGGAACGGGCAACATCCGGCTTTATCCGGAAACGTCTTCGCTGCTCGCGCGTTTGCGGGAACTCGCTTCGGAATCGGCTTCTGCGGAAACGCTCGTCGCATTTGTCGGAGCGGGCGATATTGACCGCATCGCCGCGTCGGTTTTTGTCCGCGAACTTTGGTTGAGCGATGCCGCGCGCGCCGGAGGAACCGCTGATAATTTCGCAAAACGCATGAAACGCCTGCTTCCGGCGGATGTTGTTTTTGAAGAAAATAAATGTATCGGAAAAATGACTACGCTCGGCTTGGGCGGGAACGCGCGCTACTACGCCGAGCCGTCCAACGTGAATGAGTTGGAAGTGCTTTTGCGCGGTGCAGCGGTGTGCGGGATTCCCGTTTTCGTGCTCGGACGCGGTTCTAATTTGCTTGTTGCCGACGAAGGTTTTTCCGGGTTGGTGATTCGCCTCTCGCAACCGGCTTGGCGCAGTGCCCGGCGCGTGCGGAGAGGGCAGGGCTCCGCCGCGGAAACGGCGGAGGACGGGCGCGATCGTATTCGCGTCGGCGCGGGAATGAAGCTCAAGGAACTTTGCGGATTTGCAATGCGGGAAGGTTTGGGCGGATTTGAATTTCTCGAAGGCATCCCGGGGACGCTCGGCGGAGCCTTGCGCATGAACGCGGGCGCGATGGGCGCGTCGATTTTTGACGTTGTGGAATCCGTCGAATGGATTATGCCCGACGGCACGCGCCACGAAGCACGGCGGGAGCAGATGAACCCCGCCTATCGCGATTGTCCGGAGCTTCACGGTGCGATCGTGCTCAGCGCGGTGCTCGGGTCAAAGGAGCGGCGCACTTTGGACGAAATTAAAAAAGTAACGTCCGCCTACGCCGAAGTGCGGCGCGATTCTCAGCCGCGGGAACGCTCTGCCGGATGTACGTTCCGCAATCCTACGGGAACATCCGCCGGAAAACTGATTGATCGCCTCGGGCTGAAAGGTTCCGGAATCGGCGGCGCGGAGATTTCCGATGTTCACGCGAATTTTATTATCGCGAAAGACGGAGCAAAGGCGGCGGATGTTGTCGCGCTCGTGCGGCGCGTACACGGAATCGTCAAAGCGGAAGCCGGTGTCGACCTCGTACCGGAAATTGTTCTTCTCGGCTCGTCTTGGGAAAAGGAACTCTGACGTTAAAAATTTTTTTCAACGCAAAGAACGCAAAGCTTTTTTAATTAGGAAGGAAGAAAAAGAAGAGTTTCCCGGTTGCTTCCGTGGAACGAGCGCCGTTCCCGAGCGGAAATTCTCTCACGGAGCCGCAAAGCTACGGAGTTTTTTTTTTGAGGGAGAAGTTTTTTTAACGCAAAGTTTTTATTTCTAACAGCTTTCGCACAGGTAGATATTTGTCTTGTCTCATCTGTTTTTTTTTTTGCGAAAATCAATTTCCGATTTTGAGTCAAATTTTCAGGAATGGGTCCTGGGGTCTCAAATCTCAAAAACTAAACTCAATAAAACTATAAGATGAACAAAACACTATCTGTTGCTCTGCTCGTTTTCGCAGGCACTGCCGCCGCAATGGCAGAGAGTGATATTCGAGATAATATCTCCGGATATGATTATACGAGAACGCTTCACCTGAACTTCAACAACATGAGTCAAGTGGGGACGAAAAACACAGCGTCATGGACGCAGAACTGGAATTGGTCTGCGCGCCAGAAGCTTGATCTCGGTTTGGACAATCGTTACGAGCTGACGTTTAAAATTTACGCAAATACGTTTAACGATACGGAAGATCCTATTTTCAACATTTATCTGGCGGGGAACAGCAAGTCTATCCTGTACGGAAACTACATGAATCAGCATCACAACGGGACGAATTATTTGGACGGATGCTCCGGAGTTTATGCCGTTAATCGAGATGTTTCCGGATTTGACAATGCCCCCGGAGCTTCGACGTGCATTCTTAGTTACGATATTCACAATTTAGCAAATGTCGTTTCGGAGGTCGGAGCGACCAGAAAGGGCGACGTTACCGGGCAAGGCACGGAACTGAAAACCGGCTACCACACCTACACGATTTATATCGAGTCGTTTTCCGATACTTCCAAGCAGGATTTGATTCATTTTAAATACAATGGTGCGAATAACGGGAATGTTGACGCATCGCACATCAGCAGTTGGGGGATTCAAAACGTATTCGGACTTGGCGCGAGCGACCAAGTTGATGCGGGCGTATTCTTAGCGGATGAAGGCGCGTACGGAGATCTCGTTCTCACAAACTATTCTGGTGTTAGCGTGGATCTCATCACGTACAGTCGCACGTTAACGCCGCTGCCGGAGACTCCGGTTGTGCCGGAAGTTCCCGAGCCGTCTGCGTTCGGGTTGCTTGCGGGCTTGGGTGCGATTGCGCTTGCCGCATCGCGTCGCCGCCGTTCCCGCTAAGAACGTATTCTTTGGTTTTGTAGATCAAAATTATTAAGTTGGCTCATCCGAGAGGTACTCTCGGATGCGCTTTTTTTTTGTCGGGAGGGGAAAGGCGCTCCCGGCTTCTCCGCGAGACGCACGAAGTTTTTTTGAACTACGGACAACCCGGAAGCACACGGAATTTTTATTCGGGATTCGGAATTTGCTTTCGATATTGGCGCGCGTAGCCCTTAGGAAATAACGCTCCTCCGGAGCGTTGAATTTTCCTCAAAAAAACTCCGTGTCTCTGTGTT
>JAGBIL010000004.1 GCA_017935025.1 Opitutales bacterium | reverse complement strand
TTTTTTTTTTTTTTTTTTTCAAAAAAGGCTTGCAATACCTTTTGGAAAAGAAGATACTGCTCCTCACTTCTTTTCGGGGGTATAGCTCAGTTGGTTAGAGCGTTTGCATGACACGCAAAAGGTCGCAGATTCGACTTCTGCTACTCCCACCATTTTCTTTTTTGCTCCGTGCGGCTATCGTTCAGTGGTAGGACCCCACTCTTCCAAAGTGGTGACACCAGTTCGAATCTGGTTAGCCGCACCAATTTTTTAGAGGAGAGATGGCTGAGTGGCTGAAGGCAGCGGTTTGCTAAATCGTTGTAGGCGTCACAACCTACCGGGGGTTCGAATCCCCCTCTCTCCGCCACTTTAAATCGCCCGCAAATCCTGATAAATAAAGGGTTTGCGGGCTTTTTTTCGGGAGAGGGGAGGAGGCTTGGCGCGGAGGCGGATTCTTGCGTGCGGGTGGACTGTTGTTTCTTGCGGAAAACTTGAACGTTGCAAGAAAGGGCGGGAGGGGAGAGAATGCTTCGCTATGTCGTTCTCCAATACGGATGAAGAAATTTTGCCTGCGGGATCGCCGGAAGCCGTTCCCGTCGAGACCGAATCTGAGGCCTCCTCAGAGGGTGCGGTTGTGTCCGGGAAAACCGAAATCGACCCCGCGATACGCAAAAAATTTAACATTACGCGCAAAAACGGGCTTTCGCTCGCCGTTGCGTTGGCAACGGTTGCTCGCGGCGAAGCCGTTCCCGCGGCGGAACTGGTCTGGGAGAATCCGCTTGAGGATTCGCTGAATGTGCGGGAACGCAAGCTGCGCACGGCGGAAGATCTCGGTACGCGGTTTCCGAAGACGCAGGGAGCGCTGTCGCGTGCGGCGGGAACGATTGCTGCTTTTAAATGGACAGAGCAGTGGCAGAAATCAGCGGAGGCGGCGGCGGCGAAATTCGTTGAAGCGGCGGTCGCTCTCGGAGAAGCCTCGGCGGATTTCGCGGTGGCGACGGGGTTGATTCCCTCCGGCGGAACGGTGCGTGCGATTGCCGATTTGCAAAAATTGATCGGCGCGTTGCTTGCGGTACGCGGCGAAGATTCTTCGCTGGTTTTGGAGCGAGCGGCGGATGCAACGCTCTCGCGTTTACGAGATGCCGCATCGTTGGCGGAAAATTGCGCGCGGCACGAGTCGTTACTTTCTTTGCCGTATCCGGAAAAAGCCTGCGAAAACGAATCGTTGGAATCGTGGCTGAAACTTTGGAACGAGGCTGCGTTTTCCTGTTCGTTCCCGCGTTGGATGAAACGGCGGAAAGTGGTTTCCGCGTTGCGCAAGCTGGCGAATTGTCCGACTCAATCTCCGCTTGATCCGCGCGTGGACCTCGGCAATCTGATTGCCGTTCGCGTCTGTAAAGCTGAATTTGCGCAAAAGTTTTCGGATTTGGCGGAGGCGTTCCCGCAACTTTTGCCCGGAATGAAGCCGTGTGGCGCGCTTGTCAGGATTGCGGCTTTGGAAAAAGCGCGTCGTGCCGTGGCATCTGCATTGGAGCAACTTGCTTCCGTGCCGGAAAAATGCGAAGCGTGGGCGGCGGTTTTTGCTCGGTGGTTGCGCGGGAACGATGTCGCGTTTGCAAAATCGGGAAGTGTGGAAAAAGCGTTTGAGAAAACGGGCGCCGCGCTTGCGGCATTCGGCGCGGCGCGTGAATCGCTTGCAGAAATTTTGGGCGCGGATATCTCCGTCCGGATCGGAGAAACGCCTGAAACGGCGGGCGCATTTGCTGAAGCGTTGCTCGCGGATAAGGAGCTTTGGCGCGATGTTTGTGCGTGGAATTCTGCGGCACTTTCCGCCGGGCGACGTGGAATGGGCACGCTGGCGGCTGCCGTGCGAGCGGGAACGATTGAAGCGGCGGATGCAAAGCGCGTATTTGAAACCGAATATTGCCGCCGTTGGTCGGAAGCGGTGTTGGAGGTCGAAGGTCTGTCCGTCGAGGATTGGAATCCGGAGTCCGGAACCGCTTGAGCCTTTTGCCTTGCGAAAAAGCCTGAAATCGGGAACACTTCCGCCGAATTTTAATCCCTGTTAGATACTATAATTATGCAGCTCACACATACACCGCGTGTCGCTCTCGTGACGGGAGCGGGAAGAGGAATCGGCAAGGCGATTGCCGAGCAGTTGGCAGCCGACGGGCACACCGTTATTTGCGTTTCTAAAAACCCGGCTTCGTGCGGGGGCGTGGCGGATGCCATTCTCGCGGCGGGCGGAAAAGCCGTTGCCAAGGCGGTGGACGTTTCGGACGGTGCGGCGGTTGCAGCGGCGTGCGAAGAAATTTTGAAGGAATACGGATGCGTCGATATTCTCGTGAACAACGCGGGAATCACTAAAGACGGTCTGATGATGCGTATGAGCGAAGATGATTGGGCGGACGTGATTTCGACGAATCTTTCCAGCGCGTTTTTCTGGATTAAAGGGCTGATGCGTCCGATGACGAAAAAACGTTGGGGGCGCATCGTCAACATTTCGTCGGTCGTCGGCGTTCAGGGCAATGCGGGGCAGACCAACTACGCTTCCGCCAAGGCGGGAATGATCGGTTTGACGAAATCGCTCGCCAAGGAATTTTCCACGCGCAATATCACGGTTAACGCCGTGGCTCCGGGCTTCATCACGACGGATATGACGGCGGTCCTTCCCGAAGAAGTACAACAGAAGATCAAAAGCGTGATTCCGTTGGCGCGTTTCGGCGCTCCCGAAGATATTGCTTCAACGGTCGATTTCCTCTGTTCCGAAAACGCCGGATACATTACCGGACAGGTTTTTTCGGTTGACGGCGGAATGGCTATGTAAGACAATCCGCACCGACGTTTTCGGGCTCAATCACAAGTCGCCCGAACCCGTTCTTTTTACTAAACCCTATTTTTCTAACAACCAATAATCCAAAATTATTATGTCAGATCAAACAATCGAACAACGCGTCAAGGCAATCATCGTCGAACAACTCGGCGTTACGGAAGACCAACTCACGCCGGAAGCCTCTTTTATGGGCGACCTCGGTGCTGACTCGCTCGACACGGTTGAGCTCGTTATGGCTTTCGAAGAAGCGTTCAAGGACGAAATCAAGGGTGAAATTCCGGAATCCGATTCCGAAAAGCTCAAGACCGTCGGCGACGTTATCAAGTACATCGAAGAAAAGAAGGCTGCTGCGAACTAAGTTCGTAGCGGGAACGCTTTTCACCCAATCCTTTTAACACCAACCTCCAGTTCCAAGTGCAAAACGAATCGAAGACACCGAGAGTCGTCGTCACCGGGATTGGCGTCATTTCCCCTGTCGGGAACGATAAACAAACTTTCTGGGACGCTCTCGTCTCCGGAAAGTGCGGTATCGGAAATGTGACGCGTTTCGACGTGACGGACTATGCGTGCAAGGTTGCCGGGGAAGTTAAGGACTTTTCCGTCGACGGTTACATGGATCCGAAAGAAGCCAAGCGCAACGACCTTTACGCCCGCTATGCCGTGGTCGCGGCAATGAAGGCGATGGAAGATGCCGGATTGAAAGTCGGAGACGTTGAGCCGAGTCGTATCGGTTGCATCATCGGTTCGGGTATCGGAGGCATGGAGACGATTGAAACGCAGTCGCAGGCTCTTTTTGAAAAAGGTCCGCGGCGCGTTTCTCCGTTTATGATTCCCGCGCTCATTTCCAATATGGCGGCGGGATTGGTCGGTATTCTCTGCAAGGCAAAAGCCGTCAACTACAGTCCGGTTAGTGCCTGCGCTTCGGGATCTCACGCTTTGGGCGAAGCTCTTCGCCATATGCGCCACGGGGATGCCGATGTCATGATTGCCGGAGGGGCGGAAGCGGCCATCACCCGTCTCGGATTTGCCGGATTCGGGAACATGAAGGCACTGTCGACGAATCCCGATCCTGCGACGGCTTGCCGTCCGTTTGATGCGGAGCGCGACGGGTTTATTATGGGAGAAGGTGCCGGTATCCTCATTCTTGAGACGTACGAACACGCAGTGGCTCGCGGCGCCCGTATTTATGCGGAATTTGCCGGGTATGGGGCTTCCTGCGACGCGTACCACATCACGTCTCCGGATCCGGATGGAGAAGGTCTTGCCATTTGCTTTAAACAGGCGATTGCCGATGCCGGTCTCGCTCCGGAAGATGTGGACTACATCAACGCGCACGGAACGTCTACGCCGCTCAACGATAAGTTTGAAACCGCGGCGATTAAGCGTGTTTTCGGTGAGCACGCGAAGAAACTTGCCGTGAGCTCGACCAAATCGATGACCGGGCATCTGCTCGGTGCCGCCGGCGGTGTCGAAGCTGCCGCAACGGTTCTCGCCCTCGCCAACGGCGTTATTCCGCCGACGATTAATTACCGCACGCCGGATCCGGCTTGTGATTTGGATATCGTCCCGAATGAAGCCCGAAAGGCGGATATCAAAGTCGGTATCAGCGACAATCTCGGCTTCGGCGGACACAACGCCGCTCTCGTGTTCAAGAAAATCTGACGCGTGTGCAATGAAAAAGACGGAAGCGTTCCCGCTTCCGCCTTTTTTGTATACATTTTTCTCTCATTTCCCCCTACTTGTGTAATGAAGAAACTTTTTAATAGGCTTATCGGGAAAGATGATCGGTTTTTCCGCCTTTTGGAGTCTGCTGCGGAAGAAGCTCATAATTCTGCGTTGATTTTGGAAAGACTTTACGAAGAATCCGGCGGGACTTCCGGTTTTGAAAAAACGCTCGAAGCCTTGAATATTTCCCGAAAAAAGGAAAAAAAACTCGTTCTTGTTATTTCTGAGCGGCTTTGCACGACGTTTTCGACACCGATTGACCGTGAGGACATCGAAGCGCTTGCGAACGCGCTTTCCCGTGTTCCGAAGGGGACGTACAAAATTGGTGAACGCCTTTCCATCTGTCCGGAGCAATTCGCATCCGATATCATCAAGAAGCAAATCTCGATGCTCACCCGAGCGACGGAAATCGTGGTCCGCATGACGGGAACGCTCCGCGCGATCAAGGACGTGGAGCTGATTCAGGATGATTACGAGCTTGTGCAGACGATTGAGGGCGATGCGGATCGTCTTATGGTTTGTCTGTTACGGGATTTGTATCAGGGCAATGTTTCCGCGAAGGAGGTCATCATTCTCAAGGATATGTATGAACTTCTCGAAGCAACGATTGATCATTGCCGCGATGCAGCAAAAGTCGTCTTTCAGGTTGCGCTGAAATATTCGTAAAAATTACGGGAATTAACCCGGGACGGAGAGTGCCGGAATATCTTTTCTTCGTTCCCGTGCGTTCATTCCTGATTTTTGATTCCCATGACAATCTTCCTCATCGTTTTGTTTGCTGCGCTGGTGTTTGAATACATCAACGGTTTTCATGATTCGGCAAACGCCATTGCGACATCAATTTCCACCAAGGCGCTAACACCTCGAATGGCAATCATGCTTGCCGCCGTGATGAACTTGCTCGGCGCACTTTGGGGAACTGCGGTTGCGAAAACGATTTCCGAAGGGCTGGTTGATGCCGTGGCCGTGAATATGCACGTTATCGCGGCGGCGTTGATGTCCGGCATTACTTGGAATTTGATCACGTGGTGGTTTGGGATCCCGTCCAGCTCTTCACACACGCTCGTCGGTTCGCTTTGCGGGAGTGCCCTCGCGAAAACGACTGAGGCGAACTTTCCGGAGCTTGCAGCGGCGGCGAACCATGTGCTTCCTCACGGTTATTTGCCGGGCGATATTGATTGGAGCGTGCTGTTCTGGTCAATTGACAACGGAACGAAAGGTCTTTGGCCGAAACTTGTTATGCCGATGCTGCTTGCTCCGGTGCTTGGATTCTTTTTCGGGATGGTGGTGATGTTTTTGTTCTTCATAATCTTCCGCAACCGAAAGCCGGCGATGGTTCAGCACGTTTTCCGCAAACTTCAGATCCTCTCTGCGGCGGGAATGGGATTTGCGCACGGGACTTCCGATGCACAAAAAACGATGGGGATTATCACGCTTGCGCTTATCGCGGGAACGGCATCGGGCGCATTTGTCAACAATCCGGGCTGGCTCGGCTTTCTTAATCTTTCCGAAGGGGCGGACGTTCCCGTGTGGGTGAAAATTCTCTGTGCCGTTGTCATGGCGGCGGGAACAGCCGGCGGCGGCTACCGGATCATTCGCACGATGAGCCATAAAATGACGAAGCTCCTGCCTGTAAACGGCTTTGCCGCAGAACTGACTTCCGCGACGGTACTTATCGGAACTTCTCAGCTCGGGATGCCTGTTTCCACTACACACGTCGTTTCGTCGTCAATCATGGGAGTCGGAGTCGCTAAGGATGTCCGCCGCGTGAATTTCTCGACGATTACGCGCATCCTTTGGGCGTGGACGCTTACGCTTCCCGTTTCCATGTTCCTTGGTTACGGGATTTATAACGCAATCGTTTGGTTGCTCCCGTGAAATTTTGTTGCACAAGCGGGGCTGGAGCGCTAACATTCGCCCCTAAATTTTTCTGCGGCTGTCGTATAACGGCTATTATGTGACCTTCCCAAGGTTGAGACGAGGGTTCGACTCCCTCCAGCCGCACCATTTTTTAGAAGTCCGGAAATCCGCATACTGAAAAGGTTCGCGGATTTTTTTGTTTTGGAGGACAGATAAAATTTCGGAAAAAAAAAAAAAGAAAAAATATTGCGCATGGTTTTTAGCCTCAGTAGTTTTTCCCGCGAATGAAGTATCCTCGAATTGCCCAAAAAACATCAATGAAAAGTAGTCTGTTGCTCCTTGCCGTGAGCTTGTCCGCGTTTTGCGCGGGAACGGCAAATTTATCCGCTGCCCCGAAAAAATCGGAGATCCCCGTGAAGTTTGAATTCGCGAAGAATCCGCAAAACCCGCAGGACGGGATTTTCATGCTGAACGGGAAGCCGTTCCAGATTCGCGGCGGGGAAATCCACCCGCAGCGCATTCCGCGCGAATATTGGGATCACCGCATCAAAATGTGCAAGGCGATGGGGTTGAACACGATCGCGTTTTACACGATGTGGAACGACTTTGAACAGCCGGACGGTTCGTTCGATTTTAAGACGGGAAATCGCGATATCGCGGCGTTTCTCCAACTCTGCCAAGACAACGGTATGTGGGTGCTTTTTCGTCCGGGTCCGTATGTTTGCGGTGAATGGGATTTCGGAGGTCTTCCCGCGTATTTGCTCAAAGAAAAAAATGCGAAAATCCGCACGATTGAGGACAAGAATTTCATGAAAGCGCAAACGCGCTACCTCAAGGCGATTGCCGAAGTCGTAAAACCGTTCCGTGCACAAAACGGCGGTCCGATTCTGATGACGCAGATCGAAAATGAGCACGGAAGCTGGCCGCGCAAAGACCCGAAATATCTGCGTTGGCTGAAGGATTTTTGGACGAAACAGGGTTTCACTCCGATTTATATGTCCGACGGCGCGGGCGACCACTTCCTGCGCGGTATGATTTATCCGGACAAGGACGTTTGTATCGGGCTTGATCCGGGGCAAAACGACAACGCATGGCGCGTGGCAAACAAATACAATCCGGGCGTTCCCGTGTTTTCCTCGGAAACGTATCCGGGCTGGTTGCGTCGCTGGGGCGAAGGCAATTGGGCACCGACGAATCTTTCCGGAAGCATCAAGTGGTACATGGAAACGGGTCGCTCATTCAGCGTGTTCCCGGTGCACGGCGGAACGAATTTCGGCTTCACCGCAGGTGCGAACAACGACCCGCGCACGGGCGGCGATTATCACACGGATTTGACGAGCTACGACTACGGTTCGCCGATTAACGAGCAGGGCAATCCGACCAAGGAATATCACCAGTACCGCGAGATCATCGTCAACGCGCTCAAAGGCAAAGAAAAAATTCCGGAAATTCCGAAACCGATTCCCGCGATGGAAATTAAGGAGTTTACGCCGAAATTTTTTGCGCCTATCAGTAGCAATACCGAAAAACTCAAAAACGGCGGAAAGTTCAAGGATGCTCCGTATTTCGAAGCTTTCGGACAAAATCAGGGAATCGCGTTTTACCGTACGGAAATCCCGGCAGGGGCGGCGGGAACGCTCGATTTTGACGGGCTTCATGACTACGCGCACATTTACATCGACGACAAATTTATCGCCGCCGTTGACCGCCGGATGAAAAAAGCACCCGTCGCCGTTCCCGCCCGCGAAAAGCCTGCGACGCTCACGATTATGGTCGAAGGCATGGGGCATATCAATTACGGGAAAGGCATGGAAACCGACCGCAAAGGCATTGTCGGCAATGTGCGTTTAGACGGGAAAGCGCTGAAAAATTGGACCGTGATTCCGAAAACGCTTTCGGAAAAATCCGTTTGCAAAGACGCAAAGTCGGTAAAATTCAATTTGGACGGCGTGCTCGGCGGACATTTTCGCGGGGAATTTACGCTCTCAGAAGTCGCGGATACGTTCCTCGATATGTCGAAGTGGGGCAAGGGCGTGCTTTACGTCAACGGACACAATCTCGGGCGCTACTGGAGCCAAACGATCGACGGCAAGCCCGTCGGTCCGCAACTTCGTCTGTATTGCCCGGCACCGTTTTTGAAACGTGGGAAAAACGTGGTCGATGTCGTCGAACTTGAGCTTTCCGAGCCGCGTCCGATTCGCGGTTGCGTCGAGCGCAACTACGACATGAACGACGTCAAAACGAAAAACCTGAACAATCAGTGGTAAAAGCAATGACTTCGCGGGAACGTTTTTTGGCGGCGTGCCGCTGTGCTCCGACGGATCGCGTTCCCGCGTGGGTCATGCGTCAGGCCGGGCGCTATTTGCCCGAGTATCGTGCGCTCAAGGAAAAGCACGATTTTCTCACGCTCGTGCGCACGCCGGAACTTGCCGCAGAGGTAACGCTTCAGCCGGCGCGTCGGTTCGCGCAGTTGGACGCGGCGATTTTGTTCAGCGATATTCTCACGATTCCGGAAGCGCTCGGGCAGGGTTATTCATTTCGCGAGAGCGGCGGAATCGCGATGGATTTTACGCTGGATTCGGAGGAAAAACTTGCGGCGCTCGGCTCGGCGGAGGACGTTCCCGCGCGGCTCGATTACATGGCGCAGGCGATGCGCTTGGCGCGCGCCGAACTCGGCGAAAACCGTGCGCTACTCGGTTTTGCGGGCTCGCCGTGGACGCTCGCCGTTTACATGGTGGAAGGCGGAAGCGCCAAACAATTTTCCAAAATCAAACGATTGGCGGCGGAAGCTCCCGCGCTTTTTGACGCGCTGATGGAAAAACTCGCGGATGCCGTTGCCGCGTCGCTCAAAATGCAAATTGCCGCAGGCGCGGATGCCGTCCAAATTTTCGATTCGTGGGCGGCGCTCTGCACGGCGGGCGAATACGAAAAATTGTCGTTGCGCTGGATTCGCAAAATCATTTCCGCTCTTCCGGCGGGCGTTCCCGTCATTGTTTTCGCCAAAGGCATGGCGCATCTGGCTCCGCAAATTGCGGCGGCGGGCGCGAGCGTTCTCGGCGTGGATTGGACGCACAGACTTTCCGATATTCGCAAACTTGCGGGAACGCAACTTGCGTTACAGGGAAATCTCGATCCCGTCGTGTTGAGTTTTGCCGACGAAAAAATCGTGCGGGAACGCACCCGGGAGATTTTAGAAGATATGCGCGGCGAGCACGGGCACATTTTCAATCTCGGGCACGGAATTTTGCCTGACGCGCGTCCGGAAAATTTTGCCGCCATGCTCGAAGAGCTGGCGCGTTGAGCTTCCCCCGTTTTTATTTCCTGGAGGGGAAGCGTGGCGGGCGCCGGTAGGGAGTCGAGGCATCGACGCGGTAGCCGAGAACGGCGGGATCTTTGATAAGCGCGGCAAATTTTTCCACGGGGAAAAAGGTTTTTACGTGCTCCGGAAGATCCGCTTCGATGAGGCTCCCGTCCGGCTGGCGTTGCGCGAGCGCAATGCGCGTCCCGCCGGAATTTTCGCTGACGTGGCGGAGGAGTTTGTTTTCGACAAACGCGGGAACGTCTTCCTCGGGATTGAGTACGAAGATGACTTTTTTCATCAGGCGCGGAAGCTGTTGCGGCATCGGTGAAATACGGGAAACCTGCAAGCTCCATTCTTCCTGACGATCGCGGTAACGCAATTCGCAGTCGAGAATGACGTGTGCGCCGTCTTTGATGTTTTCGCCGTGTTCCTGATAGTCGGACGGGAAGCAGACGAGGTTGTACTTATCGCGGCGCGTTTCCACGGAAAACGTGGCGAACTTTCGGTTGTCTGCCGTGAATTTTACTGCGATGTCTTCGATGATGCCGCAGATGCGCACGTTGTGACTTCGGTCCGCCTTGGAAAGTTTGCAGTCTTCAAGGGAGCCGGAGAACGTGGCGAGGGCCTGATCGAGTCCGGCGTAAACGTTGAGCGGATGTCCGGAGAGGTAAAGCCCGAGTAGTTCTTTTTCCTTGCGGAGTTTTTCTGCCGCAGACATCGGGCTGCCGCTGCAGTCCATGTAATCTTCCACCTTGCGTCGATCGTCTCCAAGGTCAAACTCCATCGTAAAGGTGTCGCTTCCCGTATCCTTTTGGAGGAATTCGCGCACGGCATTGAGCGAGGCTTGAATGTGGTTGCGGTCGTAATAATTTTCGCAATCGTCGAATCCTCCGGTAAAGATGAGTGTGTCGAGGCTCCGCCCGATGTTTAAATTGGTTTCTTTAGTTTCTCCGGTCTCTTCGTTTTTTACGATAACGCGCTTGGTGCAGAGGCGTTTCATAAAATCGGGAAAACCTGAATACTTTCTTGTAGAACGCTCGTCGATAATTGCCTGCGCAACTTTTTCGCCCAAGCCTTTGAGTGCACGGAAGCCGAAGTGGATGGCGTTGTTCGCGGGGTCGGGCGTGAAAAACACGTTGGACGTGTTGACGTTCGGGCCGAGCACGCGGATGCCCATGCTTTCGCATTCGGCGATAACGCCGAGCATCTTTTCCGGATTGCTCATTTCGGAGTCGAGGACAGCCGCCATGTATTCGACGGGATAATGTGCCTTGAGGTAGCCGGTTTGGTAGGCGATGTAAGCGTAGCAGACGGAGTGCGATTTGTTGAAAGCGTACTCGGCAAATGCCGTCCAGTCTTTCCAAATTTTTTCGATGAGTTCTTCGGCGCGTTTTTGGTTGCCTTTGAGCGGTTCCATGAAGCGCGGATTTTCGAGGCACCCGCGATGGAACTTTTCTTGGAGCTTTGCCATCGTGTCGAGCTGTTTCTTCCCCATCGCTTTGCGAAGCACGTCGGACTCGCCGCGCGTAAACTGTCCCAGCTCACGGGAAAGCAACATGACCTGTTCCTGATAAACCGTGATTCCGTAAGTATCCTTGAGATAACGCTCCATCAGCGGATGATCGTAAACGATGCGGTCGTCCCCGTGCTTGCGCCGGATAAATTGCGGTATGTATTCCATCGGGCCCGGGCGATACAATGCGTTCATCGCGACGAGGTCTTCAAAGCGGTTAGGCTTGAACAGGCGCAAATATTTTTTCATCCCGCCGGATTCAAACTGGAAAAGCCCCGTTGTTTCGCCGCGCGCGAAAACGCCGAAGGATTCCTGGTCATCGAGCGGGATCGCGTTGATGTCGAACTCAATGCCTTTTGCCGCTTTGACGTTGGCGAGGCAGTTTTTCAGAATTGTGAGCGTTTTCAGCCCGAGAAAGTCCATTTTAAGCAAGCCGATCGGTTCGACAAAATGCCCGTCGTACTGCGTGGTGAGCAGGTTGTCGTCAGGCGTAGGCATGACGGGAATCGTTTCGATCAGCGGGTCGCGGGAAATAAGCGTGCCGCAGGCGTGAACTCCGGTTTGGCGAATGGAGCCGTCGAGCGCTTCCGCGAAATTGAGCGTACTTACGATGAGTTTGTCGTTGGAATTGCGTTCTTCGCGCAACTGCGGGCTTTCTGCCATTGCCGCATTCATCGTGATTTTCGGTTTCGCGGGAACGAGTTTTGCGAGGCGGTTGGCCTCTGCAAGCGGCAAATCAAGCACGCGTGCGACATCCTTAATCGCCATGCGCGGAGCCATACTGCCGAACGTAACGATGTGCGCGACGTGGTCCTGCCCGTATTTTTGCGAAACCCATTCGAGAACCTTTCCGCGTCCTTCGTCGTCGAAGTCGATATCAATATCCGGCATCGAAATACGGTCAGGATTCAAAAAGCGCTCGAACAGCAAATCGTATTTCATCGGGTTAATTCCCGTGATGCCGAGGCAGTAGGCAACGACACTGCCGGCGGCGCTCCCGCGTCCGGGCCCGACGAGCACCCCCATCTCGCGCGCAGCGGCGATAAAGTCCTGCACGATAAGGAAGTAGCCCGGAAAGCCCATCGTTTTAATCGTCGAGAGCTCGAAATCGATGCGTTCCTGCGCGTCTTCGGGAATGTTGCCGTCCCAGCGGCGCTGTGCGCCCTGCATCGTGAGGTGGCGCAGGTAATCGTACTCAAAGCGGATGCGGTAAACTTTTTCCGCTCCGCCGAGTTTTTCGTAGCGGTCGCCGAACTCGGCGCGCAATTCGTCTTCGCTCAGTCGTTCCCGCAACTCGGCTTCCGTGCCGAAACTTTCCGGAATCGGGAACACCGGCATAATCGGCGGAGAATCGAGATTGTATTCTTCGATCTTGTTGGCGACTTCCAACGTGTTCAGCAACGTTTCCGGATGGTCGTGGAAAAGTGCCTTCATTTCCGCTGTTGTTTTGAACCATTCCTGGCGCGTGTAGCGCAGGCGGTTTTCGTCCGCCACCTTTTTTCCGGAGTTGAGGCAGAGCAAAATGTCGTGCGCATCCGCGTCTTTTTCGTTCAGAAAGTGAACGTCGTTGGTCGCGACCACCTTGATTCCGAGTTTTTCCGCGATTTTAAAAATTCCTTTTTCCGCGCGGAGCTGGCGTTCGTAGACGTCGCGTGTGTCGTCCGAAACATTGTTCGGATGGCGCATGACTTCGAGGTAAAAATCGTCGCCGAAAACGCCTTGGAACCAACGCGCCGCCGCTTCCGCTCCCGCTTCGTCCCCGGCGAGGATTTTCGAGGGAATTTCCCCCGCGATACACGCGGAGCAGACGATCAGCCCTTCGTGATATTTTTCCAAGATTTCTTTGTCGATACGCGGGCGATAGTAATTGCCTTCCGTCCAGCCGAGAGAAATCAGGCGCACGAGATTGCTGTAGCCGGTGCGGTTTTTCGCGAGCAAAATGAGGTGGTTGCCCGAGCGGTCGATTTTTTCGTTCATTCCCGCGGGAATGTTTTTCCCTTTGTCAAAACGCGTTCGCCGCGCGACGTAGGCTTCGCAACCGAGAATCGGCTTAATCTTTGCTTTGCGGCAGGTATCGTAAAAAAGTTTTATCCCGAACATATTCCCGTGGTCGGTCAGTGCAACCGCTGCCATGCCGTCTTCTTTTGCTTTCGCCGCCAGTTTTTTGATATTCGTCGCGCCGTCCAATAGCGAGAATTGCGAGTGGACGTGCAGGTGTACGAAATCGCTAAACGGCGTTTCTGCGGGCGCGGCTTGTTGGGTGTCGGACATTTTTCGGGAAATTTTTTTGGGGTTAAAACGAAGGGACGTTGAAAGTTTCGGTGCTACCGGGTGAAAGGTCGTCCGGTGACGGGTTACACGTAACAGGTGAGAGGTGTCGTGCTAAGGTTTTTGCCGAAGCCAAAAACAACGGTATTAACCTGTTACCTGTCTCAATTCACCTGTCACCCCGAATCCTAATGCTTGCCGCAGGTGCAGTGCCCGCAGGAGCCGTCGCCCTTGCAGCCGTGAACTTTGCGGTGGTGTTCTTTTACGTCGAGCGGACGCAGGCTCAACGCTTCCGGTATCGTTCCCGCGAAAAATGCCGAGTTCGCTCCCGCCGACACACACAGCGCCAACGCTCCCGCAGACATCGCCGCGCAATTTGCCGAAAGGCGAATCAGCGTTTTCGGCAACAAAATTCGTGCCACGGCAACTACGCGCACAAACTCGAAAACACCGATCGACGGCGTTCCCGCGTCAATTTCGACGACATCAGGATGCTCCTCTGCGTTCGCCAGCGCCACAAGCTGCTCCAAGCATTTTTCCGTCGCGTCGTTTGATTCAATTACCACCGTTGCCACCGTTTCCGGATGATCCCACGCTTCCACTTGAATCGCATCGGAAACCTGCGATTGCTGGTGAATTTCCTGTGCAAAATAAATCAGCGTCGGGAGCGGATTAGCGTAAACTTTGCGGACATCTTCAAGGTAGTAAATCATAGTTTTCCGACAATAATACGAAATGCGAAATCTGGAAAACGAAAATTTCCCGAACAAAGACTACTTGACAAGTAGGAATTTGTGACGGAAAATACCTGATGTGTTTCGAGTCTCCTTCGGAAAGAAAATCTTTCCGGGCTCGGAACATCTAAAATATCACTACTAATTAAACCCCATGAAAAAACACATTATAACTTCTTTTCTTTTCGCTGCGGGAACGCTTCTCGGAAATGCAGCGACGCTCTCGCTCTCTGATGCGAAGTATGTACAGACTGGCGGGACCTCTATAACATTCGATTCAACATACTCAAGTATTACGACAGTCGTAACGTTGGATATTGACGCATTGAAAGGTGTAATGCTGGCGGGAACTAGCCTTTCGAAACACACCTTGGTTGATTTTACGGACAGTGATGCAAACGATATTGGATTGCAGACGAATTATTCATCGTCCGGCAATGTTATCAGGACATCAGGTCTTTATGGAACGTGGAATCAAGGCGGCGCATATAGGTTGGGACTTGACTCCGGATTTGAATCTACTTCTTTTTGGGAAAATGCTACGGATGCTTCTGCCACATTGAGTTATAGCTATGGGACAGGGACAACTGCTGTTTTTTCTGTTAAATACAATGACGGAAGAACAACAACGCTTGGTGGAACATGGGCGACTAATTTAAAGGGGGGCACGGCAGCTTTTGATAAAGTGGTTTTTGATCAAAGCATTGTCACAGGAGCATGGGTTTTCGATTCTGTCGTAACGAGTATTAATGCAAAATCTTTATCCATCTCGGCAATCCCCGAGCCGTCCGCGTTTGGCTTGCTTGCGGGTTTGGGAGGTTTGGCGCTTGTAGCGTCGCGTCGCCGCCGTAAATAAATTTTTTCTGCTGCTTAACCTAACACTCGCGTTCCCGTGGGGACTTCCTCACGGGAACGTTTTCTTTTTTATGGGAGTGAAGGTCTCCTGACCTTCATCGTTGCGGGAACGAAATAGCGTTTCCGCGAAAGTTCGCCCATCCCGGGGCAAGCGAGTCTCCGCGCATCGCTCGGCTTTGTTTCGCCTTTTCAAGGCTCGTTTTTTTTTTGTTTCTTACCCCTACGCTCACGCGCAGGGTTTTAGAACATAACGCCTCTCCGAGGCTTTGAGTTAAAACGCTTTCTTAAAGTCCGTCGGTGGGTTTTAGAGCATAACGACTCTTCGAGGCTTTGAGTTAAAGTCCGTCGGTGGGTTTTAGAGCATAACGCCTCTCCGAGGCTTTGAGTTTCCTAAAAAAGAAAAAAGGACAGCCGGGACGGCTGTCCTCCTTTGGGAGAAACTTCCTTTCACTTTGAGCCTTTGCGGTTAAACAAAAAAAAATCCGTGTATTTCCATGCATTCCGTGGTTCAAAAAACGTCGCACGTTCCGTGGAAGCGGCCGGAGTCCGATTCAGAGAGCTTTTATTGTTTTTGCTCTTAAAAATCTTTGCGTTCTCTGCGTTGAAAAACAAATTCGCGGGAAAGGGTTTTAAAAATCGCGGCGGGATTCGAGAGCGGAGCGAAGCGTTGCGGGATCGGCGAAGTTGAGTGCGCCGCCGCTCGGCAGTCCGAAGCCGATGCGTGTAATCTTTACGCCGGGGAAGCGTGCGCCGAATTCCTCCCGAATGTAGTGGCAGGTTGCTTCGCCTTCGATGTCGTTGGAAAGAGCGAGGATAAGTTCTTCAATTTCGCCTTCGGCGAGGCGTTTTTCCAGAGACGGGAAATTCAGGCTTTCCGGTCCGATGCCGCGAATCGGGGAAAGCCGACCGTGCAAAACGTGAAAACGTCCGCGAAACGTTCCCGTGCGTTCGATTGCCATGAGGTCGGGAACGTGTTCGACAACGCAAACGCGCGCGCGTTCCCGCCGTTCGTCCCCGCAAATCGGGCAAACGGAATTGCCTTCCGCGATATTTCCGCAGAGGGAGCAACGGGAAATGCACTCGGCGGCTTGAGCGAGCGTGCTGAGTAGCCGGGGCAAATCCTCGGGATGCTCAACGAGCAGGTGAAGCGCCATACGCTCCGCAGAACGATAACCGACGCCCGGAAGTTTTTTCAGGGCGTCGCGAGCGGCATCAAACGCGGACATCTTTTGCGGGAACGCGTTTGCGGTAATTTTTGCGATTAAGCGGCGCCGAGCGTGAAGCCCGCCGTTGCCGCCTGCATTCTTTCCTGATGGACGGTTTTCGCCTTCGCAATGCCTTCGGTGATGGCGGCGAGGAGAGCGTCTTCAATCGTTTTTTTGTCTTCTTTCAAAAATTCGGCATCGAGCTCGACGGATTTGACCTCGCTGTGTCCGTTCAGCGTAAGTTTGACGGCGCCTCCGCCGTAAGAGACTTCGATTTTTTCGTCGAAGAGCGCCTGATTGGTCTCTTCGATTTTCTTTTGCATTTTTTGAGCCTGTTTAAGGAGTTTGCCTACGCCTGCCATGATGTTTTGCTGTAATTTTTTTTTGTTAAAACTTTCGGGAGATTAAAAAGGTTTTCCCGCCGACGGTAAATTGAATTTTAGCGGAAGCCTCCGTTCCCGTACATTTACGGCGTTCCCGCGGGTTTAGTTCGCGAAGTGCGGTTCCACTTTCATGACGGATTTGAGGCGGCGGCAGATTTCTTTTTCCAGTTGCGCCCAAGTTCTTCCGTCGAGCAGTTCTTCGTGCGCCTGCTCGAGCGTGCCTCCTTTTTGTAAGACGGCGAGGTATTTTTTGATGCGTGCGGCATCACGCTTGCCGTCGAGGTGAAAGAAATAGTACACGAGAAGTGCGGACACGCCGTATCCGACGGAAACGTCGGAGTTCCCGATAAAGTTGTCGTTGTTTGAGAGAAATTCCTGAAGAGAAACGCCGACCTTCGGTTGTTTGCCGATGGCTCGTCCGCCCGTACCTTTTTCCCCGAATCCGGAAACGAATTTGGAAATCGGCGTTTTGTTCCCGCTGAAACGTACCTGCCCGTTTCCGTCATAGGAGAGGCCGACGTACTCGGCAATGCCTTCGGCGAACCAAATCGGGTAGCTGTTCGAACCGATGGTCATGTGGTGGGTGATTTCGTGCGCGAGCGTGTGGGCTTCGATACGCTTGCCGCCTTTGACGTAGCGGTTCCCGCGTTTTTCCAGACCGAGCGAGCCGAACGGAACGAGCACGCGGCCGGAGGAGATTCCGGCACTGCTTCCGATGTAAACGCCCGCCGAGCCTTTTATTCCGCCCGCCGCAAGGTATTCGTCGTAGGTTTTAAAAAGAAACGCGTTGTACTTTCCGTTTTCGCAAACCTGAAAATGATTGCACGGCGAGTTGATCGGGAGCGCGAGGTTGGCGGCGTACGTTCCTTCGAAGATTCGGGCAATTTCCTTAATTGCGGCGAGCGCGATCGGTGCGTTGGAGGTGAAGCGGAAATGCTGTGTTTCGTAAATCCACGCATCGGGACCGTCTTGCACGGTTCGCGCCGGAAGCATATCCGCAATGCGTGTGACGGACGGCCACGGAGCCGAAAAATTTTCTCCGGGCAAGTCTTCTTTGCCTTCGTAGAGTTCGTTTTCCGTATCGTCGGCGATGAGTGTTTTCGCCGCGCTGCGGGATTTTCCCTTGGGCGCGGCAAACGCGGGAGCGGACACAAGCGCTCCCGCCGCAATCAGAGAAAGGATCAGCAACAATTTTCGGAAAATATTCATACGTTGCGCTATTTTGTAACGGATTGCGCGAAAACGATAAACAGAAATTTAGCGAAGCATGATGTGAGGAATGGGAAGAAAGAGAAGAATGTGTGTTTTCCCGTTTCTCTCATTCATCCCATTCTTCTCATTATTCATCTGACACGTGCGCTAAATTTCAATTTTGCGTTTTCGGAGAAAAGGCGTTTGACTGTTGCGGATTTATGAGTACGGCAAATTCTTCCATTTATGCGGGCGCGTGGACGGCGCTCATCACGCCGATGAAGAACGGCGAGGTCAATTACGGCGATTTGAAAAAATTGGTGGAATATCAGGTTTCCGGCGGGATCGACGGGATTCTCTCGGTCGGGACCTCCGGAGAATCGCCGACGCTGACGCATGAGGAACACCTCGAAGTTATCGCGAAAACCATCGAATTTGCCGACGGGCGCGTTCCCGTCATTGCGGGAACGGGCGCAAACTCTACGCACGAGGCGGTTTTGCTCACGCGTGAGGCGGAAAAGCTCGGTGCGCAGGCGTTTCTTCATGTCGCTCCGTATTACAACAAACCGAACCAGGAAGGCGTTTATCGCCACTACGCGGAGATTGCGGGCGCGACCGATAAACCGGTGATGCTTTATTCTATTCCCGGGCGTTGCGGGATCGAAATTTCCGTCGAAACGGTTGTGCGCTTGCGTAAGGCGTTTCCGAATATCGTGGGCGTAAAAGAAGCCGGCGGTTCTTGCGACAAGGTTTCCAAGCTCGTTCGCTCGTTGGATTCCGACTTCGTCGTCACGAGCGGAGACGATTCGCTTACGCTTCCGTTTATTTCCCTCGGCGCGAAGGGCGTGATCTCCGTCGCGTCCAACTGGCTTCCGAAGCAGGTTACGGAAATGGTGGCGAAAATGCGAGCGGGTGATCTCGCCGGAGCGCAGGCGCTTCACAACGCGATGGCGGATCTTTTCAAAAAATTCTTTATCGAACCGAATCCCGTTCCCGCGAAATTCGCGTTGGCGCGTTCGGGTATCATCGAATCTCCGGAAGTGCGCCTTCCGCTCGTCGAAATGTCTGCGGAAAACAAAGGCATTCTCGCCGCCGCGATGGACGATTTTTCAAACGCAAACGCGTAATTACAGCCGACGCAAAATTCGGCAGGGATTCCCGGCGGCGACAACGTTGCCGGGAATATTTTTTGTCACGACGCTTCCGGCACCGATGACCGTTCCCGCGCCGATTTTAACGCCGGGCAAAATAACCGTATTCCCGCCGATCCAAACATCGTCGCCGATTTCTATTTCTTTTCCCGACTCTGCGCCTGTTGCCCGCGTTTTCGCGTCGAGTGGATGTGTTGCCGTGTACACGCTTACTCGCGGACCGAACAGGACGTTTTTCCCGATTTTTACCCGACAAACGTCGATAATCATGCAGTCGTAGTTCGCGTAAAAATTCTCGCCGATGAAAATGTTTTTTCCGTAATCGCAACGAAAGGGCGGTTCGATGTAAATTTTCTCCCCGCAACTTCCCAGAAGTTCCCTCAAAATCCGGTTGCGTTCCCGTGTCTGTTCTTCCGTGGTTGCGTTGAACTCGCGCGTGAGTTTTTTCGCTCGGAGAAATTCGCTTCGTAGCTCCGGATCGGAGGCGAAATAAAGTTCTCCGGCGAGCATTTTTTCTTTCTCGGATTTCATTGCTTGCGCGAAATCAGTTTTTCTACGGCGAGTTGGGCGAGGGCGAGACCGAACGCACCCGTAACAAATGCCGCCGTGCCCGGACGCGGTTTCCCGCCGGCGGGCGAAATCATCTGCGGGAACGCGACTCCGTCGAGTGTTTCCGGCGGGCGTGATTTTTCTCGCGAAAATACGACGGGAACGCCCGTTTTTTTCCCGGAGTCACCCTTCGGAAAACCGTGGCGGGAACGCAGTTCTTTCCGCACGAATTTCAGAAGTGCATCACCTTCGACATCCGCCAAATCCCCGCGCTCCACGCGCGTACCGTCGAGTTTCCCGGCACATCCTCCGGAAGAAACAATCGGCGTTCCCGCCGCAACGCACGCTGCAATCAACGCAGCTTTGTTCATCGCACCGTCGATCGCGTCGACAACGAGATCGAATCGTGCTTTGTTTTCTTCAAAAAATGCCGGAGCACTTTCTTGCGTAACAAACATTTTGTGCACGGAAATATTACATTCCGGATTGATGGCACGAACGCGCGCAGCGAGTATTTCCGCCTTTGCGAGACCGTAATTTCCGTCCAGCGCGTGGAGTTGGCGGTTAGTGTTGGTGGAGCAGACATCGTCCATGTCAACGAGCGTCAAATCGCAAATGCCGCTTCGCGCAAGAGCTTCGCACGCCCACGAACCGACGCCGCCGAGCCCGATCACGCAAACGCGGGAACGCACGATTTTCTCAAATGCGGGAACGCCGTAGAGCCTGGCGACTCCGGCAAATCTGGAGCGAAAATTTTCGGAAAACAAACTCATCTTTTCCCGAGATTTTACACGCGAAGAAAATGCAGACAAATTGAAATTCTTTCCTGCCGGCCGGACGCGCAACAAAAAAAAAGGCGTGCCCGAAATCACGGGAACGCCTTTTTGTTGCGCAAATCAAAAAAGAATTACGCGTCGCGAGCCTGTTCCTTAACCTTCGTCGCGCTCTTGCCGAGGCGGTTGCGGAGGTAGAACAAACGGGCTTTCATCGGAACCGACTTGCGTTCGACTTCGATTTTGACCACGTTCGGGCTGTTGACCGGGAAAACGCGTTCAACGCCTTCACCGTAGGAAATGCGGCGAACCGTGAAAGCTTCCTGGATTCCCGAACCCTTGTGGCTGATTACGATGCCGGAGAAGATCTGGATACGTTCTTTGTCGCCTTCGCGGACTTTCGTGTGAACGCGAACACCGTCACCGACGCGGAAATTCGTGCGGTCGGTCTTAATCTGGGCTTGTGTAAGCGAATTGATTAATTGCTGGCTCATAACTGGTTGTTTTCTTTTGAAATTAATAATTCCGGGCGGCGTGCTCGGGTCTTAATGATTTGCTGTTCCCGCCGCCAGCGCTGAATTTCAGCATGATTCCCCGAAAGGAGAACGGGCGGGACGGACATCTCGCGAAAGACTTCCGGGCGCGTAAATTGCGGAAAGGACAACAGCTTGTCATTGAAGCTGTCGCTCGTCAAGGAATTTTCTTCACCTAAAACGCCGGGGATCTGCCGCGCCACGCAATCGACGAGGACTGCCGCCGCAATCGTTCCGTTTGTGAGGACGTAGTCGCCGATGGAAATTTCGCGCGTAACGAGCGCGTCGCGGATGCGTTGGTCGATGCCTTCGTAATGTCCGCTGAGCAAAATGAGGCGTTTTTCCGTGGCGAGTTCCCGCGCGATATCGTTGGTGAGCGGTTCGCCGTCCGGGCAGAGGTAAATGACGGGCGTTCCCGCGTCTTCGGGGGCGTTCCCGCGCACGCATTCCACCGCATCAAAAACGGGTTGCGGAGTCATCAGCATTCCTGCGCCGCCGCCGAAAGGGCGATCGTCTACGCGTTTGTGTTTGTCGGCAGACCAATCGCGAATGTTGTGCAAGCGGATATCGAGAATTCCGTTCTTCACGGCGCGCCCGAGAATGCTCTCGGCGAAAAATCCCGAGACCATTTCCGGAAAAAGCGTGAGGATGTCGATCTGCACGGGGGGCGTTTTTTTTGAGGAACAAAAAGAAAAACGGCGCTTCCTTGCACGGGAACGCCGTTTTTTCGGGATGTTCGCGAGGTGCGAATTACGCCGCCGGAGCCGCAGCCGCTTCTTTGCGGGCGCGTTTAATCAGCGAGCGAGCCGTTTCGGACGGTTGGGCGCCGCACTTGATCCAGTAATCTGCGCGATCAAGGTCGAGCGTCAGTCCAACAGCCTTGCCTTTCGGCGAAGGATTGTAGGTGCCGAGGATTTCAACGAAGCGTCCGTCGCGGCGCGCCGTGTTTTCGCAAACGGCGATACGATAGATCGGAGCGTGGGTTGAACCGTGGCGTTGCAGTCTGATACGAAGCATTTTTGTCTGTCTTTGTTAAATTTGAAATTGGAATGACGCATTAAACTTTTTTACCTTCATGCTGTCAAGAGATAATTTGAGCCCTATCAATTATCCTTTCTCCTTCAATTAATCTCGTAGGTTCCGTCTGCTTTTCGGGCGACAATGCGGTCGAGCTCCAACAAAAGCAACGTTGCGGAAACGAGCGGGAACGGAAGTCCGGTGTGTTCGGAGAGTGCATCCGGCGAAAGCGCTTCTCCTCCCCGGAGCAACGCGAGAATTTTCTGAGCTTCGACGGAAAGGTTCCCCGTTCCGGCGTGCGTGGCGGGCGTTCCCGCGGCGGGTTCTTCCAGGGCAAGCATCTGTTGCACGGGCGTTTCCGAAAGGTCTTCGATAATATCCGACGCGCAGGTCGCAAGCGTCGCACCTTCGCGAATCAGGTTGTGGCAACCGCGCGAGCCGGGTTGCTCCACGCGCCCGGGAAGTGCGAAAACCGTACGTCCGCAATCTGCGGCAAAGTTTGCGGTGATGATACTCCCGCCCGCGCAATCGGATTCGACGACGAGCGTTCCCGCGGAAATTCCGGCGATGATCCGGTTTCGTTGCGGAAAAGTTCGCTTATCCGCTTTTTTCCCGAAAGGAAATTCGCTGACAACGGCACCGGCGCTGCGTGAAATTTTTTTGAAAAGTTCGAGATTTTCCGGCGGATAAACAATGTCCAGGCCGCATCCGAGCACGCAAAGCGTGATTCCGCCGACTTCCAGCGCGCCTTCGTGCGCGGCGGTGTCGATTCCGCGCGCGCCGCCGCTGGCAACGCCCCAACCCGCCGCGGCGAGTTCCCGCGCGATTTTCTTCGCATTGGTCGTGCCGTAAAGCGAGGCTTTCCGCGTGCCGACGAGCGCGACGGTTTTCCGTGAGGCGAGCGCGTTTGCGTTCCCGCGCACATAAAGACCGACGGGCGGATCCGGAATTTCTTTTAACAACGGCGGAAACGCATCGTCAAAAAACGGAATAAACGTCGCGCCGTGGTGTTCGAGTGCGCGTTCCTCTTTTTCCAAATCAAAAATTTCCCGCCATGCGAAAATTTTTTCCGCAAGCGTTTTTCCGATTCCGGGAACGGAGAAAAGCCGCTTTTTCTCTGCCAAAAGAACGGCGACCAAGTCTCCGTCGAAAGCGGAGCTCAGCCGCCGACACGCCACGGGGCCGACGCCGGGAAGTCCGTTGAGAATCAATGCGGCTTGGCGTTGCGTCAGCATATCTTCCGTTCCCGTGCGCTGCGTTCGTGTTTCTGGGTTACTGTGAAAGCGGAGCGACGAGTGCGCGAAGTTCCGCGCGTTCTGCGGGGGAAAGCGAGCCCGCGTTGAGCGGAGCGCTCCAGCCGCCGTCGCTTGCGGCGTTCGTTCCCGCAGCGTCAATCCACGCGAGTACTTCCCGCCAGATTTTCGCTTCGGGGCGGCGCATTTTCGCGAGCGTGCGGATTTCCGCGGGAACGTTCAGCCGGGCGAGCGATTCCGGCGTGGCGAGTTGCAACGAAAGCCAATCGGCGCGAATCTGCGAGTGCCACGGGAATTTTTTCAGCGCGGCGGTGGCGACACGGTTGGCGATGTCGTCGCGTCCGATACGGCGGAAATGCCGAATGACGGCGAGTTGGTTTTCCGGACGCACGGACGGATTTTCCAAAAATTGTCCCAGCAAAAGTTCGCAATGCGCGCGCATCGGCTCGGCTTTTTCCGGAGCTGGTTCCGCTTTGGCGGCTTCGGCGTAGGCGGAAGCGAGAACGGCGGAAATTACGGTTTGAAATTCTTCAAAAACTTTCGGATCGGCACTTGTGGCTTGAACGTAAGCGTCGATAGCGTCCGCCGGGCGGTTTGCGGCGACGAGCGATTCCACGGCGGCGGCGACAAAAAGCGGCGCTTCGAAGTGATGCGTGCGAGCGGTGTCCATGCAGCGCAGGGCGAGCTCCGGCATTCCTTGTTCCGCCGCGAAATTGGCGAGTGCGACAAGGGCGCTTTGCGAAGTCGAAAAAAGTTCAAAAATGGTGGCGAGTTCGGCATCAAATTCTGCGGTTTTGCCGAGTTTTTTGTACGCGAAAAGGCGACTCAGGCGGGGACCGAGCGTTGCCGGATTTTCCTCGATTTGGCGGGATGCGACATCGAGTACGCCTTCAAAATTGTCCGATTCCGAGAAAAACCGGGAAAGCTGGTTGTAAATCAGTTCGCGCTTTTCGGCAGGAAATTGCAAAATGCTGGAGTTGAGTAGCGAAACGGCTTCGTCGCGTTTGCCGGAGGCGAAAAGGTTGCGTGCTTTGAGAATGCGCCCGTGGACGGCATCCGCGTTTTCGTCCTGTCGGGAGTCGAGGCGTTCCCGCTCGATGATGCCGAGCGATTCTTCGTGTTGCCCGCGATTGTAGAGGGCGAAAGCTCCGGCAAGAGCGACGAGTTTTCGCGTCTTCGCGGGAACGTTCGGATTTTTCAAAATCTTTTTCGCCTGTTCGGACAAAACGTAGTCCTGCTGAAGCGAGAAAAGCATTTCAAAATATTTGGCGAAGTAATCCGGCGTAACGGCCGCGTCGAGGTCGATGAATTTCAGCCCGGCGTGCATGAGTTTGAGCGCGGTCGGCGTGTCGCCGCCGTAAGCGTCGACGAGCGAGGCGAGAATCAGGCGCGCGCGCAGGTTGCGCGGATCCGCCTTTGCCGCGATTTGTGCGGAGTTGAGCGCGGTTTTGTAGTTTTTGTTTTTGCGGGCTTCGTCGGCGATGTCGGTAAAGCGCAAAGAAATTTTCTTAAAATGGCGTGTGCGGATTTCGGGAAATTTTTCCGGCTCGGCGGAAATTTCCGCGAGCGAAAGGCGGACGGACGTACGCAATTTGTCGTCGGTGATAATATCCGTTTTGGGCAGCAGTCGTTTTGCCGCCGTCGCAACGTCGCGCGGATTTTTGTAAAGCGTGAGGTCGGCAAGCGTGATGAGATTGAGGAGTTCGCCGTTGGCAGAAGTCTCGCTCTGCGCGGCGGGAATGCTTTGCCGGGCAGGCAGGTCCTGACCGTAGGAATCGGGAGATGGAAATGAAAAAGTGCTCATCGCGGCAAGGGCAAAAACGATTTTTCTCACGGGAACGATAAAACAAGCTCCGCGCTTTGCCCGCAATCGGAAATTTCGGGCTGTGCGGTTGGGCGGAATTGCAGGTGTCGGGAGTAACGGAAAAAGCGCATTTGAAAATTTGTCCTTTACAGCGGTCCCGCGACGCGAGATAATCGCGCCTCATTTTTCAAAACAACATCCATTCATAATCATGGGCAATCTCAAGAAAAAACGTCGTCTTAAGATGAACAAGCACAAACGCCGGAAACGCTCCAAGGCGAACCGCCACAAGAAGCGTATCTGGGGCTAAACCGGAGATTCCGGTCGGCTCCTTTTTTCCGGCGTTCCCGCGTATCTTTTTTCGCGGCGCCGGAAGAAAAGGCGCTCCCCTTTTTTTTTACCCCCACGGTCATTCGTGGGATTTTTGTTTTATGAGTATCCTTAGCAGAGTTGTCGGAATGGTTTCCCGCAGTGCGGAAGCCGATGCGTCGGCGCGTATCGCCGTGATGTCTCCGATGAACGATCGCAACGGCGAACACGGGATACTTTTTAAACTTTTTGAAAACGGGCTTTTTGCTTATCACCTGCGGCGCCCGCACTGGTCGGCGGCGCGGTGCTGTTCGTGGATAGAGAGAGTTCCCGCGAAGTGGCGTTCCCGCATCGTTATTCATCAGTATCCGCAGTTAGTTCGCAGGTATAACTTGGGGGGATTTCATCAATCGGCGGATGGTGTGTTGCCGGGTGTTTCGGGAATATCCGGAAAAATTTCTGCACAATGTGAGGATTTTTCCGATATTCAAAAAATCGGAAAGCATTGCCGTCGCGTGATGCTCGGTCCGGTGTTCCCGCCGGAAAAATACGATGTTACGGTGCCGCGCCGCACACTCGGAGAATACGCCGCGATTGCCGCGTATTGGCGGAAGCAGGGCGGGGAGGCGGAAGTTTTTGCCTTCGGAGGGGTGTCGGCGGAAAATATCCGGCTATGCCGAGACGCGGGTTTTGACGGCGCGGTTGTTGTCGGTGCGGTTTGGGAGTCCCCTGATCCCGTAAAAGCTTACAAGCAACTTGTTCGCAAATGGTAACGGCTGACAATTCAACATTCGCGGCGGATATTTCGCCGAATGTTCTCGTGCTCTCGCGTCCGGACGATTTTGCTGATGTCGTACTGGCGTCGGTGGTGCTCGCTCCCGTGCGGAAAGCGTTGCCGGATACGAAAATTTTCCTCTTGATTCGGGAAGAATTTTCCGGGCTTTTTTGCAACCATCCGGACTTGGACGGTTTGATTTTCGTCGACGAGGAGGAAGGGCTACGTGCTCTTGCGAAAAAACTTAAATTCGTAGGGGCGGATGCGCTGGCGCATTTGGTCTATTCGGAGTTCGTCGCCGATGCGGCAAAACTCGCGAAAATCCGAAACGTCGCAGCCTTTGAAATTGATGCAGATGCGGACCGCGACGGCGGTGTTACGTTGGAAGTGATTCCGTCCGAGCGTTCCGGAGAAACACACGAAGCCTTTTCCAATTTTGAGGTGCTTGCTCCGTTCGGCGTTCCCGCGGAAGACAAGCCTCACTTGAACATTGCGCCGAGTCCGGACGAGAAAAGTGCGGCGACGGCGCGGCTTGCCCAGTACGGTTTTGCGGGAACGGACTATGCGGTCTTCAATCTCGACAGCAATACGCAAGGGCATTTTGTCGATGCCGCCGTGTTTTCTAAAGCGGCGTGCTGGCTGCGCGAAAACGCGGAAATGCCGATCGTCGTTCTCGGAGAAAAAAGCGAAGGTTCGACGGAGCGCTTTTTGCGCTTTTGCCGTATGACGCACGGAGTTCCGATCCTTGATTTGCGCGGGCAAACGGCACCGGCGGAAACCGCTTGGCTCCTCGCCGGAGCGCGCCTGTGCCTTTCGGGTGAAAATGCTTGCGCGTATCTTGCGGCGGCGATGAGTTGCCCGCTCGTTGCGCTTTTTGTCGATTTTTCCAGCGGGCGTTGGTTCCCGCTCGGGCATTTGACGACCAATGTGTTTACGGGAGCGCACCGCTTCTGCCTGGAGCCGGTTTCGTTTTACAATCACCGAGCGTCCCGTGCTTTCAGTGCCGCGAAAATGGCATCGGCGCTCCAATTTGCTTTGGCGCTGAAAGAATGTTAAACGGCGTTCCCGTGCGCGGGCGGCGCATTTGCGGTTTGCCATCCGGCGGGTTACGGTTTTTCTTCGACGCATGAAATTTTCGGCGAAAAAGCTGGTGGCGGTTTTCGGCGGCGTGGTTCTCTTTTTCGCCGCGGTTTTTGTTTGGGCGAGATTTGTCGAACCGGCGATGCTGACCGTAACGAAAATTGAAGCGCCGCTTTCGGTGTGGACGGGAACGCAAAAGCGGATTCGCGCAGTTGCTCTTGCGGACTTGCATTTGGCAAATTCCGAATCCGAAGAAAAGCGCTTGGCGCGCATTGTCGAGGTTGCTCTTGCACAGGAGCCGGATGTCGTTTTTCTGCTCGGAGATTACGTTAAAGGCACGAAAAGAGTGAACATGATGAGCGCGGAGAAAATTGCCGCCGGATTGAAGCCGCTTGCGGATCGTGTTCCCGTGTTTGCGTGTTACGGGAATCACGATGCGTTTTACGGAAATGTCGAGCTTCGGAATACGTTTGTGAAAAACGGTATTCACTTGCTCCGAAAAGGCACTTTGTCTTTTGCCGAAAAGCGTACCGATGCGGAAATGCACGTTGTGATTACGCTTGATCCCGATTCTTTCGGCGCTGTTCCCGAGATTTTTCCGGAGGATTTTGGCAAAACCGAGTCCGCGGGAACGCCGATCGTCGTGCTTTCGCACTCTCCCGATGTTTTTCCGGTACTCGAAACTTTGCCGGTTTCTCCGGATTTCGTGTTTTGCGGACACACGCACGGCGGACAAATCTGTTTGCCGGGCGGCATGGCGCTAACGACATCAACGCGCGTTGTCGGAACCGATTTCGCCTACGGCTTGAAGACGCTTCCCGGCGGCGGAAGAATGTTCGTCTCGCGCGGGCTGGGAACCAGTATTCTTCCGATGCGCCTGTTTTGTCCGCCGGAAATTCTTGTCGTTGACTTCGTTCCCGCTTTTTAAGCACAAAGCATCAGGCTCAAGCCTCAATCGAAGAAAGGGAAAAATTTCTCTCACGGAGGCACAACGCCACGGAGTTTTTTATACGATTTATACAAAAAACACCGTGTTTCTCTGTGTTAAAAATAAATCAGGGAGAATCGGTGCGCTTACCAGTGCGGCGGTTTTTCGTTGGCGGGCGGGACGTTCCCGTAGCCGAGTGCTTCCGTTTTTTCTGCGAGCGAGCGCAAGGCTCGCGTCAATTTATCGACCTCGCGGGAAAGTTCGAGAATCGTCCGGTTTTGCTTGGAAACGTAATCGTCGAGAAACGTGATTTTGATCTCGAGCTCCTTTAGTCGGGCTTCTGCGGATTCGGCTTCGGTCATGATTCTTTAAAAATCCTTGCTGAATCCGATGCCGAACGAGTGGCTGAGGCTGCCGGAAAACGTGCTTTGCAGGCGGAAAACCGCTTCCGCCGTCCAACCGTCACCGAGTTCCAGCCCCACGCGCGGCGCGATTTCAAAAGACATCGGCTCTACGACCGTCCCTTTGGTTTTCGTGCGCGATCCGGCATATTCCGCAAATTCCGAAGTGATCTCCGGTCGCTCGCCGAACGATCCGATAAAGCCGAAATTGAGTCCGAATGTTTTTCCCGTTCCCGCCAAATATTCGAAGCCCGAGCCTACGCGCAGTCGGTAGTTGTTGTAAATGATGTGCCTCAGTTGCAGGCGGCTTGCCGAGCCGTCTTCCTCGTGACCTCCGACATAGGAAAAGTTGTATTCAAAGCGCAAATACGGCGTGAAGAATAGGTCTTTTTCAATTTCTGAGCGGTAGTTGTAGGCGACAAAAAGTCCGGCATCGAGCCCATCCGTCGTTCCGAAATTTTCCCCGAGCGCGGTTCTGCGGTTGATGTCGTAGTGGTGTGCTCCGAAGGTGCCGCCGAGTGTCAGAAACCAGTTTGAGAATTTCGGCGTAAACACGGCGAAAATTTTTGCACGGGCAGCGGCATCATCGAGCGTTCCGCCTCCGCCGTGCGGTTTCGCGGAACTGCGATGCACGCCGAGAGAAAATCCGGCGATACGCTCATCGTCGAGCCATGTGTGTCCGCCGAAGTACGCACCGATGGAATCGAAATCGTAAACCGGAGTATTATCTTTGCTTTCGTGGTCGACGAAATCGGTAATTAAACCGGAGAAGAAAGAAAAATTCGCGGGAACGCGCACTCCGTCCTGTGATTGCGGCGGATTGCGGCGTTCCCGTGCGATATCGAGCAAAATCATGTCCAACTCGTTGTCGGATTGGCGAATCGCCATTTCCGCCAGTGCACAATACGGGAGCGGGGAGAAATTGTTTACGGTATCGGTTACGCCGTCTGTACTCGAAATCGCTATGGCTTGTGCGATTTTGTTCATGCCGTCGGATTGCGAAACGAGGTAATCGACAAATTCCGATAACCCTTTGTGCTCGGAAAAACTTCCGCGTTTGCGAACGTTGCGGTTTTCGACCGTTGCGACGCCGTATTGGTTGTCCCGGATTCCGCCGACACCGGGAAGCAGTAACACCACGTTGTCCGAGCCGTAAACAAGCTGCTCAAACGTCCCCGTCGTTTTTTCCGCATCGGATTCAAAAAAGACGTAGCTACTACCGGGCGTGAGGTTGTTTGCTCCGGTGAGAATGAGCGTTCCGCCGAGCTCAACGTTCCCGCGGGCAAAGACTTTTCCCGCGCCGAGCGCATTGACATCGACCTGCAACGCGCCGCCGGAATTTCCCGAAGCATCGAGTGTATAGCTCGTTGCACTTGTCGGGCGGTAGTAATAAAGCAATTCCGTTTTCGCGATTTTTAGGTCTCCGTTGACGGTAAGTGTGTCTCCCGCCGTCGCGTGAAGCGTTCCCGCGCCCGCGTACCACGAGTAGAAAGTGTTTTGTCCGATTTTGTTTTCCCAGTCTGCGACGGAGGCAAACGCCGTGCCGTTGACCGTGATGTCTCCGGCGGCGGTAACGTGTCCGCCGAAATTCGTTCCGGGGTTGACGACGACTTCCGCCGAGGCGAGCGCGGCGGCTTTCGCGTCCGGATTGTAGTACTCGTTGCCGTCGCTTCCGAGAATCGTGGAGCGGCGGAAAATCATGCTTCCGGCGTTGAGCGTGGTCGTTCCCGTGTAGGTTTGATCCGTGCCGCTGGTGAAGAGGACGCCTCTTGTCCCGTTAAAAACAAGGTCGCCTTCCCCGGAAATTTGTCCGGAATATTCCATTGCTGGCGTTCCCGCGCTCGGGGCGCGGCAGTTGAAAATGAGCGCCGCGTTTTTTTCGAGTGCGATATTTCCGGAGAGCGAGGTGTACGAGTTGTTTTCTCCGGTGCCGATTTGGAGCGTCGCGCCGTTGAGGACGCTGATTTGCTCGAACTGTGCGTCCATGCTCACCGTGAGCGTTCCGCTCGTGATGTTCAAAAGATTGCCCGCGAGATAGTTCGCAGTCAGCGTTCCCGCAGAAACGACATTTCCGATGCGGTCGGCATCGCTAACGCTCACCGAACCGGTGTTTCCGGAAAAATTAAGTGCCACTGTCCCGCTGTTGTAAATCGTGAGCGAGGAGGGCAGGACGACCCCGTCGGCAAAGGCGAGCGTGCCTTGCGAGACGGTAATATTTTGAAGATTTACGGTGCCGGCAAGCGTCAGCGAGCCCGTTCCGGTTTTCTCAACCGTTCCCGCACCGTCGAGTGTTCCCTCAAAAGTCGTGTTGACCTGCTGATTTGCGATAAGTTTGTCTCCGGCGGCTACGGTTTTCGTTACCGTCGCATCTCCGCTGAGATTGTAGACTTCTTCGTCGGCAGCAAACGCCATCGGAGAAAAGCCGAGGGCGGCGGCGCAGAAAAAAACGGGCGAAACGCGTCGGAACTTCATATCGGAAAATGCTGTAAAAATTTCCTTTCCAAGATAAAGAGCGCCCGGCGTTCCCGCAAATTGAAATTTAGAGGGAAGAAACTTGCGAGCGGCTTCCCGTGCGGTGTGCGAGGAGCGAGAGCAGTTCCTGCGCGACGGCTTTGTCGTCAAACGGAAGCGTAACGTCCGCAAATTCCTGATACGTTTCGTGACCTTTTCCGGCGATGAGCACGCAATCACCTTCGCGCGCGGCATCGAGCGCCAGCCCGATTGCGCGGCGGCGGTCCGGTTCAAACATGATTTTTTCGGGTGCGGTTACGCCGGCTTTCATGTCTTCAAAAATTTGCTCCGGAGATTCTTTGCGCGGGTTGTCGGAAGTTGCCCACGCAAAATCCGCAAAATTTTGCACGGCGCGCACCATTTTCGGGCGCTTCCCGCGGTCGCGGTTCCCGCCGCATCCGAAAACGACAAGTACACGTCTGCGCGCGATTTTTTTCAACATTCCGAGCGCGTTTGCCAGTGCATCGTCTGTGTGCGCGTAATCGACGAAAACATCAAACGGGAACGGGTTTTCCGGAACGCGCTCCATGCGCCCGGGAACGCCGTCAAACTCCGCAACGTCCCTCGCCGCCTGCCCGACGTTCCCGCCGAGTGCGCCGACCAACGCGAGCGCGCACAGCACGTTACTCACGTTGTAATCGCCGGGAAGCTGCGTCTTTATGAAAAACGTTCCCGCCGGGCAATTCAGCGTAAATTCACTTCCTCCGGCTTCGAGCAAAACATTTTCGGCAAAAAATCCTTCTTCGGCGTTCCCGCGACAAAATCCGAACGGCACGGCGCGCGTTTGCGGCGGAAGTTTTTCCAAAAGTTTTTGCCCGTAAACATCGTCCGCGTTGATGACGGCGGCTCGCGGGAACGCACCTTGAGAACCGTCGAAAAGTCGGCTTTTAACGGCGAAATAATTTTCCATGTCGCCGTGATAATCCATGTGGTCCTGCGTCAGATTCGTGAATGCGACGACGGAAAAGGGCAGGGCGAAAACACGTTTTTGGTCAATCGCGTGCGAGCTGACTTCCATCGCCGCGCCCGCGCAGTCGGCATCGCGCATTTCCGCAAAAAGCGACACCAAATCGAGCGATTCCGGCGTGGTTTTGTACGACGGAATACTGCGCCGCCCCAGCTCGTAGCGCACTGTTCCGATGAGACCCCACGGGGCCGAAGTTTGTTTTGTCATGAGGAAACGCACGAGCGAAGTTACGCTGGTTTTTCCGTTTGTTCCCGTCACGCCGACGAGCGGGAACGCGTCGACGGGATTGTCAAAAAATTCACGCGCGACAAGCGCCACGGCTTGCGCAACGTCCGGAACAATAACTTGCGCAATGCCTTGCGGCAGGTCGAGGCGTTCCCGCGAAACCACGGCGCAGGCCCCGCGCCTTATCGCGTCCGCCGCGAAAACGCTTCCGCTCGTGCGCAGTCCGTCCATCGCAAAAAACAGCGCTTCGGGAACGACGCGGCGGGAATCCGTCAGCAGAGTTTTCGGTCGGCAGTTTTCGGCGTTTGTTCCCGCGAACTGCGTTTCCGGAATTTTTCTGAAAAGTTCTTTGAGCGTTTTCATGTTTTTTTTTAGCAATTAATAACGAATAGTGAATAATGAATAATTCACAGTTCAAAGTTTTTGCTCTCCGAGCAAAAACCTTAGCACAGCGTTATTCGCTATTCATTATCAATTATTCATTACGAAGAGGCGCGTACGCGGCGTTGTCGTCGAGCGAAATGTCGGAAATTACGGCGTTTACGGCGTAGGAGTTTCCGAGGTCGCCGATGAGGAACGTGTTTTTGTATGCGTCAACCACGGCGGCGGAGGGCGAGCCTTTCAGTGCTTCGCCGATGAGCTGGTCTCCGAGCCAAACGTAAAACCCGCCGTCGGTTTCGCCTTTTTGTTTCCAGACAATACGGATTTTCGACGGTTTTTCGGCAAAAACTTTGTTTTCGCGAACACCGGGCTTGGAGCCGTAAAGAAGCGTGTTTGTATCGTTCCAGTAAATACCGCTTTCGCTGATGAGAAGCAGTCCGGCATCTTCGCCGTTCCCGCAGATTACGCCGAGCACGTTGTCCGTGCGCGCTGTCTCGTCCATTTTGAATTTGAACGAGACCGTAAACGGATGCGCGCGCCGGGATTTGGAGCCGGACCAGGCGCGGCGGAAATCGCTCCCGCCGTTCAGGTCGGTGTCAAGAACGAGGCGTTTTTTGGAATCGATTTTCCAGCCTTTCTTTTTTCCGACGGAGGAGGGTGCAATTTGCGTTTCGAGGGCGTCGGAATCAAGGCGTTTCAATCCCGCGTTGCGTTGTCCGACGCCGAGCACGCGCGCGATATTGCCGCCGACGATGAGTTCTCCCTGCGCGTTCGGATGAGCACCGCGCGCGGTGTCGACCATGGAGCCGTCTTCCGCGTAAAAACCTTGTGCGATATCGTCGCAGGTAACGACGGATTTTCCTTTGCTCCACTTTGCGGCGACGCTGCGCAGGTGGGCATTGTAGGGAGCGAAATTGTTTTTTCCGTGCGTTCCCGTGCCGTTGTTGGCGGCGGTCGGAAGCAGTTCAAAAACGTGAACGCGCACAGCCGGATTGTGTTTTTGGTAGGCTAAAACGATGTTTTGAATGTGCTCGGCGATTTTTTCGTGCGGTTCCCAAGCGTCATAAAGGTCGTTGATGCCGATGAGAATGCAGAGCGTGTCGACTTTCTTGTTCCCGTAGAGAGACTTATAGGTATCCCCGGTGTATTTTTTCAGTTTTGTACCGTCGAAAAAGGAATTGCGTGCGGCTTTTTTGTCTTTGACGAAAGGATTGGGCAAGCCGAGTTTGAGTGTAACGGGACCGCGGTTTGCCACGGGGTGCGCCGTGCCGGGATCGCCCTTGTAATCGCGTCCGCTCGTCATTTTTTCGTCGCTGTGCCCGGCGTATTGGTAGGCGCGTCCGCTGGCGGCGGCTTCGGAAACATTTTCAAATTTTTTTCCGCGATAATCCGGCGTGAGCGCGGAAACATCGGTTTGCCACGCGGCCCCCTGCGTCATGCCCATCGGCGAAAATTTTACGTCGTTGTCGACGAATGCTTTGAATAGCTGGTAACGGTAACTCGGCACGGGACCGGCGAGGTACTTCCCGCCGTTGGTGATGGAGTCGCCGATAAAAACGATATTGCCGGGATCGGCGTTTGCGGGAGCGGCAAAAACCGATGCGGCGCACGCGAAAAAGGCGGAAACGAGGAGGGGGATTTTTTTCTGCAAGAGTTTCATTGGAGGCAGATTTTTTTACAAAAATGCAGAGAAAGCAAAGATTTTTGTGGAGCGGATGCTGCGGGATTTTTTCCGGATAAAAAAAAAGTTCGCCTCCGTGCGGAGACGAACTTTTTCCATGATCGGTTTTGCCGTTTAACGGACATTGATTTTCAGCGTTTGCGTGCCGAGGTCGCCGCCGTCGATGACGAGTTCGGCTTCGCCCGTTGTGCCGCGTTTGGAGCGCAGAATCACTTGTGCGAGTCCCGCGAACGCTTTCATTTCGGAGCCTTTCATCGAAGCGTGGTCGGTCGGGTCGCCGTTGCATACACCGACGATTTCGGCGTTCCCGCGTACGGAGAATCTGAACGGATTTTTCGCCGTTGGAACCACGCGTCCCTGCGCGTCGACGACTGAAATTGTGATGTAGGAAAGGTCGCGTCCGTCGCCGCGAATCACGGAGCGGTCGGCTTCCGCCTTAAAGCCTGCGGGAACGCCGGTCGTTTCGACTTTGTCGCGCGCCCATTCTTTCCCGTCTTTGTAGGCGACAACTTCGAGCACGCCGGGTTCGTACTTCACGTCCATCCAGGTGAGGCGGAAGCGTTCCCGTTGGTCGCCGTTCAAATCTTTGTTCGTGATTTTTGCGCCTTTTTTCTTGGCACGCTTGCCGAGGGATTTCCCGTTGAGGAAAAGCTCTGCGGAGTCTCCGCTCGTGAAGACGAAAACGGGCGTTGTTTTGCCTTCGCGGGAGCCTTCCCAATTCCAGTGCGGGAGAATGTGCGCCATCGGAACATTCGGAAGCCATTCGGATTGCCAGAGCCACGCGACGTTTTTGCGAAAGCCGCAAAGGTCAACGATGCCGAAATACGAACTGCGGGAAGGCGAGCCCTGTTTCAAAATTTCCGCAAATTCCTTTTCGAGGCGGGCGACTTCTTCCGGCGACGCGCCGCGGAAGTCGTTCGCGGGCTTGCGCCCGAGATTCCACGGTGTTGGCTCGCCGAGGTAGTCGAAGCCCGTCCAAACGAATTGGCCCGCCGTGCGCGGTTGGTCTTCGATAGCGCCGAATTCGATATCCGGCGTGGAGCCCCAGCCCGTCGCGTAAATTGCGTAATCGCTCACTTGGCAGGCGGCGAGGCTATCGCAGAAATTGCGGTGCCAGAACGCGGTGTCAAAATCCTTCTCGTTCACCGGGAACGAGTAAAATCCGCGGGAACTCACGGTTGAGCAGGTTTCCGAGCCGTAGAAGGGCGTATTCGGGTTGTTGGTTGCAAATTCGGTGTAGTTGTTCGGTTTGTAGTTGAAGCCGAAAACGTCGAACTGTTTGCCGAAATTCGTGCGGGAAGCGCGGATGTCGTTGCTGCCGATGGTGGTCGGTCGCGTCGGGTCGTAGCGGTGGAAGCGGTCCACAAGGTCTTTCGCAAGCTCGGGTCCGTCTGGGGAGTGCTGTTCTTCGATTTCGTTCCCGACGGACCACATAATTACGCAGGGGTGATTGCGGTCGCGCATGACGAAATTGCGCACGTCGCGTTCCCGCCAATTTTCCCAGAAAAGATTGTAGCCGTTGGTTTTGCCTTCTTTGAGATGTTTCCAACAGTCGAGCAATTCGTCATCCACGAGAATGCCCATGCGGTCGCAAAGATCGAGCAATTCCGGTGCGGGCGGATTGTGCGAGGTGCGAATCGCGTTCACGCCGAAGCTTTTCAGAATTTCGATTTGGCGTTCCATCGCTCGCGTGTGAACGGCGCCGCCGAGCGGTCCGAGGTCGTGGTGTTGGCAAACGCCCTGAATCGGCACGCGGCGTTCGTTGAGGTAATAGCCGTCGGCTTTCCATTCGGATTTGCGAACGCCGAAAACGGTTTCCTGCCGGTCGATGACTTTGCCGTCGGCGACAACCGTTGTCACGAGCGTGTAGAGTGCGGGATTTTCGATGTCCCAGAGCTCGATGTCGCGGAGCGTAAGTTCGGAATTTTCGCCCTCGGATTTGGCGAGAACTTTGCCGTCTTTTTTGATTTCTGTGAGGACTTTAAGGTCGTTAGAGTCCTTAAGGTTCTTTACGACTGTCGTTTCCGCCGTAACTTTTGCCGTTCCCGCGTAGCGTTTGCCGTCGCGTATTTCCACGGCGGAAATTTCCGGCGTTTTTACCCAAATGCCGTTGTAGTCGATGTGGGTCGGATTTTTTTCGACGAGCCAAACGTGGCGGTAAATTCCTGCGCCCGGATACCAGCGCGTGGAGTTCGGCAGATTTTCCGCGCGGACGGCGACTGTATTTTTTTCGCCGAATTTGAGAAACGGCGTGATGTCGACGCGGAACGAAGAGTAGCCGTATTTCCATTCTCCGGCGAGCTTCCCGTTCACATAAACCTGCGGCATCATCATTACGCCGTCGAAATCGAGGAAGAATTTTTTGCCGGATTTTTCTGCGGGAACGTCAAATTCCTTGCGGTACCAGCCGACGGCGTTCCACGGGAGCGAGCCGGTTTGATTCGGCTCGGACGCGAGAAACTTGCTTTCGACACCCCAATCGTGCGGGAGATCAAGTTTGCGCCAGCCGGAATCGTCAAACGCTGCTTCGTACGCTTTCAGCGCGGGTCCGGTCTTCGGATTTTCCGGCGTAATTTTCTTTCCGTCCTTCCCGAAAAATTCCCACTCGATAATGCTTGCCCAAGAGCTTTTGTCCGGCGGTGTGATATCGATTTTGGCGTAGCGGAAATTACGGTTGAGCATTTCCGTGTTTTCTTTCGCGGGAACGGTCTTTGTGCTTTGGTCGGCGAGCTTTTCCCAAGTTTTTCCGTCGGAAGAAACAAAAATCGAATAGCGGTAGTTGGCGGCTTTTTCCCAGGAAATTTTGCTTGTTCCGATGTCGCGCGTACGTCCGAGATCGACCAGCAGTGACGCTTTGTTGCTGTCGTTTGCGCACCAGCGTGTGGAGGTGTTCCCGTCGATGGCGTTTCCGGCGGGATTGTGCGCTTCCTCGCTTGAAGCGGCGGCAACGCCGACAGGCGCGCCCGGTTCCTGCGCCGCGAGGCAATCTGCGTGTTTGCCGAATTTTGCGAATTTCCAACCGAAGTCAAAAGTTTCGCGCGAAACGCCCGCGTCCGCGTAAGCGATTTTTTCCGCGAGGACGTAATTTTTTTCCGCTGCGGGAGCGGCGGCGTTTCCGGAAATTTTTTCGTCGGAGCAACTGCACAAAAACGCGGTTAGGGAAAGGGTAACGAGTATACTTTTTACAGAATCCATACTGCGAAAAATCCTACCGTTCCCGCAGAACTTCCCGCAAATAGAATTTTCCGGAAGAAACCGCTACGCATTCGGGAGTTTGTCCTGCAGGGAGGAATCGGCGTGCGTTCCCGCGAGTGCCGCAAGCACTTCGCCGGCGAGGTAGCAGGAACCGGCGACGACAATCGGTTCTGCGGACGGTGTTTTCAGCGTGCAGGTGTTTTCCTTCGGGAAAAGCGCGGCAACGCTTGTTTCCGAAATTTCTCCGCGAAATCCTGCGGGAACGCATTGCTTCAATTCCTCAAACGAGCAGGCGCGTTCCTGTGCCGGGCGGACAAAGCGGATCGCGGAGGCGTGGCGGGCGAAAACGGCGAGCAACGGACGCGCACGCTCCGCGCCGAGAATGCCGGTGATGATTTGCGGACGCGTTCCCGTTTCCGCAACAAGGCGTTTGAGCGATTTGTCGATTGCCTCCGCGCCTTCCGCGTTGTGCGCGACATCGAGAATCAGCGTTCTGCCGTCGCGTAACGGGATTTTTTCCCAGCGTGCACGCCAATTCACGTTTTTCAACGCTTGGCGCGCGCAGGTTTCGTCAAAAGATTTTCCGGTTTTTTCAAAAAAGAGCTTTGCGGCGATAAGCGCCGTCGCGGCGTTCCCGCGCTGGTGATCGCCGTAAAGATTGGTTTCGGGAAGCGCGGTCGTTCCCGTACTGTCGAAGCAAAAAATTTCGCGCACGGAAAAAACTTTTGCGTTGCGCGCGCGTGCAACGGCGCGAATTTCCGCTTCCGCAACTTCCGGCAAACGTCCGAGAACGACGGGAACGCCGTGCTTGATAATGCCCGCTTTCTCCCGGGCGATTTCCTCGAGCGAATTGCCGAGAAATTCCGTATGGTCAAGCCCGACCGACGTAATGACGCAAACTTCGGGGGATACGATGTTGGTCGCGTCCAAGCGTCCGCCGAGTCCCGTTTCGACAATCGCGGCATTGCAACGTTCCCGTGCAAAACAGCGGAACGCCATCGTCGTCATCAGCTCGAAAAACGACGGAAAATCCTCGTCTCCGGGCTTGCCGAAACGCGCCGCCGCCGCGTAGAGCGTTTCCGCTTCCGCGCAGATCATTTCGTCGGAGAGCGGTTCGCGGTCGACCTGGATGCGCTCGCCGAGTTTGAGCAAATGCGGCGACGTGTAGAGCCCGACGCGGAGTCCGTGTGTGCGCAAAATGCGCTCAAGCATCGCCGAGGTCGAGCCCTTGCCGTTCGTTCCCGCGAGGTGGATCAGCGGGAACGCGCTCTGCGGTGTGCCGACGGCTTCGGCAAGCAAACGCATACGGTCGATGCCGAATTTGCTCCCGTGGTTTCTCAGCGCGCAAAGGCGGTCGAGCTTTTCCGCTGTGGTCATCGTCGTTGCCATAAAAATCGTTCCCGCGATTATTGCACGCACGGTTTTTTTAGACAACGCAAAGAACGGAAAACACAGAATTGTTTTTTGGGTTTATCCACGAATTTACACAAATTTCACGAATTTTGTCATGGAGGACAGCCGGGGCGGTTGTCCTCTTTTGTTTTTTCAATTTTTTTTTTTCGGGGCTTTTGAGAAAAAAGGGCTTGCGAAGCCGTTTTTTTTTTTTGCGAGAATAGAAAGCTGAAAATTGAGCCAACTCGACAGATTTGACTTCGTCGCCTGACGCAATTTTTCACTATAACGCTATAACCAAATCTAAATCTTATGAACAAATACATAACGCTCGCGGCGTTACTCGCCGCAGGAACCGCGTGCGCGCACGCAGCTGAAGCAACGTGGGACACCGATGGCTTCTATCTGGATGGGGTCAAAGTTGTTGCTAACGGAGACTTTTCGTTAGTTGTTGCTTTTGACGGAACGGATGTCGGGGCAACTTCTGCCGAGGACCTCTTTAAAATTGGTTCGGAAAAGGATTCTGTCGCTCTCGCTTTTGACGGGAACGCCTATTCGAACAATTCCGCGAAAGTTGATTATATGCTCACGATCGGGGAAACTGTCCACACAAAGACCTCCGGAGGGCATTACTCTATGGCACGCATGAACGGAACGATACAGCAAAATACGTTTCGCTTTGATTTCACGACAGAGGAAGGAATTATTTCCGGATTGAACGTCGTTATTAATTTTTCCAATGGGAATGGTCCGGAAACAGATGTGTACACGGGACTTGCAAGCTTGAACCTCGGGAGCGATATTGAGTGGGACTCTCTGTCCGTCAACGAGGGGATTAGCAATTTTTCTGTCAAGTTGGTTTCCGATAACCTTGTTGCTGTTCCCGAGCCGTCGGCATTCGGTATGCTTGCGGGACTTGGTGCGTTGGCGCTCGTTGCCGCGCGTCGTCGCCGTCGCTAAGCGACCGTAATCGCAAATAGCGAATCTCGAGTTCCGAATTATTTGCGATAAAAAAAGAGCGTTCCCGTGGGGATTTTCCTCGCGGGAACGCTTTTTTTGAACATCCGCGTGGCGTTGTGAGAGTTTTTGTTTTTTCGCGCGGGAACGGCGAAAGTGCTGTGCTTCCCGCTGATTTACTGAAATTCCGCGTTGATTTTCGCGGGAACGCGGCGCATGATTGCGCTTCCCTTTTAACACAACAAAATTCATTGATATGAAGATTCTTCTCGCATATTCCGGCGGATTGGACACGTCCGTGCTCCTTTCCTGGATTAAAGAAAAATACAATGCCGAAATGGTCGCCTACTGCGCGAACGTCGGTCAGGAAGAAGAGCTTTCCGGGCTCGAAGAAAAGAGCAAAAAAACCGGAGCCTCCAAAATTTACATTGAAGATTTGCAGGAAGAATTTGCCCGCGACTTCATTTTCCCGATGATGCAGGCGGGAGCGATTTACGAAGGACAGTACTTCCTCGGCACCTCGATTGCGCGTCCGCTCATCGCGAAACGCATGGTCGAAATCGCCAAGGCGGAAGGTTGCGACGCCATCGCACACGGCGCGACGGGGAAGGGCAACGACCAGGTGCGCTTCGAGCTCGCCGCCGCCGCGCTCGCTCCGGATTTGAAAATCATTGCTCCGTGGCGTGACGAAACGTTCCGTGCGCAGTTCCCGGGCCGTAAGGAAATGATCGATTACTGCGTGGCGCAGGGGCTTCCCGTCGAAGCGAGCATGAAAAAACCGTACTCGATGGACCGCAATTTGCTCCACATTTCCTACGAAGCGGGAATCATGGAAGATCCGTGGTTTGATGCGTTCTGCCCGGAAAACAAGGCGATGTTCAAGCTCTCCGTGGCTCCGGAAGATGCTCCCGATACGCCGGAATTTATCGAACTCGATTTTGAAAAAGGCAACTGTGTCGCGATTGACGGCAAGAAAATGACCCCGCTCGAAGTGATGCAGACGCTCAACAAGCTCGGCGGAAAGCACGGGATCGGTCGCGTGGACATGGTCGAAAACCGTTTCGTCGGCATGAAATCCCGCGGCGTTTATGAAACCCCGGGCGGAGCGATTCTCTTCTTCGCGCATCGCCAGATGGAATCCATCACGATGGACCGCGACACGATGCACTTGCGCGACAGCCTTATTCCGAAGTATGCGGAACTCGTTTATAACGGATTCTGGTACGCGCCGGAACGCCTCGCGCTTCAGGCACTCGTCACGGAAACGCAGAAAAACGTCACGGGAACGGTGCGCGTCAAGCTCTACAAGGGCTGCTGCTACGTTGCCGGTCGCAAATCGCCGTGCTCGCTTTACAATCCGGATATCGCGACGATGGAAGCCGACCCGACCAATGCGTACGACCAGGACGACGCTTCCGGCTTCATCCATCTGAACGCGCTTCGCCTCAAGGTGAACGCGAAGGTCAACGGACCGGAAAACATGATGTAATAAAAAAGCGCTCCGAAAGGGGCGCTTTTTTTTGGAGATTAAAGATTAGAGATTAAAGTTTAAAGAAACGCGTTCCCGTGAAATCAATCGCGGGAACGCGTTTCTTAGCTCAAGGCTTCAAGCATCAAGCTTCAAATTTCTATGCGGGTGAGGCTTGATGTCTGATGCTTGGCGCTTATTTCGCGGGTTTGCCGTCGAAGACGAAAACTTCAAACGGCTTGAGTTTAAACGTAAGTTCCTTGTCGAGCGGAATGGTTGCGCCGGAGATTCCGTTGAGTTTGCGTTGTCCCTTGAACGAATCTTTCAGCGTAATCGAGCCTTGAATGTGGGCGGGAACGTCGAGCAATTGGCGAAGCGTTGCCGTGAGCGTTTTTGCTTCGTCGTCGGAATTGCGCAGTGCGAGTGTCGCCTTCTTTCCGTTCCAGGAAGCCCATCCGTAGATGTCGCCGGATTTTGTTGCGTCGTTCCACGGTTCGCCGCCGATCCAGTGCGTGTCATCGAGCACGTCGGCGTTCCCGCGGAACCATTTTATGCATTCGGCGAGATCTTTCCAAAGATCGAGCTTGGTCATGATGTCATTATCGACATAAAGCTCCTGTAAGGCACTTCCGCAAGCGAAAGCACAACGCATTTCCTTGAGAATGCCGTCGCGCCCGGCTTCGTCGTTTGCCATGCAATTCGGCGGACCGTGTCGGGTAACCATGAGGCCGTGCGTCATAAGCGAGTTGATCGGGAAGAGCGGGGAACCCGTAACGAAAATTTTGTGGACCCAATCATCACGGTAGGTGATCCATTTTTCGCGCGGGTTGCCGACGCCCATTTGTCCGTGGTCGCCGTCCTGACGCCACACGGAGTCTGCGATATGAAACCAGAACGGCGAAGCCCAGGTTCCGACGGTTGTGTTGAGGAAAATATCGCCGCGTTTTTCGCGAAGCGCTTTTTCGACCTTGATGATGCCTTCGGCTGCTTCTTCGTTGCCGGGACCGTAGGCGACGGGAATTGCGCTGATGCCGTCGAATTTGAAGTAGCGCATATCGTAGTCGTTCACCATTTGCGAGCAGCGACCGACGAAAGCGTCGAAGTATTCCTTGTTGGAGAGGTCGAAGTTGCCGATTTGATTGTTCGGGTGGTGTTTGTTCCAGAACCCGAGGCGTTGTGCTTTGGACGCGCCGTAGCCGCCGACGGGACCGAGCCATGCGCCCATTCCCGCGCCTTGCTTGCGGGCTTCGATGTCGAGTTTTTCGAATCCGTTCGGGAATCCGGTGTGGAAGCCCCAGAGCGAGTTGAAATCATCCCAACCGTCGTCCCAAACGAATGCGTCGATGCTGATTTTATGTTTTTTGAAAAGATTTTTGTTCCACGCGGCTATGACGTCGAGGCATTGCGCTTCGCTCATGCGCTTTTTCGGATCGGGGTCGTTGTTGCGGTTGATGTTGAGCTCGTACCACGAATTGTAGTGAACGAAAGAGCGCCACGGAACGGCGCGTTCCCGTTCGTTGTAGGCGAGGAAGGAGCGGCGTTCCTGTCCGGGAACAAGTGCGCCGATGACGGAGGAGACGTCCCAGGTTTCGCCTTTTTTCAGGGTTGTTTTTCGGGACCATTTGCCCGTCATTTTGTCTCCGGAAACTTCGTTGAACGCCATCGGGGTTTCGAGGGCGGCGAAAACGGAATCCGTTACGACGGGAGAACCGCGTGTGTTGCCGAGAACCTTTGCGCCCGGGAGCTTGATTTCAAGCGGGAGAACGGCCTGCATCGGCGTGTCTTTTTTCGACGAAATTTTGAGTTCTTGGCGGATGTAGTGTGAACCGTCGCGCAGAACGGCGCGCCACGCGACCGTGATGTCGCCTTTGGTGAATTTCGCGACAAGCGCCTGTCCGTTGAAACGTTCGGAGAGTTTGATCGCCTCCGGGTTGCCTTTGAGCGCGACTTTCTTGATGCCGCTGCAGGTCATCGCCGATGCGGGAATGCGTTCGCCGTTGCCGAGAACGAGCGTGAAAAGTTCTTCGCCCTGAATTTTTTTGCCGTCGATACGGACCAAAAATCCGTCTTTTTTGAACGATGCGGATACCCAGTTGTTTTTCAGTGTAACGTTGCCTTTAACGGTTGCCGCGCTCGGGAGTTTCTCCGACGGGAACGCGATGTCCGCATTCAGCGCGGGAAGAGTTGCCGCAAGGAGCGTTAAGGTGAGGAGTAATTTTTTCCAAGATTTCATAGACGTATGATGATGTGGATTAAAGAGGAGGCGGGCGCGGGTGTTTTTTCGGAGGCTTAGCGGTTCTGAACTCCGAGCGGAGAATCGTCCGGGCGTGCGCCGCCGGAGAGATTCGTTCCCGCGTATTTTTTGACGAGCTTGGCGATTTCGGCGGTGGTGTTCCCGTCGGTGATTTTAACTTTATGCTTCGGGTTTGCGGACCATTTGTCTTCAAACGCGTTGAGTTTCCGGTCGAAGGCTTTTTGGTCGAAAGCCGTTCCCGCAGCGAGGGCTTTTTTCGTTTCGTCGAAGAACATTTCCCAGCGCTTGGCGTAGTAGGTGTCGTTGAGCCCGATCCATTCGCGGAACGCGTAGTCGTCGAGGTTCGTTCCCGCTTGTTCGACCCAGGTGGTGAGGTGTGTTTGCGCGCAATTTTTTAGGTAGGCTTTTTCGTCCTTTTTAGTGCCGAATTTTTGTGCGTCGCTCAACCATTTTTCGAGGCTTTGGGAAAAATTTCGGGCATCGTTTTTGTATTTCGGGAATTGGGAAAAACGGGCATCGCAGAGCTCGAAAAGGCGAAGAAAATCCTTCGAGGCATCGGCGTATGCGGTTTTGTCCTTGGCGTTCCACGCGGCGTTGAGACGAGCGTAAACGGCGTGCGAGAGGTTGTCGATGACTTGGCGTTGGAGGTCGGCGTAGTCGTAACGGAAGGTGGCTTTCTTTGCGAAAAGGTTTTTCTGAGAATCGAAGAGTTGCAGGGCTTTGAGCAGTTCCGTGTTGTCGTACGGGAGCGCCATATTGGAGGCCCAAAAGCGTGCTTTGATGAAGTTGCCGAAGCGCGGGCGTGCGGGCAGGGCGGAGTTGAGCGGACCTTCTTTTGCTGTGTAGGAATACGCGGTTTTGAGGAGAATTTTCCAGGCTTGCTCGAGTTGTGGCGTGGTTTTGCCGTAGCGGGAAGTTTGGTAATCGATGAGCCATTCTCCGATGTTTTCGGGGACGTTCCCGCGCACGGCGATATCGGAAAGGAGCTCGAAGATAACGGGATTGTTAAAAGACCCTTCGGGAACGATACCGACACCGACGAGTTTGCCGCGATTCGGTGCGGTGAGCGCGCGTTTGAGCCCGGCGCAAAGCCCCTGCAGGTCGCCTTCCATCCCGGTGTTCCCGCCGAAGTTTTGGAGCAGGCACCAGAGCCACGGAGTACCGTCGTAGCCGTTGCAGTTTTGCCAGAACGGATGTTTGTCGGCGTAGAGGTCGAGCGCGAGACTGTGGTCTTTTTTCCCGGCGCTGAACATTTCGGCGTTGGAGGTTTGCCAGCATTGTTTGACGAGAACGGCTTTCGGTTCAAACGCGAGCATGGCGTCCTGAACCTGACGGTAAACGGTGCCGCGGTTCATGTCGCCGGCGCTCCCGCCTTCGTGGAACGGGTCTGCGGCGAAATAATAGCAGTCGCCGAAAAGTTTTTTCTGTTCGGTATAAAACGCTTCGGCAATCGGCGCGAAAAGCGGGTCTGCGGGATTGAGCATATCGGGACGGCGCTGACCGCCCGCCCAGCCGCCCTGAGCGACGATGCGCGCTCCGGGATGTTTTTCCTTAAATTTGTACGGGACCATGCCGTAGTAGCCTTGAAGCACGGGTTGAATTCCGAGCTGGCGCATACGCGAAACGATTTCTTTGCCGAGTTTTGTGCGCTTGTCGATGATGCTTTGCGAGGGCGGCAACATCGCCTCCATATTGCCCATGAACTGCCACGGCATATGAGAGGGCGCGCAGAGCCACTTGCGCATTTCCTCCTTGGTGTAGCCGAATTTCGTAAACGTATTTTGCCAAACGGCGTCCTGCCCCTGAATGACGAGTGCGAGGTTGAATCCGTGGAGCGCGAGCCAGTCAATTTCCTTTTCCCACTGCTCCCAATCCCACCACGACATTGTGTAGCCGTGCGTGCAGTAGTTGTAGGCATAACGCAAAACAAGCGGAGATTCGACGCGGATTTTTTGGGGAATGCGCGGGAGCACGGTGCCTTTTTTCAGCGCGGGAACGCTGTGTGCTCCCCAGGTGATTTGGACGTGGCAAAATTCTTTTAAAAACTGGTAAAAACCGCTGGTGAGCGCAACGGTTGTGTTCCCGCGGACGATGAGTTTCCCGGCAGGAGTTGATTCGAGTTCGTAGACGATTTTTTCCGTGGCGGGAACACCCGAAAGCGGCTCGAAAATGACGTTGGCGGCAATGACCGGAGAAATGCGTTTGGCGAGCGCGGATGCCGCGGCGGGATTGACGCTTGCAAAAAGGGAAACGCAGGCGGCAAACAACAGCGCGGTAGCAAAAGACAGGTATTTAGTCATGGCAAAAAGGTTTTTCCGGGGGAAAGCAAAAAATTGCGCAAGAGTATAGCGTGCACATTACGGCGGGAAAAGTTGAAATTTGGTCGAAAGGGGCGGATGAAGGGAGCATTTCGTGGGCGTAAAAAAAAGCGTTCCCGCATCATTACTGTCCAAAACATTTGGGCGGCGGAGGGGTCGCGGAGTTTTTAGAGAGCGCTTAGCGCGTGGGATGTTTAAAATCTCTAAGAAGGCGCAAGATGCCGCTCCCTTATTTTTTTTTTGGGGGG
>JAGBIL010000046.1 GCA_017935025.1 Opitutales bacterium | reverse complement strand
GTCGTGCGTTGCGAACGGAAAATCGAAAAAACCGACGCCGCGTCCGTCGACGATACAATCGAGCCGAGCAAAAGCGATTCCGCGAGCGAAAAATGAATCGCCACAAAGGGCAGGTTGGACAGCCCGTAAATTGCACCACCGAGCAGCCCCGCCGTCAGCAAGACACCGAATGTCGACAAAATTACGCCTTGAGCCATCACCGGCCGCACGTCGCGAAATTTCGTGTCCAGACCTCCGGCAAACAAAATGAACACAAGCGCAAGTTCTCCGACCAAGCTCGTCGTTTGCGTGTTCTCGAACGAAACTTCCTGCCCGGCAAGAATCCCGATTCCGAGAAAGAGCAAAAGCATCGGCGCCCCGATTTTGTAAGATGCCTTGCTCGCCAAAATGCTGGCAAAAAGCAATATCGAGAAAATGAGCAGATAATTATCCGGCGTAAAATTCATAAGATAAAAACATGAAATGTGAGAAGTAATTGTACGATTTTTACCGAAGCGCCGTCGCCGCACAAGAATGTTTAGAAAAAAAACGTTCCCGTGGAAACCGCGAGAATCGCCTTTTCGACTTCCGCAAATGAGAGCGTTCCCGCAGCCGCCATTTTGCGAAGCTCCGTTTCCGCAACGCCCGTCTGCTTCACCAATTCCGGGAAGATGTTCACGCCTTTCTGCGCAAACATATCCAGGAAGCCTGCTTCAAAACGTCCGGAGGCTTTGGACTTTACGAAATTGCCGATGAGCTCATTGATGTCCAAGCCCGTTCCCGCGCTCAAATCATGGAACGCCGTGGTCCACTTTTTGATGTCCGAAGAGCTTTTGAAAACGGAGGCGAGCCGCCCGGCAACGCTTGTGAGTTGCTCGAAACTCATTGTGCCGTTCGCTGCTTCGTCGCGAAGCTGAGCGCAGAGAATCTTTGCCGAATCCAGCCCGCCAACTAACGGCGCCATGCGCGTCGCCGCATCTTCAAAGCGCGAAAATTCACGCAACGGCACGGCAACCGCATTGCGAAGCGCCGTTCCCGCAACCGTCGCAATACGGAAAGAGTTGCGGATAACTTGAGTTTTTTCCGCCCATTCTGTCCACTTGTTTTTCGTTTGTTCGATGGCTGTATTGATTGTTGCGAATTTATTCCGCGTTTCGCCAAGTGTCCGGTTAACGGTCCGGAAATTACTCGTGATGTTTTCCGAGTACCGGTTAACGGATTGCCGAATATCCGCCAAGGCTTGGTGGATTCCGGCGGTATTCGCTCCAAAAGAAATTTTGATATTAGTTGCGCTCATAATTTGTTGACGATGTTTTTAAACGATTGTTATGCTTACTACATGTTTGGACCAAGTGGCTATACGACCGAAGAAAGCAATCGCATGCTCTTTGATTTTTTAAGGCGCGTGTATCTCGTGCTTTTTGTGCCGTTTTTTGTTTTCGTGGGTGTAGTGATGTGTCCGTGGTTGGTCATACCTCTTCTTGTTTTGTCCGTGCTGATTTGGTTTTTCAGAAAGCGCACTCTCGAATCCCGGAAAAACGAACGGGAACGTATCGAGTACGAATCGCGTCGAATCTTAGAAGATTTCCTCCGGAAGCGGCAACTTCGCGAATTTGAAAGAGAATCGCGTTCCCGCATGAACGATTAGCCTCAGAGGAGAAGCGACATCTTCCCTTTCCCGCGAATCACTTCGCGGGATTTTTGTTTTTGAGATTTTTCCACCGTGCGATGTTTTCGCGGAGGATTTGTTCTTCCTGTGGGGTGCGGTTAGTCCATTGCGTAGAGCACCCGGCGTAGAGCATTGCCAAATGTGCAAACTGGTAAAGGTTTGCGAGCGGCATTTCGAGCATTTCGGGAACGCCGAGCTTTAATTCGCGCCCGACGGAAAACAGCAGCGTGGCTATTCCGCCGGGCTCTGCCCGTTTTTTGATACCGGGAGTTTCGGGGACTCCGAACCGAAAGACTCTCGGGATCTTTGGGAGGAAACAACCTTACGAAAACTCGTCGAAAAATACACGCCGAACTCCACCGCCGTGCGTTTCGCACGAAAGGGAATAAAGACCCTGCCAGGAGCCGTAATTAATTGGGAAGAAACGAAAATCACGGGAACGCTCCCCTCTACGTCAAACATCGGCGAAGAAGATTCCCCGCGCGGAGATTACCCCGGCGGACATAAGTGGACACTCAAGGCAATTGAGACAACCTCGATAGCACCGGACGAATGGGGCAACAACCGCTACAACGTGGTAACGACGTGGACGGCTGACGATTATCCTGGAGAAACCGGCAGGTAAGCGACTCCATTAACTACTCAATAAAGAAAACTGTAATGTCCGCGCTTCCCGGATGGTCTACTAAATAGACACAGAAATCCGCCTCTATTATGGAGTCTACAAAACACCATTCACCGGGAGCGTCCAAAAACTCCCAGTAATTGAGAAGTCCCACATCAAGATCTGCAAAGGCACTGTATTCTTCGACGAAAACGCAATAATCAGCCTCGGACTCGTTTTCCGTTACGTAAATACACCCGTAGAGTTTGCGTGCGATTTCCTCACGGCTTTCGGCGTAGGCAACAGTCGCCGGAGCGAACACCGAAAACAAAACGAGCAACGCGAAGCAGATTCTTTTCACAACGGACGTTTAAATTCTAATTGCCACACTTTCAACAAAAAAAAAATGGATATCCCTACATTTTATCCTGGAGAAACTTTAAGCTCCGAAAAGCTGAACCGGCTGGCGGACGCGCTTCGCGAGCTCGCCGACGAATGCCGCGCGAACCGCATCACGGACGTTGCAAACGGCACGTTTGAACGAAGCTCCGCGGGAACGACACTCGCGTTCCCGCCGCAACAGAAAAAACGCGCTGCACCCGCTCCCGCGCCTTACGTCCCGCCGTTTGCGGTCTCTATCGACGAAGAGGGATTCGTTCGCGTTGCGCCGGGCATGACCTATTCGAGCTCCATCGACACGGAAAACGGCGGAAGCCTTCACGTGGAGCCGATGTATTACGAAAACGGGTTTCCGCTCGGCAAAGCCTTCGAGGGTGCGTGCGTTTGCATCGAAGAGGCATACCCGCGAGGGCGCGGCGTTTTTATGACGGAGAGCGTTCGCGAAGAATCCCGCGTCGTTATCATTGCCGAAATCGTCAAGGACGGAAACGGGTCCCTCAACGTCCGACAATACCTCCGCAGCGATGTCTTTTTTGTAAAGTAACGGGTAACCGAAGACGAGAGACCGGCAATTACCGAAAGCTTTCAGCTTAATTAGAAGTTAGAAATTAGTATTCTTTCTCATTCCTAATTTTTTAACGCACGAACCCTGTTACTGATTACTCAAATAAAAATCGAAGCAGAGAAAACGAGCAGTGCAAATGCGTGGAAGATTAGTTCTTTTTTAATGGCAGGGAATGCAGGATTCGAACTCGTGTGCGAGGCGGCGGGATGTCCTTTGTTTCCGTTGTTCGTGAGGATGTCGATGAGATTGAACCGAAAAAGTACGGGAAAATCTTTTCGAAAGAGTTTCTCACGGGACATCGAAAACAAGGATAGAACGTGGAAAAAATAGAGATTCTCGACAACGGGGAAATGCGGGATGTGGAGCCGCGCGCGGCGGCGGATGTTGCGGCGCGGTTTGAGGCATTGGACGCGGAGCGTCGCGTGCATTATGCGGCGATGGCGGCGGCGGGCGTTTTGCCGGAGGAAGCGCCGTTTCCGCGGGAACGGGAATGGAGAAAGCTTCGGGATGGAGACGGGAGACCGGTGACAAGAGACGGGAGCGGTGCAGATGCGCATTCGTCACGCGGAATGTTTAATGTGGAGAGTTTAAACACTACACATTCCACATTAAACGCGGGATGTGACAGGAAAGTCGTTTCTCCCCTGAATCGCGCGGCGGGAGTGCTGACGGTTTTGGCGATTCCGGGGATCGGTGTGTTTTTCGGATTGATGGCGGCGTTTGCGATGATTGCCGAGGAAGGAGGGTTTTGAGATGGCGACGGGAACGACCTACATTCACACGCTGACGACGGGCGAGCTCAAGACGATCCTGAAAGCGCTCTCTGTTTGTACGAATCCGAAGGATGATTTCAGCGACCGTCTTCAAATCGAAACGAATCCGGGACTTGGACTTTTGAAGCTTTACACCGAGACCGGCGGGCGTTGCGCACGAGCGACGGTTGCGTGCGAAACCATCAAGAAGGCGCGCAAGCTGTGCGTGCGTTTTTCGGCGGTCGCGGGATTTGTCGGGATTGAGGATGCGGAAAAGGACACTTTCGACAACAACGACGCGACCATCATACTGGACATCAGAGACGGCGAGTTGGTGCTCTACGGGCAGGGAGCCGCAGCGCGGCGTTCGCTCAAGATTCCGGCGCGAACGGATGAACTTTTGTTGCCGGACTTCGGACCGTCGGCGGAGGTTTTTGGGTTCTCGCTTGAAAGTGCGCAAGGTTTTGCAGCGAAGCTGGACGCGGTGGCTCGCGCGGCGTACCCGGGCGAAGAACATGCGGCGCTCAACGGGGTTTGCCTGCGTTACAACGGGAACGGGGAAACGCTGACGCTGTGTGCGTGCGACAGACGGCAGGCGGCGGAGTTTGAAACGGCATACGATGAAGATAACTCGAATATCCCGGATAAGGACGGGAAATGCGATGCGCTGCTTGCACTCCCGCACGTTGCGGCGTTGAAAAAGGCGCTGAAGGTTGCCGATGAGAAGTCCGGGCTTGAGGTGGCGATGATTGGGTTAAACGGGGACGGGAGACCGGGGGAAGAGCTTAGAGACGAGAGCATGCCTTCGCCTATGCCGGAGGGCAAAAACGGTGAGGATGAAGCGGTTGAAAACCGCTTCTCCCACGAAAATGAAGCGACCGGAGCCCGCTTCTCCCAAGGGGAGACAGAGTTGTCGCCCCGCCACGAGATTCCGCGGGTCGAGTTTGAGTTTAGAACGAAGGCGATGGCGCAGGTGGTGCTGGCGTTGCCGGTTTCGACTGCGAAGTTTCCGAATTTGGAGTCTCTTTTCGAGAAGTACACGAAATGCCCGGGAACGTCCGTGACGCGGGTGGATTCGGAGGTGCTTGCCGGGATGCTTGAGCAGATGCAAAAGGCGTTGCGCAAAAAAAACATGAGCGCGAAGTTGGATTTTTCCAAATTTCCGAAAAAGCCGGAGATTTATCTTTCGGACGCGCACGGGGAATACGAGGCGGTCCTTCCCGCGACGAATATTTTGCAAGACGAAATTCCGGAAGATGCGCGGGACTCGCGATTTAATCCGGAGGTGCTTGCGGGGGCGCTGGCGGCGTTTGGCGGGGGGAACGTGTGTTTGTGTTTTAACGATAACGCGCCGACGCAGGTGATGCTTACGCAACCGGATGATGAGCACCGCCCGCTGGTATCGAAGCACCGGAGGATCATAACAGGGCAGAAGAGAGCTTAGAGATTAAAGATTAGAG
>JAGBIL010000045.1 GCA_017935025.1 Opitutales bacterium | reverse complement strand
TGTGCTGTGCTGTGCTGTGCGCTCATTGTAAGCTTGCCGCTTGCGGCGTAATTTAAGAGCGCGTCACGGTAAAACTCGTACTGCTTCTGCCGTTTTTCGATTTCTGCGGGAAGCCCAATTTTTAAGTCCGCGCAAATCGCATCGAAATTATCCAAAACATGAACAAGCCGCTTCTGCACCCCCAACGACGGAAGCGGGATTTCATATTCCTTTAATACCTTATCGCCTATTGCGGGATAACTCGTGCCCTGCTGATTAGATTCGACGTAGCGATAAAACTCTGTTGCACCCAAGCAATGATAGACGTACCTGGGCAACGCGATTTTTTCATTCACACGAAGCACACAAAATCCCGTGCTACAAATCTGCTCGTCATACTCGCGCGGAACAACACAACAACGCTTAAGCATCGGGCGCGTCCCTCCAAATAGAATATCATCCTTTTTCACAATCTGTTTTGCTCGGCTTGGTGCGTTCTTCGACGAAATCTCCAAAACCTCGCCGTCAATGATTTTGTGCGTGTCTCTGTCGACGGAAGACAAATCGATATACTTCTTGCTCCCGTGGTAGTTTTTCCAATCGATGCAACTCACCTTTTCCGTAAAACATCGCAACGCAACCCGAGGAATATCCGAAAACGTCAGTAGTTTATTCCGATAAAATTCATACTGTTTTTTGCGTGCTGTAAGCTCTGCTGTAAGCTCTGCTGTAAGCTCTGTGAAATTGTCCAGAATCCGGACAATTTCATCCTGCACCGCCAACGGCGGCACGGGAATTAAAAAATCTTCTACATTCGAGATATGGACATGAGGAACGCCACCGCCTTTTTTTGTAGCGTAAATACGATTCTGCATATTTGTCAGGCAGTAGTACAAATATTTAGTCAAAATACGCTCACGCCCTTTGATTGAGAACGCATCGCCGACAAAAATTGGAATGGTCCAGTATTGAACAAATCCGGCACCTGCGCCACTTCCCGCAACAGTAATCGTCTCTCCTTCGCGATTGTGGATATTGCAGTAATACGCAGGTTCTTTTCCTCCGGAGATCACGGGAACGCTTCCTTCGACAATATTCCTTTTAGTTACAGACGTGCCCCGTTTCATTTCAGAAACCTCGCGAAGTGTCTTATACTCCACTCCTTCCGGGCAGAGTTCCCGTATTAAATCGTCAAGTTTACTCATCGTTTGTTTTCTTTAAATTTTGATTCTCTCGCAGAGGCGCAAAGCCGCAGGGTTTAATTTTTTATAAAAACAACTCAGCGCCCCCGCGTCCCCGCGAGAGATATTCTTATTCTTTTATAATTTATTAACGCTTCGCACGATACCGTCTTTCATAAGAGCTCCGCCGAAGTTGAGAATATAGCCGAGCTTTTTTCCGGTAAGCTTCAGATATGTCAGCAACTGCTTTTTATGAGCGTTATTAAGAATTTCGACCGACTTCAATTCGACGATGACTTTATCCTCCACAACCAAATCCGCGCGAAATTCTTCTTCAAAGCGCATGCCTTCGTATTCAAACGGAATCGGCACCTGACGTTTTACATCGAGCCCTTGGTCTTTAAGCAATTTTGCGAGAATCGCCTCGTAAACGGACTCGAGCAATCCCGGTCCAAGTTCCTGATGGAGTCGAATCGCGGTTGCGACAATAATGTTTCCGATTTCGTTTTCGTTCATATGTTGTTTTTGTTTATTTCCTTTTTTTGATTTTCTCGCAGAGGCGCAAAACCGCAGGGTTTAATTTTTTATAAAAACAACTCAGCGCCTCCGCGTCCCCGCGAGAATTTCTTTAAATTGTTCATCGTTATTCTCCGCCTTTCTTGAGTAGCTTTTTTATTTCCTTATCGAAATCGGAGGTGATTTTTTGCGTTTTATTGAAAGATTCGTATTCCGTTTCCGCCTTTTTCAAAGCGACCTGGTGGGAAACCGAGCCTTTTCCTTCGAGAATTTGATATCTGCGGAATGCCAAAAATTCATTCACGCTTGTCGCAAATTCCTCCATAGTGAAAGTGTTTTCCCGTTCAATCAAATCCTCAATATAGTCAAAGTATCCGCTTACGGTCCGTTCGAGGCGTTGAATTTGTTTTTCTTCCAAGTAATTTTTTGCGATTCCGACATCGGATTTCAGGATACGACCGTCGGGCGCGTTTTTCCAAGTCGTCAGTCCCATGTGCTCTTTTTTTCTGTCTGCTTGGGTAAAAATGATTTCTGAGGCGGTTTGCCCGACGATGGCATAATGAAACTTGTTTTGAATCATCGCATAGAATTCGCGAGTTACGGGAGAATCCTTATCGTAATCGATAGAGCACTCTGCAAAAATGTCGGTGATTTGTTGCCAGATACGCCGTTCACTCGCACGAATTGAGCGAACTCTTTCCAGAAGTTCACGGAAATAATCTTTCCCGAAGAGCGTTTTTCCCTGTTTCAAACGCTCGTCGTCCATCGTGAAACCTTTGAGCATATATTCCTTTAGAGTACGAGTTGCCCAAATGCGAAAATTAGTAGCTCGCCGAGAATTTATGCGATAACCGACGGAGATGATAGCATCGAGGTTGTAAAATTGCGTTAGAGTGCTTTGCGTTTTTCCCTCAATTGCTCCGTGCTGAGTGGTTGTTGCAATTTTTGCAACAACCACATTTTCAAGCAATTCCCCCTCTGAAAAAATATTTCTCTAGTGTCTGCTGATAGTAGACTTATCAACCCCAAACAACTCCGCCATCGCCTTTTGGGTAAGACAGACCGTTTCATCCCGCACCATTGCGTTTACGGCAATGTCTTCTTCGTTGGAGCGATATACCAAAAATTCAAATTGTTTATTCATGTGGTAAATTTTTAGGTTTTTATCTGTGCTATCCGCAATATCTGCGCGAGCGTTTTTTCTTCCTCTCGCAGAGCCGCCGAGACGCTGTGTTTTGTGACTTGACTTATTCCTCTGCGCGTCCGCGTCCTTACGAAAGGTTGTTTTCCTCCCCTTCGATTTCGGCGATGATTTTGTTGATTTCCTCGCGGAGCTGCTGTTCCCGCGCAACGATGGCTTCGATTTCGGCGTTCAGCTTTACGATGTCGATTTGTTCCCGCGTGTCTTCGGCTTCGACGTAGGAGGAAACGGAAAGGTTGTAGTTGTTTTCGGCGATTTCCTCGTAGCTGACCAAGCGGGAAAAATGCGCTTTCTCGGCGCGGGCGGCAAAGGTTGCCACGACTTTGTCCATGTTTGCCCGCGTCAGCTTGTTGTTGTTCGTTATCTTGATGCACTCGGCGGAAGCATCGATAAAGAGAACTTTGTTATCGGTTTTGCCTTTTTTGAGCACCATGATGCAGGTGGCAATCGTGGTGCCGAAGAAGAGATTGCTCGGCAACTGAATAATGCAATCGATGAAATTGTTATCGATTAAGTATTTGCGGATTTTCTGCTCTGCGCCGCCGCGATACATGATTCCCGGGAAACAGACGATTGCCGCCGTGCCGTTCGCCGCAAGCCACGCCAGTGAGTGCATGATGAACGCGAGGTCTGCTTTGGATTTCGGGGCGAGAACTCCGGCGGGAGAAAAGCGAGGGTCGTTAATCAGAAGCGGATTATCGTCGCCCGCCCATTTAATGGAATACGGCGGATTGGAAACAATAAGTTCGAAAGGCTCGTCGTCCCAATGTTGTGGCGCGGTCAGCGTATCTTCGCAAGCGATGTCGAATTTATCGAACCCGACATCGTGCAGGAACATATTGATGCGGCAAAGGTTGTAAGTCGTGACGTTGATTTCCTGACCGAAAAATCCGTTTCGAACGGCGTCTTTTCCGAGCACTTTCTCCGCTTTCAGAAGCAGAGAGCCGGAGCCGCATGCGGGATCGTAAACTTTGTTGATTTCTTTTTTTCCGACCGTTCCGAGTCGTGTCAGCAATTCGGAAACGTCTGCCGGCGTAAAAAATTCACCGCCGGATTTTCCCGCACCAGAGGCATACATCGTCATGAGGTATTCGTAAGCATCGCCGAACGCGTCGATGTCGTGATTTTTTACGTCTCCGAGGTTCATATCGGAGACTCCGTGCAAGAGCTTGGCGAGGCGTTCGTTTCTTTTCGATACGGAAGCGCCGAGTTTGTTGCTGTTGACGTCGAAGTCGTCAAACAATCCGGCGAAACTACTTTCGGAAGACGAGCCTTTCGCGGAGGCTTCAATATTGCGGAAGACGCGCTCCAAGGTTTCGTTCAGATTTTCGTCATTATTCGCTCCCGCACAGACATTGCAAAACAGTTCCGACGGAAGAATAAAAAAGCCTTTCGCTTCGACCAAACCTGCGCGCGCTTCCTCGGCGACGGGATCGGGCATTTTAGCATAATCGAAATCCGTATCGCCAGCTTCCCGCTCTCCGGCATTGATGTAATTGCTTAAATTTTCGGAAATGTAGCGGTAAAACATCGTTCCGAGGACGTAGTTTTTAAAGTCCCAGCCATCCACGGCTCCGCGAAGTTCGTCAGCAATTGCCCAAATAGCACGATGCAACTCGTCGCGTTCCTGTTCTTTCTTGGTGTCAGTCATTGGCGAAATACTATCATGCGCAGAAGAACCTGCGCAAAAAAGAAAATCAATGACCGCCGCATCGTTTTGCCAATCAGGGCGGGAACGCGTTCCCGCGATTGACTAAACGCAGAAAATCTACATTCTTTCTGCATCTTATTTTTTTCAGACTATGGCAGTGGAACTTAAAGACACCTTAAACCTCCCCGTGACGGATTTTCCGATGCGAGCAAATCTCACCGCTCGCGAACCCAAGCGCATCGCTTTCTGGGAAGAAACCGATCTCTACAGCCGCCTGCAGAGCAAAAACGCGGGAACGGGCAAATCTTTTATCCTCCACGACGGTCCGCCGTTCACCAACGGCGACGTGCACATCGGCACCGCGCTCAACAAGCTCCTCAAGGACATCATCATGCGCTACAAAACGATGTGCGGCTACCGCGTCCCCTACGTTCCGGGCTGGGATTGCCACGGCTTGCCGATCGAGCACAAAGTGATGAAGGAACTCCACGCCAACGCCAAAACGCTCACACCGCTCGAAATCCGTAAAGCCTGCGCGGAATTCTCCGAAAGCTTTATCGAAAAACAACGCAAACAGTTTAAGCGCCTCGGCATCCTCGCCGACTGGGCGGCGGAATACAAAACGAAAAATCCCGCTTACGAAGCCGATATCGTCCGCACGTTTGCAAGCATGGTTGAGCACGACCTCGTTTACCGCAGCAAAAAACCGGTTTACTGGTCCATTCCCTGCAAAACCGCGCTCGCCGAAGCCGAAATCGAATACAAAAACCACACCTCGCCGTCCATCTGGGTCGCGTTCTCGCAAATCGATGCGCCGGAAAAGAATTTCGTGATCTGGACGACTACGCCGTGGACGATTCCCGCCAACATGGCTGTTGCCGTGCATCCGGAACTTGAATACATCGAAGTTTCCCACGGCGGGAAAATCTTTATCGTCGCCGACGCGCTCGCAGAAAAATTTATCACCGACTGCGGATTGGAAGGCGCCGTTCGCGGCGCGAAAATGCTCGGAAAAACGCTCGAAGGCATTCAAACGCAACACCCGATTTGCGCGCGCACGTCGCCCGTCGTTTGCGCCGACTACATCACGACCGACGCGGGAACGGGCTGCGTCCACACCGCCGGCGGACACGGTCTTGAAGACTACCAGACCTGCCTGCGCTACGGCATCGAAATTTACTGCCCGGTCAACGACGAAGGCGTTTACGCCAATGACGGACGCGTTCCCGCGTCGCTCGTCGGTATTTCCGTTTTGGATACAAACGGGAAATGCCCGGCGAACATCGAAGTTTTGAAACTGCTCGAAGCTTCGGGAAAACTTCTGAAAGTCGCAAAAATCGACCACCAGTATCCGCATTGCTGGCGCTCGAAAACGCCGGTGATTTTCCGCGCCATGGACCAATGGTTTGTCGCGCTCGACAAAAACGGAATGCGTGCCAAGGCGCTCGACCAAATCGGCGGCGTTTCGTGGATTCCCGCAAGCGGAGAAAACCGAATCCGCGCGGCCGTCGAAGGCCGCCCGGACTGGTGTATTTCCCGCCAGCGCTCCTGGGGTGTGCCGATTCCGGTGTTCTACGACTCGGACACGCGCGAAGCGTTCCTCGACGCGAAAGTCATTCGCGGCATCGCGGAAAAAATCGCCGCCGAAGGCACGGATATCTGGTTTGAAAAATCCCCGGCGGAACTGCTCGCGGAAATCGACGTTCCCGCAAATTGGCCGGCTCCGGAAAAACTCGTCAAGGGAACGGACACGCTCGACGTTTGGATCGACTCCGGTTCGTCCAACGCCGCCGTTTTGAAGCGCAATCCGGACCTCGCGTTCCCGGCGGATCTTTACCTCGAAGGTTCCGACCAGCA
>JAGBIL010000044.1 GCA_017935025.1 Opitutales bacterium | reverse complement strand
TTACCTGACAGACTCCGATGATAGTACGGCGACAGTCGCTACATCCAATCTCAGGAAATACGGAATTTCATCCAATAATTCCAATCGCCGAGTATACCTCTCGAACACCGATTACGGAACCGTTGAAGTTACGGGACTTTTCGGTCTCACGGCGTATCCGATTCCCGAGCCGTCGGCATTCGGGTTACTTGCTAGCTTGTTTGCGCTTGCGTTCGGCGTTTCACGCCGTCGCAGAAAGTAGTTTCGACGTAAAAAGTTTTAACAAAGAAATAAAGCGTTCCCGCGTAAATTACTGCGCGGGAACGCTTTATTTTTAAGGATTTTTCACATTCCTAAAAATATTTTTGTAATTATTACAATTCCCTATTGACAAATTTTTGTAATGATTACAAATTATTGCACATACAATACAACATTTCACACAAATTCATCAATAAACCAACAATAGAAAGAACCTAAAACATCATGTCACTGATCAATAAAGAAATCGCGGACTTCACGGTCCAGTCGTACCAGAACAACAGCTTCGCCCCCGTCTCCAAGAAAGACGTGCTCGGCAAGTGGAGCGTGTTCTTCTTCTACCCGGCAGACTTCACTTTCGTTTGCCCGACGGAACTCGAAGACCTCGCGAACAAATACGAAGAATTCAAGAAAATCGGTTGTGAAATCTACTCGGTTTCCTGCGACACCCACTTTGTCCACAAAGCCTGGCACGACGCGTCCAAAACCATCAAAAAGATCCAATACCCGATGCTCGCCGATCCGACCGCGACGCTCGCCCGCGCGTTTGACGTGCTGATCGAAGATGCCGGACTCACGGAGCGCGGGACCTTTATCGTCAATCCGGAAGGCAAAATCGTTTCCTACGAAGTCGTTGCCGGAAACATCGGCCGCAACGCGGACGAACTTTTCCGCCGCGTGCAGGCTCTGCAATTCGTTGCGGAACACGGAGACGAAGTTTGCCCGGCAAAGTGGCAGCCCGGAGCAAAGACGCTGAAGCCGAGCCTCGACCTCGTCGGCGCTATCTAATTGATGCAACGAATAGTGAATAATGAATAACGAATAATTCATTGCTGAGATTTTTGCCCCTTTTGGGGCAAAAATTTTATACACAGCGTTATTCACTATTCATTATTCACTGTTCGTTATTATTTCCCCTGATTTTTCTTCCCGACAAACGCTATGAATTCCTCTGAAAACATTTACGATGCCGTTGTTATCGGTGCCGGTCCCGCCGGGCTCTCCGCCGCCATTTATCTCTCCCGTGCACGCTTCAGTGTTCTCGTTCTCGAACGCGAAAACATCGGCGGTCAAATTACGATCACGGACGAAGTGGTCAACTATCCCGGTGTTTTGCACACTTCGGGCAAAGCGCTCACGGAAACGATGCGCAAGCAGGCGGAAAATTTCGGCGCGGAATTTCTTGCCGCCGAAGCACGCGAACTCGATCTGTCCGGCAACGTAAAGACAATCAAAACCACGCGAGGCGAAATTCGCGCGCTCGGCGTGGTCGTCGCTGCGGGAGCGCGCCCGCGGTCGGTCGGATTCAAGGGAGAAGAAGAATTTCGCGGCCGCGGCGTTGCGTACTGCGCGACTTGCGACGGTGAATTCTTCACGGGGAAAGAACTGCTCGTGATCGGCGGCGGATTCGCGGCATGCGAAGAAGCGATTTTCCTCACTCGCTACGCAAAAAAAATTACAATGCTGGTGCGCCGCAATGAATTTTCCTGTGCCCAATGCGTTATCGAAGAAGTTTTGAGCAATCCGAAAATTTCGGTCCGGTTCAACACGGAGTTGATCGAAGTTCGCGGGAACGCCGCACCGGAAAGTGCAATTCTGAAAAACAACAAAACGGGAGAAGTTGAGGAGTTCCGTACGGACGACGGTGATTCTTTCGGTGTTTTCGTCTTCGTCGGATACGCTCCCGCGAGCGATTTGCTCAAAGACAAAATCGCAATCGACAAAGACGGATACGCCGTTGCCGATGAAGAGGGGAAAACGGAGATCGACGGTCTCTATATCGCCGGAGACTTGCGACGCAAACGCCTCCGCCAAGTCGTAACGGCTGTTGCAGACGGTGCGACTTCCGCTACTTCGCTCGAAAAATATCTGCCCGAAGCCCGTAAGCGTGCCGGAGTACGTACTTGCGACGCAGGCAAAATCCGAAAGGCCGTTCCCGTAAAACAAAGCGAAGTCCCAAGCGAGAACGCCCGAAAAGAAACGGCATCTGCGGACGGAACATTCTTTGACGAAGCCGCACGCATCCAGCTCCAAACCGTTTTCTCCCGCTTTGAAAATAATATTGTTCTCGCTGCAGAGCTCGACAGCGGGAACCCGGTTTCCGGTGAACTCAAAAATTTCCTCGAAGAAATTACTTCCCTTTCGGAAAAAATATCACTGCGAATCGGAGCACCCGAAAACACGGACGCGTCCTCCCAACAACCGTGCGTAACGATTTGCGATGCCGCCGGAAATTCACGCGGAGTTACTTTCCACGGCGTTCCCGGCGGTCACGAAATCAATTCTTTCATCATCGCGCTCTACAACGCGGCGGGACCGGGTCAAGCCCTCGACGACGAAACGCGGGAACGCATTCGCGCGCTTCGCCCGCAAAAAATCGAAGTTCTCGTTTCGCTTTCCTGCACGCAATGCCCGGAAGTCGTTACGGCGACGCAACGTATTGCCCTCGAAAACCCGGAAATTTCGACCGATGTTTTCGACATTGCACACTTCCCGGAAATTCGCGAACGCTACAATGTCATGAGCGTTCCCGCGCTCGCCGTGAACGGGAAAATCGTCGCATTCGGTAAGAAATCTCTTCCGCAAATCCTCGAAATCCTCGAGAAATAGAGTTTCGGGAAATGAGCATTTACGCAAATTTCAAAAAAACGCTTGCAATACGGCGGAGAAACCTGTTTTTTTAGCCATTCACATTTTTGAGCAACAATGAAAGCGACAATCATCACGCAAGGACGCCAGTTCACCGTCAAGGAAGGCGATATTCTTTCCGTCAACCGCTATCCCGAAACGAAAGCGGGAGACACCGTTACGATTGATCAGGTCATCTTCGCAGGAGAAGGCGAAACCGCTAAGGTCGGCACGCCGACGATCCCGGGTGCAAGCGTCACGGCTAAAATTCTTGAAAACAAGCGCGGCAACAAGATCATCATCTTCAAAATGAAGCGCCGCAAAGGCTATCGCCGCACGCGCGGTCATCGCCAGGAACTCTCGGTTATCAAGATCGAATCCATCAACGCGTAAGCGATTTAAAATTTAACAGAAGGACAAAAAATGGCACATCATAAGGGCGGAGGAACTTCTTCCAACGGGCGCGACTCGAATGCACAGCGCCGCGGTGTTAAACTTTACGGCGGGCAATTTGCTCGCGCCGGAAGCATCCTGATTCGTCAGTGCGGAACGAAAATGCGCGCGGGTCAGAACGTCGGCATGGGGCGCGATTACACTTTGTTCGCACTCAAAGACGGGACGGTCGTTTGGGATAAGGCGCACCGCAAAGTCTCAATCGCACCGGTCGAAGCGTAAGCAAATCGCTTTCTGCTACGCACAAAAAAGCGTTCCGAAATTTCGGGACGCTTTTTTGTGTATACTCAACACGCCCCTTTCAACTTGTTGCTTTCTTCTTATCCCACGGGAGTCTCACGTCTACGGGAGTACAATCCCAAACGTTAAACGGGGTAAACATCTTCCCGCGCCCGAGAATACCATTCGGATCGAGTGCTTTTTTCACGGCGAGCATTGCCGCAATTTCCGCCGGAGAATGTTGTATCGGGAGAAAAGGAGACTTCGCCAAACCGATTCCGTGCTCTCCGGTAATCACACCTTCAAGCGCGACGACGGTTTCCATCACGCGGCGAATCGCGACTTGTGCGGCTTCCCGTTCCCGCTCGTTATCGCGGTGAAACATAACGTGTACGTGCAAATTTCCGTCTGCGGCGTGCCCGAAAATCGGTGTCGCCAGACCGGTTTCTTCGGTTACTTTTCGCATCGCCTCCAACAGAGGTACAAAATTTTTGGCGGGAACGGCGATGTCCTCATTCAATTTTGAATCCGCGATCAAGAACATGGACTGCGAACAAATTCTACGCACTTCCCAAAGCGCTTCCGCTTCGTCGGCATCAGCGGTTTCGCGAAACGCCGTTGCGCGGGAACGCGCCCACGCCCGAACACTTTCCGCCTGGACGGGAACGCTCTCCGCGTCGCCGTCCACCTCGACCAAAAGGACGGCAGCCGTTTTTTCAAAAAACTTTTTCCCGCTGTAACGCTCCGCACAATCCACGGAGAGCGTATCCAGAAATTCGCATACGGACGGGACGATGCGTGCCCGCGACAAATCCTGCGCCGCGCGCAAAGCCGACGCATCGTCCGCAAACGCGCAAAGAAACGTGTGTTTCGCTTTCGGACGCGGAACGAGCCGAAGCGTCGCACGCGTAATCACGCCGAGCATCCCTTCCGAGCCGATCCACAAATCGCGCAAGTTGTAGCCGCTGACGTACTTTTTCACCGCAGCACCCCACCTCACCTTTTCGCCCGTCGGCAAAAAACCCTCAAGCGCAAGCACGTAATCACGCGTTACGCCGTATTTCGCGGCGTGCAAGCCGCCGGCGTTAGTCGCGATGTTTCCGCCTATGGTGCAGTGTTTGACGCTGGCGGGATCCGGCGGATAAAAAAGCCCGTGCGAAGCCGCCGCGTCGTTAATTCTCTGCGTAACGACACCCGGCTGAACGGTTACCGTTCCCGCGTCGGAATCAATTTCAAGTTGCGTCCACTCCGCAAAAGAAATGACCCAGCCGCCGCAGATCGGAGCCGCCGCCGCCGTCGTTCCCGTTCCCGCGCCGCGCACGCATACGGGAACGCCGTTTTTATTCGCCTCCCGCAAAACCGTTCCCACATCGGATTCGTCGCGAGGAAAAATCACGGATTCCGGCAAAAACGAAATTTTCGTGTTATCGAAGGATGCCGCGAAGCACGCCTCGACATCCGTCCGAACAACTTCCGGTCCGAGCATATTTTTTAGAAATTCCGTCGCGGCGAAAAACTTCTTCATACGCGGGAAAAGATGCGTTCCCACAAGCAAAACGTCAACGAATGTTTGCGGCGGCTTAAAAAGTTTTTTCGCATTGCGGGAACACACGGGAACGCACATTTTTTTGCGAGATTTATGGAATTCGAAAAGAACGCCGAACACAAAACCCAGATGCGTCTCGCAAAAATTGAGGGATATCTCGCCATTTGGGGAAATATCCTGCTCTCGGCATTTAAATTTTTCGTCGGCTTTTTCACGGGTTCGCTTGCCGTCGTTGCGGATGCCTGGCACACGCTTTCGGACAGCCTTTCATCCGTCGTCCTGATTGTCGGACTGAAAATTTCGGAAAAACCGGCAGACGCGGAACATCCTTTCGGGCACGGGCGCGCAGAACTGATAACCGCAGTCATTATCGGAATGATGCTCGCCGGGCTCGGCGTAGAGTTTACGCGCAGCGGGATTGAAAAAATTCTCGACCGCGAGTCGGCATCGTTCGGATGGCTCGGCTACTCCGCAATGGTCTCGACGATCATTATCAAGGAAGCAATGGCGCAATACGCATTTTGGGCAGCAAAAAAAACGGGAATGATGTCCCTGCGTGCAGACGGCTACCACCACCGCAGCGATGCACTCAGCTCGTTAGTCATTCTTATCGGCATGATTGCGACCAACCTTTTCGGGAGCGGATATCTCTGGTGGATGGACGGAGCTCTCGGAGCACTTGTCGGTATCATGCTCCTGCGTGTGGCGTGGACGGTTTTGCGCGACGCCGGAAACAAACTGCTCGGGGAAGCCGTTTCCCCTGAAATGAAAACCCAAATCCGCGAAATCGCGCGCCGCGTCAGCGGGAACGACGATTTGCGGCTCCACCACATCCATCTTCACACCTATGGCGCGCACCAAGAAATCACATTTCACATCCGGCTTGCGCCGGAAACAACGCTTCTTGAAGCGCACCGTTGCGGCTCCGAAATCGAAAAGGCGATTTTCGACGAACTCGGCATGGATGCGACAATTCACATCGAGCCTATGAAAAATTAAGTTCCGCCGTATCTTTTTCCGGCAAATTTCAATTTTACAAGCCCGAAGGAATATGAGATGCTTGCCGGACATTTTTGTAATGAGTGCAAATTGTCCATTGAGATTTTACGACACGGGGTTTGAAGTTACGCCCGAGTACCGAGCCTCCTTGCCGGATATGCAAAACAGCAACGTAACGTCGATTCCCGGCGGAGTGGTGCCGTTGCTTCAGGTCGGGATGTCGAATTTTCGCCTTCCGCTAACGTTGGCACGACGCGGGAACGCGGAAACGGTTGCCGTCGAAGCCTCGGTAACGGGAACCGTTTCGCTTGACGCGATGCATAAAGGCATCAATATGTCGCGCATCATGCGCATATTTTATGCGTTTCAACACGAAGTTTTCACGCCGCAAACGCTGAAGCGAATTCTCGAAACTTATCTTGAAGAAATCGGGTCTTCCCGCGCACAAGTGCGTCTCGATTTCAATTATCCGATTCTGCAAAAAAGCCTCCGCAGCGGGCTTTCCGGCTATCAGTATTACACCTGTGCCTACGAAGGTCTTTTAGAGAACGGAAAATTCCGGGCATTTGTGCATTTCGATTTTGTTTATTCGTCGGCGTGTCCGTGCTCGGCGGAACTTTCGGAACACGCCCGAACCTCGCGCAACATTCTCGGGATTCCGCATTCTCAACGCTCCAAAGCGCGTGTGCTCGCGGAAATTGACCCCGCGCAGAACATTTTCATCGAAGATTTTCAGGAACTCTGCCTGCGCGCCCTCCACACGGAAACGCAAGTCATGGTCAAACGTGAAGACGAACAGGCATTCGCCGAACTCAACGGAGCATATTACAAATTCGTGGAAGATGCGGCGCGTCTGCTTTTCGCCCGGTTCAACACCGAACCGAGAATTGTCGATTTTCGCATCGCCTGCGCCCACCTGGAATCGCTTCACTCGCACGATGCCGTTTCCGTCATCGTCAAAGGCATCCCCGGCGGGCTCGATCACACGTTTTCGGATTTTCGAGCCTTGGTCTGCTAAGCGCGGGAACACGAAAATTTTTCAGTGCGAAACAAAGCGGCGACGAACCCTAAGGATTCGTCGCCGCTGTTTCTTACTACTGACTTAACTCTCTAACTTCTCTCTCTGTTAACCTCAACTGTAAGAAAAGCGTCGCCCTAAGGGTTTTTGTTTAATTTTTCTGAAAAAAAATCCGCACTTCCCCCGAAGCGCTCCGCTCATTCCGCCTATTTCACACAGGAAAATCCGGCGGCGGCAAAAATCTCTTTGGCACAAGCAACGGACTCTCCCGACGGCTCCGGCGTTTCCGCAAGCGGATCTTTCAATCCGAGATCCTTCCACTTATACGCACCGATTTTGTGAAACGGCAAAACATCGACCCTCTCCACATTTCCCAGACCCGCCGCAAACTCTGCCACGCAGCGCACCTCCTCACCGTTGTCCGTCAGCGCGGGAACGAGCACATAGCGCAACCAGACTTTTTTCCCGAGCAAGGCGAGGCGTCGGGCAAAAGCAAGGGTCGGTTCCAAATCCCCGCCCGTCAACGCACGGTAAGTCGCGGGAACGCCGGCTTTGATATCGAGCAGAACCAAATCCGTAAGCGACAAATAATCATCGTCCGCCGCCGCGCCCAACGCACCGGACGTATCAAGCGCGGTGTGCAGTCCCATTTTTTTACATCCGGATAAAACGGCGCGGGAAAATTCGATCTGAAAAAGCGGATCTCCGCCCGAAAGCGTAACACCGCCCCCGCTCCCTTTTAAAAATCCGGCATAACGCTCAATATCCGTAAGCACTTCCTCCGCCGTCATTTCGTTCCCGCGACGCACAAACGACGTGTCGGGATTGTGGCAATATTTACAGCGCAAACTGCATCCGGAAAGAAAAACAATATACCGGATGCCGGGACCGTCCACCGTCCCGCACGTTTCGACGGAATGAACAAGCCCACGCACGGAAGCCCCGATTTCATGCGAATCAAACGACATAAAATCCATTACAATCACAAAAAAAAATTTTGCGAATAAAAAAACGCTTGCGCTCAACGCAATAAAAATTTTTATTAATCTTTCTTTTAATTAATTCGGAAATGAAAACAACTTTAGCGAAGACATCCAACGCCGCCGATAAGACTTGGTTCGTAGTGGACGCAACCGACCAGCCGGTCGGTCGCCTTGCCGTCAAAATCGCAACGATCCTGCGCGGACGTCATAAGCCGACTTACACGCCCCACGTTGACACAGGCGATTTCGTCGTTGTCATCAACGCCGACAAAGCGAAATTCACGGGCAACAAAGAAACTGACAAGACCTATATGTTCTACACGGGCTGGGTCGGAACCGCTTACCGCCGCACGGCTGAATTTATGCGCGGGCACAAGCCGGCGTTCATCATCGAACACGCTGTTAAGGGGATGCTCCCGAAAAACCGCCTCGCAAACGCGATGATGAAGAAGCTCAAAGTTTACGCAGGCGCGGAGCACCCGCACGCGGCGCAAAATCCGGTTGAGTACAAAATCTAATCCCAGCTTTCTCAGAATATGAATAAAGACGTTCCTGTTTTTGTCGCCGTCGGGCGCCGTAAAACTTCCACCGCACGCGTTCGCGTTGCCAGCGGCTCCGGCAAGATTCTGGTCAACGATAAGCCGGTTGAAGAGTACTGCTTCACGGAAGCCCTCGCCAAAACGGCTACGCTTCCGGTCTCCGTTGCGGGACTTGACGGCTCGCTTGATATCGCTGTTCGCGTCAACGGCGGCGGTTGCAACAGCCAAGCCGGCGCGATCTCCCACGGCATCGCCCGCGCGATCGAAAAATACAATCCGGAGCTCCGCACGGTTTTGAAAAAAGCCGGCTTGCTCACGCGCGACGGTCGCTCCAAAGAACGTAAGAAAAGCGGTCAGCCGGGCGCACGCAAGCGCTTCCAATTCTCCAAACGCTAATTGCGTTTTTGCGTTTTTTTCAAAAAACCGTGTGTCGAACTTCGACGCACGGTTTTTTTTTCTTTTGAAAAAGGGCTCCGGCTTGCGGAAACACCTCCCCTTTTAAAGAATTAGAGGGTAGCGATGAAGAGAAGTTATAAAGCGAACTTTCTCCTTTCAAGATGAGGGGCGACTGTACGCAAGCACGGCGGCGGCGGAGGAGGACAAGTCCGATCGCTCCGGGGTTCTCGCCAATCTCAAGCTACGAATCACTAATCTCGGATTAAAACGCCCCCAAAAAAAAAGCACGCTTGAGAGCGTCTCTCAAGCGTGTCTAATTGTACTGATTCTAATCTACAATTTTACAGATGAGCTCGGATTTTTCCACGAAGAAAACCCGACGAACCTCAGGTCTAATCTCGCTTAATCAGCGGGAACGGCGGCGGCGAGACGCGGCAAGGACGATCGCCCCCAAGCCCGCCAATAATCCGAACGCCGACGGCTCAGGAATACTCGGATCCGAGGAAGGCGTACGAAGTTTTTTGGTAAATTGCGCATGGGTAACTTCCACCGAGCCTCCGCTGTCTGCGGTGTAATACCCGACCTCCGTAGTTGAGTCTGACCGATATATATCGCCGTACAACCCGAGAGTCCCGAACTGCAACCAAGTAGAGTTGGTCCGATCATAACATCCGAAGAAAAATCTAGGCTCTTTCACTTTACCTGCAAATGACTCGATACGGATGTAGTAGTCGTATAGTGCGTTGCGCGGGTAGTCTGAGGGCAAGCTGGACGACGGCGACCTATAATAATCAGGAGGGGTCCATTCAGGGTTTGCATCGGCTGCGCGCGCATCAAGAATATAAGTCTTATCGGATCCTGTCACTAAATCGCCGTCTGCGACATTCGTATTGAACGCGAAAACACCGCCAACGCCGAGGGACGAGGGAACGAGGGGCGGGGTTCCCACGTCCATCGGCCCATAGTATGTCCCGCAGAGCAGACTTTTCGTATCTGTCGCAAAATAAAAGTTAAATAGAGGTCGGACTTCCAGCGAAGGAGTTCCTTACAAGCTCACTCTAAACCAGAACTCATAACGCGCGTCCTCGGTTAAGTCGAGAGTTTCTCCCGCCCAGTGGTAATTTGTAACCCCGGTAGTTGCGTTCGACCCTTTGACATCGACATCGTCAAGCGTCTTAAATTTCACTTGGGTATAGGTATAGTCCGGGTGCTCACTGTAGGTGTTAACGAATGCCATCAACCCGGAAACTCCGGCGAAGAGAAGCGAGGTTACCCCCAATGTTTTTTGTATTTTCATTTTATTAAGTTTATAGAGAAATTGAGATGTAAGAGACCGTCTCCGACAATATTGTCCCAATTTCGAGTCTGTGATATTGCAAAAAAAAAAAAAGCGAGTCAATACCAATTTCTACCATTCAGGTAGCTTATCAAAAGAAACGAACTCAGCCCGCCTCCACGGGAACACACAAGGTTTTTGAGGACAGAGAAAAAAGCTGATTCTTCATTTCTTATTCATAATCTTTCATATTTAATTTAACGGGAAAAGCGGCACGCTTATCTGTTTCCGAGAAGCCGACGGATTTTAGCAGAAACGCCATGCCGTTCCCGCAACGGTGACAGACCGGAGTCCGTCATTCCGATCTAAACTCCGCATCTCTGCGGCTGCGCGAGGGATTTTGTGTTCCCGAGAAATTTCTGTTTATCGAAAAAAATGAAACCTTTAATCTCTTCGCCATGAAAGACTTTCTTTCAACCACATTTCTCCTGTTCATCGTCTTGGATCCGTTGGCACTTTCGGTCATGATGCCGTCGCTCCTGCGCATGGTTCCGCCGGAGCGGCGTTCCCGCGTCATTGTGCGCGAGATGCTTTTCGGGCTCGCACTGCTCCTCCTTTTTCTATTTGCGGGGGACAAAGTTCTCGCGTTCTTCGGGCTTGATCCGTCCACGCTGAATATCAGCGGAGGAATTGTTCTGTTCCTGATCGCGCTCGGCATGATTTTCCCCGGCATTGCAGCCATGACCAACGCGATGCCGGATGTCGCGGCACGCGAAACGGAACCGTTTATCGTCCCGATTGCGATTCCGATGTTTGCGGGACCGAGCTCTCTCGCAATCGTCATGCTCAACGGGTCAAAATTTTTACACACACCGAACTTTTTCAGTTTTGCAGCAAGCCTGATTACGGCATGGGCGGCAAGCCTTGCAATTTTGCTTCTCGCGCCCCAAATCGTAAAACGGCTCGGTCGCCGCGGGAGCATTGCGCTCGAACGTTTTGTCGGCGTGCTGCTGATTCTGATTTCCGTCCAAATGATTCTCGGAGGATTTTCCGATTACATGAAAAGCCTGCAATCACCCGTTCCCGCACCGGAGCAAACTCAAAATGCAGCGCTCGGCGAACTTTCCTCCCGCAATTGACACCCCGGACTTTTCCTTTTCATGAAAACCATCGTTATCGCCACAGGAAACGCACACAAAGTCGAAGAATTTAACCGCCTCGCCGAAGTTTTTTCGCTTCCGCAGATTCGGTTCGTTTCCGCAAAAGACGTTCTTGAAAACGGGATGCCGCACGTCGTTGAAGACTCGGGAACATTTCTCGGAAACGCCCGCCTGAAAGCGCAGGCGCTGAAAAAACGCGTTCCCGCAGACTTTTTCGTTCTTGCCGACGACAGCGGGCTCTGCGTCGATGCGCTCGACGGTGCGCCCGGCGTGGAAACCGCTTACTACGCCGGACCCGAAGCGACCGCCGAAGAAAACCGCCGCAAGTTGCTCTCCGCACTCGTGGGCGTTCCCGCCGAACAACGCGGCGCGCACTTCGTTTGCCTGCTCCTGCTCATTTCTCCGGACGGCACGGAATCCGTTTTCGAAGCTCGCTGCCACGGCTCCATCGCGACCCGGGAATCCGGCAACGGAGGATTCGGCTACGACCCGGTTTTTGTCCCGCAGGGATTTTCGCAAACGTTTGCGGAGCTCGACGGTGCGACCAAAGACAGTCTCAGCCACCGCGGGAACGCATTTGCCGCTCTTTCCCGGTTTTTCGCAAGAGACTGACGCCCCTCCCGAAATTTTCGAGAATCGCGCATTGCGTTCCCGCGCAAACTCGCATTTATTTGAGGCTTTCGGCAACCCGCCCGGGTGGTGAAATTGGCAGACACGAAGGATTTAGGTTCCTTTGCCGAGAGGCGTGCAGGTTCAAGTCCTGTCCCGGGCACCAATTTTTTCGGATAATTTTTTCAAACGATGAAAAAAGCGATTCTCCTGGGCGTGAATATCGACCACGCCACAACTTTGCGCCAAGCGCGCTACCGTGATTATCCGCGTACCTGCGGGCAAATGGTGGAGCCGGACCCCGTCGCCGTAGCCCTCGCCGCCGAGCAAGCCGGAGCCGACGGGATTACTGTTCATCTCCGTGAAGACCGTCGCCACATTCAGGACCGCGACGTTCTCCGCCTGCGCGAAACGATTCAAACGCGCCTGAACCTCGAGATGGCGGCAACGCCGGAAATGGTTGCGTTTGCGCTGAACCTCAAACCGGATTCTGTTTGCCTCGTTCCCGAACGCCGCGAGGAAGTTTCCACCGAAGGCGGGCTCGATGCCGCCGCACGCATCGACGAGCTTCGCGAAATCACCGCAAAATTCACGGAAGCCGGAATCGTCACCAGCCTTTTTCTCGACCCGGAGCAAAAACAGATTGATGCCGCACAGTCCATCTCCGCGCCCGTTATTGAGTTCCACACGGGAGCGTACGCCAACGCGTACTACGACAAAGCGGCGCGTTCCCGCGAGTTCCGACGCCTCTGCCGCGCAACGGAAGCCGCCTCAAACGTCGGCATTGTTTCCAACGCCGGGCACGGAATCAACTACGTCAACATTGCCGAAGTCGTCGACATTCCGCACCTGCATGAACTCAACATCGGGCACTCCATTCTCTGCCGTTCCGTGTTGTTTGGAATCGGCGAAGCCGTTCGCGAGATGAAGCAACGCATTCGTGCCGGGCTCACCACGCCGCCTCGTCCGTAATGATTCCGTAATTACGAAATCACAAAATCTCAAAAAGTGAATCCCGAGTTTCACGGGCAGGAAATTCCCCCGTTCCCGCAGATTCCCGCGGGAACAAACGTCGTCGCGATCGGAATTGATTTGGAATCCGTAACCCGCGTCCGCAAAGCAATCGAACGCCATAAAGCGGCGTTTATAGGAAAAGTTTTCACCGCAGAAGAAGCCGAGCTCTGCAAAAGTCGCGGGAACGCGCAATGGGCTTCGTTTGCCGCACGTTGGGCCGCCAAAGAAGCATTTTCCAAAGCTCTCGGGACCGGTATCGGGGCGGAATTTGCCATGACGGATGCCGGAGTCATCAACGACGAACGCGGAGCCCCCGTATTCACCCTCTCTGCACGAGCGCAAATCGCCCTGCGGGAACGCGGAGCCTCGCGCGCCCTTCTCTCCCTTTCTCACACGAGCGACACCGCCGCCGCGATCGTCGTATTCCTCGCGTAAACAAAAAAAAACGAACGGCGCTCTCCGTGCGTGATGCTGCGGAGATTTAATTTTTCGGGAACAGTAAATCCTTCTTTAAGCATTAAACACTAACCTTTAATCTCTCGAGGTATGGCAAAAATTTTGGTCGCACTCTCCGGAGGCGTGGACAGCGCCGTCGCCGCGCTTCTTTTGAAGCGCGAGGGGCACGACGTACACGCCGCCTATATGCGAACATGGATGAACGAAGAGGGCGGAAAATTCCTCGGCGAATGTCCGTGGGAAGACGACGTTTCTAACGCGCGGGCCGTTGCCGAAAAACTGGAAATTCCGTTCAAAGTCGTCGACCTCATCAAAGATTATCGCGAACACATTGTTTCGTATCTCGTTGAAGGATACAGAAACGGAGTTACGCCGAATCCCGATGTCCTCTGCAACCGCGAGATGAAATTCGGTGTGTTCGCTCGAAAAGCCTTTGCCGACGGCTTCGATTTTATCGCTACCGGGCACTACGCACGCCGCAGAAACAATGCCGACGGGAGCGCCGATATCCTCTGCGGGAACGACCCGAACAAAGACCAAAGCTACTTTCTCGCCCTGCTCAAGCAGGAACAGGTCCGCCGCGCACTTTTTCCGGTCGGGCATCTTTTAAAACCCGAGCTTCGCCAAATTGCCGCTGATGCGAACCTACCGAACGCCAAGCGCAAGGACAGCCAAGGCATCTGCTTCATCGGGAAAATCCGAATCAACGAATTTCTCGAACAATACATTCCGGAATCCCCGGGAAAGATCGTCAACACCGCAGGAAAAATTCTCGGCGAACACAGAGGCTTGCACCGCTACACAATAGGTCAGCGACGCGGAATCAATATTCCGTCGAACACCGACAACGAATACTACGTCGTCGTTGCCAAACGCTTTGAGGAAAACGAACTCGTCGTCGCCTTTGACCACCGCGACGTTCCCGGACTCTACACGGACGAATCGTTCGTAAACAATTTATCGTGGGTTAACAGACCCGTGACGGAAAAATGCGAACTGCTTGCCCGGGTACGCTATCGAGACGCGTCCACTCCGATTATTTTCACACCCGACGGGAACGGCGGCGCTCACATCGCCTACAGACACACACAACGCGCCATAGCATCCGGGCAAATTCTCGCGCTGTACGACGGGACCGTTCTCCTCGGCGGCGGGGTGTATGTTTAGTAGAACATTGAGAGTAACAAGTAGAAAAGTTAAAAGCGGGAAATAAAAAACGCCGGCGGGAACGAGTCCGCCGACGTTTTTCTATTCAGTACGAAAAATTATTTTTTCTTCGCACAGGCTTTTTTGCTTTTGCAGCACCCGGTTTTCTTAGCGGAGGCCGCTTTCTTCGCCGGAGCTTTTTTCACGGGAGCCGCCTTCTTCGCCGGAGCTTTTTTCACGGCAACCGCTTTTGCCGGAGCCGCTTTCTTGGCGGGAGCCTTTTTAGCAGCCGGTTTTTTCGCCGGGGCAGTTTTTTTTGCCGGGGCTTTCGGAGCGGCAGCCTTTTTCGCCGGAGCTTTTTTTACGGCAACCGCTTTTGCCGGAGCCGTTTTCTTCGCCGGAACTTTCTTGGCGACCGGTTTTTTCGCCGGAGCCGTCTTCTTCGCTACCGACTTCTTCGCCGGAGCTTTTTTCGCCGGAGCCGCCTTCTTTGCAGGAGCCTTCTTGGCGACCGGTTTCTTCGTGGTTTTTGCTGTAGCCATAGGATTAGTTTTGGGTTGGGTTAACGAAATTTCCTCCTCAATCGCAGCCTGTGCCGCCGCAAGGCGAGCCGTGGGCACACGATAAGGAGAGCAACTGACATAGGTTAAACCGATGCGATGGCAGAACTTGACGGATTCGGGATCTCCGCCGTGTTCACCGCAAATACCGAGCTTAATGTCCGGACGCGCCTGACGCCCGAGCGTAACACCGAGCTTCATCATGGCACCGACACCTTCCTGATCAATGGAGGCGAACGGATTGCACTTCACGATTTCCAAATTCGTGTAATCACCGAGGAAAGAGCCGGAGTCGTCGCGGCTCATCCCGAGCGAAGTCTGCGTCAGATCGTTTGTTCCGAAGGAGAAAAATTCCGCGTTCTCCGCGATCTTGTCCGCCGTTGCACAAGCACGGGGAATTTCGATCATCGTGCCGACCTTGTAAGAAATCTTCACTTTCTTTTCCGCCATCACTTCTGCGGCGACACGGAGTACGACTTCCGCCTGATTTTTGAACTCCGCGGCAAAGCCGACAAGCGGAATCATCACTTCCGGCGCGACACGGATTTTTTCCTTCAAGCAAATCGCCGCCGCTTCGAAAATCGCACGCGCCTGCATTTCCGTAATTTCCGGATAGGAAATTCCGAGGCGGCACCCGCGGTGTCCGAGCATCGGGTTGAACTCGTGGAGTTCCGCGACGCGACGCTGAATATGTTCCACGGGAACGCCGAGTTTTTTCGCGAGGTCGAGTTGCTGCTCCTTCGTCTGCGGGAGAAATTCGTGCAACGGCGGGTCGAGCAGTCGGATCGTTGCCGGCAAACCTTTGAGTTCGCGGAAAATGCCTTCAAAGTCTCCGCGCTGATACGGAAGCAACTTGTTCACAGCCGCGCGGCGTCCTTCCAAATCCGTTGCGAGAATCATTTCACGAACGGAATCGATGCGATCTCCTTCAAAAAACATATGCTCCGTGCGGGTAAGACCGATCCCCTGCGCTCCGAACGAGACGGCAACGGCGGTCTGCGACGGCGCGTCCGCATTCGTGCGTACACCGAGGCGCGTTACCTTTTTGCACCATGCCATCAGTTGGGCAAAGTTTTTGTACGTCGCCGTCTTTTTGGCTTCTTCGTTCCCGCGGACAACGCCGAGAATGACATCGCTGGGTGCCGTTGCAATCTGACCGAGGAACACATCTCCGGTCGTCCCGTCAATGCTCATCCATTCCCCTTCCTTAACCGAAATATCTCCGACAGAAAGAGTGCGGTTGGCATAGTCAATATCAATGGAGGAAGCCCCGCTGACACAGACCTTACCCATCTGGCGGGCGACGAGCGCCGCGTGCGAAGAAACGCCCCCGCGCGCTGTCAAAATACCTTCCGCCGCAATCATGCCGCGCAAGTCTTCAGGAGAGGTTTCGAGGCGCACGAGCAAAACTTTTTCGCCGCTTGCCGCGGCCGCTTCCGCACGCTCCGCATTGAAGTAAACTTTTCCGGAAGCCGCACCGGGGCCGGCAGGAAGCCCGTGCGCAATCGCCTTTGCGCCTTTGAGCGCCTTGCGGTCAAACACCGGAGCCAGAACCTGGTCGAGCTGATCTGCGGGAACGCGGCGCACTGCAGTTTTCCAGTCAATCAGCTTTTCGCGCACCATTTCGCACGCAATGCGGATTGCCGCAACACCCGTGCGCTTACCGTTGCGAGTTTGAAGCATGAAGACTTTGGAATCTTCAATCGTAAATTCAAAGTCCTGCATATCGCGGAAATGGTTTTCCAGCGTTTTGCAGATTGAGAGCAACTGCTTGTGCGCCGGAGGCATGACCGTGGCGAGACGGGCGACGGGATCCGGCGTGCGCACACCGGCAACAACGTCTTCGCCCTGCGCATTCATCAAAAATTCTCCGTAGAAAACCTTTTCGCCGCTTGCGGGGTCGCGCGTAAACGCAACACCCGAACCGGACTTGTCGCCCGTGTTCCCGAAGACCATCGACTGTACGTTAACCGCCGTGCCCCAGTCGGACGGAATGTGATATTTCTGGCGGTAGATGATGGCACGCTCGTTCATCCATGAACCGAAAACGGCTCCGATCGCCCCTTCGAGCTGCTTCCACGGATCCGTCGGAAAATCATTGCCCGTGCGGTCCTTAATCAGCTTTTTGAAGCGGAAAACAAGCTCGCGAAGTTCAACGACACCAAGCTCCGTATCGCTCGCATTCGGTTTTTCGAGCATTTCGGTTTTCACGTCATGAATAACGGTTTCAAACGGCTCGTGGTCTTCATTCGGGAGCTTCTGAACCCCGAGTACGACGTCGCCGTACATCTGAACAAAGCGGCGGTAGCAGTCCCACGCGAAACGTTCATTATTCGTTACGCGGGCGAGCGCTTCGACCGTTTCGTCGTTCAGACCGAGATTCAAGATCGTATCCATCATGCCCGGCATTGATTCGCGGGCTCCGGAACGAACAGCGACGAGCAACGGGAATCCGGATGCGTCGCCGAACTTTTTTCCGAGCTGCTTTTCGATATTGGAAACGGCAGAACGCACGTCTGCCATCAGGCTTTTCGGATACGTTTTCTTGTTCGCGTAGTAGTACGTGCAAACTTCCGTGCTGATAGTGAAACCCGGAGGCACCGGCAAACCGATGCGCGCCATTTCAGCGAGGTTGGCGCCTTTCCCGCCAAGTAAATTGCGCATTTGCGCGTTCCCGTCAGTTTTCTTGCCGAATTCGTAAACGAATTTCGTGCCCTTTTCGGCCGGAGCTTTATTTGCCATAAACGTTGGTGAGTCGATTAAAATAGAAAATTTTCGCCGTCAGACGAATAGAATCCTCAGGCTACGAAACTGATTAAAACGGAAAAACAGGAGAACGCAAGAGACTTTATGCGGCAAATTTTCTTTTCAAAACCCGCCACCCGTCCCCACTATATACAAAAAATGTATACAAATTTCAATTTGCCTGCGGCAAATTGAAATTAATCTCGTATTTCGAATTCCAAATTCCGAATGAAGTGCGGGGAAAAATCGTAGCGGGCAAGGACTTCAACTCTTGTTCATTAATCCCGAGAATTCCTCGAGGCCATACATTCCTTTTCCGTTCTTGGTAATCATTCGGAATTCGCAATTCCGGATTCGAAATTAATTGAAATTTAGCGCACGCGACGCGTGCGCTAAATTTCAATTTGCCTTTTCACTCCCGCTACGGGAAAATAGCCCCGCTATGATACTCGCCCCACTTAAAGATTCGGCTCGCTACGAAGCGCTAAACCCCCATTTTAAAAAACTTTTTGACTACGTGAAAACGCACGACCTGACGAGCGTTCCCGCAGGCAAAATCGTCATCGACGGAGATAACGCATTCATCAACGTCGTCGACCATCCGGGCAAAACCAAAGAAACTGCAAAGCTCGAAAGCCACCAAAAATATCTCGACGTTCATGTGCCGCTTTCCGCGCCGGAAACCCTCGGCTGGACACCGCGCGGCGAAATCCCCGAAACGCCCTACGACGAAGACGGAGACTGCCAGGTTTACGACGGTGCCGCAAAAGTTTACACGACAATTCAGCCCGGCGAATTTGTCGTTTACTGGCCGGAAGATATCCACGCTCCCGCCATTTCCGACCGCCCGTTCCGCAAGCTCATCATGAAAGCGCGTTGCGACTGAGCGTTCCCGCGAAAACATTTTTTACAAATTCTATTTTAAACAAAAATCTCAAATTATTCCAAAAGTTATGGCTAAGAAACTCCAAGGACTCATCGCTGCCCCGCACACACCGTTCAACGCGGACGGGAGCGTCAATCTCACAGAAATTCCGAAGCAAATTGATTTGCTCGTCAAACAAGGTGTCGTCGGCGCGTACATTTGCGGCACCACCGGAGAAGGCATTTGCTGCTCCGTCGAAGAACGCAAATCCGTCATGAAAACTTGGGCGGACTACGGCAAAGGCAAACTCTTCATCATCGTCCACGTCGGCGCACTTTCCATTGCAGATGCCCGCGAACTCGCCGCCTATGCTCAGGAACTCGGCTTGGACGCCACCTCCATCGTTCCGCCGAACTTCTTCAAACCGGGCTCTATCGACGGCCTCATCGACTACATCAACTCCGTTCTCGTCGCTGCTCCCGACCTGCCGTTCTACTACTACCACACAAGTATGTCCGGCGTAAACTTCGACATGGAACAATTCCTGATTAAGGCGGACGGGAAGATCCCGCAACTCGCCGGCATCAAGTTCAACTACCCGGATCTTTATATGTTCCAGCGCTGCCAACGCGCCTGCGGCGGCAAGTACGACATCACCTGGGGTATCGACGAATGGTTCGCGGGAGCACTCGCCTGCGGCGCAGAATCCGCCATCGGATCGACCTACAACTATTCCGCCCCGCTCTACTACAAGATTTGGGATGCGTACAAAAAAGGTGATCAGGCGGAAGTCGCAAAAGGCATGGCAAAAGTCTGCGAAATCGTCGACATCCTCGTCCAATACGGCGGCGTTTCCGGCGGCAAAGCGATGATGGCCTACCACGGACTTGACATGGGCGGCGTCCGCCCGCCGCTCGGCAACCTCTCCGCCGAAGCAAAAGCGGACTGCGTCGCACGCCTCACCAAAATTCTCGCCTAACTTTTAGTCAATATTGAAATATTGAGAGTTGAGAGTCCCCCGCTTCCGCCGGAAGAAAGGACTTTCAACTCTCATTTTTTATTTTGCACTAAAAAAAATCGCTTGACCTGCGAGCAGAAAGAGTTCTTAATATCGAACACTTTTGATTGCCCAGTAGCTCAGTGGCAGAGCAGTTGACTGTTAATCAATTGGTCGTTGGTTCGACCCCAACCTGGGCAGCCACTTTTGAAAATCCCGCACGACGCACGTTGATGCGGGATTTTTGTTTTCGGAATTATTTATCGGAGAAGCGGACTCCGACCGCTTCCGTGAAACACACGAAGTTTTTTGACACAAAGAATGCACAGAAACTCACGGAATTATTTTTCAACGCAAAGAAACATGGTGCTTTTTAAGAACAAATTTCCCGCATTTCTAATTTCTCATTCCTAATTCCTCTTTTTACAATTATGACTGTTGCAAGACAGCCCTCCGCGCGCGATAATCACGGGATTTAATTTGTCATGAGCATAAAACTGTACGACACGATGTCACGTTCAACGCGCACGCTCGCTCCGAGCGCGCCCGAAAAACCTTTCGGGATGTACTGTTGCGGTCCGACGGTCTACGGACCCGCGCACATCGGCAATTTCCGTACGTTTTTGTTGCAGGACGTCCTCCGCCGCACACTCGAAGTTGACGGCATCAACGTCCGCCATGTGCGCAACATCACCGATGTCGACGACAAAACGATTCGCCGCTCGCAGGAAGAAGGCAAAACGCTCGCCGATTTCACTGCCGCGTGGACGAAAAAATTCCACGACGACTGTGCCGCGCTCAATATGCTCCCGCCCCAGGTCGAACCGAGCGCCGTCGCGCACATCCCGCTCCAAATCGCGATGATCGAAAAACTCGTCGCCCACGGGAACGCCTACGTCGCGCCCGACGGAAGTGTTTACTTCAAAGTTTCCAGCGATCCCGATTACGGGAAACTCGCCCGCCTCGACCGCGATGCCCTGCGCACGCAGGCGACCAACTCCGCCGGCGACGCAAACGCCGCCGACGAATACACGCGCGACAACGTTTCCGACTTCGCTCTGTGGAAAGCCCGCAAACCCGAAGACGGGCCGAACTTCTGGCAGAGCCCGTGGGGCGAAGGCCGTCCGGGCTGGCACATCGAATGTTCCGCGATGAGCACGCATTACCTCGGTGAAACCTTCGATTTGCACGGCGGCGGCGTGGACCTCTGCTTCCCGCACCACGAGAACGAAATCGCACAGGCAGAATGCTCCTGCGGGCACCACGGTACCTTCGCGCAGCATTGGTTCCACTCCGCCCACCTCATGGTGGACGGCGCGAAGATGTCAAAATCGCTCGGCAATCTCTACACGCTCTCCGATCTGGAAGGCAAGGGCTTTTCGCCGATGGCGGTGCGCTACGCGCTCATTTCCGGGCATTACCGCTCGCAACTCAATTTCACACTCAAATCGCTTGAAGACGCAACCGCCGCGCTCGAAAAAATCGAAAAAGGCGCGCGCAAGCTCTTAGACAAAGCGGGAATTACGCCGGAGGAATTTTCGCAGGACATTTCCGTTCACGAAAAAAATACGGCTTGGGGCTCTTTTGAACCCGCATGGCTCGCGCTTTGCGACGATTTAAACATTCCCGGCGCCATCGGAAAAATTTTCTCCGCATTCGGTGAACTCAACAAAACCGAGCTCTCAAAAACCGACGCGGGAACGCAACTTTGCGGACTCGCCAAAATCCTTTCCGCGCTCGGACTGAAGCTCTTTACGGGGAAAAAGGAAACGGATGAAAGCTCCGACGTTCCCGCGGAAATCTCCGCACTCGGAGAACAGCGCTGGGCGGCGAAACAGGCGAAAAATTGGGCAGAATCCGACCGGCTTCGCGATGAACTCGCAAAGCTCGGCTGGAAATCCCTCGATCGCAAAGACGGCTACACGCTTGTCCGCCTTTAATCCGGAACTCGCACGAAGTTTTTTTTTCTCCCCGAAGGACAGCCGCCGCAGGCTGTCCTTTAAAATTTCGCGGAGAGCGCTTCGCGCAGGACTTCGGCGAGCGCAGGGGACTCAATTTTTCCGATGACTTCCTCAAAAAATCCCTGAATGAGCAACGCGCGCGCCTCAGCTTCGGGAATACCGCGCTGGCGTAGGTAAAAAAGCTGGTCGGCATCGAGCGTGCCGTTGGTCGCGCCGTGCGAGCAGGTAACATCGTTTGCATCGATTTCAAGCCCCGGAAGCGAGTGCGATTCCGCTTCGGGCGAAAGAATCAGATTACGATTGGACTGCACCGCTGCGGTTTGCTGTGCGTTCGCGACAACGACGATTGACCCGCCGAAAATCGTACGGGAACGGTCGAGCAAAACGTTTTTAAAGAGCAAATTAGATTCCGCATTCGGTGCGATATGCCTTTGAATCGTGCGCTGATCAACTTCCTGCTCACCGTCAGCGACGGTCAGAGAAAATAAATCCGCACGCGCCGCCCGCCCTTCGAGGCGTAGCTCCGTCGTCGTGCGAGCGCGTTGCGCCCCGAGATTGAGCGCGATCCCGCGCACCGTCGCGTTTTCGTGCACGTGCGTCCATTCCTGCTGGTAAAAGTGCGTGTCTGTCGACATATCCTGCACGAGTTTTCGCGCCACCTGCGCACCGTTTTTGGCAAAAATTTCCAAGCGGGAGACGGTCAGCGCCTGCGCGGGAACGCCTTTTTTCGCCTTCTCTCCGGATTTTTTTGCAGAAAGGAAGAAGTTTACAAACGGCACGGATGCATTTTCCTCCGCGATCACAAGTGCATACGGGAACGTCGCCGCCCGGTTTGCCACCGCCCAGTGATAAACCGCGAAGGGGCGCTCAATTTTCACACCGGCGGGAACGTAGAGCAGATACGCACCGTCCGAAGAATAGGCCCGGTGCAGGGTGGAAATTTTTTCGGAACAAATTCCGCCGCACGAAACAAAGAAATACGGTCTCACCGCCAAGCGTTGTTCCGGAGAAAGGTCTTTCAGCGGAGCAAAAACCACGCCCTGCGCCGCAAGCGCGGGATCAAGCGAAACGCAAACCGGGCGATCGTCCGCAAAAACAAGCGTTCCCGCCGTTTCCGGAATCCGATTCGAGCGCGCCGCAAGTTCTGCCGCGACCTCCTCTGCAACGCCTTCCGGCAAAGAAAATCCGTCAAACGATACTTGGGAAATTGATGCGAAACGCCATTCCTCCATGCGCCGATTCGGCATCGGAAGCACGTTGAAATCCGCCCACGAACAATCCCGCACTCCGGCGAAAACATCTGCCTTCCCTCGTGACTCCTTCGCACTACGGAAAGTTGTTTCGGAAAGAATACTCTGTTCGGACATAATGTTCATTTCGCGCTATACAATGGAGATTTCCCGCACGCCGCACGAGAGAAATTTTATCCGGAGAAAATTAGGAATTGGGCTCTATTCTAAAAAACAATTCCGTGCTTCAAAAAACTTCGCGCGCGCCGCGCGGAAGCGGACGAAGTCCGCTTCCCCTATAAATAAAACTCCGTGTCTTTGCGGCTCGGCGAGAGGATTTCTCATTCTTCGACTGAAGTTTGATGCCTGCCGCTAAAAAAATCAGCTTTGTACTGCAAGGCGTTTTGCCGCGTCGCCGTCGATCACGACACACGAGCGGAACCCGTCCCCTGATTTCGGCAACGCCGCCAAAAAGCGTTCCCGCGCCATCGTATCTGAAAATTCGATACCGATGAGCGCGCGTCCGACACGTTCTCCCGTGTACTGGTAATTGAAGTAGCAAATATTTTCACTCGCGCTGAGATTTTTTTCCAAAAACGCGGAAAGTGCGCCCGGTCGCTCGTAAAAATCGAGCCGCAAGAACGCGGGTTCGCGCATCAGTTTCTCATTATACGGAATCACGCGAAACAAAATATCCGCCTCGCCCGTAACGTGCTGCCACTCAATGTTTTTCGCGGAAAGCGTTTCGCCGAGCGAGGCAAACTGCGCGTCGCTCACGGCAACGCCGATCGTAAACCACGCGTCAGAGGCATCCGTTTTCCCGTACTGAAATTCGAGCAAATTGCAGTCGGAAAACACGTTCCCGAGCACATCGAGCAAGGAGCCCGGGCGCTCCGGAATCCGCACGCGCAGGTAGCGGCGGTGCGCGCCGTTAACTTGGCTGTTGCGCGTAATCACGCCGAGCATTCCGAAGTCGATATTCGCGCCGGAAATCACCGTGAGCACCTTTTTCCCCGCGAGTGTTCCCGCGAGTTTAAGCGCGGCGGCAACTCCCATCGCTCCGGACGTTTCCGGCAAAACGCGATGCGTCTCCCAAAGCGTTTGAATCGCCCAGCACACATCGTCGTTTGTTACCGTCACGATTCCGTCCATCAGTTCGCGACACAGCGGAAACGTCAGGCTACCCGCCTTACGCACCGAAGTTCCGTCGCAAAAAATATCCGTTTTCCCGATATCGACCGGCGTTCCCGCCTCAAACGCCGCTTTCATCGATGCCTGCTCCGCGCCTTCCACTCCGTAAATTTTGATGTCGGGATACTGCCGGCGCAACCAGCACGCACACGCCGCCGCCATTCCCCCGCCCCCGATTTGAAGAAACGCCACGTCAAACGGCCCCTTGCCGGACATCACGCACTCGTCCGCCAGCGTGCCCTGCCCGCCCATCGTCCCGAGGTCGTCGTACGGATGTACAAAGGTCAGATTTTCGCGGGCGGCGGTTTCGTGCGCCGCCCGGCTCGCCTCGTCGTAAGATTCGCCGAAAAGGACGATTTCCACATTGTTTTCTCCGAAACGGCGGACCGCGTTTTGCTTCACGTCCGGAGTGGAGCGCGGCATAAAAATCTTGGCGTGAATGTTCAGCAACTTCGCGGCAAGCGCCACGCCCTGCGCGTGATTTCCCGCAGACGCCGCCACAATCCCGCGGGAACGCTCCTCCGGAGAAAGCAACGCCATACGATTGTACGCGCCGCGCCACTTGTACGCCTTAATGGGACCCAAATCTTCGCGCTTCACAAAAAGGCGAAACGGCAACTCCGCCGCAACCTCTTCCAGCGGAGTTGCATCCGCCACGGCATACACGCGCTGACGCGCCATCAAAATCGCGTCAAACAATTCATCGCACAAAGCTGACATAATCAGCTAATTTTACGCCCGCCAATGGTGAATAGCAAATTTGAAAACGCACACCGGAAGCACGGATTTAATAAAAAAAAGTGTTCCCGCGTTTTTTCGCGGGAACACTTCTCCTCTTTTTCACCGAAAATTTTTCGGTGTCCTTTCTTTACTTATTTGCGGCGACGGCGCGAAACCGTAAGAGCAATCGCACCAATCCCCGCGAGTAAACCAAATGCAGACGGCTCCGGAATCGTCGAGATCGCAATTAAACCAATACCCATTTGAGGGGCATTCGCCATTGTGCCACCCGGCGCATCACTTCCCGTCATTAGTGCAAGGGCTGCGCCTTCTCCTGCCGTGAAGGTATAAGTAACAAGATATTCTCCCCCCTTCTGTCCGAACGTAATAGTCCCGTTCCCTGCGTTCCAGTCGCTTCCGGAAAGCAATCCGTAGTAACATTCAAAACCGCTCATATTCTCTGTGCGAGTTGTTCTAAGAGTAAGATTCGCATTATTCGCAGGTTGCCCGTTTTCCAACAAGAGTGTTACCTGATATTTTTGCCCGGCTTGAAACCCGGTCATGACCATTTCGGGACCCCGTCCGGGACCGGTTGAAGTATAATTCAATCCGACGTTAAATCCGGATAACTGACTGTAGGTAAGCCCGGTTCCCGAGGTTAGAGCACTCTCAGCAGAAGAGTTCGTCCATGTAGTTGTGGAAAATAAAAAATATCGAATTTGTGATGCCTGAGATGAATTTGCGTAAGTGATCCCGACATTCGTATTCGCTCCCGTGTAGTCTACGCTCGCATATGATTCAGAGGGATTGTCTACTTTTTGTGAATTGGGAATTCCGTCTCCCCACACCAAAATATCCCTTTTTTCCGTCGCTACGAGAAGCGGAGTTGCAAGGAGTACGGCAGAGCCGATTAGTAATGATTTTTTAAGCATAATTTGACTGTGTATTTTTTGAGAAGTTTTGACTTTAAGTTCGATAAAGAGGCGTGCTCTAAAAAATCGACTTATTTTGAGACGGAGATTTTTCCGTGAGGCAGGAATCGAGTCAATATCTAAATTCTACCGTCAAGGTATTGTTTCTGATTGGTGCGTCTCGTGAGGTGCGGACAAAGTCTGCTACACAGGGCGGCGCGCGCTTTCCGCTCTTGTTTTCTATCTTTTTAAAAAATTAGAAAGGAGCTTTTATTTTTTGTGTTAAAAAAACTTTGCGCCCTTTGCGTTGAAAAAAAACGGACAAAATCACCCGGCGGTGGCGCTTCCTAATAAATTCTCGCCACGCCGAATTTTTCGTGCAGAATTCGGGGTGTGCGGGAACGTCCGCAAAAATTTCATTCACCCCAAACACAAAGAAAAATCATGCTCGAAAATCTGCAGGAAACTCTGAGAAAAACGCTTTTCGCCGGAGTCGGTGCCACCGTGATGTCTGCCGACGCGGTCAAGTCCGCGCTGACGGATTTGGTGACCAAGGGAAAGCTCTCGGCGGAAGACGCGAAAGCCGCTTTTGACAAGGCGGCAACACGCGGCGAAGAGGACGCGAAGGCGTTTTACGAAAAGGCGAAAGCGCGCGGAGAGGAAGCGCTTGAAAGCGTAACTTGCTCCAAGCGTATCAGCTTGCTCGAACAGCGTGTCGCGGCGCTCGAAGCGAAGCTCGGCTGCGTTCCCGCAGAAGAGCCCTGTGCCGCTCCCGCGCCGGAGGTTGAGAGCTAAGCGCTAAACACCGGAGTTTTTTTAGGGAACTCAAATTTCTCCGATGTTTTCGACCCGAAAAAAATCGCCGCTAAAAACGTTTGCGATGTTGCGCAACGGTATCCGCGCGAAGGAAATCTTCGTCGTACTGTTGCGCAACGGGTTTAACGAACTCATCGACAAAATTTACAGTCCGAAATCGTTTTTTCGGCACATCATTCCGAAGCCCGACAAGAGCGTAACGCTTTGGCGGCGCATCCGCGTAACCTGCGAAGAGCTCGGACCGACGTTTGTCAAATTCGGGCAAATCATCAGCACGCGCGAGGATATTTTACCTGCGCCGCTCATTGAGGAGCTGAAGCAGCTACGCGACAGCGTTTCGCCCGTTCCGTGGGCGCAAATCGAGCCTGTTTTCAACGCGGAACTCGAAAACGGAATCGATGCGTACTTTTCCGAGTTTGACACCGTTCCCGCCGCGGCGGGAAGCGTCGGGCAAGTTTACCGCGCGCGGCTGAAAAGCGGCGAAGAGGTTGCGGTGAAAATCCGCAGGCCGGGCGCGGCGCGGGATATGACGCGGGATTTTGAAATCCTCGTATGGCTTGTGGATCGCGCGGTCGAGCGCTTTCCCGAACTCGCGTCCTATGACCTTGCGGGGATCCTTTCCGAAATTCGCGACGGTGTATTGCGGGAAACGGATTTTTCCTTTGAAGCACGGAACTCCGAGCATTTTAACGCGGTGAATCCGTTTCCGGGGGTTTTTGCGCCGAAAATTTTTCCGCAGTATTCGACCGCGAGAGTGCTTGTTTCACAGTGGATTGACGGTGTGGCTCCCAGCAAAGGCGGCGTTCCCGCGCCGGAAGCGGCGGCGAGCGGGGCGCGTTCCCTTTTTCACCAGATTTTCACGGCGGGATTTTTCCACGCGGATCCGCACAGCGGAAACATCCTGCTCACGCCGGACAATCGCGTTTGCTTCATCGACTGGGGCGTCGCGGGAACGCTTTCGCGGAAGATGCGCTACTTCCTTGCCGATATTTTTGCGGCGGCAGCGGCGGGCGACGCGGAAAAAGTTTTGCAAGTCGTTTTAAAAGCCTATCCTCCGTCGGAGCGAATCAACAAAGCGAAAGCGGAATCGGAAATCGCCGTTGTGCTACGGAGACACCAGAATTTTGAACAAAAGGAAGGGTCGCTCGGGCACATGATTTTCGATATGTTGCGCGTGTTTTCCGATTGCAGCCTGCCGCTCCCGCGCGACTACGCGTTGCTCGCCAAATCCGTCATCGTCATGGAGGAAACCGGTCACGCCGCCGATCCCGAATTCAACATCCAACATTTTGCGAAAGAAGCACTGAACCGCCTTTACATGGAGCGCTGGAACCCGAAAACGCTTGTCGGCGACGCGATTCACGGAATTGAGCGGCAGTTTGCCTACATTAAGGAAATGCCGGAATCGGTTCAGCGCATTCTTTGGAAAATCGAAAAAGGCGATGCCAAAATCGAAATAGAGCACCGCGGATTAAGCTCCATGCGGGCGACACTTGACAAGGCTACCAACCGCCTCTCGCTCGCACTCATCATTGGTGCGCTCCTGGTTGCGTCGGCGCTTTTGGTGTGCTCGGATTCGTTTGTCGGGAACGAAACGCGCGGATTCACGCACCACCTCGGCGTTGCCGGATTTATTATCGCCGCGATTTGGACGGCGTGGCTTTCGTGGATTATTCTCCGCCGCAAAGGAGATTAGCACAAAAAAAGCGTTCCCGCATAAAAACGGCTTTCGCCATGCGGGAACGCTTTTTTTTTTTCGGGAAGCGAATCCTTTGAATTATTCGCCTTCGGTCGTGCTGAATGTAACGTTGGAAATCTTCGCTTTCGCGAGCACGTCGAGCACGTTCATGATACGGTCGTAAACGACGGTTTCTTCGGCAGCAACGGTAACGATGATTTTCGTCTGCGACTGCAACGCGGCATCCGCAAGATTGCGCATTTCCACATAGAGGTCATTCATCTTAACGTCGCCGGGCTGGCCGATCGGGTCGTCGTTGAGAGAAACTTCTCCTTCGGCGGAAATGCCGATAACGACTTCGTCGGGCGGCAACTCGTCGGAAACGGCGGTAGAAACATCCGCCGAGCCCGGGAGCGTGGTTTTGATTTCGTATTCGACTTTCGCCGTTCCCGCCAAGACCATGAAGTAAAGGAGAATGACGAAGACGACGTCAAGCATCGGCGCGATCTGGAAACCGAGATTTGCCGGTTCTTCCGCTGGAACTCTTTTCATGATTAGTCGTCCTTACTCATGCCCGTGAAGGCGATGTTATCCATTCCCGCGTCCGCCGCGAGCATAAGCACCTGGCTGATGTATTTTGCCGGAATCTGCCTGTCTGCGCGAATGAGGAAGCGAACCTCGGGGTCAATTTCTTTCGTGTACGGATTAGTCGCACGGGAAATAATCATTTCCACGGTTTTTTCGCGCCCCTGCTCCGTAATGTCGATCAGCGTATCGTCGAGCTTGACGATGGGCTGCCCCAGCGTTTTGTCCCAACTGACGTTGATGAGCACGGCTTTAGCCTTAGTTTTCTGGTCAGGCTCCGCGCCGTTGGAAGCGACAGGCAGCGTAATGCTGGTGTCGATCTTCAACATCTGCGACGTCGAAATGCTCATGAAGAAGATGAGCAAAACGAAGAGCACGTCGAGCATCGGCGCAATCTGAAATTCCGGCTCGCCATTTCCGCCACCGCTACTGGCCATAGGTCAATCCTTTTCAGATAAAAGTTAACGAAAAGCGCGGGAACGCGCCATTAAGCCTGTTGTTCTTCAGCAGGAGCGTCGATACCTTCCTCTGCGGCGACCCAGTTCGGCATTGCAGCATAGATTTCTTCGTCGCCGATCTGATAGCCTTCAAACTTTTCGTAAGGCATCTTACGGAAGAGACCGGTAACGACTTCCTGCAAGTCGTGAAGAACCGTCGTAATACGGTTGCGGAGGAGGTAGAAGAAGAAGAACGCCGGAATCGAAACCGCAAGACCGGAAGCCGTAGCGACGAGAACTTCCCCGATGTGGCCGGCGAGTTCGCCTGCGCCGCCGCCTCCGACACCTTCCTTACCGAGAGCGCCGAACGCACCTTTCATCCCCGTAACCGTACCGAGAAGACCGACCATCGGAGCGCAAACCCCGATAACGGAGAGGTAGGAAATACGCGCGTCAAAGCCCGCTTTAATACGGGAAATTTCCGAGAAAATCGCTTCTTCCGTCATTGTTTTTCCGTCCGGAAGGAAGACCACCCCCATACGGACGACGTCCGAAAGCGTGGAGGGATTCGCTTTGCAGAATTCGTAAACTCCGCGGTAGTCCCCGCTCTGGAAAAGAGAGCGAATCTGTTCGATGTGCGCCGGCGGGAACATACGCTTGATCATGGAGCGCATATAACCGTCCACCGTAAGCCAAACAAGCGCAATGGAGCAAAACAGGAGCGGCCACATAACCCAACCGCCCTGCTTGAGTGTATCAAGAAAACTGTCTTCGGAAACGGCTTCGGTTGCCGCTTCTGCGGCGGGTTCAACGGCTTCCTGCGCGAACAGGAATGTCGGGACGAGTGCCGCTCCGATAACGAGCAGCGGGAGGAGTTTGCGCAATTTCATATTCATAGCGATTTTAAATATAGAGGTATTTGGGTTGAGGGGATTAATAATGGTTTTGATTAAAAAGAAAATTGGAGTTCAAGGCGAATTTATTCTTCGTCGGAATCGTCAATTTCGATTTCTTCTTCGTCTTCGACGATGAGGTCTTCACTTCCGTCGCTGACGGCTTCGGCCGGGGCGTCGGACGAACCTATAGAAGCGGCGACAAGAGCGCGCTTCTGGTCTTCCGCGAGGGAATCGCGGGCGGAGAGCTCCGCCTGTTTGTCCTTCGGCAGGAGTGAAAGCGCTTCCTTGGCTTCCGGTGTCATCGGATACTCGGTTACAACTTCCATGATGTACGACTCGGCAAGTTTCGGCAGGTTCTGCCCCTTACGGTCCGGCCCGTCGAGTTTGAGAAAGCAACGGGCGACTTCGAGTTTCGACGCGGGAACGAATTCCGTCTGGTTGCCGTAGAACACGGGAACGCGTAGGAACGTGTAGAGCGCGTCTTCGTATTTGCCGAGATTGAATTCCGCACGTCCTTTGAGCATCGTGAGTTGCGCGTTCGTTTCCGGAGAATCGACGGTTTTCATCATTTCGGTCGCATCGCGCAACACGCGTTGGAAATCTCCCTTGCGGAGTTGCTGGCGCAGGCGGACGATCTTGATGCGTTCCGGCAGTCCTTCGATTTTTTCCCAGCCCGGAGCATCCTGGAGTTCGCGAATGAACGAATCCATGATTGCGTCGTTTTCCTGAAGGTCGAGTGCGTCGAGTTTAATCACGGCGGCTTCAAGCCAGAGCGAACCGGGGACAGCCTTTAAGTCCTTGAAAAAGGCAAGGAAGCGTTCTGCAGTGGCAAGCGCGGCAGCAGGATTGCCCTGCGAAAGTTCGTTGCGCGCCTCCTTAAGCTGGGTTTCGTTTTCCCAAATGATGCCGATAACGTCTTTCAGAGGGAGCTCGTCGGTAAAACGCATTCCCGTTTGCAGGTCGATGTTTTCCTTAACGACCATAACCCCGCGCGGAGAATCTTTCAGATTTGCCGCCGTCAGCTTCGCCTTCGGTTTCTTGGCACCGGGAGGAAGCAGTTTTTCCGGGTAGTTGATTTCCCAGGTCTGCCGCACCGGTTTTTCAAAACCGAATTTGATGACAACACGCTTTTTCTTTTTCGTGTCTTTCGCCTTAATCACATCCCCCACGGCAGATGCGGCGGGAGCGGCCTGCGCAAAAGCGGAAGTTGCGGGAACGGCGATAAGTGCCGCGAGGGCAAGGAACTGCAAAAATTTCTTTTTCATTTTCGTGAATTAGTTGAAGGGGTTCACATGGTTTGAAGAAGCTTTGCGGCTTCTTTGCCTTCCGGCGTATCTTTGTAGCGGCTCGCGGGCTCCGTCATTTGCAGGAAGAGCAACTTCGCGGCTTCCGCGTCGGACGGGTTCACTCCGTCGCTCGGGCGCTTGAGGAAATCCTTAAACACAATTCCCGTGCGGAGCATCGCCTTGGCGGCAAATTCCGGATACTTTTTCCACGTCAGGTAGCAAATGCGGTAATCGCCGATGGCGGATTTGTACAAATCTTCGCGCTTCGTGCGGTCTTTTTCCTTAGCGGCCTTCATTTCCTTGACCTGTCCGAGGTAGTAAAGAGCCGCCGCCGTCGGTCGCCCGCGCCATTCCTTGATACTCTTGATGTAGTTGAGTTCGGTCGTCGCGTTTTCAAGGCGATCGGCGATGTTGAGCGCGGAAGCGTCCGCGTCCGACATCAGAATGAGCGATTGGGCACGCCCGAGGCGAAGATCCGGCTCAAGCATATAGGCGACATTGCCTTCAATAGCTTCATTGAAGATCTCGTAAGCCTTTTTGTATTCCTTGCGATCGAGAAGGATGCGCCCTTCCCCTTCAAACGAGAACTCGGCGGACTCGGATCCCTTGTAGAAGTCCAAAACGTATTGGAAGAATTCTTCCGCCTTCTTTACGTCCCCGCGATCAAGCAGGTAGGAACCGACCTTGGAAAGAATCATCGGGCTGAGTTCGTCCGGTTTGTGCTGGCTCGCCAAACTCCGGTAGAGGTCATCGCGCTTGGAGGCAAGACGATTGCTTTCGGGCGCATTGCGGCGGGCGTTGAGGAACGCGAGATTGTCGTAAATCACGGACTCCGCGTAGAGACCGCGGGCACGCGCGACGAGCGATGCCTGCGTATCTCCCGTGAGTTTCAAGAGCGTTTTCATGTCCGCCACCGCCTTTTCAACCGTGTATTCGTCCGGATCGCGCGGTTTCGGGGCTTCGCCTTCTTTCGGTGCGGGGTGCTTTTTCACCTTATCGGCAAAACGGGACGCGAGGTCGTCGATCAACGTTTCAACGCCGTCCTGACGCGGATCGTTGATGTTTTTCAAAATCGCATCCGCCATGATTTTGCGGGTTTCGTCCTGCGCCTTTGCAATGTGTGCGAGCTTTTCCGGCTGCGGCATTTTCTGCGCTTCGGAGCGCGCTTTACGCACCGTGTAGTCCACTTTCTTAAAGAGGTAGCCCAGAGCTTCCGGGGAGGACGGATCCCAGTTGTAAAGCGTGTTGTAAAGGTCAAGCAAACGTGCGTAGCCGCCTTCGAGCTGCGGGAGCTGCTTGTCGAGCTCGTTCAAAGAAAAATACAACGCGTCCGGATTGTAGCGTGCCGTTTTCGCCGCGAGAATGTACGCATCGACACTCGCATCCATGTATTTTTGCTTCTTGCGAAGGTCGCTCTGCGTAAACTTCGCAATTTTCTTGTTTCCGATACCCTTGCGTGTTTCGGAGCCTTTCACCGCTTCCGCAAGAGATTTGTTCGCGTCCCCGAGAAGCGTGTAAACTTCCGGAAGCTGGTACGCGACGGAATCCGCGATATTGACGGAAACATCGTCGCGAAGTTTCGGCACGACAAGAGAGTTCAGCACCGTTTTATCGTCGACATCGAAATAATCCTTGATCCAGTTCGTGCAGCGGCTGATGACATCCTGCGTCTGCGGCGGGCGAATCCCGTTCTGCACGACGGCGAGGCGGTAACGCGCGTCCGGAATGAATTGTCCTTCCGGATATTTGTCGACGTAAACTTCAAACGCGGCTTTCGTTTCCGGCAACATCGTCGAATAGAAGAAAAGCAACGCACGGCGATAGAGCATTTCTTCAACCACCGGAGAAAAGTCCGCATTTGTCTGGTACTTTTCGAGGAACGAATCAATCAGCGAAAGCGTTTTTTGAGATTCAGCGGAAAGTTTCGGCTTATAGCCGGGCTTCCCCATGCCTTTGATGTATTCTTTTTCCTCGTCGTTCAAAATCCCCCACGGGCAACGGGAGAAGTTCGCCGCGATGATGAACCAATCAATCTGGCAATTAACATCGAGCGGGAGCTTGGGGACGTTCTTCTTCACCCATTCGAGTTGTGCGATAGCGTCTTTGTAATCGCCCTTGTCGTAAGAGATCTGCCCGAGCAAAAGCGCAACGCGCCCGAGTTCGTCGCCCTTTTCCTTGTTGTCCTTAAATGTATCAATAAATTTTTTACATTCCGCCTGCGCTTCGTCGTCGCGCCCCATTGCACGCAACGTAAGAATGTAGTAATACGTTGCCGTGCTGAGCAGATCGAAATCCTTGTGGTTCTGGAGAATATCGCCGAATGCGACATACGCTTCCCAGAAGCGGTCGAGTGAAATCAAGCTTGCTCCGATGCGGAAGGAAATCAACGCGTCGAAGTCCTTGTTTTCGTCAAATCCGGTTTTGTATTCCTCAATTTGCGCGAGCTCTTCCTCCGCTTTGTCGATTTTCGCCTGCGCCTTTTCGTCGGGCGTTTCGCCGCCCTGCTTCTTGGCGGTTTCGACAGCCGCTTTCGACATTTCAAGCGCGGGACCGAAGCACTTCATCAGCGCATCTTTACGCATCACGCCCTGATAGATTTGCAAAGCCTGACGGAAAAGTTCCTGACGGCGCGCAAATTCTTCGTCGCTCGCCATTTCGACATCAATATCCTGCGCCTGTCCGAAATAATCGTCCCCGACTTCGAGATTTTGCATATTCGAGCGAATCAGACTCGCGGGATCAAGCGCCCCGCCCTTTCCGGAAATATACGCATCGACCTTTTCCTTCAGCGCGTTTGCTTCGCCGATACGGCCGAGCTTGCGGTAAATGTTGATGAGCTTCTGGCGGGCTTCAATCATTTCCGCTGAGTTGATGTTGTTGTTCGTCAGGCTGTAAAGGTTTTGGGCGCTCGTTGCCAAAGCGAGTTTTTCCCAACTGTCAACACCGTCCGGTGGTTTCGTTCCCGCCTTGTCCTTTGCCGCGCCTTCGCGTTGGAGCAAGTCCACGCGGGCGAGCATCGCCTTGATTGCGAGCCCCGGATTCGGATTGCGTTCAAGCCATTTCAAAATCGCGTCCACGGCAACGCGCGCATCTTCCCAGCGCTCCTGTTGAATGTAGCAACTCACGAGCGAGAGGCGCACATCCGTCAACTGCGGATCTTTCGGATATTTTTCGATAAAGTTTTTGAGCTCCGCTTCCGCCGCCGTCCAGTTTTTCTGGGCGATGAGGCACGCGGCAATCTGGTAGTCGATCGCCGAAATCATGTCATTCGATTCGAGCCACTCTTTCCACTTCCCGTTTTTAAGCGCTTTAAAGGCCGCGATCGCTTCCGGATATTTCTTTTCGTTAGCGAGTTTGTAAGCAGCTTCCGCTTCAAGTTCGAGCGGCGATTTCTTTGGTTGTGCAGGTGCTGCCTGCGCGAAAACCGACGGAGCCGTCATCGGCGAGAGGGCGATAAATACAGCGGCAAGCGCTGCCGTTGCCAAGGCATACGAACGGGATTTTTTAAGCATTTTGGAAATCGTTGGGGGAAATTAATGAGACCGCAGGAATGGGGGTTCCCACGAATTTTACGGGAATTAAACAGACAAAACGTTCCCGCGACAATGCAAAAAGCCGGACAATACGGATTTTTTGAAAACGGGCATTGTTTTTTTCTCGCCCGATATTCCGGAAGCGGAACGACAAAAAAGCTCCCCTTTTTCGGAGAGCTTTTTCGCATCTAAGCACTTTTGCGGGAAATCAGAGTCCGCGAATCACGCCCCAGTAGCCCAGCGATGCCAGCACCATCAGCGCGGAAAACGCAATCAGCACCACGCGGGAACAAAGCCCGACCGGAAGATACGTTTTCGCCGGAGCATTTTCTCCGCCCGTAAACGCCGCACGGAACCAGCCGAAATAGTAGTAAATGCTAACGACGACGCAACCGAGCATCACCGCAATCGTGCCATAGAAGCCCGCTTGAAAGAGCACGAACAAAATCCCGAGTTTCGCGATGAACCCAACCGTCGGCGGAATTCCCGCAAGAGAACCGAGACCGAACGCCAGTGTTCCCGCAAGCAACGGATTATTCTTGGAAAGCCCTTCGTAGTCATCAAGGTTTTGCAACGCATCGTTCGTTTGCGGCATACGCGACATCACCGAAAAAATCGGATAAATCGTCAAAATGTAAACAACGATGTAGGCAATGACCAACGTAATGCAGGGCGCCGCCATTTCCGCGTTTCCGGAGGATGTTACTTGCCACGCGCCGAGCACGCCGACCATCAGGTACGCCGCGTGCGAAACGCCCGACAAACCGAGCAGGCGCTTTACATTGCGCATACCGAGAGCCGTCACGTTGGCATAAACCATAGAAACCAGCGCGCACGCGAGCAAGACCGGCAAAAGTTTTCCCCAAATCGGGCTAAACGTGGCAAGCATCGGAAACACGAGGAAAAATCCCGTCGCCTTGGAAACCGTCGCGAGGAAGAACGTTATATGCGAAGGCGCTCCCTGGTAAACATCGGGAATCCAGAACTGCATCGGGAACACGCCGAGCTTAAACATCACGCCAGCGAGCACCAAGCCGGCTCCCGCAAGTCCGAGCAGGCTTTCCGGATTTTGCGTAAGGAAGACAAACACCGTTCCGTAACTGAGCGGCTCCCCCGTAAGCACGGGAGCGCCGGACATAGCCGCGCCGCCGTAAAGCAACACGATGCCGAAAAGCATCAAACCTCCGGAAATGCCGCCCGCAATCAGGTATTTCACGCCGGCTTCCAGCGAATACGCGCTGTTGCGATTCGAACCGACAAGCGCGTAAAGGCAAACCGTAAGCGTTTCAAGCAACACGAAAAACGCCACGAAATTCGTCGCCTTCAAAAGCAACGAAGCCGCCGCCGTCGCAATCAGAATCAGATGCGTTGTCGCGGGAGCGGAAATTTCCGCATTACCCTCACGGGAACGCACAATTCCGGAAAGATTGATTGCCAAAAACGCACACGCGATAAACAGCACCAACCAAATCGAAATTTTTCCGAACGAGAAAAACAGCCCGGGAGCCATAATCGCTTCCGGAGCAGGCGACGGGAACGCCCCGCCGATCGCACAAATAAACATCGCCACCAACGCCGCGCTGATAAAACCGCGCGCCGCACGTTTCGCCGCGCAACTCTTGCACGCAACGTCAAAAACCAATGCGAGCAACGCAAGCACGCCGAGCAGAATTTCCGGCAAACACGTGTAGAGCGTGTTCAAATCCGGCTGCCATGCCTTATAAAATTCAACGACCGAATCCATTGTTGAAGCACCTTGAAACATAGTCAGAAAAAAGTTTTGCGTTATTCGACAGAAATTTTATCGCCGTCTTCGAGCGGAATATCGTCAACGTCGCCGTTACGGAGTTCCTCGATGTCCACGGGAATGCGCGCGCGCACGCGGAGTACGACAACAAACGTCGCCTCCTCGTCCACTTCCGCCTGCTCCAAAACTTTGAGCAAGGTGGCATCATCGCCGCTCAAAACAAAATCGCCGGGATTGCCGACGGCACCGTCAACGGAAACCGTAATGTTTTTTGCAAGGACGACCTGTTCCGCATTTCCGCCGCAGGCTTCGCAGTTATCGGCGGGAACTTCGACCGGAATCGAGCCTTCGAGGATAATCGTATCAACGTCCGTTTCTGCAGGAACGCTATCGCAGTCCGCGCAAAGTTCCTTTGCCGCGGGTGCGAAGTCCGCTTTCAGCGTCGCATCGATGTTTTTCGTAATCAAAGACGGCACGAAACCGACGGCGACCAACGCCGCGAAAAGAACAATCGCGGGAACGCGCTCGGCGGTCGTGATATCGCGCACGTTTTCAAAAGCTTCGTCCGAAAGCGCTGCCCCGGTATTTTTCCCGTAGAATATTTTCGCCACGGCACGGAGTCCGTAAATCGCGGAAATTACGATAGAAAGCACAATCGCGCCGAGCAACCACGTCGGCTGAATTTGCGCCAGCGAAGTGAAAATCGTGAGTTCGCCCCAGAAGTTGGCAAAGCCCGGCAGACCGATGCTCGCCATCGTCGCCGCGACAAAGAACGCCGCAAGCACGGGAGCTTTCGCCGTCAGCCCGCCCATTTTCGTCATATCGTACGTTCCCGTGCGATCGTAAACGGATTGCCCGAGGTGGAACAGAAGCGCGACCGAAAGCCCGTGAGCGAACATCAGCACAACCGCGCCGCCGAGCCCTGCAGTATCGCCGCCGGAAATCGCAAACGCCGCAATTCCGAGAAAGATCGGCCCCATGTGCATCACAGAGCTGTAAGAAACCATTTGTTTCAAGTCCTTCTGCACCATCGTAATCAGACCGATGAGCACGATATTACCGAGCGCAAGCCAGATAATCCAATTCTGCCAATCCGCCAAACCGAGCGGGAGCGCAAGCGCACCGAGCTGAATCAAGCCGTAAAGACCGAATTTTTTCAGCACCCCGGCGTGAAGCATCGAAATCGGAGTCGGTGCCACCGAATAAGTGTCCGGTGCCCAGGAATAGAACGGAAACAGTGAAACCAGAATCCCGAAACCGAAAAGCAAGAGTGCAAAAATCACGGAGACGTTCCCGTCGAGCACAATCCCGCCGGCAACCGCCTGCGCAACACCGAGGAAGCTGAAGCCGTATTCTCCGGCACCCGCTCCCGCGAAATAGAGAGCGAACAGCCCGGCGAGCGAAACCATTGCGCCGAGCGTCAGGTAAATCGCCATCGTAATCGCCGTCGTTTTGCGCGCGTAACCGCCCCAGAGCAAAATAGCAACGAAGGTCGGAATCAGCGCAAATTCGTGGAAAATGTAGAAGGAGAAAACGTCAATCGCGGAAAACACGCCGAGCACGCCGCCGAACATCACCAGCGTTACCGCGTAGTAAAGTCCGCCCTGGGCAACTCCCTTTGTCGCAATCGCGCGCAAGCCCGCCGCAAGTCCGACAATTGTCGCCATCAGAAACAGCGGAAGCGAAATACCGTTTAATCCGAATTGAAGCCAAATCCCGAGCGACGGCACGCCGATCGTTTCGCACGAGGAATAAAATGCGTAACCGCCGATTTTTTCCGCGCACGGGAACGCGTAACAAAGCGCGAGCGCCGCCAACGCGGGAACGACAAATCCGACACCCGCAACCGCCTTCTTCGCGGCACACGGAAGCCATTTCGAAAACGCCATCACCAGCGCGGCGACGAGCGGCGCGGCAACGGCAACTTGCAAGAGAGAGGATCCACAGTTCATCTTGAAAACCTTCCTGTAAAATTTTTACGAAAGCACCCCGGAGACCAAGGCGGCGGCAACCGCCAACGCCCCGAGCGCAATCCAAAACACGGAAATGCTTCCGTTCCCGTTTTGGACAAAGCGGCGGGAAACCGATCCGAGGATCGCGGGGACGCCCGCAACCACTCCGCGCATTGCCAACATATTGACCAACGCCGTATCGAGCATCGCCACCAACATCGCAAAACGCTGTTGAACTTTTTCGATGTACCACGCGTAGAGCGTATCCATGTAGCGATATTCAAGCGCCTTGTAGAGCGTCGGCGAATATTCGCGCAACTTGTCTTCGCCCGTAGCCGTACGGTAAAAAACCACGGCGAGCCCGAGACCGACAACCAAAATCACCACGCCGAGAATAAACATCGGAGCCACCAATCCCGCCGCCGCGAGCTTGTCGTGCAAGTCGTGATAACCGTGCGCAAACGCTTCCGTCGCGACCGTCGGAAACAGCGCATTCATTTTTCCTCCGAGCCAGGAAATACCGTTCGTTCCCGCGAGAAACCAGCCGGCACCGAGCGAGAAAATCACGCCCAAAACGATGAGCGGAAGCGTCATCCAAACCGAAGATTCCTTCGCGTGTTCCGCGCCGTGTCCGTGAGCGTTTCCGAGAAACACCATCGCGAACATACGTCCGGTGTAAAGCGTCGTTCCGATTGCGGCAACCACAAGAGCAACAAATGCGGGAATGTTCCCCGCCAAATACGCGCCGGACAAAATCATATCCTTGGAATACCAACCTGCCATCCACGGGAACGCACAAATCGAAAGTCCGGCAACGATGAACGCCGCCGCCGTAATCGGCATTTTTTTCAGCAAGCCGCCCATCTTCGTCATATCCTGCTCGTGGTGGCAGGCGTGAATGACGGAACCGGAGCAAAGAAACAGCGTCGCCTTGAAGAACGCGTGCATCGCCATGTGGAGCAGAGCGATTTCCGGCAAGCCGAGCCCGATCGCCGCGCCCATAAATCCGAGGTGCGAAAGCGTCGAATACGCAAGGGACTTTTTAATATCCGTCTGCCCGAGAGCACAAAGCCCGCCGAGTGCCGCCATGCCCGCGCAAAGCCAGAGCATCGTCGTCAGCACCTCCGGCGTGAGCAGGAAGAAAATACGCACCATGAAGAACACGCCCGCCGCGACCATCGTCGCCGCGTGAATGAGCGCGGAAACCGGCGTCGGTCCCGCCATCGCGTCCGTCAGCCAAACGTGCAACGGGAACTGAGCGGATTTTCCGAGGAAGCCGCACATCAGCAGAAGCCCGATCGACGTAACCGTCATTTCGCCGCTCTTAATCAACGCTTCCAACTCCGCGAAATTCGTCGTTCCGTACTGCGCGTAACAAAGGATAATCCCGACGAGGAAGCCGAGGTCGCCGACACGGTTCGCAATAAACGCCTTCTTCGATGCCATCGCCGCGTAGTCCGTATTCCAGTAGTGCGCGATCAGCATATAGGAGCTGAAACCGACGAGTTCCCAGAAAATGAACGTCATGAAAAGATTGTTCGCGAGAATGATCCCGAGGATCGAAAACATAAACACGCTCAAGCCCGCAAAGAAACGCCCGCGCGCCTTATCGTCGTCCATATATCCGACGGAAAAAACGTGGATCCAAAACGCGACAAACGTTACGACGAAAAGCATCGCCGCCCCGTTTTTATCCACGGAAAGCCCGATCGTTTCAAGCTCGGTAAAACCGCCGAGCGCAAAACCCGGAAGCGTCGCACTCGCCGTCGGATTCGCAGGTTCAAGTCCGAGCAAAAGCGCCAGCGAAGCAAAAAGAATTACGCCCGCGGCCGTTACCGAAATCACGGGAGCAATCACGCGGGAACGACGAAAGAAAAACGCCGAGACGACAGCCGCCACAAGCGGCGTGAGCAAAATCACGCGAAGCAAGGTTTCGTTATCCATGTCGAAAGAAATTTTAGTTTTTCAGAGATTGCAAATCGTCCAAATCCACCGTTTTGCGCTTACGGAAGAGAGAAACAATCAGTGCCAAGCCGACGGCAACTTCCGCCGCCGCGATCGTAATAATGAAGAAGCAAAACACCGCCCCGTCCATCAGGTTGCAGTATTTGGAAAACGCGACCAGCGCAAGCATCGATGCCGTCAGCATCATTTCCAAAGACATATAAACGACGAGCACGCTGCGGCGCACCACGGCACCCGTCAACCCGATGCCGAACAGCAAACCGGCAAGAACAAGAAAATGAGATAAAGTCATGACTTTTTTCCCTAAAAAATTTACTTACTTTTTGCAGCAGCAACCGCAGGATTCTTCGTTCCCGCGACGACGCGAATGCAACATGAACACGGCGACCATCGCCGCAAGCAACAAAAGCGCAGACGCTTCGACCAAAACAACGTACTTCGTGAACAGCGGCCAGCCGAACGCGGTCGCATCATTCGAGTAAGCAAGCGCCGCCGGCATATTTTCCGTCGGAGCCGAAATCACGGGAACCGCACCGGAAAAACCGAACAGCCAAACCGTTCCCGCCGCACAAAGCGCGAAAAACACTACGCCGACAAGGGCCGTCCCGAACCAGCCGCGCTTTAATGCGGGGACATCCGGATCCATCAACATAATGACGAAAAGGAACAACACGATCACTGCTCCGGCATAGACCATAATCAGCAAGGTCGCCAAAAACGGAGCATCTAACAGAAACAGGTTCGCCGCCACGCCGACAATCGTAACAATCATCGCAACGACGCTATTCACAGGCTTGCGGTTCGTCACCACAAGGGAGGCGCTTACCAAAGTCAGTGTAGCAAAAAGGTAGAACAAAGTATCAACCATAAGTGCCTCAACTGTAAACCTTTCTGCCCGCAAGCGAAAGAAAAAAGAAGATTCACACCCCTCTGCGGGAACGCAAAACTTCTCACAAAGACATAGAGCCGCAGCGTTTTTATTTACGGGAGACACGACACTCCTGTCGCTCCCGTGGAACACACGAAGTTTCTTAACCACGGGAACACACGGAATTTACAATTCCCAACCTCAAATCAGGCTCCGTGCCTTCGTGATGCCGTGAGAGGTTTTGCGTTCCCGCGCTTCTTATCCGCGCTAATCGGCGCGAATCTGCGTGCAAAAAAAAAAGCCCGCCCCCCACAAAAAAAAAAACGCCCCCGAGAGTAACTCTCAGGGGCGCTAATATTAATCTACAATTATATATGAAATCGGATTTTTCTAAGGGAACCCGACAAACCCTAAAACCGATTTCGCTTAATTAACGGGAGCGGCGGCGGCGCGACGCAGCAAGCGCAATCGCACCCACGCCCGCCAACAAGCCGAAGGCTGACGGCTCAGGAACATCCGGGGCGGGAGGCTCCGGGATAATTTCTTCCGTGCGCGTATAAACTGTCATTTTTGATTGTGGAACATAGGTACTGTTTCCAACAAGCGTCGCACCCGGGTTTCCTCCAGGGTTGCTGAGTGCCCCTCCCGAGTTGCCGACGAGATGAAAACCGATATCATCAAAAACCGTTGTGGTATGTCCTCCTGGGCCCAAATGGGAGCTGTTCAGAACCAGAGAAGTAACCGTTCGCCCTGTATTTTCGTTTGTTACGCCAAAATAAATCCTATCATTAATGGAGTTATTGCTAAATGTTTCAAAAATGAGATCGTATTGGTAAGTTCCGTTTCCGTAAGCCATGCCGGAAGGTAGCGTTGACCAGTAATTAGTACCTGCGGAATTATTGACAAAATTCTCCTGCGCGAATGTCGCGGTTACGTCTTTGTGCAAAATGCAACCGAAACGTGCCATCGTGTCCGCCGCATTGCCAAACAACAAGGAAATATCATTTCCGGTGCTAATAAGGGAGAGGACCACAGATGCCGGGGTTTCTCCGGAACTGTATCCTTGGTGCTGTACTTCAAACGTGATGTGATAACGAGCGTCACGCGTAAAATCGACTGTTCCCGCTACATGATGCTGAACCTCATTTGAGACTCCCGTCGTATCAATGCCGGTAAACGAAGTTGCCGTGCCGAGGAAGTTGGTCGACGACTCTTCCTCATACGTATACTTCACCTTCTCCGTACTCTGCATCTTTGTGGACTCCTTCCATGTAGCACTTGCACAGAGCGAGCCCGCCAAAAAGAGAGCCGTTGCAGTTAAGAATGACTTATTCATAGTCTTTATTTTTTTTTTCTTTCTTTAAGTTTAGTAGAGAAACTGAGATGTAAGAGACCGCCTCTAACAATTTTGTCCCAATTTCGATTTTGGGATTTTGCAAAAAAAAAAGTCGAGTCAACACCAATCTCTACCTTTTTGGTGTTTTTATAAGAGAAGCGACATAGCCCCGCACTTCGCGTACTTATCGCTTCCAAGAGTCGTCATTTTTTTTGAACCCCGGAAACGGACGGGAACACACGGAATTTCCATTCCGAACCCCAAATTAAAACTCCGTGGCTTTTTGGCTTCGTGAGAGGTTTTGCGTTCCCGCGCTTCTTATCCGCGCTAATCGGCGCAAATCTGCGTGCAAAAAAAAAAGCCCGCCCCCTCAAAAAAAAACGCCCCCGAGAGTACCTCTCAGGGGCGCTAACATTAATCTACAATTATATATGAAATCGGATTTTTCTAAGGGAAACCCGACAAACCCTAAAACCGATTTCGCTTAATTAACGGGAGCGGCGGCGGCGCGACATCGCAAGCGCGATCGCACCTAAGCCCGCCAACAAACCAAACGCCGACGGCTCAGGAACGTCCGGAGCGGGAGGTTCCGGTTCCGGCTGGGGAACCTCTGCTCTAGAATACTCCGTATAGGTTCCAACGTTCTTTCCGTTATAATAAGACAAGAGCGTTACGCCATTCTCTCCGTTTGCAGGCTCCGTCATTCCGGCGGGGAAATTTGCCCCCACAACCGTGAACCCAATGTCATCAAAAACGAGACTTCCAATATTATGCGTCATGTCGTCCGAGCTCAGCCGAGTAAACGATGTCGTTTGCCCGTTACGAGTAATAGAATAGTCAATCTGGTCATGAATATTCGGGTCTGCAAACGTTTCGAAAACAATTTTGAACTCACAAAATCCGGTCGAAACAACACCTCCGGCAGCAGTCCAAACATTGGTGTCTTCTGAGGAAAGAGCCCCCAAATACTTCAACCCGTTCGTCTTTTCCGACCAATCTCCAGAAAACCATCCGACCTGACAAAGATCGTCATTAGAATTTCCGAACATGAGAGTTCGGGTGTTGTCTTTGCTAACCATTGTCAAATTCACACACGGAATTTGTCCCCCTACAGGATTGTTCACAAAGAAATTGGCTCCAAAGGTTATTTCGTAACGAGCATCTTTTGAAAAATCGATGGAAAGACCGTTTAAATCGACGGTCTGAATCGTTCCCGAACGACTCCACCCTTGAGATTGGGCGTAATTAGTTCCGCAATCGCCATCACCCGAAGACAGATTGAGTTTATAACTTGTAACCTGTGTATACTGATACCCATTGTCTGTAGTATTAGTATCGACATAGTACGCATCATAGAGGGCTTCACTCGCCGATGCGGTAACGACTCCAGACAACGCAAGAGCCGACATTAAGAACATTTTTTTCATTATTTTATTTAAGTTTAGTAGAGAAACTGAGATGTAAGAGACCGCCTCTAACAATTTTGTCCCAATTTCGATTTTGGGATTTTGCAAAAAAAAAAGTCGAGTCAACACCAATCTCTACCTTTTTGGTATTTTTATAAGAGAAGCGACATAGCCCCGCACTCCGCGTACTTATCGCTTCCAAGAGTCGTCATTTTTTTTTGAACCCCGGAAACGGACGGGAACACACGGAATTTCCATTCCGAACCCCAAATTAAAACTCCGTGGCTTTTTGGCTTCGTGAGAGGTTTTGCGTTCCCACGCTTCTTATCCGCGCTAATCGGCGCGAATCTGCGTGCAAAAAAAAAGCCCGAAAGCCTCACGGGAGCGACAGGAGTGTCGCTTCTCCTCTAATTAAAACCTTCTTTTCCAGCCTTTCCGGTTAAACAAAAAAAGCGATTCCGTGTTTCCCGTATGTTCCGGCGTAAAAAAAAAGCGCTCCCGCATAAAACGGCTTTCGCCGCGCGGGAACGCTTCTTTAAGCTCTAAACTTTAACCGTTAAGCTTTTCTTTTCTCTTAGCCTCCGATCTGGAAGCGGGAGAAGCGGGAAATCTTGATGTTTTCGCCGGTCTTCGTGATCTGCTCGGTAATGAGATCGTTGACCGTCGTCTTGCCCGTGGAGTCCTTAACGTAGGGCTGGTCGAGCAAGCAGATTTCGCTGTAGTATTTGTCGAGCTTACCGGCGACGATTTTTTCAATCGCCATCGCGGGTTTGCCTTCGCACTGAGCCTTAACGATTTCCGTTTCCTTGGCGATTTCTTCTGCGGGAACCTCTTCGCGCGTGATGAAACGCGGAGCGGCGGCGGCGATGTGCATCGCGATGTCGCGGGCAAAGTTCTGGAAGAGTTCGTTCTTGGCGACGAAGTCGGATTCGCAGTTCACTTCGACGAGAACGCCGATGCGTCCGCCCATGTGAATGTAGGAAGCGACCGTGCCTTGGGAGGCGGAGCGACCGGCTTTTTTATCGCGCGTCGCGGCACCCTTCTTGCGAAGGATTTCTGCGGCGGCATCCATATCGCCATCGGTTTCGACGAGCGCTTTTTTGCAGTCCATGAGCCCTGCTCCCGTGCGGGAACGGAGTTCGTTAACGATTTGTGCAGTAATAGCTGCCATAGTTTTAAGTGCTTTCTGTTTGTTTAATCTTTCGACGAAAACTTATTCGGCTTTCGCTTTGGGAGCGCGCGGCTTGCGAACGCCGGTGCGGCGAGCCGGTTTCTTGGCGTCGGCGAGCTGGCTGTCCTTGAGCAAGTCCGGAGAAATCGTTACTTCCGGTTCGACGGAAGCGCTGCCGATTTCCTGTTTCGCGGCGGGAACGGCGGCGCGGCGCGCGGAGGCTTCCGCTTCGCGGCGGGCGAGACCTGCCTGAATCGCATCGGAAATAACGGAAACGATGAGGCGAACGGACTTAACGGCATCGTCATTGCCCGGGATCGGGAACGCGACCTGCGTCGGGTCAGAGTTCGTATCGACGAGACCGACGCACGGAATGTTGAGGCGTTTGGCTTCGTTGACGGCGATTTCTTCATTGAGAATATCGACCACGAAAACGGCGCCCGGGAGTTTGTAAAAGTCGAGCAAACCTTCGAAGCCACGAGCCATACGCGTCATTTGGCGCTTGATGACAGCCGCTTCTTTCTTGTGCATTTTGTCGAGCGAGCCGTCCGCTTCCATGCGGAGATATTTGCGATACTTTTCGAGAGAACCTTTGACGGTTTCGAAGTTCGTGAGGCAGCCGCCCATCCAGCGATTGACCGCATACGGCATATTGCACGCCTTAGCGGCATCACGCATAAGCTCCTGCGCCTGACGCTTCGTAGCGACGAAAAGCACGTCCTTGCCGGAAGCGACCGTATCTTCGATAAACTTCGTTGCCTTTTCGAGGCATTCGAACGTTTTTTCGAGGTCGATAATGGAAATCCCGTTCTGGTGCTTGAAGACGAATTCGCGGGATTTCGGGTTCCAGCGGCGGGTTTGGTGACCGAAGTGGACACCGGCGTCGAGGAGATCTTTAACAGTGATGTTCATGATATTTTAGGCTCCGTATCTCGTCGCCGCCGGACCGCGGGAGACATTGGATAATGGATTTGTTTATTTTTATGATAAAAAGCGAAAAACGTTCCGGCAGCTCGCCTTTCGCGTAAAAGGAACGGAGATCAAACCTTTTTTTCGGCGTAGCCGCAAGAGAAAAAGCAGGCTCCACAGCGCAAAATACGGCGAAAACCGCTCCGCGTACTTCCGGAATTACGGGAGCACAATTTCAAAAACTTTTTCCGCGTCGGGAACGACGATTTCCGCAATCGGCTCGGCGGGCTTGTCCGCGAGCGCAACCCGCAAGCGAGCGCCCTGCGGGAACACGAAATTTAAGTGGTCGTTGAGGTCGAAGCGATTATCGTGCGTGTTCCCGCGGACAAGCTCTTTCCCGCTTGCGGCATCGCAAACGACAACCTCGCGGGCGAGGCGTTCTCCGGTGCGGGAACGCAAATTCAGCGACACGCGGGAACAGCCTTCCGGAATCGGTTGTGCGAGTTTGAGATAGCGCGCGGTAACGTTGAGCGCGGGAATTTTTGAAACTCCGCCCTCCCGCCACGCCACGGGAAATGTCAATCCGGTCGGTTTGGCGCAAGCCGCATAAATCGCAAACTGCGGATCTTCCGGATCCGCGTGCGCGGTATCGGCATTAAACCAGGCCTCATTGACACGGACACAATCACCGGCTCCGAGGTGGAACCATTCTCCGTTTTCCCAAATCTCCACCCATGAATGGTTACCCGGTTTGTTTTTCCAACGGCAACCGACAAAACGCGCGGGAACGCCGACCGCCCGGCACGCGTCGATCAGCAGAATCGAAAGCCCCGTGCACGAGGCTTTCCCGATTCGCATCGAATGAAACGGGGACTGGTCCGGCCTGTCTCGTTGCGGGCTGTATCGCACGCCGAGCATATCCCACATTTTGAGGTTCAGCGCTTCGGCAGCGGCAGTCGGAGTTTTGCAATCTTTGACCACCGGCAAGAATTTCTCGCGAAAAAGCGACCGCCAATCGTCTTGTGCTTCCTCAACAGAAGTCGCGGGAACGACGTAGTTTTCAAAAATATCGTCGGGCATCGTCCACGGCGCCTGCGCGCGAGCCTCTTTTGCCAATTCGAGATTTCGATTTTCATCGGAACAGCCGACACACGCGACCATGCACGCGGCAACGCCGATAAAAATCCGGAAAATATTTTTTAAGAAACGTATCTTCATTTTTTATTCAGAAAAAAATCGGCGGGAACGGAAAGAAAACCCCGTTCCCGCCGATTTCGGAAAAGCGAATACGATTTACGCGTTTTTGTCGATTTGAACTTCGACTTCTTTCGCCTGCGCCGAGTGGTAATACTTGGAATACATCCCGTACTGCCCGGAGCTGACGTAGTAGCGAGCCGTTTCGCGAACCATCTGGTTCATGACTGCGCCGAACACCGGAACCTTGGATTCCTGGATGCGATGCAGGTTGTTTTTGATCATCGTGCGCTGAACCGTATTGAAGCGAACCGTGTAAACAATACCGTCGCAAAGCGGCAAGAGGTTCAAAACGTCGGAAACGGCACCGATCGGCGGCGTGTCGACAACGATACGGTCGTAGCGCGTTTTGAGCTCTTCGAGCATATCGCGGAACTTCTGGCTGTTGATGATTTGCGTCGGGTTCTTGCAGTAAGCGCCGACCTGAAGCACATCGAAATTCGGGCGAACATCGCGGATAATCGCTTCGTCCAGCGTCATTGAGCCTTCCATGTAGCGCGTCAAACCGCGTTCGTCTTTGGCCAGGCCGAGGGAATTTCCGACATTCGGCAAACGCAAGTCCGCGTCCAGAACCAAAACACGATCACCATGAGCGGCGTAAGTCTGCGCAAGGTTTGTCGAAACAAACGTTTTCCCCTCGGACGGCATCGTCGACGTAACGAGGAAAACTTTCGCGAGGCGGGACTGTTCCCCGATTTTCAAAGCGGAATAAACCGCACGGAACGCTTCCGTGGCTCCGCGATCCTTTCCGTTGGAAACGACGCACGCTTTATCCACCGGAGATTTTATGTGGCGAAGCTGCGTAATCGTACCCAAGAGCGGAATATTGAGGAAACTTTCAATGTCGCGAGTCGACTTGATGCGATCGTCAAAGAACGAAAGAAGAACAATAATCCCGGAACCGATGGCGAGCCCGGCAACGACACCGAAAATCGCGTTCAGTACAAAGTTTTTATTGGACGCACGCGTCGGAACAACTGCGGGATCGAGAATGCTGACAATCGACGAAACCGAGCCGATAACGCGCATTTTCAAGTCCTCCAAGTTGAACTTCAGGCGCTGAAGCAATTCTTCGTTCAGAAGAATCTTCTTGTCGAGAGCGGAAAGGTGCGAAATCGCATCGCGTAGGCGCACAAGCTGAGCTTCTTTTTCTTCCGCACGTTTCTGCGCGGATTCATAACGGCGCTTCGCCGCAACGAAGTTGGAATCGAATTCCGCTTCCGCTTTCTTCACGGCTTCCGCGAGCTCGGCTTCAGCCTGCTCGAGCTGCTGGGTTTGCGCAATCAGTGTCGGGTGATTCTTCCCGTACTTTTCGAGAAGTCCCGTAATCGAAATGCGCAAGTCCGCGACACGCGGGAGCAAAGTCGCGACGAGTTGATTGCTCGTAATCGCCGGTTGGGAGAGAAGCGAAAGACCCGCTTCTTTCGTTTTTTGAATTTCGTTACGAATCGCAAGGACGTCTTCGTAATTCTTGCGTTCCGTATCGCGAACGGCGATAACGCTGGAAAGTTCGGCATTCGCCGTGCCCATTTCCGTCGTCAGCAAACGCTCGTTTTTAATCAGCAAATTGCGCTCTTCGCGCTGCTGTGCGAGCGTGTGCTCCATCTGCTCAATCTGAACACGCGTCGACTCAATAACGGGACTCGTCAGGTTGGCACGGTCTTCGGAATTATATTTCTGAATTTCTTCAGCGAAATAGTTCGCGAGCTTTTCGGCGACTTCCGGACGACGATGCGTGTATTCGACAAACGCAATAAACGTCGCCTTCTGAGGAATGACATTGCGGTGCTTCGCGATAACCTCCGTTGGAGTGAGCGGACCGGAGAACACGTTCCCGCCCTGATACGGACGAACGACTTCCGTCAATTCCGGCGAGGTCAAGCGCGACTGCACACGCTTCACAATCGTTCCCGAACGCATGATTTCGAGTTGCGTTTGAAAGTCTTCCTGCCCGGAAATCGCATCGAGCGACGTCGTATTGGCTCCGCTACCCGGCGCAGCCTGAACAGCGTTTTTCAAAACACGAAGGCGCGCGGATGCCGTATATTCCGGCACGACGTTGTAGGTGTAAATGAGCGTTCCCGTGACGACAACGAACACGGAAAGAATCAAATACCAAATACGCTCGCGGAACATCGCGATCCAGTCGGAAAGCGTGCGCGTCTGCATCATATCGGAAAAGCTCGGAGCTTCACCGTATCCGGAGCCGTAGCCGCTTCCGTAATTACCGTTGTAGCCGTAACCGTAGCCCGGCCCCGTGGGCTGTTGCCCCGGGACGGTATTATCGACGGCAGGCTCTCTATCTTCTAAATTAGCCATTATAAAAAAGTTTTTTAGTTAAGTCTCCCGATACAACGATTAAATAGCGCTGTCCGGAACGTAAACACGGTCGCCTTCTTCAAGCGGAAAGTCCGGCTCGTAGCCTTCCTGGATCGCTTTCAGGTCCACTTCCCAGGTACGAATAACACCGTCTTTCGTCCGCGTAACCTTCACATCCGTTCGGGAGCCGCGCGGCAAAACACCACGAGCGGCATCAATCGCCTTGCCCAAAGTCAATTCCTCTTCAATCGGAATCAGAACCGGACCGGGACTTGCGACAAATCCGGAAACGTAAATGCGACGTTCGGCGTAAGCAATGACCGTCAGCGTAACCTGCGGATTAGTATAGAACCCGTCATCGCGGTAACGCTTTTCGATGTACTCCTTCAACTCGGCAAGTGTCTTCCCGTCAACGGAAACCTGTCCGATGAAGTTCAGCGTGATATTGCCTTCCTTGGATACACGATATTCTCCGCGATTATCCGGCTCCGCATACATCTCAAAACGCAACGTATCCAATGGGCGGATACGGTAATCTTGCGTTCCCGGTCCGTCGTCGCGAACTGCCGAATCTGGATACGCTCCAGGGCCCCGCGTAGTTTTGCACGCGGAAAAACCGAGGCAAAAGAAAAGAGCCGCAAAAATCATCGCGGCTCGAATCAAAAAATTTGATTTCATCTCAAACGAGTGTTGCTTTCTGTTTCAGCACCACGAAAACCGTCGAAAGAGCTTTTCTCTCCGCTTAGTAGCGGAGAGAAACACCGACCGTCACGATGTTATTCGTGTAGTCCGAACCTTTCTGGTTGGAGTCGTCAATCGCGAGAGAGTAGTTCGCGTAGGCGCTCGCCCATTCGTTGATAGCGTAAGAGGCGCCGACGGACGCCTTGTAGATATCGTCTTCACGAGCGGAAGAGCGATAATCGTCGAGACGGTATCCGAGGCTTGCATTAGCAGACCAAAAATCGTCGATGCGATAGTTGGCGGAAAGCGTAGCACCCGTTGCGAGGATGCCTTCAGCCGCAGAGCCGAGCTCAAAGTCACGGTTCAACGTCAATGCCGAGGAGAGTTTTTCCGTTACCTGGTAATCCGCCGTAATGGACATCCCGAAAGTGTCTTTCCCGTCGAGGTTGTCAATCGTGCGGCGAGAGTAGTCCGAAGTCGTTACACCGATACGCCCGTTAAGGGAAAGCTTTTCCCAGGCATTACCTTCGGCGGAAAGACCGAAGAACCAAACCTGCTCCATCCCCGCAGAAAGTTCGCGCTGGCGATTCCAGCCGCTGGTTGCGAGGTCGACATAGCGATATTCCGCCGAGAGACCGGCGTTGAGTTTTTCGGTCACCGCGTAGTAGAGGTACAACGGGATGGAATATTGCTGGCGATCGTTGTAGTAGAATTTCGCGGAGCTGTTTTGATAGGTCAATCCAGACCATTTAAAACCGCTGCGAACAGACATTTTCTCACCGAGCTTGTAGGAAACGATCCCGTTCGCGTAGTAATTGTACGAACGCGTCATCGTTCCCTTCGTGTAAGTGTCGCGACCGCTTGCGGACTGATTGTGGTGGAAGCCGGCAGAAACCGTAAGTTTGAGTTTCTGTCCTTCGCCGCCGTGAGAGAAGAGAAAGTCGATGTTCTCAAGTGCACGGTTATTATCAGTCTCATCCATGTAGAACAGGATGTTTTCGACAAAACGAAGGCTCATTCGGCTACGAGCTTCGCTCCCTGTGGAGAACTCCAAGCCCGGAGAAATCGTGAAGATCGTATCCGCGTCTTCGTCGGTTTCGGAAAGGTAGATATTGTCATTGTACGCGACGGAAGCATTCAGCAAGCCGTGAATCCCGGCATCTTCCCCGAGAGTGGGAAGCGCAACGAGAGCCGTGCCGGCGGAAGCAGTTCCGGCGACACCTGCAAAAACGAAGGAGATAGCGAGTTTGTTTAGCATCTGTTTCATTGTTTTCTCTGTGATATTTTTAAAAAGATTTGTGAAAGGAAATTACCCCTTGAAATTGGTGAAATCAAGTTTTTTATAAAAATATGACAAAAATTCATCTAACCTCTTCCCCGTTCTCCATATTGAGAATTTTAAAATTTTCGACATGGAACGACGGATCCGCACGGAATGAAAGGCTAACGTTATAGGCTTTTTCAATATCCGAAATAGAATCCCTATCGTCCGAACGCAAGCGTTCCAGATTCAGCGGATGCAGGAAAACGCGGAAGGAGAGCTCCCGCCCGACATTTGCCTCGATCCCGCGTAAGCGGCGAATCACGCTGACGAGGCGTCGCTGTATTTCAACGCTCATCGTCCGCGGGTTTTTCACAATCCCGCGCCCTTGACAGTACGGACACCCCATATAAAGCGAAGTCGTATTGCTTTCCTGTTGGCGCTGGCGCGTCATCTGCAAAATCCCGAGTTGGGAAATCGGCAGAATCTGATGTTTCGCACGATCCATACTCATCGCGTCGCGCAACGCGTTGAAAACGGCCTTGCGATCCTTCGGATTTTTCATATCGACGGTATCGATAATAATGAGCCCGCCCAAATTGCGCAGACGAATCTGACGCGCGGATTCTTTCACCGCTTCAATGTTCGCCTGAACAACAAAATCCTTTGCATCGCCTTTGCCTTTGTGCCCGCTCGTGTTGACATCGATCGCCGTCAGCGCTTCGGTTTCGTCGATAACGATTTCCCCACCGGACGGAAGCGGCACGCGGCGCATATACGTCTGCTCAATTTGCCGCTCAATATTAAACCGTTCAAAAATCGGAATATTGTCCTTGTAGCGCACCACTTTGCTGCGGGAACGCGGAGAAATCTCGCCTACAGCCTTAAGAATCGTCTGATAATCTTCTTCGGAGTCGACGAGGATGCGGTCAATGTCTTCCGTAAGGAAATCCCGCACCGTGCGCTCAATCAAATCCGGTTCCTGATAAAGCATACAGGGCTTCTCGGTCGAATTGATCGTGTTGCAAATTTCCGCCCACCGACGTAGCAACATATGTAAATCGCGCACAAAGTAGCGCAGTTTTTTGCCCTCTCCCGCCGTGCGGATGATAACACCCATTCCCTGCGGAATCGTCAGTTTGCGCAAAAGTTTTTTCAGGCGGTCGCGCTCGACGGAATTTTCGATTTTGCGGGAAACGCCGCATTGCCCGGAAAACGGCATAAGCACGATAAACCTCCCGGGGATGGCGATATTCGTTGTCGTACGAGGTCCCTTCGTGCCGATCTGATCCTTCGTCACCTGAATGACGATTTCGCTCCCGATCGGGAAAAGCTCCGGAATATCTGTAATTTTGTACTTTTCGCGCTTGGATTTCTGCTCGGCGCTTTCGTTGTCGCGGATAAACTCGACGGACGAATCGTTCGCCGCCGGAAGCATATCCCAGTAGTGCAGAAACGCATTTTTCGCCTGCCCGATATCCACAAACGCCGCCTTCAATCCCTTTTCGAGATTTTGAATACGTCCCTTAAAAATAGCACCGACCATGCGTTGTTCGCCCACACGTTCGAGCTCGTACTTTTCGAGCACGCCGTCGGTCAGGAGCGCCGCTCGTTTTTCGAGGGGCTCGGAATTGATGATAAGTTCGCGGAACCGGTCCTTGTCTTTTGAAAAATGTTTCACGATACGTTGAAGAAGCGGAAGTTTTTTGGCCCGCTGACGAGCGCCCTCTTTGAGCTCTTTCGTCGGAATCGGCACAACTTCGTGCGGTTTCGGCGGGTGGCGCAAAGCTTCGTTTTCGTCCTGCGGCAAATTATCTTTTTCTGGAATGTCTGGCATTTTAGTGATTATTACGGGGTTATGCCGGGAACTCCGTGCGATGCATTCCTGTTTTTGTTTCCTCGAAAACATCTTCGTTTTCGGGAAGCTGCGTATGACCGTGCACGCTTTGCACAAGCCCGAACACAATAAAACAGCTCAACACAAAAGAGCCCCCATAGCTTAGAAACGGGAGTGATAATCCGGTAACAGGCATGATGCCGATGTTCATCCCGATATTAATCAAAAGATGCACTGCCATCATGACCGCTATCCCGGTCGTCAAAAGGATACCGAACGTATCGCGGGAACGCAGACCGATCGCCACCGTCCGGAACAGCAATGCCCCGTAAGCGGCGAGCAGCATTACGCAACCCGCAAAACCGTATTCCTCCGCAATTACGGAGAAAAGAAAGTCGTTATGTGCCGCAAGCTCCGGCAAATAGCCGAGTTTTGCCTGCGTGCCCCGGTTGAAACCTTCGCCCGTCAGACCTCCCTTGCCGACAGAAATCAGCGACTGACGCACGTTCCAACTCGAACCGATGCCGTTCGGATCAATCGTTTCCGGATCGACAAACGACAAAAGCCGCTCCCGCTGGTAATCTTTCAGCAGAAAGAAATACGAATCCTTCTCGTATCCCCACTCTTCGCGATTTTCGCGGGAACGAATTTCCGCCGCCGGATTTTGCGGCGTACGCCCCGTTGCCTCCACCTTCGCTTCAATATAGTCCACGACACGGGAGCGGTAAAAATACAAATCCACGGCAACGACCGAAAACAGAAGCGCTCCCGCGACACCGAGCGTCAAAAAGAATTTCGGAGTCAGATTCGCCAAAAACAGCAACGCAAATGTCACGGGAACGTAAACGAGGCTCGATCCCAAATCCGGCTCAACAAAAACCATTACAAACGGAATTCCCGCCGCCAGCGCCACGCGCCACAATTGCGGAAACGACTCCCGGAATCCGCCCAGAGGCTTCACCGAAAGCATCGCCGCCAAAAAAATCAGCGTAGAAACTTTCGCAAATTCCGACGGTTGCAAGCTCGCCGACCCGATAAAATACCATCGGTACGCTCCGTTCACCGCATGAATAAAATCCACTCCGCCGATTTTGAAAAAACCGAAAACGGCAATCGGCAACAGCAACGCGCACCCGAGCAGGTAAATCCAATTCGCAAAGCGCTTGTAAAAACGAAAATCAATCGCCGACACACACAAATACGCCACGCATCCGATACCGATGTAAACGATTTGCTTAAACCATTCGTCGCTTTCCCCGAAACTGCCCGACGCATAAATCCCGACGACACCCAACGCCGAAAGCGCCAGAATGATCGCCGGAGACACCTTGTCCGCACGACACAAAAAACTCCACCCCGCTTCAAACGCGGAAGCGAGGCGGGAACGGTCGAATGAAGCGGCACGATTCACGTTTTGCGGGAGGGTAAAATAATCTGCGTATATTATATGCCTGTTCCCGCCTTATTTCAACCGAGAACTAAGCGGGAAACACAGCCCCCACCGCCTCTCGAGAAAAATCAATTTTGCGAACCGCCCTTTTTCAGCAGATAAAATGTCTCGTCAGACGATTCTTCCGGCAGGATCGGCGCCGCCGGACGCCCGAAGATCGACGGCGAAAGGAACGGACGCCCCGTGTTGGCAACAACCTGCACCGCGCGATCATCCCAGAGCTCAACCATCGCAAAATCTTTTTGGTTCGTTACTTCCAAATCGGGCAAACCGTTGTCCGCAAGCCACTTTTTCACGGGTGCAATTCCCTTTTCGCCCTCACTCGCGCGCGCGGTAAAAATCTTTACGGTGTAGCCTTCATCCAACCAATGCTTCACTCGCGCAAGCATTACGGGAACGGGTTTTCCGATGTGGTCGAGCCCGCGCCAGCCGGAATAGAGCGCCAGCGTACCGTCGAGGTCCACGCCGATCCAAGAGCGGATCCCCGAACCGTCGTCGGGCTGCACTCCTGCGGGAACGGCCTCCGGAACTTCCGCCGTATTTTCGGGCAACGGTTCCGATTTCGCCGCCTCGTCGAGGTCGATCTTCGGTGCCTTTTTCGGAAAGATTTTTTTCAGGAAACCCAACATCGCAAACGCCGCCTCAGTCTTTTTTCGGGAAAATCAGGGAAAGCAAAATAGACACGCCGAACACCGCGCCGAGCACACTCAACGATTGCCAAATCTCGAAGTGAAACGCCCATTCCCCGGGTAATTCCGCCAAGATGAGCTTTACGCCGATGAAAACGAGCACAATACCCAACCCGTAGTGCAGGAATCGTAGCATTTTCATAAAACCGGAGAGCGCAAAGAAGAACGAACGCAATCCGAGAATCGCAAAAATATTTGACGTGAACGCGAGGAACATTTTTTCCTCGGCGGAAATGCTTCCGTCATTCGGGAGCACGCCGAGCACTGCGGGAACGCTGTCCACCGCAAAAATCACGTCGGACAACTCAATCACGAGCAGAGCCAAAAACAGCGGACTCGCGTAAAGTAGCCCGTTCCTGCGGAAGAAAAAGTCATGCCCGTGCAAATCCGTTGAAAAACGCCCGATTTTCGTCGCGCAACGCACAACCAGATTTTTCGACAAGTCCTTTTCCTCTTTTTCCGGGAAAAAGAGCCGAATCCCCGTAAAAATCAAAAACACGCCGAAAACAAACAGCACCCACGAGAACTTCTCGACCAGCGCCACTCCGCCGAAAATAAACAGCGCACGGAAAACCACCGCCCCGATAATTCCCCAAAACAGCACGCGGTGCTGATATTTTTCCGGAATTTTAAAAAACGTAAAAATAATGATGAAAACAAACAGGTTGTCGATGCTCAGCGCCAACTCCAACAAATATCCGGCGGAAAAAAGTTGCGCCTTCTCCGCGCCCTGCCACGCCCCAATCCCGCCGCACGCACAACCCGCCAGCGAAATCCAAACAATACTCCACGCCACCGCCTCCTTAAACGGAACAGGCTTGTCGTTTTTGTGAAAAACGCCAAGGTCCAGCGCCAGCATCGTCACGATAAACACACCGAAAATCAACCACGCCCAAATCGGGAACGCAGAATCTGCGGGAACGCCTGCCACATCCGCCGCCGTAGCCAAACAGAACAGGGAATTCAAAAAACTCATCATTTCGCCCAATACTGCGAAAAACTCTCCGTTCCCGCAAATTGAAATTTAGCGAAGCATAATGAGAGGAATGGGAAGAAAGAGAAGAATGAGTATTTTCCCGTTTCTCTCATTCATCCCATTCTTCTCATTAATCACCTGGCGCTTCGCTAAATTTCAATTTGCGGGAACGCCCGGGAACGCGTTTACTTGAGCTATTATGGATATTTGGTTTAACCCGGCTAAGGAACTTGACACAATTTTGCGCCGCGTCGCGGGAACGACAGACGGCTTTACTCCGGAATTTTCCCCTGAAATGCGCCCCGCAGACCCGCGCTTCGGCGATTATCAGGCAAACGGAGTCCTCGGCGAAGCCAAACGCGCCAAAACCAACCCGCGCGCCCTCGCAGCCGCGCTCGTCGATGCACTGAAAAATTCCGGAGAAATCGATCCCGCGCTCGTCGAAATCTCCATCGCCGGGCCCGGATTCATTAATTTCAAACTTTCCCCGGAATTCCTCGCCCAATGGCTCGTGCGCTACCGCGGCGCGGAAGATTTGCACAAATCCGCCGAATCCGCCTATCGCGGAAAAAAAGTCGTCATCGACTACCCTTCCACCAATACTGCCAAGCAAATGCACGTCGGGCATCTGCGTATCATGGACATCGGCGAAGCCATCGCGCGCCTGCTCGCATTCTGCGGTGCCGACCTCGTGCGCGACAACCACATCGGCGACTGGGGTACCAATTTCGGAGTTCTCATTTTTGAAATCAAACGCCAAAACTTCACGTTCCCGCAGGACGACGAAGCCGCACTCGAACAACTCGAAGAACTTTACAAATCCGGCACCGCGTTTTGCAAGGATACCGAAAAAAATCCCGGCGCGATGGATGCCGCACGCGCCGAACTCGTCAAACTTCAGCAAGGCGATCCCGAAAATCTCGCCCTCTGGGAACGCATCGTCCGCGTATCCAACGCCGCTTGCGAAAAAATGTACGACGTCTTCGGCGTTAAACCCGACGTCACACTCGGCGAAAGCTTCTACCGCGACAAAGTCGGACGCGTTTACGCCGAACTCTCCGAATGTAACATCGCCGAGGAAGACGACGGCGCCCTCATCGTCTGGAACGACAACGACCCGCGCTACTCCCGCCACAACGAAAACGCCGCGCCCTTCATCGTCCGCAAAAAAGACGGCGGCTCCAACTATGCCTCCACCGACCTCGCAACGCTCCTCTACCGCGTCGAACATTTCAACGCCGATGAAATCGTCTACGTTACCGACGACCGCCAGTGCGACCACTTCCGTATGCTTTTCCTCACGGCAGCCCGCTGGTTCAAGTGCAAAAACTACACGCTCCCGTCGCTCCGCCACGTTTCCTTCGGAAAAATTCTCGGCGCAAACGGCAAACCGCTGAAAACCAAAGAAGGCGGAACCATTCGCCTCAAAGCCCTCGTCGCCGAAGCCGTCGAACGCGCTTTCGCCATCGTTTCCGAGAAAAACCCGGACCTCGATGAAGCCGAACGCCGAAAAATCGCCGAAACCATCGGCGTCGCCGCCATTCGCTACGTCGACCTGATGTCCAACCGCACGGGCGACTATATGTTCGCGTGGGAGCGCCTCCTCGCCTTTGAAGGCAACACCGCGCCCTACCTGCTCTACGCGGTCGCCCGCATCCGCAGCGTCTTCCGCAAGGCGGGAACGTCCCTCGAAGAAATTTCCGCCGACAACGAAAAGCGCGTTCCCGCGACCGATGCCGAAATCGCTCTCGCGAAAAAACTCCTCGGCTTCTCCGCCGCCGTCCAAACCGCTTGCGACGAACTCAAACCGCACCACATTTGCGGCTATCTCTTCGACCTCGCCGGCGCGTTTTCCTCTTTCTACAACGCGGACAAAGTCATGGTCGACGATCCTGCCGTGCGCGCCCTGCGCCTCCGCCTCTGCGCCCGCACCTGCACCATCCTCGAAACCGGACTCCGACTCCTCGGAATCGAGCCCCTCGAACGTATGTAAAAACGGGAGAGGCGGACTCCGTCCGCTTCCGTAGGACATACACCCTCCCCGGGCAGAAAATCCCCTCACGGAGCCGCAGAGACACGGAAGATTATTTGTTTATCCGCTAATTCTCACAAATTTCACGGATTTTATCATGGAGGACAGCCGTCCCGGCGGTCCGTTGGGACAAGGCTCCGTTCGCGTTCCCGCGAAAATTCGTACGCCCCGCAGGAATGAACGTGAGGGCTTCCCTCCCATAAAAAACGTTCCCGCGACGAATCACGGGAACGCTGAACATGATCGATGAAACAATATATTACTGAAATTATTTGCGGCGGCGGCGAGCGGCAACGAGCGCCAGCGCCCCAAGCCCCGCAAGCATACCGAAAGCAGACGGCTCGGGAACCACAAGAGAGGCAACTTCATCCCCATAATAAAGAGAGGCCCGGACATCCGCAAACGCCCCGGCTCTCGGGTCGATGATGGTCATGAGGATTTTGCTTTCGCCGACAGCCCATACCTGTGGAGTATCAAATTTATACGAGATTACCGTCGGGTTTTGCCCGGTAAGATCAATATTGTAGTTTTCGAGGAATTCTACCTCCCCTTTAACCTCATTCCCGTCCCCGCCAAGGTAGCGGATTCCGTAGGACTCCTCCGGCGGAGGGACTATCGAATCAAGGCGAAATTTTACCTCAAACCTAATGGAATCAAAGATCCACGGTGCGTTGAACACAGATGTCCTTCCCCAAATGAATCCGAAAGCGTCGGTACTCAGACGGGAATCGGTGAGAGAATCGTGGTAACCGTAATCATTCGTCTGAAGGATATCCAAAACGGCACTCGTTACTTCGGAGCTTTTTTGCGAAGCGGAGGTAGTATCGACCTCCTGCGCGTTTGTGAAGAGCACTCCGCCCGACAAGAGAGCTCCCGTCGCGAATAACAACTTAATCATTTTCATTTTAGTAGTTTATAAGAGTTGCCACGGACGGCTCTAAAACCGAATTAGAGACAAACCGCCATCAATGGTTATTGTATTTTCGCAAAAAAAAAAAACCTCCCAGCAAGCCCTTTTTTCCCGAAATTTTTATGGGAGAAGCGGATGCCGATCGCTTCCGAGGGATATATCCTCTCACGGACCCGCCCGGGAAAAACTTGCTATATTCAAATTTCCCCTTTCAACTCCCGGCGGGAACGCTTATGTTTTTGGAATCATGTCCGAAAATAACGAACAACCCAGACAGCAAACGATTAGCCTTCCGGCAATCGCCCAAAATTTCTTCGGCGCGCTCCAGCGCCACTTTGACCTGCTCGCGTTCAACCTCGCGGGAACGCAATCTGTCGATGCGGAAAAATATAATCATTTTTCCTCGCTCACGAAAATGATGCCGGTCGCGCAGCTCCACCGCGATTTTGACCAAATGAAAGCGTTCGCGCACGGACTGATGCTCCGCCAGTCAATCAACGACCTGCTCTCGATGATCGCCGCCTGCATGGACAACTGCCACCTGCTCTGCACGCTTTTCGCCAACAAAAAGGCGATGGACACCGACCCGAAAGCGACAAACGAACTCGTCGGGCGCAAGCAGGAAGCCTTCGTCAATTCCGCGCTTCAGGACAAATTTGAAGTTTTTGAAAAAGAGTTCGGCATTCTCTGCGAGCTCGAAGACGGCGTAACGAGCATGGCGATTGCGCTCCGCGCGCTGATGCAGAACAACGGTGTCGTTACCGCACAGGACGTGGACGACGACGGCGAACTCGTTTTTGAATTCAAAACGGTCCAAACGATTCAGCCCGCCAAGGAGGGCGAACGCCCGGAAGTACGCCTCGCCGACACGCGCCGCGCGTTCAAGGCGGGCGACACGATCGACCTCACGAACAGCGAGCTTCTCAGCCTGAATACAACGGTCGCCGCGTTCTTTGACGCGCTTTTCAAATCCGTCGCCGCGTTCGGCAAAAAAACCATCGGCGGCAACGAAGGAGAATCCGCAAATGCATAGGATAGCAAAAGTCGCCCTCTTCCTGCTCGCTCTCGCGGGAACGTTGGCGCTCGCCGCGTGCGGAGGTCCGAGCGTTTACCACTACGGGAACGGCTCGCCGAACATCACCGTCGAACAAGCCTAAGAACTGAAAAGCACTAAGCATCAAACATCAGGCATCAAGTGAATACTTCTAAATTTTTGCTTTCGGCAAAAATTTTGGCGAATGCCGGTCTCCGGTTTTTAACCGCTTGATGCTCGATGCCTGATGTTTGGAGCCACTAAAAACGTGTTTCTTTCCGAAAAAAAACTTTCCCTTTCCGGCGTCGCGGCTCTTTGGGTGGCGACGCTTTATTTTGCACAAGGTCTGCCGAACGCAATCGTAGATCTCGTCGCTCCCGTGGCGATGAAAGACCTCGGTTTTTCCAACGGCATCATTACCTTCGTTGCGGCGTGGGCTTACCTGCCGTGGGTGCTGAAAGCACTGTGGAGTACGCTGGTGGACAGCATCGGGCGCAAACGCGGCTGGATTCTGAATATGCAAATTGCGGGTGCGCTCCTTGCCGCCGCGCTTGCGGGAACGCTCTTTTTCAACGTTCCCGCAGCAGTGATCGTTGCCGTGCTTTTCTCGATTGCCGTCTTTTCCGCGACGCACGACATCGCCGCCGACGGTTTTTATATGCTTGCGCTGGATTCCGGGCAACAGGCGTTTTTCTCCGGTTGGCGAAGCACATTTTTCCGGCTTTCCCAAGTCTTTGCCAAAGGCGGAATTATCGCCGCCGCAGGTCTGCTGATAAGCTCCGGCGCGAGCGCGGGAACGGCGTGGACACAGGTTTTCCTCGGCATTGCGGCGCTCACGGGAATCTTCGCGATAATTCACGCACTGATTCTTCCGCGCCCGGCAAACGACGTTCCCGCGGGAACGGAAAAAACTTCGCTCGTATCCGACTTTTCGGATACATGGAAAACATTTTTCAAAAAAGAACGCGTCGGATTCCTACTCTTTCTCTTGCTCTTTTTCCGCCTCGGAGAAGTGCAGATCAGCGTGATTTCTCCGCTGTTTTTCAAAGATGCGATTGAGCACGGCGGGCTGGCGATCGACAACAAGATGTTCGGACTTCTCAACGGCACATTCGGCGTCGCCGCGATGCTTGCCGGCGGAGTGATTGCAGGTTGGCTCGTTTCCCGCAACGGCTTGCGCGCGTGGCTTTGGCCAATGATCTGGCTACTGAACTTGCCGGATTTTATTTACGTCGCGCTTGCGCATTGGCAACCGTCCTCGCCCGCGCTCATCGGCACGGGAATCGTCGTCGAACAATTCGGCTACGGATTCGGCTTCACCGGCTATATGCTCTATATGCTTTACGCCTGCGCGGGAACGCGCCGAGCCGTTGCACATTACGCAATCTGCACGGCGTTTATGGCTCTCGGTGTCATGATTCCGAAACTTTGGGCGGGCGCGCTCCAGCAGATTATCGGCTACGAAAATTTCTTCTGGTGGGCGATCATTTGCACGCTCCCGGGCTTCTGGATTGTTGCGGAAATCCGTAAATTTCTCCCCGCTGATTTCGGAAAAAAAGACTAACCGCCTCCCCGAAACAAACGATGTAAAAAAAACGCCCCCAAAAAAACGTATGAACATTACAGATACATTTTCTTCGCTTCCTCAGAGTATAAAACTCGCCAACGGCATTCCCGCGTTTTTCCGGAAAACGCTCCCGTCGGGCTTAGTTTCCGTGCAGGTTTGGGTCAAAACCGGAAGCATCCATGAAGGTGAATTTCTCGGAGGAGGACTTTCGCACTACCTCGAGCATATGGTGTTTAAAGGCTCGGAAAAATTTTCCGCCGAAGAAATCACGCGCCGCGTCCAAGCCGTCGGCGGCAACATCAACGCCTACACGACATTTTCCCGCACGGTTTACTACATCGACGTTCCCGCAGAAGCAGTAGCAACCGCGTTTGAAACGCTCGCCCAACTCACGTTGAAACCTCGCCTCGACGCACTCGATGCCGCCCGCGAAAAGGACGTGATTCTGCGCGAAATTGATATGTGCGCCGACGATCCGGATTCCCGGCTTTCCGACGCAACGCTCGCAACGGCGTTTCGCATCCACCCGTACCGCGTTCCCGTCATCGGCTACAAGCCCGTTTTCTCGCAAATGACGGATCGCGAACTTCGTACGTATTTTGAAAAAAGATACGTTCCGGACAACATTGCACTCGTCGTCGCCGGGGATATCGACGCGGAAGCCGTTTTCTCGCTCGCGGAAAAATATTTTTCCGATGCGCCTGCCCGCCCGTCTCCGGAAATCTTCATTCCCGAAGAACCGCCGCAACTTGCGCCGCGCGAAATCACGCTTCACGGGAACGTCAAAATCCTGCGCGGAAATATACTTTGGAAGATTCCCGGCATCGCACACGAAGACACTCCCGCACTTTCCGTTCTCGCGTCGATCCTCGGCAAAGGCGATTCGTCCCTGCTCTGGCAAGAACTCCACGAAAAACGCGGAATTGCTCACACGCTCGACGTTTCGGCATGGACGCCGAACGACATCGGACTTTTCTGGATAAATTACGTGGCAGAGCCCGGCAACCGCGAAAAAACGGAATCGGCGATTCGGGAAATGCTCGCCCGCATCTCACACGAGAGCGTTACGCCCGAGCTTCTTAAAAAAGTCTCGCGGCAAGCCGTTGTCGGGCTCGTCAATTCGCTCGGCACGGCAGCATCCTCGGCAGCGCGCCTCGGAGCGGAATGTGTCGAACGCGGCGACCCGGCGGCGACCAAAATTTTCCTCGAAAAAATCAACACGCTCACACCGGAAGACATTCAACGCGTGACGCAAAAATATCTGCGGGACGAAAGCATAACAACATCCGCATTTGAAAAAACGCCTTCACGCAAAAAAGTTTCCGCGAGCGCAAGCACGGAAAACGCAAACAAGAAGCACGCGTTCCCGCCGTTTGAAGAAACACGCATCTCCTGCGGAATCCGAGTTCTGCTCCAGCCCGTTTCCGGGCTTCCGAAAGTGCATCTGCGCGCGTCGATGCTCGGCGGCGGCGCATTTGAATCGGAAAAAACGCGCGGCGCAACCGCCCTGCTCTCCACGCTGATGACGCTCGACGCGGGAACGCGCTCCGCTTCGGAAATCGCCGAAAAAATCGAATCCGTCGGCGGGCGCTTCGACGAAATTTCCGGGAACAATACATTTGCGCTTTTTACGGAGACCCTTTCCGGCGACGAAAATCTTTCCTGCGAAATTCTCGCCGACGCGATTTGCTCGCCGCGTTTTTCCGAAGAAAATTTCGCGCGGGAACGCGCCACGCAACTCGCCGCCCTGCGAAGCGAATTTGACGAAATCGAAGAATTTGCTCGTATCGCCCTGCGGAAAAAATTTTTCGGTGCGCATCCGCTCGGCGCGCACAACTTCGGGACGGAAGACACGCTCGAAACGCTGTCGCTCAACGACATCCGCGCACTTCACGCCAAGCTCGCCGTACCGGAAAACATTGTTATCGCCGCCTCGGGTGAATTTGAGCGCGACACGATTTTGTCCGAACTCGAAAAAAAATTTTCGCCCGCGCGCTTTGCGAATTGCGCACGCGTTCCCGCGGAAGATTTCGCGAAAGCGTTTCGGGATTTTTCCGCACAAAAATCCCGCGAAATCGAAATCTCACCGCCCGTTCCCGCAGAACAGGCAATCGTCCAGCTCGCATTTCCCGACTTCGGATTTTGCGACGAGCGCTATCGGGTCGGGACGCTTGCGGACGAATTGCTCAGCGGAATGTCGAGTCGGCTTTTTCTCGAAATCCGCGAAAAACGCGGCCTCGCCTACTTCGTCGGCGCAAGCCGCATCGGTTCGCCGCGCACGGGAATGTTTTTCCTCTACGCGGGAACGGAAAAAGGGAAAGCGCAAATCGTGCTCGACGAAATGCGCCGTGAACTTGACCGCCTGCGCGCCGGGAAAATTTCGGGCGAAGAGCTCGCCGGGGCGAAAACGCGCATTTGCGTCGCGCAACGTACGGCCCGACAGCGCGCTTCTTCACGTTGCGGGAACGCCGCGCTCAACGCACTTTACGGCTTACCCGTGAACCGTGACGCAGAGACGGAAGCGAGGATCGGAGCGCTCACGGCGGACGATGTTGCGCGCTTTTCCACGGAAATTCTTGCGGAGGAAAAATCGCTCGCGCTCACCGTAAAATAGCCGAAAAACAAAAAGTTTTTTAAGGAAGATAAGACTCACTCAACGCAAACAAACACCTCCATGTAACGAGCCTCAGCGCCGGGTGCGCCGAGCGCTTCAAATCAAGTGCCGCGATTTGCAGGTACCCGCGATAGATGTAGCGGTGATGCAATTCTACCGTTCCCGCGACCGTTACTTTTTTGAAGTAGCGGCGACCTTGAGAGTCGTAGCCGCATTCGACGACGGTTTGCGTTCCCGCGTTTTCAAAGCGAATCGGACGGTTTTCTCCGTTGTATTCGATTGGCCACGTTCCCGTGGAGGTTTGAACGAGCGTCGCGTTCCCGTCCGCGTCGTAGGTCGGAACCATGTCGCTTCTTCCCGTTATTCTACCGTGGGGATTGTGAGTTTTAGGGAAGAAAAACCTATTCTTTAATAAAAAAAGCTCTTTTCTCTTCATGTTCGGATTCCATCTCCTTATATGCGATCATGACACTACGGCAAATATCTTTCCAATCAAACGGGAAATGCCCCCATATAGGGGCGTTTCCGCTAAAATCAACATTTATCAATGCAAAAGGAGTGCTTGCATTTGTATCAAATAAGCGAATATTCACATGATTTGTCCTATCGGTATACCAATGTAAGCGCGGATTTAATCTTGGAATAATCCACGTTTTTTCCTCATGAAACTCGACTCTTAAAAATCGGGTTTGTTGAGCGATAAATTCTTCATCTGGAGAAGAAAAAAAATAGACGCGTCCTTTCTCTCCTTTCCAATGAGATCTCCACTGAGAAATGAATTTTTCCGCCTTAAAAATCCCTTTCCAAGTTTTTCCATCTCGTTCGAATCCGTGCGAATGACTCCATGCATCGCCTGATAAAAAAACAACTACGACGGGGAACTCATCTAATCCGGGGGCGTAGCATTTTCTTTCAATAGAAATACGCGCAGTACCACTACACCCTCCGCAAGGAAGTATACAAATTGAAAGAAGTACAACAATAGACGAGATTTTAAGCATTCTTTTCCCACTCCTTGAAAAGACACAGGCATACTGCATTCCATTTTTTTAGTTCAATTTCATATTGCTGCGCTGTGTAGTTGATGGATTCTTGGTAACGCCATTCCGAATCCGGTGCTCTATTTCCCGGTTCAGGAATAAAAATCTCGCCGTGTTGCCCCCCATCGATCCAACTTCCGTAAGATGAAGGGACGACATTGGGATCCGTGTTGGCAGGACTTGACGAGGGATCAATCGTCCCGACACTGTTCGTGTCAATTAAATATCCGGAACGATTAAGGGCGACAGCGTGCCCGTAATAATCCTGCCACGCATGAGAAATTTTCCCCAACAGGAAAAGTGCTTCTCTGCATTGAGCTCTTGTCGGTTTTTTTAATAAATTATTAAAATTTTGGAGGTAACGTTCTTTCCTCCTTTTTTGTACTAACCCAAGGATTTTCATCTTTTGAAAATTTATCGAAGTAGCTCTTTATTTCTGCGTTGATGTCATCTTTTATTTCATTCCACAATTGAGCACGAATGCGTTGATCCCAAACGCGGCTTATGGAAATGTCGTAAATAAGAATGTATACAGGAGCAGCGTCTTCTGACAGGAAGTCATCGTAGTGCATGTAGACATATGCAAATGCGGCAACATTGTATTTCGGGTTTTTATTCTTATGCTTTTCAAGGATCTCTTTTAGTTTTTTATTCAGAGGTCGCAAGTCGATACAAGAGTTCTCTTCATATAGAGGACGGTAAACTTCCTCTAGCATCCCGAGGTCAGGATAACTCCACTCGAACAAAACTAAATGAGAAATTCGTCCCGCAAGGCAAATAAGAATTCCAACGACAACGCCTATAAATATGTTTTTCATATTTGTTCAAATTCCTTTTTGGCCTGATTATACGCGTCTTCGAGCTTTGTTAATTCGGCTTGTATGCGGATTCTTTCCGCTCCCATTTGGAAGTCTTTATTAACTTGTCCGTATGCAAGCCAATCATACTCGACATTTTGAAGCTTCGTTTTCATTTCATAAAAGCGAACGGCAGCCGTGCCATATTTTACCGCCAATCCCGCATTTTTCTCTCCAAGGTTTCGATCTGAAAGTAGAGACTCACAATAAGCACCTTCAAGCGAATTTAGAAGATCCCTCGCAGAGATCCAATTGCTTTTAAAAAAATTGAAATGAACCAACTCGTGATCTTCCGTATCGTAGTCGTCTAAGTTTTTCATTTCTAACGTTAGAACAGGTGGCTTTCCGGACGATGCGACTTGATAGCATCTTGAATAGCAAGCTCTGTATAGAGGTGACGGATGAGATCCTCGATACCAAGAAAATAGTGTAATACCGAAAGGTCGGTTTGCATTTATCTGCCCCAAAGTATCGTTGGGTAAATTACTAGTCTCTTTCAAAACATAGTCAGGGGTTCCTTCTATCTTAGCACCTTTAACATCAAACAACCTTGTCGTGTTGTTTCTGACGAAGGCGTAGAGGTTGAGGCCGCCTTGTTCGGCGATGGGGTCGCGGGAGAGGAAGCGTCCGAGGGTGGGCGAGTAGTGGCGGTAGTTGTAGTAAATGAGGTCGAGCTCGGAGTCGTGGATTTCGGAGGACCATTGGAGAGGGTTTGCGGGAACGGCGGAGCCGGAGGGCGTTCCCGCGGTCACCGCGCCGAACGGGGCGTAATCGTAAGTCGCGGCGATGTCGCCGGAAGCATCAACGAGTTCGCAGACGTTTTTCGTGAGGTCAACCGTCGGGAAGTAAAGTCCGTCGTCGGTGATGTTGATTGCAAGCGGACACATCGCCGTCAGTCGAGACAGATAAACGATAAAAAATCGAAATACATATTTATTTTTTCAACGTACGACTACAATCAAACACGTCAAAAACATCTTTGATTCTATTTGGATCTTGAGGAAGTTTCAAAACCAATTGAGTTTTCCCTTCAAATTGAACAAGAGTCCACAAAAGGCGTTTGCGTTTATCTTCCCCCCATCCATCAAACTTGAAACGCTCCTCGTCAGATAGAAAAGGAGGGAAACCGTCCTCGATATGTCTTCTACTTAACTTGATTTTCTTTCTGACAAGCATAAAGTAATCACTAGTATCTGTAGATCCGTAATACCAAAATTTCACATGCTTGGGATTCATGTTTTGATACCAGGGGTCACGAAAAATAGCATCGTAAACTTGAAAACTGTCATCCGCCACGCATGAACATAATAACGGAAGAGATGTCATGAACATTAAGAAATTTTTCATTTTGATTTATTCATTATTTTAAACTTTTTGAAGGTTTCACATATCCAGGAATTGCAACCTTCCCAGACGAAAAATCAACCTCCCAACAGCAATCTGTTAAAACATCTTGCGCGGCTTGGCGACAATTAGAGAAAAGAAGGTTGTAGGTATTAGCACTAAGGGGATGCTCTTCTAAGCACTTCAACCGGGCATCATCACTCGCACATTCACATTTCGTTTTGGCCCCGTATTGAAGAAACATATCATTTCGTGTAATTTGCTTTAGCGAATATTCTGTTGCGGTAAAAAAATTCAACGCAAGCCCTATCTCTTTTGCCGTTTCAGCAGTCCACACTCCTGAACTTCCTGTAAATAGATATGTTAATTTTGATTCGTCATTTGCAGGATAAAATCCAATCCCCTGGGGGATTAGCGCAATGTAATGCACGTTATTTACAACAGCGGAGAGAAACTCAATATTGCCCATGCGAATCCACGCGTGTCCAAAATTCCCATCAGCTTGAACGTATGTTAGCAATCCAAGATTATCACTTAAAATATATGAATCATTCCCCACAAACGCGTAGAGATTGAGGCCGCCCTGTTCGGCGATTGGGTCGCGGGAGAGGAAGCGGCCGAGGGAGGGCGAGTAGTGGCGGTAGTTGTAGTAGACGAGGTCGAGTTCGGAGTCGTAGTGCTCCGAGGACCATTGGAGGGGTTGCGTGACGTCGCCGGATTCCGTTACCGCGCCGAACGGCGCGTAGGAATACGCCGTGCGGATGTAGCCGTGTTGA
>JAGBIL010000043.1 GCA_017935025.1 Opitutales bacterium | reverse complement strand
TGTTTCTGTTTCACTTGTGAAACATGGAAAGAGTATTTCTAAATCTGACGGAGGCGTTTTAAACGATAATTTCAAAACATATAAAAAAACAACAGACCCTGTTTCCGGGCAGCCGATAAAACCCGGAACGCTACTAAAGGGGGACGGGAAATACTATATTATTTCAGCCTCAAAAATGATGGCATTTCTTGGAAAAACGTTTGGACCTCCTACATATACATGGAAAACAGTCGAAAAGGCGCGGGAGTACCGTAAATGTATAGAGAATCGTAATCAGACAGCGTTCTTTGCAGATAGCGGCCACGCGGGGATGATTAGGAAAGGGTATCAAGACCCTTACTTTCCGCAGGAATCATCCGGAAAGATTTGGGTTATATGAAAATTTTAGTTTTCATTCTTTCCACTCTTGATTCTGAACAGCGAAAGCATCGCCAAGTTCAACACCGCTACGGCAAAAACCGGATACAACGGTTCTAACGTATTTTTTTAGTAGGGTAAGATTTTTTCATGGAAACGAAGTCTAACTCATCCATTGTCATGCGTGGCGTTCCCGCGTCCGGCGATTGTCGTTTACGGGTTCGAGAGGCAGGTTTCGTTTCCGGAATCGTAGGATTTTCATAAAAAACTTGAAAGATCGGGCAGTGTGGCTGATGTTTGTTTGAGCCTCTTTGAACCCATGCTTGATTTAGGATTACAGGAATTTAAAAAATTTTCTTTGCCCGGGGAAATTACGGGAGAAAAAATCGTCGTCCGCCGCCGCACGCACGCGCACGATGCCGAACTTTTCTCGCTGATTGATCGTTCCCGCGAGCATTTGCGCCGCTTTCTGTTTTGGATCGACGGCACGGGAACGCTCGACGACGTGCGTGTCGTTACCGATATTTTTTCGGAAAATTGGGACGCGCAAAAATCCTTTGAATACGTTTTCTTCGACAAAATTTCCGGAAAAATGGTCGGTGCCGGAGGTGTGCACACGATTTCGCACATGAACCGTATGGCGGAGTTCGGTTATTATTTGGACAAAGACGCCTGCGGGAACGGCTACGCGACGGAATTTGTCCGGCTTCTGGAAAAAGAGCTCTTCGCGCACGGAATCCACCGTTGCGTTATCGAGTGCGACGCGGAAAATCTCGCTTCCGCCGCCGTCGCCAAGCGGCTCGGATACACCTTCGAGGGCAAACTGCGCGACGCGAAATTTGCGTACGGCGCATACCGCGACGGCCTTGTTTTCTCCAAGCTCGAAAATGAATGAACCTCAATTTCTCCATGAAAAAAATTAACGAAATTCTTGCCGCCGCATACACCGAACAGGATTTTCCGGCATCGGCGTACCAGACGCAACTTTGGGCGAAAACGCGTCCGCTCGAAGGTTTGACGGTTATTGAAGCCTCGCCGATTTTTCGCAACACCATGACGAAATATCGCGCGCTCGTCGCCGCGGGAGCGCGCCTCATCATCGGGATTTGCGACGGCATTATTTACGATGCCGCCGTCGTGGAGCTCATGCGCGAAGCGGGTTTCCCGGTTGCGCGCTGGGACGAAACACCGTTTGAAGTCGATTTGATTTTGGACAACGCCGGCGGTTTTTCCGCATGGAAACCGCGTCTCGGCTTTGTCGAGCTGACGCGATCCGGTTACGAAAAATACAAAAATTCCGAAAAACCCGTGTTTCTCGCCGACGGCGGGCGCATCAAGCGCATCGAAACCTTCCTCGGGACGGGCGAAAGTTTTTACCGCGCGATGGCTCAACGCGGTTATGCGGACTGGGCGGGCAAAAAACTCGTGATTTTCGGAAGCGGAAAAGTCGGTTCCGGGCTGATTTATTACGCGAAACAAAAAGGTGCGTACGTTGTTTCCGTAACGGATCCCGCGAGCGTTTCCGGGAAAACGCGGGAACGCATTGACGAGCTCGTCGATTTTCGCAATACCGCGAAAACGGCGCAAGTCGTCGCCGACGCGTTCGCCGCCGTTACCGCGACGGGAATTTGCGGCGCGCTCGATCGCGACGGCGTTCCCGAGGCGCTTGTCGCTTCGTCCGCGCTTCTCGCGAACATGGGCGTGGAAGACGAATTCGGACCGCGCGTTCCCGCCGCGCGCGTGCTCGGCGAAAAACGCTCGCTGAATTTCTTCCTCGAAGAACCGACGCACCTGAAATACATCGATGCGACGCTGGCGCTGCACAGCGCGGGCGCGGTTTACCTGGCGCAAAACGCGGGAACGCTCCCGCCCGGAATTATTTTGCCGCCGGCGGACATCGAAGACGAAATTTTGCGCGTTACGCGGGAACGCGGTTGCATCGCCGCCGAAATGGATTTTCTGAATTAAAACGGAAGGGAAAGCAGTTACAGGTGAACGGTTACAGGGGACAAACTTCCACCATTGTTTTTGCCGAAGGCAAAAACTAAGCACGCCTCCCGTCACGTGCCACCGTTCACCTGTTACGAAAAAAAACGGAGTTTTTTTTGTATGCCAAAAATACTTTTCAAAAATGTACTTTTGAACGGCGCGGAAACGGATATTCTCGTCGCCGGAAACCGTTTCGAGAGAATCGCGCCGGAGATTTCCGTTCCCGCCCCGGAAGCTGCGGGCGTTGAAATCGTTCCCGCGAAAAACCTCGCGGTTTTCCCGTCGTTTTGCAACGCGCACACACACGCCGCAATGACGCTTTTGCGCGGCTACGCGGACGACATGGAGCTTTTTACCTGGCTGAACGAACACATTTGGCCGTTTGAGGCAAAACTTACCGCGCGCGATATTTACGAAGGTTCGCGTCTCGCAATTCTCGAAATGATTCGCTCGGGAACGACATTTTTCAACGATATGTATTTCGAGAGTGCGGAAACCGTGCGCGCGGCGCGGGAACTCGGGATTCGCGCCTGCATCGGTATGACCGTTACGAATTTTACGGGCGAAGAAAAAATCGAAAAAATGTTCGCGCAACTCAAAGCGTTGCCGCAGGGCGGGGCGGTCGGCGACGACGGGTTGGTGCGCTTTGCGATCGCGCCGCACGCGGTTTACACCGTGAGCGAAAAACTTTGGCTGCGTTGCGCGGAGCTCGCGCGGGAACGCGGCGTGTTGCTCCACATTCACCTTTCGGAAACGAAAAAGGAGGTGGCGGATTGTATCGCCGAACACGGCGTTTCGCCCGTGCGTTGGCTGGATTCCCTCGGCGTGCTCGGAGAAAATGTTGTCGCAGCGCACGTCGTTCACGTTGACGAAGAGGAAATTGAAATCCTGCGGGAACGCGGCGTGACGGTGGTACACAATCCCGTTTCCAACATGAAACTCGCGTCGGGAATTTTCCCTGCCGAAGCGTTTGTGCGTGCGGGTGCGAAAGTGGCGCTCGGGACGGACGGCACGGCGTCCAACAACAATCTCGATATGCGCGAGGAAATGAAATTTGCCGCGTTGCTGGCAAAAGTCGGCGGAAATCCGGAAGCCGTTCCCGCGAGTGAGGTGCTCGCGTGGGCGACGCGCGGAGGGTTCCGGGCGCTCGGCATCGATGCCGGGGAAATCTCTGAGGGAAAACTTGCCGACGCGGTTTTTGTCGATTTAAACAACGAGCGTATGTTCCCGTGTCACAATCCGCTTTCCAACTGGGTTTATTCGGCAGATTCCCGCGCCGTGCGCCATGTGCTTTGCGACGGGAAATTCGTGATGCGCGACGGCATCGTTCCCGCCGAGGAAGAAATTCTCTCTGCCGTGCGCAGTTTGCCTTTGCTGAAAAAATGAAAAACGTTTCCGTTTCCGAGTCCGTTTTTGAGAATTGTCGCGTCGTTGCGGCTTCGCCGGAAAATTCGCGCGGCGTGTTGGTGTGGTTTCACGGCGGCGGCTGGACGGTGCCGCTCGGCGAAGATTCAATCGCTTGGGGACGCGAACTCGCCGCTGCGACGGGGCTCGCCGTGTGTATGCCGGATTATCCGCTCGCGCGAAAATTTTCCTGCGACGAAATTGACGCGTGGAGCCGCGCGTATTGGAAAAATATTTACGAAAATTGCGCGGGAACGGGAACGCCGCTTTTCCTCGGCGGGGATTCCGCAGGCGCGCAAATCGCCCTTTCCGTTTTGCCTGCGGGAACGCCGGAAAAAGCCGCGTTCGTTTACGCCGTAACGACGCTCGTACCCGAGCGGGAACGCGGCTCGTGGTCCGCGTATGAAAAATCGTGGACGCTTTCTCCGCGCCTGATGGAATATTTTTACAAAGCGTATTGCCCGGATACGGAAAAACGCAGGGCACATTCGCCGCTTGAAGTTTTAAGTAAAATTCCACCGACTTTGCTCGTTACTGCGGCAGATGATGTTCTCGCCGACCAGCAAACCGAGTTCGCGAAAAAGTTTTCCGCCGAGCAGGTCGTTTACGCAGGCGCGAAGCACGTTTTCCTTTCGCGTCCGGACGGAGCGGAATTCCGTTCCCGCGCGTTGCACGACATCGCGGCATTTTTCGCGAAAATCTGATTTGCGGAATCAGAGCATTCCCGCGTCGGCGAAGGAAAAGTAGCCGTGCGTGTGCGGCGGAATGTTGCGTCGCCCGATGATGACGTGATCGAGCAGGCGGATTTCAAAAATTTTGCAGGCTTCGGCGAGCGATTTCGTGATGCGGATGTCGCTTGATGAGGGCGAGGAATCGCCGCTCGGGTGATTGTGTACGAGGACGAGCGAAGACGCGTTTGCACGAATGGCGGGACGCAGAAAATCGCGCGGGTGAAACGCGGAGGCGCTCGCCGTTCCCGCCGTTATTTCTTCGAAGCGAATGACGCGGTTTTTCGTGTCCGTACAGAGCACCCAGCATTTTTCGCGATCGAGCGGAAGCGCTTTGCGTTCAAAAAATTTAAAAATGTCTTCCGCCGAGGAGAGCGGAGCGGAAAATTCTTTGCGCTCCTCAATGCGCCTGCCGATTTCAAATGCGGCAACGAGCGAGCAGGCGCGGCTCCACGGAAGTCCGAGTGCGAGAAAATCGGAAAGCTCCCAGCGGGAAATTTGGAAAAGCGAACCCGTAGCCGTGGAGAGAACTTTGCGGGCGGCTTCTTCCGGGGAAATTTTTGCGGCGGCTCCGGTGTCGAGCAACACGGCGAGAAGTTCATCGTCGCAGAGACAACGCGCCCCGCGGCGCTCGAGGCGCTCGCGGGGGCGGAGATCGTCGGTTGGACTTTGGGTGTCCAAAGGGCGGAGAGTTTTGCGTTATTTTTTCGCGTCGCAGGCGCAATCGCAGGTGATTTTGCCGAGGACTGTTCCTGCGGGAACGACCGCATCTTTCTTGACGATGAGCACGCCGTCGCGCACGCAGATGCCTTCATTCTCCCAGCCGTCTTCGATGCCGTGCGGGGAAAGTCGGCAGCCGTCGCCGATGCGGGCGTTTTTGTCGATGATGGTGTCTTCGATGATGCAGTTTTCACCGACACCGATGGAAATCTGACCGGATTCCTTGTTCGCGACGATTTCTTCGATGGTTTCGTAAACGTCCGCGCCCATCATGACAACGTTCTTGAGCTTGGCATTGTTGACGACGGAGCGAACCCCGATGACGCAACGCTGAAGTTTAGCGTTGGAGAGAATGGCCCCTTCGGCGCAGATGACTCGGTCGAACACGCAGGAATTGACTTTCGCTGCCGGAAGCAGGCGGTCGTGTGTGTAAATCGGGTCCTGTTCGTCGAAGAAATCAAACGGCGGGACAGGGTCGGTGAGCGCGAGATTCGTTTCCCAGAAAGCGCGGACGGTTCCGATGTCTTCCCAGTAGTTGTCGAAAACGTGAGCGACGAGCTTGTGCTTGCCGAGAAGCCCCGGGATGACTTCCTTGCCGAAGTCTTTCATGTCGTTGGCGAGGCATTCCTTGATGAACTTTGCGCTGAAAACGTAAATGCCCATCGAGGCGAGGCAGTACTCCGTGTCGGTTTTATCCGAGAGGTTCGCGCGCAACTTGCCGCCGATGACGAGCGAGTCGATGACTTTCGGATCTTTCGGTTTTTCGACAAATTCGGAAATTTCGCTGTCTTCCGTGACGCGCATGACACCAAGTCCCGTAACTTCCGTCTTCGGCATTGCTTTGGCGGCGATGGTAACGGCGGCGTTCTGCTCGAGGTGCTGGCGAATCATCGGGCGGAAATTCATACGGAAGAGCTGGTCGCCGGAAAGAATGAGAACGAGGTCTTCGTCCTTCATCGCGAAGTGCTGGAGGTTGTGGCGCACGGCATCTGCGGTGCCTTGGTACCAGGCTTCGCTTTCCATGCTTTGTTCCGCCGCGAGAATATCCACGCAGCCGCGCCCGAAGACGTCGAGTTTGTACGTGCGCTGGATGTGGTGGTGGAGCGACGCAGTGTTGAACTGCGTGAGGATGTAAATGTTGTTGAATCCGGAGTTGAGGCAGTTGCTGATCGGGATGTCGATCAGTCGGTATTTGCCCGCGAGCGGAACAGCCGGCTTGCAACGAGCCGCCGTAAGCGGATAAAGACGGGTGCCGCGACCGCCGCCCATGATAACGCAGATAACTTTAGGGGATGCCATAATTGAATCGAGATTTGGTATGGTTTAGAGGGTTTATTAATTAAAATAGGGGGAATTGCAGAGCCCAAGGGTCCGATTTTTCTACAACGGGGCGCACATGAGCGGAGAATGCGTGAAATTGTAAGTGGAAAGCGTTCCCGCGCAAGAAAAAACTCTGTTGCGGCGCGGTGGTTGACGCATTTCGGAAAAACTTCATAATCGCTTTCCGATGAGCGACCTCAACCCCTTTTCACGAATATTTTTCAAAAGTTTGTTTGCGCTCGCGTTGGGCTTTTCTTTGCTCACGGGAACGCTTGAAGCGAAGCCCGAAGCGAAGTCCCGTTCCCGCGCGGGAACGGCGGAACACACGATTATCCCCAAGCCGGAAAACTACGTCGCCAAGCGAGGAAAATTCGTTTTCCATCCGGAAACGCTGATTGTTTACGTCGGGAAAGATGCCAAGCGCGTGGCGCAGTATTTTTCTAAAGAAATGGCGACGGCGACGGGCATGAAGCTCAAAGTTGCGGAGAAAGGTGTCGGGAAAACTACGGTTCGCCTGGAGCTGAAGAAGAACGCGAAAACCGGGGACGAAGGCTACACGCTCGATGTTTCCGCGTCGCGCATCAGCATCGTTGCGAAAACGCCCGCCGGGCTTTTTTACGGTTTGCAAACCGTGCGGCAGATGATGCCGCCGCAGATTTATTCCCGCGTTCCCGTGAAGGAAAAAATTTCGTGGAGCCTGCCGTGCGCAAAAATTACGGACGAGCCGCGTTTTGCGTGGCGCGGGGCAAACGTCGATTGCGCGCGGCATTTTTTCTCCAAAGAAGCCATCATGCGTTTTATCGACACGATTTCGTGGCACAAAATGAATCGTTTTCATTGGCACCTGACGGAAGATCAGGGCTGGCGCATCGAAATCAAAAAATATCCGCGGCTTACCGAAGTCGGCGCGTGGCGCGCGAATCTGCTCATTCGCGAAAATCCGGAATTTGTCAAAGAGGACTCGCCGCACTGGAACAAGGACGGGAAGTACGGCGGATTTTACTCGCAAAAAGACATTCGCGAAATCGTCAGGTACGCGCGGGAACGCTTCGTAACGATTGTTCCCGAGATTGAAATTCCCGGGCATTCTTCGGCGGCGTTGCTCGCTTATCCGGAATTTTCCTGCGACGGGCATCCGCCCGGAGGTTTGCCGCTCGGCGGCGGCGTTTTCGGAAAAGTTTATTGTCCGGGGAAGGAAAAAACATTTACGTTTCTGACGGACATTTTCGAGGAAGTGCTCGAGCTTTTCCCCGGCGAATACGTTCACATCGGCGGCGACGAATGCCCGAAAGGCGCGTGGGAAAAATGCGCCGATTGCCAGAAACGGATTAAGGACGAAAACCTGCTCGCCGCAAACGGGCATTCCGCCGAGGAGCGTTTGCAGAGCTACACGCTTTCCCGTATTCAGAAATTTCTCGAATCCAAGGGGAAAAAAGTCATCGGCTGGGACGAAATCGTCGAGGGCGGCATTCCCGAAGGTTGCACCGTGATGCACTGGCGGGAATACACCGACCCGAAAATCGCGCCGCGCGCCGGGCACGACCTCATTGTCGCCACGCGCCCGCGTTGCTATTACAACTGGGCGTACAGCAAGGAAGACAAACCTTTCGTGCTTTCGCAGGGCGGCGTGATGCCGATGAAACAGGCGTGGGATTTTGACCCGGTCCCGAAAGGACTTTCCGAGGAGGAACAAAAACACGTGCTCGGCGTGCAGGCTTGTTTCTGGGGAGAAAAAACGCCGAACGAACAGGTGCTCGAGTTTCACTACTTCCCGCGTCTGAGCGCGATGAGCGAAAACGCGTGGGGCAATCGCGAAAACAGAAACTACGAGGATTTTCTCCGCCGCGTGAAAATTCAGCAAAAGCGCTATGTTTTTGCCGGCGTGAACGCGCGCCCCTCCGCCGAAGACCCGCTCCCCGCCGGCTACAAAGTCTGGGAAAAATACAAACTTCCCGCCTCCGCCAAAAAACGCGGAAAGTAAAAACCGCGTTCCCGCACCAAGAAAAAGCAACACACACATTAGATTTCGTTCCCGCGTTATGGCAAAGAAACAAGTTAAGGCAAAAAGCATTGAAGAAGCACTTTGGGAGTCCGCAAACAAGTTGCGCGGATCCGTCGAGCCGTCCGAGTATAAACACGTCGTCCTCAGCCTCATTTTTCTCAAATACGCCGACGACCGTTTTGTCGAGCGGCGGGAAGAACTGATCGCCGACGGCAAAGGCGGGTTCGTCGATCAGGCGGTTTTCTACAACGCGAAAAACGTCTTCTTCCTCGGCGAGGCCTCCCGCTGGAGTTTTATTATGGAAAACGCCAAGCAGAACGACATCGCCGTTAAAATCGATGCCGCTCTCGCCGCGATTGAAAAAGAAAACCCCGCACTCAAGGGCGCTCTCCCGAGCAATTATTACTCCGGGCTCGGGCTCGACCGCACAAAGCTCGCCGCGCTCCTCGACGAAATCAACAAAATCGACACGCACAAAGACCGCGAGAACGACCTCATCGGGCGCGTTTACGAATATTTTCTTTCCAAATTCGCCATCGCCGAAGGCAAGGGCAAAGGCGAATTTTACACGCCGAAAAGCATCGTCAACCTCATTGCGGAAATGATTCAGCCTTACCGCGGGAAAATCTACGACCCGTGTTGCGGCTCCGGCGGAATGTTTGTTCAAAGCATGAAATTCATCGAGGCGCACCACGGGAACAAGCGCGATATTTCCGTTTACGGGCAGGAATACACCAACACGACTTACAAACTCGCGAAAATGAATCTCGCCATTCGCGGGATCGCAAACAACCTCGGCGAATCCGCCGCCGATACTTTCCACAACGACCGCCACAAATCCCTCAAAGCGGATTTCATCATGGCAAACCCGCCGTTTAACCAAAAGGCGTGGCGCGCCGACAACGAGCTGCGCGACGACCCGCGCTGGGCCGGCTACGACGTCCCGCCCGTAAGCAACGCCAACTACGGCTGGATTCTCAACATCGTTTCCAAACTTTCCGCCGACGGCACCGCCGGATTCCTCCTCGCCAACGGCGCGCTTTCCGGCGACGGGACCGAGCTCGCCATTCGCCGTCGCCTGCTCGAAAACCGCCTCGTCGAAGCCATCGTCATTCTCCCGCGCAATATGTTTTATTCGACGGATATCAGCGTTACGCTCTGGATTTTGGCGGGCAACCGCAAGGCGCGAACCGTTGTCCAAAACGGCGAAACCGTCAAATACCGTTCCCGCGAAAACGAAGTCCTTTTCGTCGATTTGCGCCAATGGGGCGAACCTTTTGAGAAAAAATACATCCGCTTTTCGCCGGAAGATATTTCCCGTATCGCCGAAAATTTCCACAACTGGCAACGCGAAGGGCACGAAAAAACTTACAAAAACGTTCCCGAATACTGCTACTCCGCCACGCTCGAAGAAATCGAGGCAAAAGGATGGTCGCTCGTGCCGAGCAAATACATCGAGTTCGTCAATCGCGACGAATCCGTGGATTTCGACACGAAAATGCGCGAGCTCCAAGCCGAGATGTCCGAACTGCTCGCCGAGGAGGCGCGTTCCCGCGAAGAAGTGCTCAAACTCTTTAAAAATCTCGGCTACGAAATTAAGCTATAGGAAAACGTTGCCATGAAAAACTCTCCGGAAAATCCTTCCATTCGCTCAAGCGCGGCGGAATACCTGACGTTTATCGCTTCCGGCGGGAACGCACAGGAAACCTTTGAAATTCGCTACGAGGACGAAAACATTTGGCTGACGCAAAAAATGCTCGCCGCGCTTTACGATGTTGATGTTCGAACGATTAACGAGCACATAAAAAAGATTTATTCGGACTTGGAATTGAGTGAGTCGGCAACTATCCGGAATTTCCGGATAGTTCAAGCTGAAGGGGCGAGAATGGTCGCGCGGACTCCGAATCATTACAATTTGCAGGTTATAATCGCAGTCGGGTTTAAAGTTAACTCCGAGCGCGCCGTCCAATTCCGAAAATGGGTTAATCAAATCGCGTCGAGCTACACCATCAAAGGCTGGGTGATGGATGATGCTCGCCTCAAACGCGGCGGCAACCTCACGGACAAATATTTCGAGGAACAACTTGAGCGCATCCGCGAAATCCGCGCCAGCGAACGCAAGTTTTATCAGAAAATCACAGACCTCTACGCGACGGCGATCGACTACGACAAAACCGCACTCGCGACCCGGCGTTTCTATGCGAGCGTGCAAAACAAAATGCACTACGCCGTTCACGGGAAAACCGACGCCTCCTGACGTTCCCGCGTCCGCCTTGTTTACGGAAAGTAAAATAAGGAAACCTCTTATTTTACTTTTAGCCTCAAAACTAAAATAAGAGTTTTTCTTATTTTAGTTTTATGCTTTAAACTAAAATAAGAAGTTTGTTATTTTAGTTTCCGTTAAGAAACTAAAATAAAGAGCGCTTCCATGATTGAAATCGAAAAGTTTATTTCCGGGCACTACGAGCAGGCTTATGAATATAGGTATTTTGTTCCCAATTGCGTTAACGATGATTGGGGTTGGTCCGATGCGGGAATAAACCACCTCCTGGAAAAAGCCGCCGTTAAACTCGGCGAGTTGAATTCTTTTTCCCGCCTTGTCCCGAATATTGATTTGTTCATTCAACTTCACGTTGCAAAGGAAGCTGTCGTTTCCAGCAAAATCGAAGGAACTCAAACAAAAATGGACGAAGCCCTTTTGCCGATTTCCGAAATTGAACCGGAAAAGAGAAACGATTGGACGGAGGTCAACAACTACATTCGTGCGATAAATCATGCCGTTTCCGAGTTGGAAACGTTACCGATTTCTTCGCGGCTTATAAAATCCACTCATCGTATCCTGCTCGATGGCGTTCGCGGAACGCACAAACTTCCCGGTGAATATCGAACAAGTCAAAACTGGATTGCCGGTGTTTCTCTCGCCGATGCAAAATTTATTCCTCCGCATCAAGATTTAGTCAATCGGCTCATGGGGGATTTGGAAAACTTTTTAAATAACGATGCGATTTCCTTGCCGGCGTTGATAAAGGTCGCCATTGCGCACTACCAGTTTGAAACAATTCACCCGTTTCTTGACGGGAACGGACGCATCGGGCGCCTGCTCATAACGCTGTTTCTCGTAAAAGAAAAACTTTTAGAAAAACCGCTTCTCTACTTATCGACTTATTTTGAAAAGCGGAAAGATATTTATTACGACAATTTAAGCAATATTCGGACGAAAAACGACCTCGCCCACTGGATTAAATATTTTTTGGTCGGCGTGGAACAAACAGCAACGTTGGCGGCGGAAAGCTTGGCTGAAATCCTACGGCTTAAAGAAAATTCCGAAATCCTTATACGGGAACGCTACGGTCGCCGTAGTACTTCTGCAATCCTTCTGCTCCATGCAATGCTGAAAAATCCCTATTCCACGGTGGAACAGGCGGCAAGCGTGTGCGGTATCACTTACAAATCGGCAAACGATCTTGTGAAAAAAATGTGCGAAGATGGGTTGATTTCCGAGGCGACAAAACAAAGCCGAAACCGACTTTTTGTTTTTCAAAAGTATCTCGACATCTTCAATAAGGAGGATGTGTTCTGATGAATAAAACCGCCTACAAACGCCTCGGCGATTACATCCGCGAAGTCGATTCCCGCAGCCGCGATTTAACGGTAACGAAACTTGTCGGGCTGACTATCGACAAAGCGTTCATTCCGTCGGTCGCCAATGTCATTGGAACGGATTTGTCCAATTATAAAGTTATCCGGCGGGAACAGTTTGCGTGTAGCCTTATGCAGGTGAGTCGCGACGGAAAAATGCCGATCGCGATGTTTGAGGAAGAAGCGGCAATTATGTCGCCCGCGTATCCGATGTTTGAAGTTGTCGATACGGGAACGCTTTTGCCGAAATATTTGATGATGTGGTTTTCCCGAAAAGAATTCGACCGGGAAGCCAGTTTCTATGCTGTCGGTGGGGTTCGCGGAAGTTTGACTTGGGAAGATTTTTGCGATTTGCGTTTACCGATTCCGCCGCTTTCCCGCCAACGCGAAATCGTTGCCGAATACGAAACACTCACGCACCGCATCCGCCTCAACGAACGCCTCATCTCCTCCCTCGAATCCGCCGCCCAAACCCTCTACCGCCGCACCTTCGTGGACAACATCGATCCCGCCCACCTCCCCCCCCCCCGGCTGGCGCACCGGAACGCTGGGAGAAATAGCGTCTGTAACAAGTGGAAAAACGTTGACCGATAAACGGGATCTGGCAGATTCCGTCTACAAGTATCCGGTTGCAGGAGCGGCAGGGATTATCGGTTATGCAAAGGAAGAAAACCAGCATTCCCGCTTTTTGACAACAGGGCGTGTCGGAACAATCGGAATCGTTAATAAGTATGACGAGCCTTGTTGGACGGCTGACAACGTTTTAGTTGTGAAATCCGATTTTTATGAATATGTCTATCAGTATTTAAAAGGCTTTAAATACGAAGAAATCATGAAAGGCGGGGTTCAAAGCCTGATAACGCAAAGTAGTCTCAATGAAGCAGAAATTCTGATTCCTGATGTCCCCGCACTTGAATTATACGAGAGAAAGGCTCAATCTATCTCTCATTTGGTAAAACTTAAGAAGCAAGAAATTTCAAACTTAACAAACTTTCTCTCGTTGCTTCTTGCGAGAATGGGGAAAGACTCAAGTCTATAATTTCTTAAACCCTAAATTTTATGAAATATAAAAAATTTGTAATAAAGAACTACAAGGGAATTCAAGATTTGACGATTGATTTATCAAAACGACCAAATTGTAAGATTTACACTTTTATCGGCTTAAATGAGAGTGGAAAGACGACGATTTTAGAAGCTATAAATGTTGTAAATAAAGGGTTTCCGAAAGCAGAAGTCCATAGGCTAATCCCTAAGCAGTCTAAAGCGAATTTTACAGGGAAAGTATCTGTTGAAGCCTGGGTAGAGGTCGACGTGGAAGATAATGTCCGTATCGCTCAATTTCTTCGGGAGCGAGGTTTTGTGAGATATAAACAAATTTCATCATTTTCTATACGAACTACATGCTCTTTTGAAGGATCTAAGCATCAAAAGAATATTTCTTATTGGGGGTTTTCTCCAGAAATGAGGAAAAAGGGTGCAAAAAAGTCTCGAGTGTTCGGGCACGAGGAGCAAATATGGCAAGATTTGGTAACGTATATTCAAGAAAACTTGATGCCGAGGATCCTCTATTATGAAAATTTTTTATTTTCATTCCCTGAGAGGATTTATCTAACAGGAGATTCATCAGAAGAACCTGCCAATGTTCAATATCGAGACGTGGTAGAAGATATTCTTCAAGAGATAATTCCTAACGGAACAATAAAGACTTCGTTAGTTGATAATTATCTTTCAAAAGACTCTGCGTCTCGGGATATTTTCGAGTCGAGAGTTGAGATTTTACAAACAAGAATAAGTAATGAAGTTTTTTCTAGTTGGGGACGACTGTTTAATTCAACTTCCCGCAAGCCGAGCGTCGTTTTGCGCTTTGGGGTGGAAGAGGGCGAGAGTGTTTATTTGGAGTTACGAATAAAAGAAAATTCTGAATTCTTCTATATTTCAGAACGAAGTCTTGGTTTTCGTTGGTTCTTTTCTTTTTTGTTTTTTACCCTTTTTCGGAAAAATAGAAAAACAGATTTGGGAGAAACGTTATTTTTATTGGATGAGCCGGCTTCCAACCTTCATTCTACGGCACAACAACGATTACTTGAAACATTCGAACGTTTTGTGGAAGAAGAATCCAAACCGTTAAAATTACTGTACACAACGCATAGTCATCACATGATTAACCCGAAGTGGTTAGAGGGAGCATTTGTTGTAAAGAATGATGCTATTGATTATTCTGATACTTTCGATGTTAAGTCTGTTGTAAATATTCAAGCTTTCCCGTACAGGCAATTTGTTGCTCAAAATCCAAATCAGCAAGATTACTATCAACCTGCGCTTGATGCATTAGACTACCAACCTGGTTTATTAGAAAAAGTCCCAAGCGTTATAATGACGGAGGGTAAAAATGATTACTATACGCTACGGTATATAAATGAAGTCATTAAGGGGAATAAATATGAAATACGGAACTTACTTCCAGGCTCTGGATGTGCGAAAAATATTCCAGTGATTCAGCTGTATTTAGCGTGGAATAAAGATTTTTTAATTTTACTTGATTCCGATAAAGCAGGGAAAATAGCAAAACAGCAGTATGTTGATTCTTTAGGCCCCATTATTACCTCAAAAATTAAAACGTACGATGAGTTCGTTTCAGAAATCGGAACTTCTTCAATGGAAGAGATTTTTAATGAAAGCGAAAGGTTGTTGGTTACTCGATTGTTTAATCCAAGCGCAACTAAGTATAAAAAGAGCGAGTTTAATACTGCTATCCAAGAAGCATTCATCAATAAGCGAAAAATAGAATTTTCAGATGAAACGCTACAAAAATTCGACAACCTTTTAGCGGGTCTGTCTTTGTTTTGGGCTCAAGAATGTTAAAATTAGGAATATTTATCCAAAATAGCTAAAATGACCTACCTTTGGAAATACACCCCGCAGGAAGTTGCGGAATTGGTGAGACAGCCGAAGTGTTCCCGCGAGGGAGCGGTTTTGGAATTTAAGAAGAAGCGGGATTCGACGCGGGAGATTTACACGAGTTTGGCGGGAACGGAATTTTTCCTCGCCAAGCCATGATTTTGGTAGAAAAATTTTGGGCATAAAAGATTTCAAAGAATGTCCGATGCGGGAACAGAGTTTGTGAAGATTCCGCTGTCGTTTTCGAAGAAGATGGCGGACGGGCGCTTTGTGTCTTCGGAACATATCAGTCGGAATGATTTTTTGAAATTTTATGAGCAAGCGATGAAGTTTGTTTACGGGAACGACGGTAATGCGCCGCACGGCGTTCCCGCGATGGAAAACGGTTCGTTGCGCTTGGTTTTTTCTGTTTCTGCGGCGCTTGCAAATGTGTTGGCGGCAGATGTCGCGGCGATTAATGCAGGAGATGAAGACGCGGTTTCAACGCAAGAGCGAATCGATATCGCCCGCGAATGGGAGCGTGCGGCAATGAAGGATGAGTCTGTGGCTTATTCTATTGGTTCGCCTGAAAATAATTTGAAAATTTCTAAAGCAACGCCGCTGAAGCTTCCGCCGGAGCGGGCATCGTGGATTCGCGTTGAGCGTTTTGTTACGGGAACGGTTGAGAACGTGGGCGGAAAGCAAAAAGCGAATCTTCACATTACGGTTCCCGGGGAGAAGAATTTGTTGGTCGTAGAATCGTCCAAAGATATGTTGCGCGGTTTTGACAAGGTTTACAGCGAGGTAACTTTGAAAATCAGCTATGAGTATCATCACCGCACTTTGGAGAAGAAGAATTTTCATTTGGAACAGATTATTTCCACGAAGCCGGCTTTTTCGCGGGAAGAGCGGATGGCAAAATTGAAAAAAGTGGCGGAAGACGGACGGAAAATTTGGGCGGACGTTCCAGACCACAATGCGTGGTTGCGGGATTTGCGCGGGGAATAATGGGAGAAATGGGAAGGCGCGTTGCGCGCAATACCGGCTACTTGGTGGGAGCGGAAAATTCTTTTCCTACGAGAGCATTGAGAAGATGGGACGGCAGGAACGCACGGCGTTCCCGCGATTTTTTGGGGAGAAAGGTTATTTTCTACTCGCAAGGTGGGTATTTCGCCTGAAGAATGGTGCTCATGTCCGATCTCGAAAAATCGTCCCGTTCTTCTCATTCTTCTCGCCCGAAGACCAAGCAGATTCTCACCTATCGCCCCTACGAAAAACTCCTTTCCTACCAGCGCTCGAACTCCGTCTATCTGGCGACGGTAAAATTTACTCAGCGCTTCCTCAAACCCGGCGACCGCACCATCGACCAAATGATTCAGGCGGCGCGTAGCGGCAAGCAGAACATCGTGGAGGGCTCAATGTCGGGAGCGGGAAGCAAGCAATCCGAGCTTTTTTTGACGAATGTCGCCCGCGCGAGCCTCGCGGAACTTCTCGAAGACTACAAAGATTTTCTCAATGTTCACGGCTATACGGCTTGGGATACGGATTCCCGGGAAGCACGATTTGTCCGCGGGCTTTGCCGCAAAAACAGCGGCAGTTATGAAAACTATCGCGAATTTATCGAGACGCGCCCGGAGGACATCGTTGCCAACATCATTATCGTGCTTATTCACCAAACAGGCTTTCTGCTGGATAAACAAGTGGCGGCACTCGAAGAGAAATTTCTCGAAGACGGCGGCTTGAAAGAAAAGATGTCGCGTATGCGCATTGAAGCGCGAAAAATGGGAGAGAGGGGGCTGCGCGGAGAGTAATGGCGTTATTCATTATTCACTAAAAATCCCCTTTATTCTCGCGTTTTCGCGGCTTTTCGGGCACAATAAAAGCCGATGGATTTCGAAGAATATTTGCGGGAAGACGAAGCGAAATTTTCTAATTTCGACGAGTACATCCGCGTGAGCGAACCGCATACGCGGGAACGCGCCTGCGCATGGAAAGCCGCCATCGGCTTGCAGGCGGTTGACGGGCTTCACGTTTCCGAATACCTGAAGGAAACGGCGTTGCGCCACATTGAGGGCGAAATTTCCATCGACGACGCGCGGGACTTGGTGCGCGGCTATTACCAAACGCGAACGGCGCGGATTCCCGACGATTCGGAGGCACAGGAGGCGGACAAAGTTGCCGTCAACATCACGAAACTGCTCAGCGAACAATCGTTTTCGTTCAGCGTTCCCGGATTCGTCGCGACGCACCGCCGCATCTTCGACGGCGTGTTTGACCACGCGGGAACGCTTCGCGAGTTCGATATCACGAAAAAAGAATGGGTGCTGCGCGGCGACACGGTGTTGTACGTCAGTTGCGAAGAACTCGTGCGGACGCTGGAATACGACATCGTGCAGGAGCGGAAATTTTCCTACGCGGGGCTGAACATGAACGAAACGATTCTCCACCTCGCGAAATTCGTTTCCGGCTTGTGGCAGATTCATCCGTTTTGCGAAGGCAACACGCGAACGACGGCGATTTTTATCATAAAATATTTGCGCTCTATCGGTTTTGAGGCGGACAACACTTTGTTCGAGCGCCATTCGTGGTATTTCCGCAACGCGCTTGTTCGCGCCAATTATCGCAACGTGAAAAAAGGAATTACGCCGAATTTTGAATTTTTAATCCGCTTTTTCCGGAACTTACTTGTGGGCGAGAAAAACGAGCTGAGAAATCGCCACTTGCTCATCAACGCTCCCGCAGAATGGGGAACGCCCATAACTTCCCCCGCAAGTACGGCAACAAGCACCCCCGCAAGTGCCCCCTCAACTTGCCCCGCAAGTTCAGAGAGTGCCCCCGCAAGTTGCGCCTCCACTTCCCCACCAAGTTCCCCCGCAAGCTCTAAAACTCCCCCCGCAAGTTCGAGCACCGTTTGGGGAGGGCTTAGCGAAAACGTCCGCCGCTTTATTCTGGCGACGGGAACGGGCTCGCTTTCCGTAAAAGAGGCGATGGCGTCGGTCGGCTTGAAAGATCGCAAAAACTTTATCGAATATACACTAAGCCCGGCGCTGAAATCCGGTGTGGCGGTGCCGCTTTATCCGGACAAACCGCATCATCCCCGCCAAAAATACCGCCTGACGGTCAAGGGGCTGGCTCTCTTTAACGAAAATAAAACCTCCGAAAACTAATGGCGCACTTTGACGAACATACGCTTGAGATGGCGATCATGGAGCTTTTCCGTGCGGAAGGCTACGATTACGTTTGCGGGAACGAAATTGTGCGCGACGCGGGCGACGTGCTTCTGCGGGACGATTTTCGGGCGTATATGCGGGAGCGCTACGCGGCGAACGGGATTACGTCGACGGAAATCGAGCGCGCGTTGGCGGTGCTGACGGCGGATGCGGGAACGTCTCTTTACGAAAACAACGTTAAGACGTACCGGCTCATCACGGAGGGATTTTCGCTGAGGCGGGACGATGCTTCGCGGCCGGATTTGTACATCGAACCGATTGATTTCAGCGAAAACGGCGCGGCGGGCAATTTATTCAAAATCGTCAATCAGTTTGAAATCGACGGCGCGGGAACGCGAATCCCCGACGGGATCGTTTTCGTCAACGGCTTGCCGATGGCGGTTTTGGAATTTAAAAGCGCCGTGCGGGAGGATGCGACGGTTTATGATGCGTTTACGCAATTGACGGTCCGCTACCGGCGGGACATTCCGGATTTGTTCAAGTACAATGCGTTTGTCGTTATCAGCGACGGCGTGAACAGCAAATACGGTTCGCTTTTTACGCCGTATGATTTTTTCTATGCGTGGAACAAGGCGGAGCCCGGCGAGCGGGCGGCGGACGGAATCGCGTCGCTGAAAACGATGGTGCGCGGGCTGTTTCGCAAAGAGCGCTTGCTCGGCGTGATGAAGGATTTTGTTTTTCTGCCGGATTCGTCGAAAAAGGAACTGAAAGTCATTTGCCGCTATCCGCAATTTTTTGCGACGCACAAGCTCTTTGCCAACATCCTTGCACATTCCAAAATGCGGGTCGGTGGCGACGGGAAGGGCGGCACTTATTTCGGCGCAACGGGTTGCGGAAAACAAAGCACGTTACACGGATTGGGCTCAGCGGGAAGATATCAAGGCGGCGCTGAAAATGGATTTGATTCTCGTGCTCGCCGAACACGGTTATCCTCCCGTCCCGCGCGACGAAGTCTTCAAAGAAATCTTCGAACAGGCGGAAAACTTCAAAAAATACAACGGGTAAATTCACACAAATTTTACAAAAAAAAAACTTATGCTTCCGAAAATTGAGATTGCGCACAAGGTCGCCGGCGGGAACGGCGATACCGTTAAAAAACATCTTCTTACTGCGACCGAGCTGAACGACAAGACGCGAATGTTCGCGGAACTCACGCTTGCTCCCGGCTGTTCCATCGGCTACCACGAGCATCACGGCGAAAGCGAAACTTATTACATTCTTTCCGGCACGGGAACGTACAACGACAACGGAAAATCCCGAGCCGTCGAGCCCGGTGACGTGACGTTTACTCCGAGCGGGAACGGGCACGGGCTCGAAAACACGGGAACGGGCGACCTCGTGTTCGTCGCTCTTATTCTACGCGACTAAGAGCGTTTCCCGGCGATTCGTCGCCGGTTTTTACAGCTTTGCCGCGAGCAGTTTTTTTACCGTGTCAAGATCCTGCATCGCGGCGATTTCTTCCGGTTCAAACGAGACTCCGAATTCCGCCTCCAGCGCAAGAATCAGGTTTAGGTGATTTACGGAATCCCACGCCTCACAGTTTTTTTGCGAGAGTCCGGCGGGAACGTTGTCGAGAGCGAGCGTCGATTTAAAAACGGTATCGAGACGTACTGAAATATCGTTATTCATGAGACAAAAATTTGTAAGCGGTGGAAATTTCTAATTTACCGCACGTTTGCAAGTCGAGACGGAAACGCGTTTCCTTCGTATTTTCCCGCACGAAGCCGAACGACGGGAGAAAATCTTTGCACGGCGCATTTTTCGCGGTCGGCAAATATTCCGCAAAAACGGTTTCGATTCCGCGTTCCCGCAACGCACAAAGCAGTTTTTGCGCAAACGCCGTTTCGATTCCGCGTCCGAGCGCGCGGCAACTCATCAGGAAATTCTCGATTTTCGCGGATTTTTTATCTTCGGAAAACGCGATTTCCGCTTCGCCGACGATGCCGAGATCGCCGATTTTGTCCGCCGCAGAAAGCGAGAAAACCGCGTTCCCGCCGGCAAGGAAATCCCGCAATTCCGCTTCCGTGCGGCGGCGTGTGGCAAGGTTGAACTGATTTGTTTTTTGCGTGAGTTGCGCGAGGCGGGGAAGCGAAAAGGCATCGGCGGGAGCAACGCGGAGGCAAATCTCGAGCGATGCGATGTAGTTGGAGAGAGAAGTGAAATGCGCGGCGGCTTCCGTGCGCGCAGCGGCGTCTCGGTATTGTTGCGTTTTCGCCGCGTCTTCCCGAGTCAGTTTTTCGGTGCGGAAAAAATCATCGGCGAGTTTTTCAAAAAACGCCGGTAGTTCGTAAGCGTGTGCAGGAAATTCCGGCGTTGCGACTTGTCCGCCGAATGCTGCGGCAACGCGCTCGCGTTCCCGAGGTTCGTTATCGACAAAAACGAGCGAATCCAAGCCGATATTGAGCTCCGCTGCGATTTCACGCAGATTTTCCGCTTTGTCGCACCAATTTACGCGCCACGCGGAAATGTGTTCCCGCCGCAAAACCATTGCGGGATGCTTTTCAAAAACTTCGCGAACGTCGCCTTCGTTGTTTTTGGAGCAAACGGCGAGAATGATTCCGCTCTCGGCAAGCCCGACGCATTTTTTCTGAAAATACGCGAAAGCGTTGCCGGGAAAATCACCGCCGATTTTGATCCCGGAAAATCCGTCTTCGCCGAGCGTGCCGCCCCAAAGCGTGTCATCGCAATCCAAAACGAGGCATTTTTTGCGGACGGCGGGAACGGCGACCGGCGCGTTTGGCGGCGATTTTTTCGCGGGCGCAAACGGCATTTGCGCGAGAAACCACATACGCCAATCGACGCACGCGGTCGGAGCGTCGAGCATTTGCGTGTTTTCGCGTTCCCGTGCGATTTTTTCCAGCGCTGCGTTGTACGCGGCGACGGCGCTACGCATACGCGTGTCAGATAAAACGATCGGCGCGCTTTGCGGGAGCGCGAGCCGCGTGAGTTCGAGCGTTTTTCCTGCGGGGATTTGCGCAAGCACAAGATTCAGCTTCTGCAAAAAATCGGTGGTGAGCGTCTTCGCTTCCTGCGGAGAAACATCCGGCGGGAGCGTGTAAAACCAGCGGAATTTTTCCGCATTTTCGGGAACGCGGGAAACGTCGCCGTAGCCGGAAAACTCCGTTGCTCCTCGCGGGAAAAACGGCTCAAGCGTTGCGTTCCTGAAAACAAAAAGTTTCACGATTTTTCTTCCAGCAGTTCAATGAGTCCGGCTTCTTTCGAATACAGAAAAGCGACGCGTGCGTTCCCGCAGGCAACGGCGGGAACGGGCGGTTTTACGAGAATCCACCGTTCTTTGCGCAGCTCGGAAATCGTTTGGTCGATGTCGGGCACTGCATAACAGATGTGGTAAACTTCCGGTTCACCTCCGCTTTTTTTCAGAATATCGGAAACCGGCGAATTTTCGTCGGCAGGCGCGAGAAGTTCGGCGCGCATTTCATCCGGCTTTTCCGCAAAACAAATGTTTACGTTTTGGAGCGGATCAAAAATCGGCGTTGTGCAAAGGTAACCGTTTCCCCGGTATACGGCGGCGGCGCTTTCGATGTCGGCAACGGCGACGCCGATATGATGAATTTTGAAATCGGAAATATTCATTGTCCGTTATTCTTCAAACGTGACGGGCTCGGAAATTTTTGTCGCGGAGAGCGAGAGCGTTGCCGCGCCCCAAGAAAGCCCGGCACCGAATCCGCAGATGAAAATGCGTTCCCGCACGGCGAGGTTTTTCCCGCATTCGGAAATCGTCAGCGGAATGGAGGCGGAACTCGTATTTCCGTATTTGTGTAGTGAATACAAAATTTTTTCGGAGGGGATTCTCATGCGTGCGGCAAGGAAATCGGTCATCATTTTATTCGCTTGGTGGAAGATGATGCCGTCCGCCTCGTTGGGCAAAAATCCTGCAAATTCTGCGGTCTCTTTCATTACGGCGGGAACGCTCCGTATTGCGAAATTGAAAACATCCATGCCGTTCATGAAAACTTCGCAACCGGAACGGATATTTCCTTCGCTGTCGGTTTTTTCGGCGAGGGTTTCCGCAGAAGCGGGCAGACGGCAAGCGCCGGCGGGAATTTTTACGGAGGCTTCACCGCTTCCGTCTGTTTTCAGAACAAAACAGGTTGCACCGAATGTTTCCGATTTTTCGATGAGCGTCGCCGTTCCCGCGTCGCCGTAGAGCGGGGCGTTCACGCGGTCGCGCGGATTGACGATTTTGGAAAACGTTTCTCCGTCGAGCAGAAGCACGCGGCGGACGGTCGGCAAGTTTGCGTAGGCGAAAGCAGCGGAAAGCGCGTAAACGTATCCCGAACATCCGAGCGATAAATCCATAGCCGCACAATTTTTCGGGAGCCCGAGACGTTGTTGCAGAATCGGAGCCGTGGCGGGAATTTTGAAATCTCCGGTTTGGCTCATGAAAAGCAAAACGTCGATCGTTTCGCGGGAAATTTCGGGATTATCCGCGAAAAGTTTTTCGGCGGCGGCAAGGCACAAGTCCGACGCGCAAACGTTGTGCGGCGCAATGCGTTTTTCGCGAATACCGATTGCGGTAATGGTTTTTTCGATTTCTTCCGCGGGAACGAGATTTTTTAACGCGTCTTCATTGTGCGAAATTTCTGCGGGAACGCAGGCGGCTATTGCGCGAATACCGATGCCGTTGAAGCGAAAATTTGCCATGGAATTATCTTTTAGCGCAGTATCAGTCCGCCGTCGATGACGAGCTCCGTTCCCGTGGTCCACGCGGCCGCGTCGGAGAGCAGGTAAACCGCCGCGTAAGCGATTTCCTCCGGTTTTCCGTAGCGTTGGAGCGGATAATTCTTTTGTGCGTCATCGGTGAGTTGTTCTTCGCTCAACCCGGAGTTTGCGTGAATGGGCGTTTCCACCGCGCCCGGGCAAATACAGTTAACGCGCGTTTTTTGGTAGGCGAGTTCGAGCGCCATTGCTTTTGCTGCGCCGCAGAGAGCCGCTTTGGAAAGCGCGTAGGCGGTTTGTCCCACGGAGGCGATGTGCGTTCCCGCAATTGAAGAAACAAATACAATTGATGCGCCGTTGCGGACGGACCCGTTTTTCAGCAAACGCCGCGTAAGCTCAATCGGAGCGAGCGTATTGACGCTCAAAAGTTTTTCAAGAACTTGCGGAGAGGCAAACGGGAACGGTCGCAGTTTTGAAATTCCGGCGCAGTGAACGATGCCGTCGTACGGCGCAGAAGAGGCACCGAGGAGATTTTCAAAGTCTTTTTCGTCGGACAAATCCGCAACGCATTTTGCCGTAAAGGCTCCGAGCGACTGCGGAAGCATTCGGAACGTTTCTTCGAGGCGGGTTTCGTCTCGTCCGGTGATGACGACCGAGGCCCCTGCTTCGGCGCAGGCGACGGCGCACGCGCGCCCGATACCCGACGACGCTCCCGTCACCAGAATAACTTTGCCTTCAAGCGAAAACGGATTTTTTGCCATGACGGAAAGTTTTTAGCGGTTGCGCTCGACGGCGTCGAAGAGATCACGGAGCGTTTCCGCTTTGCGGATATCGTCTCCTTTAAGGAGAACGTTGCACTCGTCTTCAACAAGAGTCATAAGCGAAAGCGCGAGAAGGGAATTCCACTCGGGAAGCTCTTTGAATTTTGTTTCTTCGGAGAGCGTTTCCGCGGGCGTTTGAGTTAAGAGCGCAGAAAATATTTCAATGAATTTTTGAGACATCATTTTTCTAAATAGCAAAATATCATTTTTTTTTAAATATCAAAAAGAGTCGCGGGGTTTCCGACATAGGTTTTTCCGTCTTTCGGTGTGCGGACGAGAACGCTGTTCGCCCCCAATGTTACAGCGTTGCCGAGCGAGACTCCCTGTAGGACGACGGAGGAAACGCCGAAGAAATTGCGATTTCCCGCAGTTACGTTTCCGGAAATACGGACACAGGGATTAAACATATTAAAATCACCGATTTTAGAATCGTGTCCGATGTAAATTTGCGTGTTGAATAAATTGAAATTACCGAGTTCGATGTCGCACGAAATCACCGATTGGTGGGAAATGAGATTCCCCTTACCGAGAGCGAGCGTGGCGGGATCCATGATGCGGGCGGTCGGGGCAACAATGTTGGGAAACGAGACGTTCGGATTGGAAATTTTCCCCGAAAGCATTTCGATTGTTTTTGGCGCCGCGATGGCGAAGACGAGGGAAAGTTCGCCGTTCCACGCGTTCAGCGCGTCCATGCCGCCGAGAATTTGTCCCTGATTGTTGCGCGTTCCCGCGGGAGCACCGTCGTCAAAAAAACCGACGAAATCCCATGTGGGGGTGATTTCGTTGATTTCCCGAAGCAGGCAAGCAGTTTCTCGTCCGAATCCGCCTGCGCCGTAGATGGCGATGCGTTTCATAATCGGGAAATTCTGCCGTTCCCGCCTCCTTTTATCAAGGACGGAATATTTTCGGACGCAGGAGCCTCTGTGCGTTTTTTGCGACTACGCGCGTTTCTTGCGGGAGCGCCGGGAGGCGGCAAACGCCAACGTGAGCGTTCCCGCGAGAAGACCGAACCCCGATGGTTCCGGAATCGCCATGATCGCGTTGATTTGTCCGGCGTATTGGGAAAGGTCGGCGAAAAGAGTAAAGCAAACGGAATTTTCCGCTCCGGAATAATTAATAGCAGTTGCTGATTCCGTATCCCCTGCGATAGCGAGTAACGTTCCGACAAGCAACCATTCCCCGTTTTGATAAACGAAGACTCCGCTTCCCGAATCGTATTGTGTGGCTTGGAAACTTGTTTCCTTGTTTGAGAAAACTTCTGCGTAGCAGTCGGTGGTTCCGGACGTACTTACCGGAACGGTATTTACCGTAGAAACGGAGCCGTCTTCATTGCTTGAGGAAATGTTGTTTCTCTTGAATTCCGCCCACTGTTTTTCACGTGTTCCCGTGGTGTAGTTTGACCCGATCGCAGTTGATTTTCCGGTTCCCACAGTGTAAAGAGCAGTCGACGTTGTCGGCGTTCCCGTGTAAATATCAATATCGCCGAGGGAATCTAAAAAATCGGAGGCTTCGGCATCTACGGATACTGAATAGATTTTGAGATCTGCGGTGCCGATTCGCCAATTTTTGTTTGCCGTAAGTTTGTGGATTGATCCGTCTGTCGCCGTGATGGTCATGGCGTGCATTCCGATATGATTTGCCGTCAGGATCAGGTGAGAACCGTCGGCGGCTCGTCCGAGGTATGTTGCGGTTCCTCCGTCTCCCTCAATCCAGACCGTGCGATTCCAGATTTCGGAAATATCTGTGGCGGCGGCGGAATAGTCCGTGTTGTGCGTTTCCGTGACAGATGTTGAAAATCCGAAAAATTTTTCTTCGTAAATCGACACCACCATAGCGTTTGCGGCGGGAACGGCGGAAAAGGCGAGCGCGATTGTTCCCGCGAAGGTGAAAAATCGGGCGGGGAGGGAAAAGTTGCAACGTCGTTTCATGAGGTTTCTTCATGAAATCTTTTTTTCGGCGGAAATTCCATAAAATTTTAGCGTGCGAATTGCGGGATTTTCGTGATAGACTCTCAGGAAATCGGAATCCATTTCAACAACGCTTTTTAGAAAACCTTTTTCTTATGAATAACAATATCGGTTCGGAGAGTGCGAATTGTGAGGCGCTTGCGGCGGCAACAGGCTTGAAGCCGGAAACGCTTGCGAAAGCGGACAAAATCGTCGCGAAATATCCTCAAAAACGCAGCGCCACGCTTCCGCTTTTGCATATTGCGCAGGAAGAACTCGGCTATGTTACCGACGCGGCAATGAAATGGATTGCGGCAAAGCTCGAAATCGAGCCGATTAACGTTTACGAGGTGGTTACGTTTTACCCGATGTTCCGCTTGAATCCTATCGGGAAACGCCACGTCAAAGTTTGCCGCACGCTTTCCTGCGCGCTTCGCGGGAGCTACAAAACGATGGAAGCTCTCGAAGCGGAATTCGGTTGCAAGCGCGGCGAAACGAGCGCGGACGGGAACGTTACGCTCGAATTTGTCGAATGCCTCGCGTGTTGCGGCACGGGACCGGTGGTTCAGGTCGATCACTTACTTTACGAAAAAGTGACGCCGGAAAGCGTTCCCGCGCTCGCGGAGAAAATTCGTGCCTCGCTCACCGATCCCGGCTACGGAAAGAAAGTGCCGACGTTCGGCGATCGCACGGAGTGGCTCGGGTAATCCCGTTCCGGAAATAAGAAAAAGTTTAACCGCAAAAATTTTTAGAGCATGAAAGAAAATCTTCCTCTCCACGCAAAGGAAACGCTCATCGTTTACAAGCGCGTTAAAAATCCGGATTTCAAGCCGGATATTGATTCCTACATTGCTGCCGGCGGCTACGAAACGCTGAAAAAAGCAATGAAGGCGGGCGATCCTGCAGCGCTTTGCTCCGAAGTCGAAAAGGCGGGAATCAAAGGGCGCGGTGGCGCGGGCTTTCCCGCAGGTATGAAGTGGAAATTTCTCGACCGCAAATCCGGCAAACCGATTTACTTCGTCGTCAATGCGGACGAATCTGAGCCCGGTACGCACAAAGACCGCTGGGTGATTTACTACGATCCGCATCAGCTGATCGAAGGCATCGTGCTTTGCTCTTACGCGACGCAGGCGAAGCAGGCGTTCATCTTTATCCGCGGCGAATTCATCCACGGAGCACAAATTTTGGAAAAAGCCATCGAGGAGGCGCGCGCGAAAAATCTGGTCGGCGACAACATTCTCGGTAGCGGATTCTCGCTCGAAATCGTCGTTCACCGCGGCGCGGGAGCGTATGTTTGCGGGGAAGAAACGGGCTTGCTCGAAGCGCTCGAAGGCAAACGCGGTCAGCCGCGCATCAAGCCGCCTTACTTCCCGGCGGTGCTCGGGCTTTACAACTGCCCGACGGTTGTCAACAACGTCGAAACCGTTTGCCAATGCTTGAATGCGGTCGAAATGGGCGGCGAAAAATACGCATCAATCGGCGTGAAGAGCGACGCGGGAACGCGCATCATGAACGTTTCCGGCTTGGTCGCAAAGCCCGGTATTTTTGAAATCGCATCGGGCTCGGTAACGGTCGGCGAATTGCTCAACGATATGTGCGGCGGTCCGCTTCCCGGACGCAAATTCAAGGCGATTATCCCGGGCGGTTCCTCGATGAAGCCGCTCCGTTTCGACGAAAAATACAAAATCAAAGATGCCGACGGGAACGACAGGGAAGTTTATTTGGAAGACGTTCCTCTCGACGCGGCAAGCCTCATGGCGTGCGGCTCTTCCATCGGTACGGGCGGCATGATTGTTTTCGACGATTCCGTCGAAATGATTCAGGCGCTCGCGAACCTGAACGCGTTTTATAAACACGAATCCTGCGGGCAGTGCACGCCTTGCCGCGAAGGTTCGATTTGGATGGCGCGCATCTCGAAGCGTATTTGCGACGGGAACGGTGCGGAGGAAGACCTCGATACGCTCAAGGACGTTGCCGACAATATCTGCGGACGCACAATTTGCGCGCACGGCGAAGGCGAAGCCTGGCCGGTGCAGGGCGGGATCGCGAAATTCCGTGACGAATACGCGGAATCCATCCGCCGCCGCAACAAAGGCGAGCCGTCCCCGTTCACGGGCTATCCGTTGATTTAAAATAGCACAAAGTTTCAAATATCGAGCATCAAGTATTTACGCTAAAGATTTTGCCTCCGGCAAAATCCTCGGCATTTTGTTTGATGCCTAATGCCTGATACTTTGTGCTGTTTTTCAACTTTTCTGACGCTTATTGATTATGGAACCCGATAAATCTGATTTTGAAAAAGAACCTGCGGGAACGCCGCCGGAGGGGAACTCCGCGCCACTTCCCTCTGCGAAGAAAAAGTGCCGCTGGTTTAAACGCATCCTGATTGCGCTCGGCGTATTGATTGTCGCAGTCCTGGTGGTCCTCGCATTTTTCTTGGGACCGATTGTTAAGTTCGGCATAAACAAGTTCGGTGCGTCGTTTCTCGGCGTGGATCAATGCTCCGTCGAATCCGCAAAAATTTATCCGCTTGCGGGGCACGTTCGCTTTGAAAAAGTTTTCATCGGCAAGCCGGTTCTCGAAAACGGTGCATTTACGAAAGATGTCTTCTCTGTCGATCTGGTCGATGTGGATGTGGATATGCTTTCGCTTTTCGCGCAGAAAAAAGTGCTCGATCGCCTGGAAATTCTCAATCCGACCGCAAATTACGAGCAACTGCTCTCTGGCGAAACTAATGTTAATGTCATTTTGAAAAACGTTATGGGCGAGCCGAAGCCCGAAGACGAAGTCGCTGCGGGAACGCCGAGCCAATCCGAAGAAGCTCCGGCGGCTTCGGAAGAACCGGCGGAGGAAATTTTCATCGGGGCCCGTTATCTTGTTATCAAAAATGTGCGCGTTGCCGCTTATCTGCGCGGAATGCCCGTCGTGTTCCCGCCGATGTCCGCAGACTTCAGCCAAGGGATCGGCATGGACGAAAACCTGACGCCGATTGCTTTCGGTGCGAAAGTCGCCGGAAACTTCATGAGCGTCATCGACTTCTTCCGCAAGTCCGTTCTCGGCGATATGGCAAGCGCCGCGTTCGGCGCTGTTTCCGATGCCGCCGTTATGACCGGAGACGCCGCAAAAGCCGCTGCCGTCATGACGGGAGATGCCGCAAAAGCCGCCGCAGACGCGACCGTTACCGTCGTTTCTGATGCCGCCGCACTCACGGGCGATGCCGCCAAGGCGACGACCGACGCTGCGCTCGGTGCCGTTTCCGACGCGGCAACCCTCACGGGCGATGCCGCAAAAGCCACGGCAGATGCCGTTACCGATGCCGCCGATGCCGTTTTCAACATCTTCAAATCCGACAAAAAAGAAGACAAAAAATAAAAAAAAACGTACGGAATTTTTCGATAGCCGACAGGAGGAATCACCCCGTCGGCTATCATTTTTATCCGTGAATGTCCGTGTTAATCCGTGGTAAACTGAAGCTCGTATGGGAAAATCGGGAACGAGACACGGAAATTGGCGGGCGCTTTCGTCTGTCGTTTACCGTGCGTTTTCGTGGCGGCGGCTCGGAATTGCTGCGGCGCTGACGCTTGCGATTCACGGTGCAATTTACGAGGCGGCACCGAAAACGCTGGATATGCTTGCTCGTAGCGTTGTTCCCGCCGACCCGGTAAAGATTTTGCCGAAAGAAATTTTTGAGGAAATTCCGGAAGACCTTTTGCCGGAGGAATTTCGCCGTAAACCGCAATTTGCACCCGTAAACCCGGAAGCACCCGTCGCAACACCGAAAACCCAAGACCTCTTCGCCGCCGCCGACCAGCGTGCTGCGCAGGAAAATCCGGCTCCCGAATCGCGGGACCGTACGCCGACCAACGACGGTGAACTCGAAGATTCCCGTGCCGTTTCCGATGTTGCGCTCCCGCGAGAACTCCTTCCGCCCGAGCTTCGCAATCCGTCGCCCGCCCCGAATCCGCCTGCCGCCGTTCCCGCACCGCCGAGCGAGGGCGAATCCGCAAAAAAACAGGGCGTGGACGCTCCCGCCGTTTCGACGGGAACGCTCTCAAAAGGCGAAACTCCCGCAAAAAAAGGCGAGCAGGGCGACGACTCTGTTCCCGAACCCGCACCGCGTCCGCAAGTTCTTCCGCCGCCCGGACTCAAATCCATCACGATGCGCAGCAACACCGCCGTAAATGAAATTGGCGCCTGCTCGCTCGATGCCAAGTACAGCGAGTTCGGCGATTACACGCAGCGTATGCTCGAAGCGATTCAGGCGGCGTGGTATATCGCCGTGCGGCGCACAGCCATTGTCCAGCCTCCCGCGCACGTCATCATTGAATACACGCTCAACGCCGACGGCACGGTGGACAACGCGCACGTTGTTTTCTCAAACGCGTCCGAACCGGCGACTTACGCTTGCCTTGATGCCGTGAGTTCCCGCGCACCGTTCGATCCGTGGCGCGCAGACATGGTCGCCTTCATCGGAAAAAACAGCGAAACGTCCCGCATCACCTTTTACTACCGCTAAAATTGGGCGCGGCGGCATCATCGCCGCTTTCGCGGGAACGTACGAAGTTTTTTTTATAGGAGAAGCGGTGTCCTCGCCGCTTCCGTGAGACGCGAGACATTTTTAGGACCACGGATTTGAACGAAAACTTACGGATTTTTCTTTCTTTAACACAGAGAAACCAGAGATTTTTATAAAAAATCCGTGTATTTGTGTCTGCGTGAGAGATTTTGTTGTCGGCGGGCATTTGCGGATAAAAAAAAGACAGGCGCGGGAACGTCTGTCTTTTTTTCTCGAAAGCGGGGGTTACTCGGATTCGTTTTCCAACTCGGCGGAAATGCGCATGGAGCAAAAATCCGGTCCGCACATGGAGCAAAAGGCGGCTTTCTTTGCCGCGTCCTGCGGGAGCGCCTCGTCATGCAGGCGACGCGCATGGTCCGGATCGAGTGAGAGCGCGAATTGGTCCTCCCAGCGAAATTCAAAGCGGGCGCGGGAAAGCGCGTTGTCCCGATATTGCGCGGCGGGATGTCCTTTTGCCAAATCCGCAGCGTGGGCGGCGATTTTGTAAGCGATAACGCCCGCGCGAACGTCTTCCCGCGTCGGCAAGCCGAGATGTTCTTTCGGCGTGACGTAGCAAAGCATCGCACAGCCGTACCAACCGATAAGCGTGGCACCGATCGCGCTCGTGATGTGGTCGTAGCCGGGCGCGATGTCGGTTGTCAGCGGTCCGAGCGTGTAAAACGGCGCTTCGTGGCACCAGTCGAGCTGGTTTTGCATATTGGCGCGAATGAGTTGCGCGGGAACGTGTCCGGGACCTTCGTTCATGACTTGCACGCCGTGTTCCCACGCTCGTTTGGTCAGTTCGCCTTGTGCTTTGAGCTCGGCGAATTGCGCTTCGTCGTTCGCGTCGGCAATGGAGCCGGGACGCAAGCCGTCGCCGATGGAAACGCCGATGTCGTACGCCGCCATGATTTCGCAAATTTCGTCCCAATGTTCCCAGAGAAAATTCTCCGCGTTGTGGCGTTGGCACCATTTCGCCATGATGGAGCCTCCCCGGGAAACGATGCCCGTAACGCGCGAGGCGACGAGCGGAACGAAATCCTTTTTCACGCAAGCGTGAATGGTGAAATAGTCCACGCCTTGTTCCGCCTGCTCAATGAGCGTTTCGCGGAAAACGTCCCAGTTGATTTCCTCACTTTTTCCGCCGACTTTTTCCAGCGCCTGATAAATCGGCACGGTACCGACCGGAACGGGGCAGTTTCTCAAAATCCATTCCCGCGTCGCGTGAATATTTTTTCCCGTGGAAAGGTCCATCAGCGTGTCGCCGCCCCAGCGGCAGGACCAACGCATTTTATCGACTTCCTCCTCAATGCCCGACGCAATGGCTGAGTTCCCGATGTTGGTATTGATTTTGACCAAAAAATTCCGACCGATAATCATCGGCTCGGCTTCCGGGTGATTGATGTTGGCGGGAAGAATCGCCCGCCCGCGCGCAATTTCCGAGCGTACGAACTCCGGCGTGATTTCCTGCGGGATCGCCGCGCCGAAACTTTCTCCGGGGTGCATAAAACCGAGGCTCTGGCGCGGGGATTTTGCGATTTCGTCGCGTGCCGCCTGCAGTTTCATGTTTTCGCGAATGGCGACAAATTCCATTTCCGGCGTAATGATGCCGCGCTTGGCGTAATCCATTTGCGTGATACGCGCGCCCGGCTTTGCGCGGTAGATTTTGCGGTCGCCGCGGTCGAACTGCTCGACGTGGCAGGCTGTTTTGACTTCGGGCACGGCGTAGCTCGCGGGAACGGCTTCGACATCGCCGCGCTCCAAAATCCAAGGAGTCCGCAACGCCGGAAGACCTTTTCGGATATCCTTGTGAAACGCCTCGTCGCCCCACGGTCCGGAAGTGTCGTAAACGCGAACGGGCGTATTTTCGTGCAAAATTTTTCCCGCACGGGAACGCGTCGGCGAAAGCGAGATTTCGCGCATCGGCACGCGAATATCCGGACGCGAGCCTTCGACGTAAACGCGTCGGCTCTGCGGAAATGCCGCATGAATTTCATCGTTTTGTTTTGCGAGACCGTTGTTTCCCATAGTTTGAAAGAAGAAAAATTTCGGAGAAAATATGCTCCGGAATGAGATCTTTGAAAAGAAATAAGTTCGGATGATCGGGAAATTTTAAGGATAAAAAAGACAGACGCGGGAACGTCTGTCTTTTTTCTGGGAAACACGGGTTACTTGGCTTCGTTTTCCGGATCTGGCTCGGCGGAAGAAGTTTTTTTGCGGTCGGCATCGTCATCTTCGCTGAAAACGATCGGAACGTCGTTTTCGAGGTCGGTAACGGAGGCGATATCGGTCGCGGCTGCGGCCCGGCGGCGACGTGCGGCTGCGGCGCGCTGTTTTTCCGCTTCGAGCTTTCCTTCGATGGAATAGCGCGTGAAGGGAACGTCGCGGAGGCGCTCGGCGGGAATCGGCTTGCCGGTGATTTCGCAAATGCCGTAGGTGCCTTTTTTCATGCGCTCGATGGCGATATTGATTTCGGCGAGATCCTGTTGCTTGCTTGCGAGGAGGCTGAGCGCGCAGTCGCGCGTGAAGGCTTCGTTGTCGATGTCGGCGGTGTGCTGGCTGTAGGAGGCGGAAAGATCGCCCGTGTCTTCCTTGCCCTGACGGCTGAACGCGTTTTGCGAATGCTCGTCGATTTCCTTTTGAATCGCGACCTTGAGCGAAACGAGTTTTTTGTAATATTTAATCCACTTCGCCGGAATCATTTTTTCCTCGGCGGAAACGCTGTCTTTCGCAAACGGATTGTAGCCGAAAAGTTCGTCGAGCGAGACGGCTCCGACCTTGCGCGGTTTGGCTTTCGGCAGCTCCGTCAGAATCTGGCGTGTGGCGACGGCAGGCTTGACGGCTGTTTGGTCCGCCGTTGCCGGATTAAACAAATTGATATTGTTCGCCCCGCGACGCAGGAACATGAGTTCGAGTTCCTTCGGCGTGTAGGCGATGAGACCGCGGCGGCGCGTGATGACTTTCGTCTGGACGGTTTCCGCATCGCGGCGGACAACGATGTCCGCGAGAGAGTTTTTCGCGGGCTCGGCGACTTTTGCTTTCGATTTCATTTTTGCCGCTTTTTTTGTCACGCTTGCCTTTACGGGCGCGGCGGATTTTTTTGCGGAAACTTTTTCGGGCGCAACTTTCTTTTCGGTCGCGCTCTTCTTCGGAGCCGGGGCCGCTTTTGCGGCCGGCTTCTTCTTCGCAGAGGATTTTGCGGATTTTGTTGCCATTTGAAAAATTTAAACGGGTTTTAGGGAGATTTTTTCTGATTAAAACTCGGACGGATATTTTTCCTTAAGAGCGTCGCGGCAACGTGCGGAGACTTTGCCGAACGTTCCCGCATCGACGAGTTCCGGCATCCAGCGCCACGAGCGCGGGCAACGGACGTAGCCGAGCGTTTCCGCCTTGACGGCTTCGATGGAGAGCGGCGTTCCCGCAGGAGCATCGACGAGGCGGACTTCCGAAACGATGAAGGTTTCCGCGAGCAGGGCGGCGTGCTTTTTCAAAAGCGCGAACGCGGCATCGGCGGGGTCGCCGGAAATCGTCAGCACGGCTTCGAGCGATTGTCCGATGACTTTCGCGGAGCGGAGCGCGTCGAGCTTCAGATTGACGCCGTCGAGCGTTTTCAACAGCGCGTCGAACTCGGAGACTTCCTGCGGGAACGCGAGTTCCGGCGCAAGCGTCGGCCAATCCTGCAAAAGAATCGAATCTTTCGCGTATTCGTTTTTCGCCGTGAAGAATCCCCACGCTTCGTCCGTCGTGAACGGAAGCATCGGCGCGAGCATTTTCAGGTACGCGGTGAAAATCGTGTAAATCGCCGTTTGCGACGAGCGGCGTTCCCGCGAGTTGGCGGCGCAGGTGTAGAGGCGATCTTTAAGAATGTTGTGATACGTCGCCGAAAGCGTTTCCACGGTGAACGCGTCGATTGCCGCGTAAGCCTTGTGAAATTCGTAGTTTTCGTAGTACTTGGTAATGTCGGCGAGGAGGGCGGAGAATTTTCCGAGCGCCCACTTGTCGATCAGCGTCAGTTCCGCAAACGGAACGGCATCCTTGGCGGGATCGAAGTCGTAAAGATTCGAGAGCTGGTAGCGGATCGTGTTGCGGATGTTGCGGTACTGCGTCGCCGTCGCGTCGAGAATGCCGTCGGAGAGCGGAATGTCGTTCTGATAATTTTCCGAAGCGATCCAAAGGCGTACGATGTCCGCACCGTATTTGGAAACGTAGCCGTCGGCGGTTTGCGGTTTGCCGTCGGATTTGGAAATCTTCTGGCGCGTGCCTTCGTTGACGACAAAGCCGTGTGTGATGACTTTTTTATACGGTGCGCAGCCGAAGTTGATGACGCTCGTCCAGAGCGAGGATTGGAACCAGCCGCGGTG
>JAGBIL010000003.1 GCA_017935025.1 Opitutales bacterium | reverse complement strand
GATTGCGCTTGCCGCATCGCGTCGCCGCCGTTCCCGCTAAGAACGTATTCTTTGGTTTTGTAGATCAAAATTATTAAGTTGGCGCTCCCGAGGGTTTTCTCGGGAGCGTTTTTTTATGGGAGAAGCGGCCTCGCCGTGCTTTCGCGAACTAAAACCTTCTTTTTCTTTCTTTCCGGGTAAAACAAAAAAAATTGCGTTCTTGGTGTTGAAAATAAATTAGAGAGGGGATGGGGCGGAGTTTTTTCAAATAAAACGTCGCCATGGCGCTTTTCGTGGTAGAGAATTTTCACGATGTTGATTTTTGCCCAAAGTTCCGTTTCCGTCGAAACCGTTGCCGAGCCTGCAATTTCTTTTTTTGATGCGGTCAAGATCGCGTTCCCGAGCGGGCTTGATGCGTTGATTTTTGTTGCGCTCGTTGTGGTCGGGCTTTCTGCCGGAAAAATTCTCAAACATTTTCTCCTGTGCATTTCGGAAAAGTTGCGTTCCCGCTGCAAAGGGCGGGGCCGTGCATTTTTTATTACGGCGGATGCGCTTTTCCGGGCGCTTCCTTTGCTCGGGCTTTCCGCCGGGATTTTGGCGTATCGGTTGGTTTATTTTCCCGTTCCCGCAGATACGCCCGGGACGGTTGCGGCGACGGCGTTGCTTGATCGTGCGTTTTGGATTTTCGGCATCGTGGCGCAGACGCAGGTGCTCTGGAATCTTGTGCGGCTGCCGATGCGTTTTATAAAAAGTTATGCGGAGAAAAATCACCGCAATTCGGCGTTTGCGTCGTTGGTGCCGCTGACGGGCGCGATTTTACAGGTGCTTGTCGTTTTCTGGGGAGTCTTGCTTTGTGTGCGCGTTGTGACGGATACGAGCCCGGCGGAAATTCTCGCCATGATCGGGATCGGCGGTCTCGCCGTCAGTTTGGCATCGCAGGATACGGTAAAGAATTTCTTCGGCACGGCAATGCTCGTCATTGACCGCCCGTTTTCCGTCGGCGATGTCATTGATATCGGCACGGGAACGCCGGGAACGGTGGTTCGCATCGGGTTGCGTTCGACGCGCCTGCGCACGGTGGACGACCACGAAATTTCCATTCCGAATGCAGACCTTGCGAATCGGGTCGTGACGACGATTTCTTCCCGCGAGAAAATTCGCCGCGTGATGAATCTCGGGTTGACTTACGATACTCCGCCGAAAAAAATCGAAGAAGCCGTGTCGATCGTGAAGGAAATTCTGAATCGCTCGGGAAAGCTCGCGCCCGGAAGTCCGCCGACCGTGTTTTTCAGCGATTTTACGGATTCCACGCTGAATATTCGCGTGATTTACGCTTACGCCGATTCCGACATCGCCGCTGCGAACGCGTTCGCACACGAGGTGAATTTGGAAATTTTGCGGCGCTTTGCCGATGCCGAAATCAGTTTCGCGTTCCCGACGCAAACCGTTGAATTACGAAAAATCTGAGAATTTTTCCGCAAAGATGGCGGGGAGAGAACGTGTCGGGGAATGTGTGGTGGCATCTTGCGTTCCCGCGCTTTTGCTTGCGTTTTGACTCTTTTTTGTGGTTGAATCGAAGAAATCTTATGACCAGAGAAGAAATTGACGCTTTGATTTTGAAAAATCCTGAACTTTCGACTGTTCGCGAACAGTTGGAAGCCATGAAGGTCGGTGCGTACTGTATGCACCGCGCGTGGGGATTGGGGAAGATTACGGGCTATGATTCCGCCGCAGAACGCCTTCTCGTCGATTTCCCTGAGGTCGGGAAGACCGGGCACCGCATGGATCCGGGTTTTAGTGTGGGAAAACTTGAAATTCTTCCGGAAAATCATTTGCTTGTCCGCAAGCACACGGATGCCGCGACGATCGAAAAACTCATCAAGAACGATCCGGTTCAGCTCGTTAAGGAAATTTTGGCGGTCGCTCCCGATCATAAAATGACAGCGACGGAAATTGAGCTCGTGCTCGGTCGTCTGCTCGGTCCCGCGAAGATGAAAAAATGGTGGGTCGCGACGAAAAAGGCTTTGCTTAAAGACCCGTCCGTCGGTGTTCCCGCGAAGAAGGAAGGCGATTTCGAGCTTCGCGACAAGGACGACGAAGTCAGTCCCGAACGCGAAATTCTCGAAGAATACTATCGCAACAAAAACCCGAAGAAGAAAATTCTTCTCGCAGAAAAACTTTTCCAGTTTTCTTCGGTTAAGGCGGCGGACGAGCTTCCGCAGACCGACCCGAATATGCCGCAGCCGCTCCACCACTACAAGGCGAGCGACCCGGAAATTGTCGGAGACTTGCACAAGATTTTTGAAGAATTGACCGATGCGATTAAGGCTGCGAAGCGCCTCACCAAGGCGGAATGCCTCTACGGTCTTTGGGTGCGAAACGACCTCTGCCGCTTCTTTAAGGAAGACGTGGACTCGCTCGAACCGACGTCCAAATCCGTCATTCTTTCCTGCTCTCAGGAAGAACTGAACGAAGTCGCGCAACAGATCCCGCAGACGCCCGCTTGCCTGAAGCGCCTTCTCGACCTGCTTTCCCGCGTATATGCGGAAAACGGCGAATGGAAAAACGTTACGCTCAAGCTCCTCGAAGACAGCACGGGAAAATTCACGGGCGAATGCATCACGTTCCTCGTCGAGCGCGGAGAAGACAAACTGCTTTCCCGCAAACTTCAGGAATGGCTTGACGGACAAACGCTCCGTAGCCCGGTTTTGATTTGGGTCATCAAAAACCGCAATTCCCGCAAGTATCAGAAAATCGTTAAACCGTTGATGACGCACCAGCTCCTCAACGCGATTCTCTACGCGATCGACCGCGAAGCCGTCATGTCCACGTCGAACCGTCGTATCCAGCTCGCCGAAGAACTCAGCGATGACTACGGTCTGATTCCGGATTTGCTCGAAAACGCAAACGAAGAAATCGCCCGCGACCTCGCGCAGGCGCTCAATTTGAATCAGGGCTTCGAGCCGTTGATGAAGAAATCGCTTCTCGCCCGCTTCATCAAAATTTATCCGCGCATTCTTTCGCTCATCTCCGGCGGGAACGTCGAAGACAACGAACCGGAAGTTTCCAGCGCGCTTATCGTTTCCGAATGGTCTCTGCAGGAACGTCGAAACGAACTTGAAGATATTATCAAGGTTCAGATTCCGGCGAACAAGGAAGCCATCGCCGTTGCGAAAGAACACGGCGACCTCAAGGAAAACTCCGAGTACAAAATGGCGCGTCAGGACCAGGAAACGTTGCTCGCTCGCAAGGGCTTGCTCGAATCCGAACTCGAACGCGCGCACGTTACGGACTTTTCCGATACGCCGACGGACAAAGTCGGCGTCGGGTCCGTTGTCGAACTCGTTCCCGCGTCGGGCGTTCCCGTCGTTTATACGATTCTCGGCGCGTGGGACAGCAATCCGGAAGAAAATATTCTTTCCTATAAAACGCCGCTCGCGCAGAAGCTCATCGGCAAGGTTGTTGGCGATGTCGTTGAAACGATTATTGACGGCAACAAGGAAACATGGTCTATTAAGTCCATGTCCCGCTGGGTTGACCGTGCGGGTAAATAATCAATCCCTTTCCAATCATAACAGAAGCTGTTGTAATTGGTTTTTCATGTGTTTTCCTCCTTCGCCCGCAACGGCGAAGAAGGTTTTTTTTTGGGGGGCTCAAAATATCAGGCGCGCGCTTCAAGATTTTTGCCTTTGGCAAAAATCTTAAGGTAGCCTATAGGAATTCGTTTTTGAGGAAACCGATGAGAGCTGAGGGCTGAGAGCTTAGAGGTAAATGCGTTCCCGCGAGCGGGAAAAAGAATTTCGAAAACCTCTTCCGCGAAGCGAAATGCAAATACCTGTCATCTCTTACCTCTCCTCTCTCATCGGAAACTCTATTTATAGAGGTTCTCTTAACACTTTGCCTGATGTTTGAAGCCTGATGCCTGACGCTAAATTCAACTTTTACGTTTCGCTACCGGAGATTCGGCGTTATTTTTCTTTTATGCAAACGATTATTGAGGGCGCGGGCTGGTTTATTTGGCCTTTGGGTTTTTGTTCGCTTCTGGCGATGGCGGTAATTCTTGAGCGCATGATCGCCCTGCGCGAAAACCGCATCCTGCCGCGAAAAGCGCTGGAACTGATTCTCTCCGGCGATTTCGCGGCGACGGCAAAAGCGTTTCCGAAAACTGCCGGCGGACGCATCGTTGATTTTGCGCTTCGGGAAAAACCGGACGCGGCAGCTCTTACGGCGTTTGCGCGCATTGAAGTTTCCCGCATGGAACGCGGAATGTTCATTCCGGAATCCATTGTTTCTATCGCTCCGCTAATCGGTCTTTTCGGGACGGTTTACGGGCTCTACATTCTTTTTCCTGAGGACGGCGGAATGCCGGATCAGCAAATGCTGGTGCGCGGGGTCGGACTCGCGCTGACGACGACGATGCTCGGCTTGCTGATTGCGATGCCCGTGCTTCTCGCCAACAATTTTATTATGCGCCGCATCGAAGTGCTTTCCGCGCGGCTCACTCTTGTCGTTGAGCGGCTGAATAGTAATTGATAATCGGAAACCGTTGCGGAATAATCGTCAAAACAACTTCCCTCATTCCTCATTTTTAACTTTTTTATAAATCATCATCATGAGCAAAGAAATCGAAGAAGGTTCCGTTTTTAATTTCGACTTCACGAAACTGCGCAAAGCGGTTGCGCAATGCGAGTCCGATGTCGTTCCCGTGGTCGCGCAGGACGCCGATACAAAAGAAGTGCTGATTGTCGCTTACGCGAATGCGCTTGCGCTTGAAACGGCGTTAAAAGAAGGCATGGCGACGTTTTGGAGCACGTCCCGCAACGAGCTTTGGATTAAAGGAAAAACTTCCGGTGATTACCTGAAACTCGTTGAAGTCCGAGTCAACTGCGAACAGAACTCGCTTCTTTATCTCGTGCGTCCCGCCGGAAAAGGCGCGTGCCACACGAAAGGCCAGGACGGGCTCGCACGTCGCGGGTGTTACTATCGCTCGCTCGATTTGACCGACGGTAAAACGCTGCGTTTTGTTCCGGGGATGGAATAATTTTTTAAGGAATAACGGATAGCGGATAATTGATAATTTTTAAGACTATCCATTATCCGTTATTAATTATCAATTAACTCAAAATGCGCGCGGAGTTGGAGGTTTTGCTCGGGAATCTGCGTGCCCTCAAAAACGAGGGCACGACGGATGTTTTCGTCAGCGAAGAAGCGCTCGAGACTTTGCGTACGCGCGTTGCTGCCGCCGTGCGCGAAAACGCCGCCACGGGAACGCGCGTCGCCGATGTTGCTTCTGCGGCTTCCGTTCGCCCGACTCCGTCGCCCGTTTCCTCCAAAAAACCGTCGCCGCACTCGTCGCCCCGGGTTTCTCCGCCTCCGCAACAAAATCTGCGTGCGCCCGATCCGGAACCGTTCCCGCCGATTTCTTTCGACGAAATTGTTTCCTCGAAACCGACTCCGGCAAAAAGCGTTCCCGCCGCGCCGGAGAAAAAAGCTCCGAGCTTCGATGTTTCCGTCAGCAAAGCGCGCGTTGCCGCCGTTCCCGCGACGGGAACGAACGCCGAACGCCTCGACGCGCTGCGTACGCAAATGCTCGGCGATCCGATTTGCAACGAGCACTTGCACAAAGGAAAACATCTCGTTTTCGGCGAAGGCAACGCGGAAGCCTCCGTGTTTTTCTGCGGCGAAGCTCCCGGCGCGGAAGAAGAAACCGCCGGACGTCCGTTTGTCGGTCCTGCGGGTAAACTTTTGGACAAAATGATTGCCGCCGCCGGACTGGCTCGCGAGCAGGTTTACATCGGCAACATTATGAAATGGAGGCCGGAACTTCCGACGCTTTACGGCAACCGTCCGCCTACGCCCGAAGAAATGGCGTACTGCCTGCCGTATCTTGCGGCGCAAACGGAAATTATCCGTCCGCGCGTCATCGTTGCGCTCGGGCTGACAGCCGTAAACGGGTTGCTCGGGTTCGACCCCGATCGGCGCATTGGCGCGATGCGCGGGAAAACGCTGGATTTTCGCGGTATTCCCGTCGTCGCGACGTATCACCCGTCGTATCTTTTGCGCAACGATTCGGTAAAATCCAAGCGTGCGGCGTGGGAAGATTTTCTTCGCATGATGGAAATTGCCGAGCTTCCGATTTCCGAACGCCAGCGCAACTTCTTCCTTCCGAAAAAATAACGGCGGGAGGGGCGACATCCTGCCATTCCCGTCCCAAACGTTTTTGGCGGCGGGAACGCGAACACTGCGTATCTGCGCGTCATCCGGTTTTGTTTCGTCTTTTTTCGTTCCTTTCCCTACGCTTACGCGCAGGGTTTTAGAACATAACGCCTCTCCGAGGCGTTGAGTTTTCTAAAAAAGAAAAAATCACACGTTCGGGCTCTCTCCCGCATAAATAAACACCATTCCCGCGCCGCCAAAACGTTTCGGACCGTAATGACACTCTTGTCGCTTTCGTGAGACATCCGATGTTTTACACAAATTTTCACGAATTTTTTATTCGGAGTTTGAGATTTGATATTCGCGAGCGTAGCGAAGCCCGTTCCATTGAGCCGCGAGAGCATCCGTGAGCGAAGACGTCGTTCCCGCGGCGCAGTTTTGTTTGCGTGCATTCCCCAAGCTCCGCACGCCAGAGTCATCTCTGTGCGCCTCTGTGTTGAAAAACGAATCGGCGCTTACATTCTCAGCGTAGAAATGTCAGTACGAGCGAATGTAATATTCGTCGCGAAGTTCCGCCATTTTTTCGGCACGCCGTTGCTGAATTTTGCGGGAACGCAACTGGTTTTCGATTTGCGCACGCACGTCTTTGAGCGGTGTGATTCCCGCTTCGCGCGACGCGATTTTTTTCAAAATGACGAAAATTTTTCCGTTGGGCGCGTCAAGTTCGATGAGTTCCGAAACTTCTCCGTCTTTGATTTTTTCAAATGCGGGAACGATCTGTTCGGAAAGGTCGGCAAGAGGCATCCAGCCGACGTAGCCTCCGTTGGAACGATAATCGTCGCGCGAGAAAAATTTTGCCGCGGATTCAAATTCCGTTTCTTTTGCGGCAAGTTGTTTTTGGAGCCGCGCCGCCGTGGTGCGAACCTGTTCGTCCGTTTCCGACGCTCCCGCGAACATCACGATTTGCGCGTATTCGACGGATGCAGGATTTTTGAATTGCTCAATGTTTGCGTCGTATTCGGCTTTGACTTCGGCGGGAGAAATTTCGCTGACGGCGGATTGTACGATGTGGTCGTCCCAGCTTGCGGCTTTGATGCGTTCCCGCATACGGCGCTTATCGGCGAGCGGATTGCTTCCCGTTTGGCGGAGCATTTGCAGGTATTTTGAGCGGTCGCCGTCAAATTCCTGCTCAATGATGTCGTTGATGCGCTGCTCAATGTAGTTTTCGTCCATTTGCGCTCCGGAATCGTCAAAAGCGCTGACAAGCAGGTGCGTGTCCGTAAGGCTTTGAATCGTGCCTTGCGTCAGTTCCTGAATTTTTTGCTGATAATCCTGCTGCGATTTTGCCGAGCGGCGCAGTTCGGGAATGTAGCGCATGGTTTCCCGGCGCAAGTCGTTCAGCGTGATGATTTCTCCGTTGACGCAAACGACGATGGCATCTCGCATTTGGTCGTGAAACAGTTCCCGCACTTGCTCCTTTTCGGTTTCGGACATGGCGAAGCCGAGCGCGGGAACGGCGGCGAGGGCAAGGGCGGTCAAAGTTTTTTTCGAAAAAATCATGAGGCGAAAAAATGAGCAATTTTGGAGGAAGAAAGGAATTACGGTTTGGGCTCCGGCGTCGGCTCGGCGGAAGGCGCTTCCGTTTGCTCGGGCGCGGGAACGGTTTCCGGCTTGTTTTCGCTTTCTTTTTCCTCTTCGGCATCGTCTTTGACGGCGGAAAGCGGCTTGTATTCGACGGACGTGCGGATTTCTCCGTGTTCGAGAATTTCCTTCACGTGAACGCCGTCGAGCGTTTCATATTCGAGCAACGCTTCGGCGATTTTTTTGTGGGCTTCGGCGTTTTCGGAAATGATCTTTTCCGCACGTTCGTATTGACTGTCGATGATGTCGCGAATTTCGCGGTCAATATTTTGCAAAGTCGCTTCGCTGATGTTTTGCGTGCGCGCGATTTCGCGTCCGAGGAAAAGATTTTGCTGGTTTTCGCCGAAGGCTACGGGGCCGAGCGAGCTCATGCCCCACTCGCAAACCATGCGGCGTGCCATCGACGTGGCGCTTTTGATGTCGCTCGATGCTCCGGAGCTAATATCGTGCGTAAAAACTTTTTCGCCGATGCGTCCCGCCATCGTGGAGCAAATCGTGTTTAGCAGTTGTGTTTTCGTACGTCCGAGAATGTCCTTGCTGGGCATGAACATCGCCATACCGAGCGCTCCGCCGCGCGGAATAATCGTTACCTTGTGCAAAGGCATCGTACCGTCGTCGATGGCGACTTGCACGAGCGCGTGTCCGGCTTCGTGATAGGCGGTGGTGGCGCGGTCTTTGTCGTCCATCACGCGGCGGCGTTCCCGCCCGTAGGAAATTTTGTCGCGCGCTTCTTCGACGGAAATCATATCAATTTCGGTTTTCTTCGCGCGAACGGCGACGAGTGCGGCTTCGTTCAAAAGATTTGCCAAATCCGCTCCCGCGAATCCGGTTGTCGTTTTGGCGACGTATGCCAGATCGACTTTTTCGGAAATTTTAAATTTTTTCGCGTGAACGCGGAGAATGGCTTCGCGTCCTTTCAGGTCGGGCAAATCAACGTAAACCTGACGGTCAAAACGTCCCGGGCGAAGCAGGGCGGCGTCGAGCACGTCCGCGCGATTGGTCGCTGCGATAACGATAACGCCTTCCTGCGGCGCGAATCCGTCCATTTCGACGAGAAGCGAGTTGAGCGTTTGTTCGCGTTCGTCGTTCCCGCCGCCGAGACCGCTTCCGCGCTGGCGCCCGACAGCGTCGATTTCGTCGATGAAAATGATGCAAGGCGCATTTTTGCGTGCCTGTTCAAACGTATCGCGAACGCGGGAAGCTCCGACGCCGACGTAGAGTTCGACGAAGTCCGAGCCTGAAATTGAGAAGAACGGAACGTCCGCTTCGCCTGCGACTGCGCGTGCGAGAAGCGTTTTTCCCGTGCCGGGAGGCCCGACGAGCAAAACGCCCTTCGGGATGCGCCCGCCGATTTCGGAAAAGCGCTTCGGTTCGCGCAGAAAATCGACGACTTCGGAAACTTCTTCCTTCGCTTCGTCGCATCCGGCAACGTCTTTGAAGGAAACTTTTGATTTTTCCTTGTCGAGAAGTTTGGCGCGGGAACGCCCGAACAGGAATTGTTGCGATTGCGCACGTCTGATGGAGCGGAAAATGAGAAACAGGATAATTCCGCCGATAATCAGCGAAGGTAAAATCGCCCAGATCAGGTCGCCCATGCGCGAACCGGCGGGCGTGTCCTTAAACGATTGCGCGGGAACGGAATCGCGGAGCAGTTTGATGTCGTCCTCCAAAAGCGTGCCGCTCGCGTTGAATTTGGCGAGATTCTGCACGGGAGAGACGGCGTTCGGCTGTCCGGCTTGCGTCGTTCCCGTTGCGGCGGGAACGGTGTGCAATTCGCCGGTGATGGTGTAGTAATTTTTTGCCCCGCCGACGGGATTGTTTTTCAGCGTAATCGAGCTGATGCTTTTTTGTTTCGCAAATTCGAGGACTTGGGCGATCGTGATTTCGCGGGAGGTCGTTTTTCCGCCCGGTGTGTAAATCAGCAAGCCTACGAGCACGGCGATAATCGCGCCCCACATCAGCAACACGCGAAAATCGGTTCGCGGTGCCGGTTTTTTACTGTCGTTTTCGTTTTGTGCCATGGAAAATTTGTGTGCGTTTCTCTTGCGCGTGCGCGCGCGAAAATAATAAAAGCTATAAAGGTAAAGCCTCGCGGCGGTAAGTCAACCGCAGAGCCGTCGTTCCCGCCGCACGGATTCGGAAGCGTTCCGCAGGCGGCAATCCCGGAATCCATGCAATTCCCGTGCCGTCGGCGAAAACGGGGATGTTTTTTCGGCGTTCCCGGGGGATTTTTTTGTCTGTAAAAATTCTCAAAACGGATTTTTCGCCCGGTGCGCCGAGCGGACGGAATTTTTCTTCGGGCAAAAGTTCGCGCACGAAAATTTCCGGCGTTCCCGCGAGAAAAACCGTTTCATCCGGCGAAAATGCTCCCGCGCGGATTTTTGCGAAAAGTTCTTCCGTGACGAAGACTTTTTCAAAAAAGTATGGGCGAAGCTGCATCTCGCGGTTTTCGCGGGAGGCGGAATTTTGGCGCGTAGGAAAATTTACGGACGAATTTTCGTTTTCGCGGAAGCGGCCGGAGTCCGCTTCTCCCAAGATAAGGCGGCGGGACTCCGCTTCTCCCAGGCGTAATTCCGTTCCCGTCCAAACGATTTCGCGGTTGCCGATTTGTTTTTTCAACGGCGTTCCCGCGCAAATCGCTTCGACGAATGCGTCGGCGACCGCCGCACCGTCGGTTTCGATTTTTTCCTGCGCAAAAATTTTTCTCAAAACGCGACGCGCAATCGCCGGGAAAGAGACGAGTTTCGAACATCGGGCATCAGGCATCAGGCAAAAAACGGCTCGATGCGTAGTGCTCGAAGTATGACTTTTTTTGAAAATCTCGTTTGCGAAAAAATCTAAGGCATCGGCATCTTCCTCGGCGAGTTTGCGGGAACGCGCGATGTTTTCAAACGGTGCGGCATCGCGGAGTTCCGGCAAAACGCGGTTGCGTACGCGATTGCGGAAATAATCCGTTCCCGCGTTGGTGGCATCTTCGCACCACGGAATTTCGCAGTCGCGCAGAGCGGAAACGATGTTTTCTTTGGGAATGTCCAGAAGCGGACGCACAAAAACGCGCCCGTCGGGTTGCGGCGAAATTTTTCGCGGTGCGGCAAGTCCGTCCGTTCCCGCGCCGCGCGTGAGGCGCATCAAAAGCGTTTCGGCGATGTCGTCGCGCTGGTGTCCCTGCACGAGGATTTTGATGCCGCGCTTGTGCATTTCCCGGGCGAAAAAGTCCAGGCGAGCGGCACGCAAATCCGCTTCGGAATGGCGGTTTTCCTCGGGCGCGGGAACGCGGCGCTGGCAAATAAATCCGATGTCGAGCGCGGCGCAAACTTTGCGCACGAATTCGGCGTCCGCCGCGCTTTCTTTGCGCACGGCGTGGTCGAAATGCAAAACGCAAAGCCGTTCCCGCGCTCCGGGAAATTTTGCCCAAGTCAGAAGCAACGCTGCGAGCGAATCCGCGCCGCCGGAGCAGGCTACGGCGATTGCGGATTGCGAATCTCGAATTTCAAATTCCGAATGAAATGTCCGGAAAAATTTCGAGTCTTTCGTTTTCGCAAAAAGCGCAATTGCATTGTTCTGCCAGTCCGTTGCGTGCATGGTTTTCGGCGTTATTATGCGTCCCCGCCGCCCGTTCCCGCAAATTGAAATTTAGCGAAGCGCCAGGTGATTAATGAGAAGAATGGGATGAATGAGAGAAACGGGAAAATACTCATTCTTCTCTTTCTTCCCATTCCTCTCATTGCGCTTCGCTAAATTTCAATTTGCGGGAACGCGGGGAACGTGATTCTCTTGCGGGAACGCATTTTTCTAAACCATGAGTGAAGTTCGCACACGTTTTGCACCGAGCCCGACGGGCTTTTTTCACATCGGAAGCGCGCGCACGGCGCTGTTTAACTGGCTTTACGCCCGGCACACGGGCGGGACGTTCGTTTTGCGCATTGAAGACACCGACAAAGAACGCAACACGCAGGAATTTCTCGACGTCATTTTGGAATCTATGCGCTGGCTCGGCATGGATTGGGACGAAGGTCCGCAAACCGGCGGCGATTACGGTCCGTATTTCCAGTCGCAACGCAGCGATTTTTACAAACAGAAAGTCCAAGAGCTCATGGACAAAGGGCGCGCGTACGAAAAAGACGGCGCAATTTGGTTCCGTCTCGAAGGCGAGCGCGAAACCGTTTACGACGATTTTCTGAAAAAAGAATACGAACGCGTCCACGCTGCTCCGGTAATTATCGACGACATTATCCGCGGACGCGTTGAGCGTGCGGAAGACCGCGACTTCGTTATCGTGCGCGGGAACGGCGAACCCGTGTTCCACCTCGTCAACGTCGTGGACGATATCGCGATGAAAATCACGCACGTCATTCGCGGCGAAGACCACCTTTCCAACACAAGCAAGCACGTCGAGCTTTACAAGGCTTTCGGCGTGGAGCCGCCGAAATTCGCGCACATTCCGCTGATTTTGAAAACGGAAGGCTCGGGCAAAATGTCCAAACGCGACCGTGGCGCGCTCATCGAAGAATATCAGTCCCGCCATTTCCTGCCCGCCGCCGTGCGCAACTTCCTTTGTATGCTCGGCTGGACGCCGAAGGACGGGCGCGAAATTCTTCCGATTGAAGACATTATCGAGCAGTTCGACCTCGCCGACGTGCACCAGGCGAATGCGCGCTTCGACGAACGTAAAATGGCGTTTTTCAATCAGGAATATCTGCGCGCGCTCCCGGACGAATCCTTCGCGTGGCTCGCCGCTCCCGTGCTCGGCGAAGCGAAAATCATCGATGACAAAACGGACGAAGATTACCTGCAAAAAGTCCTCGCGCTGAGCAAGCCGAAGATGAACGCACTCGACACGCTTCCGCATTTCGTCGGCTACTTTTTTTCGGATGAATATCCGTGCGACGAAAAAGCGTTTGCGAAACTTTGCAAGCGCGGCGATCCCGTGGCGCGTTGCCGTGAGCTCGTTCCCGCGATTGAAGCCGCCGCCGATGTCGCTCCCGCGACGATTGACGCGATTTTTGAAAAACTCGGTGCGGAAAACGGCGTGAAGCCGACGGATTATTTTGCTCCGATGCGCTTTGCCGTTTCCGGGCAGGCGGGCGGTCCCGGGTTACACGAAGTACTCGAACTTCTCGGCAAGGAACGCGTGCTTTCCCGCGTGAAAAAATTCGTCGAAGCCCGCGCGCAATAAATTTTCTCCGAAAAAATCGTTCCCGCTTTTGCCATGGAAAAACCGTCCACGAAACCGCTTACGGAAACGTTGAACGCCAGCGGAATTTTTGCTCCGTTGAAAAATCATCTGGCGGCGCTTGATGCGTTTTTGGAAGAACAGGTGCAGGAATTTGCTCCCGCGGCGCGGGAAAGCCTGCGCTACACGTTCACGCATCGCGGGAAGCGTTTGCGTCCGGCACTCGTGTTTTTCTCCGGCTGGGAAGATGCGGAAACGGTTTCTCTGGAACTCGTGCGCGCTGCCGCTACGGTGGAGCTGATTCACCTCGCGACGCTCGTTCACGACGATATTTTGGACGACGCAAAAATCCGCCATTCCTCGCCCACGCTCTTCGCGAAATACGGTTCGCACACCGCCGTTTTGCTCGGCGACGCGATTTTCGCGCACGCGCTCAAGCTGATGTCGGATTTTGATGCGGTGGAGCTTTGCCGCGCGCTTGCATCCGCAACGCGCGAAATTTGCACCGGCGAAATTTGGCAAACCGCCGAGCGCGGGAACGCGTCCATTTCGCTCGATGATTATTTCGGAATGATTCAGATGAAAACCGGCGAGCTTTTTGAAGTCAGCGCCTTGCTCGGCGCGACGCTTGCCGGCGGCGGAATCGAAAAAGGAAAGGCTTTCGCAAAATTCGGGCGCCATCTCGGGCGTGCATATCAGATTTTTGATGACATTATCGACTATCTCGGCGATGAAAATGCGATAGGAAAAACACTCGGTACGGATCTTTCCAGCGGAAAGTTCACGCTTCCGGAAATTCTTTTCCTGCAAAAACTTTCTCCGGAGGCGCGGGAACGCTTCCTCGCGGATGTCGCCGCGGGAACGCTCGGCATCAAAGAAGTGGTTTCTCAAATGCGTGATGCCGGTATTTTCGACGAAAGCCGGGCGTATTTTCTGAAAGAAACGCAACTCGCGGCGGAGGCGCTCGCTCCTTATGCCGACACGGAAGGCGCGAAACACTTGCTCGCGATGTCGGATTTTGTCGCGTCCCAAGTCCGCAAAATTTCCTGAATTTTTCGAGAGGGTTGAGTTTTTTCAAGGGGGAAACTTTTTCTTTCTTCTTGAACGATTGTTCTTTTTGTAATAGCCTGTGACGAAATATTTGAGCGGGAACGGAAAACTCGTTTTACAAGCTTCGTTCCCGTGTGCATAATGAAGGACGTAGAGATATGACTCGTTTGATGAAACTTTTCCCCTGCACTGCAGCGTTGCTCATGGCGGCGCCTGTCGCCTCGGCGGCGACGGAAGCTGCCGAAAATCTTTTTGAAATTCCGCTTTGGGACGGATTTTCGTTGCCGATTACGAACAGTATCGTGACAGCGTGGATTGTGGCGATTCTGCTGATTGTGCTGATTCGCCTCGCGTGCGGGAACCCGAAACTCGTTCCGTCGAAGGGACAATACGCGATCGAAACCGTGATCGGTATGTTTAAGGAAATTTTGGAGCCGATTCTCGGAAAAAAGGCGTTTCCTGCAGCGTTCCCGCTGTTGATTTGCCTGTTTTTCTTCATTCTTGCGCAAAATTGGGCGGGGCTGATTCCGGGTGTCGGGACAATCGGTTGGCACGAAACGGTGATTGCGGCAGACGGCACGGAAACCGAGCATTTTGTCCCGTTGTTTCGTGCGCTCGGCGCGGATATGAACGGCACGCTCGGGCTCGCGCTCGTGTCGTTCGGTGCGTGGGCGATTCTGATTTTCAAGTACGCGGGCCCGAAGGCGGTTTTCTTTGATTGGTTCGGGAACAAGGCGGATAAGCGCGACGTTCCTGCGGCGGTTTATTACTTTCTCTCGCTCGTGTTTTTCGCGGTCGGATTTATCGAAATTATCTCGATTGTGTTTCGTCCGGTTTCACTTTCGTTCCGACTTTTCGGGAACGTTTTCGGCGGCGAAACGTTGATGCACTCAACCGGTTACTTTACGGCTTTTTACTTTCTGGAAATACTCGTCGGCGTTGTTCAGGCTCTCGTGTTTACGTTGCTTTCCGCAGTCTACATCGGGCTGATTACGAATCACGACGACGGCCACGAGGAAGTTAGTGAATAATGAATAACGCATTCTTCAAAATGGCACCTTCGGCGGTATTTGCTCATTCGAGCAAAAATCTTAGCACTGAGTTATTCACTATTCATTGTTCGTTGTTCGCTAAAAAAACAATTTTTCCGTGCGGGAGGATGCCGTGAGTGTCCACGCCGGAATCCACAATAACCCACAACAAATATACGAAACATGATTACAGCACTCCTCGCACAAGCGGCTTCGGCCGTTGACGGAAGCCTCCACGTCGCGCTCGGTTGCGCGGCGGCAGCGATTGGCGTCGGATGGGTCGGCAGCAAGGCTGTCGAAGCCGTCGGGCGCAATCCGGGCGCGTTCGGGAAGATCCTCGTTCTTGCGATTCTCGGTATGGCTCTTGCCGAAGCTATCGCGTTCTACGTGCTCTTCTTGGCGTAAGAAAGTTAGTGAATAATGAATAGTGAATAATGAATAACGCAGTGTTCAAAGTTTTTGCCGTCGGCAAAAACCTGAGCAATGAATTATTAGCTATTCACTATTCATTATTCACTACCCCCCACCGGTTATTTATCCAATTTTTTCCCAACGTAAAAAATGTTTTCTCAAATTCTGGCAAGCGCCGTTCAATCCGCCGCGGGCGGGAACAAATTTACGCAGGTAACGACAAAGTTCGGAATTGAAGCCGGACCGCTTGTCGTCCAAATCATCAGCTTCGCCGTGCTTGCGCTCGTCGTGTGGTACTTCGGCTTTCGCCCGTTGATGAAAACCATCGCGGAGCGCCAAGCAAAGATCGCGGAAGGCTTGCAGTTTTCCGACGAAATGAAGGCGAAGCTCGCGCAGTCCGAAGCCGACTACAAAGCGAAAATGCAACAAGCCGCCGTGGATGCCGCCGCCGTCATCGAATCCGCACGCAAAGCCGCTAAGGAAACGGTGGAAAAAGCCGCACAGGACGCGATTTCCCGTGCCGAAGAAACCGAAAAACGCGCCGCCGAAAATATCGCGCGGGAACGCGAAAAAATGCTCGCCGATCTGAAGGGCGAAGTCGCCGCGCTCGTCGTCGAAACGACCGCTAAGCTCCTCGCGCGCGACCTTCCCGCCGCGGAAAAATCCCGCCTCGCCGAAGCCGCAGCGAAAGAGATTAAAGGTTAAAGATTAGAGATTAAAGAAAGCCGTCATGAGAAGCGGAAATTACATTTGCCCGAAGTGCGGAAGCACATCGTTTGAACACGATACGGTTCAGACGACGGGCGGCAATTTCTCCAAGATTTTCAACGTGCAGAACAAAAAGTTCACAGCCGTTTCCTGCACGCAATGCGGTTACACCGAATTTTATAAACAGGAGTCTTCGATGGCTTGGAACATCGTGGATTTTCTGATGCGGGGAAAATAATTCGTAAATAAAAAATCTTTAAAACGAAATGGCTAAGAAAGATAAAAATTTGCAGAAAGTGACGGCGCGGCTCACGGAGCTCTCGTGCGGGGCGGACGGGCGAATCGACGAAAAACGCGTGCGCGCGGTGCTCGCGGAAGTCGGCAAGGCGTTCCCGCCGGCGCAGTTGCGTCCGATTCTCGAAGCGTTTTACGCCGCCGTCGCCCGCGAACTTCGTTTTTCCGAAGCGCGTATCGAATATGCGGGAACGCTCGACGCAAAAACGGCAAGCGATGTCGCCGCGCATTTTTCCGCGCTCTACAATCGCCCGATTTCTCCCGTCGCGACAGAAAATCCCGCGTTGCTCGGCGGCTTGCGTGTCCAAGTCGGCGACGACGTTTACGATGCCTCCCTCGCGGGAACACTCGCCCGCCTCCGCGCCTCCCTCGCTTCCGCGTAGAATGTCTTTCCCTCTACAAATGAATAACTCAAACGAAAAGATAAAACAATGAGCTCAGAAACATTGAATTGGCAGGATTTTATATCCGATTGGAGCTTTGTGAGTGGCGGAGAGTCCCCGCCGGATGGCTTGGATGCAAGTGTTGTCCCGACGGTTACGAGAGCGTCGGACGGACTTTTTGAAATTACAACCATCTCGTTCGGCTTTTCGGGAACGGCTCCGTATAATCAGCAAAAATTTACGGCGGAGTTTTCGTTTTCCGTTTCTAGCGTTGCAAATTTTTACGAGGTTTCTGTTTCTTCGGACGATACAGCGACCGTTCGTCTCGGCGGGAATGATTTTGTTTCGTCTCGTCTCAATGTTCCCGATATCGCTTCTTCTGCGTGGAACGGAACGGCAAGTGCAATTCCTGCTGTTTCGGGAACGTTTGAAACAATCGGGGGACCGTATTCGCTTTCTGTGACGGTTACTCTTAAGCGCTTGGTCGGAGCGGAATGGTCCGTTAGTGGCGAGTGGTCTGAATCTGGAATCTACCAGGTAAAAACAGCTACGCTTTCATTCAGCGGAACTGCTCGTTCAGATACACAAGGGTTTTCATGGAACAGCCTACCGATCAACATTGATGGCGGGAATTGGGTTGATATCAGCATTGAAGCTGATGATGAAGCAACGGTTTCGGTGGGCGATCATATGGTGACTGCACGCCTAAATAATCCTGAAACATATGCTTCGGATTGGATGGAAGAAGCACCAACTTCGTTCCCTGTTACTGTTTCCTATCGTAATGCTGGCGGTCCCTATAGCCTTTCCGTAACTGTCACAGTGAAACGTTCGCTGAGAGAGGTTTTTTTTGAAACGCCTCGAAATACGCCGGACGAACTTCTTCAAATTCCTCCTCTTGATGATTCTACTCTTAAACAAAAAAGAGAAACAAGGACTGTATTTGGGTGTATGGAGGTCGCATACATAAAGGGGAGAAAAAAAACTAATACAAGTTCGGGGGGGGGGACAAATTCAACAGAATCGGCAGATGCTCAATTCGTGGAATTGCCAGATAATTGTACGGGCGATATTTCCAAGCACAACAAGCTTTTTTGTGCAGATACTGGTCTTCTTCCTGTTAACGGCAATACGACTCGTGTGTGCGAAGTTTTCGTTCAGTTTAGTGATGGCGAAATAATTTGGAAGGAGTTTACGTTGAAGTATCCGACGGGTGAGTCTGCCCGGGAAATAACCGAGGAGGAATTTAAGACTGTACTAAGAGATGCCGGGGAGTCAGAAGAGAATATAGAAAGAGAATTGATTAATTATGAAAACTACCCGTATTACGACGGGCATTACTATGTTGTGACAGTTTGTCCGACAGATGTCGTTTTAGGACATCTGTATTTTTGGGAAACGGAATTCCCGGAAGAAAAATCTGGCTTATTTCTTGAAATCGGGCTTGATACGACCCATAGGCCGACAACGCCAAAACAATTGGATAAATATAACAGATGGACTGATAAAGCCTACTATGCAGCAACCTTTGCGGATGAAATTATTGCAGGAGCTCAAGATGATGAAGAGTGGAACGTTGGGGTCCTGACTTGGGTGTGTCCCGTTCGGTGGAGTAAACAGGAGCCGACCAAGGAAGAAGGAGAACCTAATACATCGTTTGCAAGTGATGGAGAATTGGCTGATCGGATACAGACAATGAAATTTAAACGACCGGTGCCACCACCGCCCTTGCTGACTGTCCATGTACAGAAAGATTTCAATGTAAAATGAACTTGTTGTTTCGATTCTTTGCGGGGCTTGAGCTCTTCGTTTGTGCGGTTTTAGCACAGGCGGGAGTGGAGCTACCCGCGTGGGTCGAACTTGGAGCAGAGGGCGGATATCAGGAATGTCAGCCGGGAGCGTTTTTCCACTCGTCCCAAAAAGATTTTTTTGCGCTTTCTGTGTATGAGCGTTATGACGTGCTCTGTGGGCGCAGTATTTCCTATCAGGACTTTATAGCGTTGAAGGGGAAATTAGAGCGACCGTTAGAGGTAAAGTTTAACCATATTTCAACGTATCCCCTAATTACGGAATTTTATTCAAAGTATCAGCTCGTGCGGGATTTGTGCGGACAACAATTGCGGGAAGTGAAAAATTTAACACTACCGGAGGTGCGGGAACGTGTATCGAAGGCTGCAACGTTGTTCGCCGATATTCTTTCCGAAGAAGAGTGGGGGTGTTCTCGTTTGGCTCTGGAAAAAGAATTTCTGCGGACACAAAAACTCTCGAAAGAAGAATTGGATTCGGCCTTAATTCATCGGGCTCAGTTCTATAGCTACCGTTTACGTATTCTTAAGGAAAAGGAATACGTTCTTGAAAATGCTGCAAGCGATTTTTTAAAGACAATCCTTGTTGCTTATCCGAATAATATTGGCAAAGCACTTTCAATTTACGAAGAAAGCTTACTTCCTCAAAAAACGACCTGGGGAAAAATGTCTGATGTTTATAAATCGGTGTACATACGTAGGAGAGTCGATTCTGAGGAAAAACTTTGCGTTTTTAATGCGATTCGCGAAGAAGAATCCCGGAGGGAACGCAAGATTTCAAACCCATTTAACAAAAACAAAAAAACTTAAAACGAAATAACAACTATGAGTCAGATTCTTGATGATATTCGGTCGGCGATTGCTTCGCTCGACGCTAAACCGGAAAAGGCGAACGTCGGCACGATTATTGAACTCGCCGACGGCGTGGCGAAGGTGGACGGGCTTTCCAAAACGCAAATGACGGAAATGCTCGCGTTTGAAAACGGGCTCGAAGGCATTGCGTTCAACTTGGAGCAGGACATTGTCGGCGTCGTCGTCATGGGCGATACTTCGACGCTCAAAGAAGGCATGACCTGCAAAACGACGGGTCGCCTGCTGAGCGTTCCCGTGGGCAAGGAATTGCTCGGGCGCGTCGTTGATACGCTCGGGAATCCGGTGGACGGCAAAGGCCCGATCAACGCCGCCGAGCGCGCTCCGATTGAAAAAATCGCTCCGGGGATTATGCCGCGCGAACCCGTCAATCAGGCGCTTCAAACCGGCATTATGCCGATTGACGCAATGATTCCGATCGGGCGCGGACAACGCGAACTCATCATCGGCGACCGCTCGACGGGAAAAACGACGATTGCGACCGACACCATCATCAACCAAGCACGCATCAACCGCGAAGGTTTGGCATCGGGCGACCCGAATTTCCGCCCGGTTTACTCGATTTACGTTGCCGTCGGTCAGAAAAATTCCAGCGTGGCGCGCCTGATTGCGACGCTCGAAAAGGCGGGAGCGCTCGAATACTGCGTGATCGTCGTCGCGGGAGCGTCGGAAAACGCCGCGAACCAGATGTACGCGCCTTTCGCGGGAGCGGCAATCGGCGAATGGTTTATGGAAAACGGCATGGACGCGCTCGTCGTTTACGACGACTTGTCGAAGCACGCCGCCGCGTATCGCCAGATTTCTTTGATTCTGAAACGTCCTTCCGGGCGCGAAGCGTATCCGGGCGACGTTTTCTACCTGCATTCCCGCTTGCTCGAACGCGCCGCGCGCCTCACGGGAAAAGGCTCGCTCACGGCGCTTCCGATTATCGAAACGCAGGCGGGCGACGTTTCCGCATACATTCCGACCAACGTGATTTCGATTACGGACGGGCAAATCTTCCTGCAAACGGACTTGTTCAACCAAGGCGTGCGTCCGGCGATTTCCGTCGGTTTGTCGGTTTCCCGCGTCGGTTCTTCCGCGCAAATCAAAGCGTTTAAGCAAGTCGCGGGGAAGGTCAAAGGCGAGCTTGCGCAGTACCGCGAAATGGCGGCGTTTGCGCAGTTCGGGAGCGACCTCGACGCGGCGACGAAAACGATTCTCGACAAGGGCGACCGCTTCGTCGAGCTCTTCAAGCAAGGACCCGGCGAGCCGAAGCCCGTCGCCTCGCAAATCGCGTTGATTTGGGCGATGCAGCACGATTTCTTCGCGGACATTCCGCGGGAAAAAACGCTCGCCGCTTCGCTCGCGCTTCAGGAATTCCTCGAAACGTCCGCCAAGGACACGCTCACGGAAATCCGCACCAAAGCGAAACTCGACGACGAGCTCGAAGGCAAAATCAAAGCCGCCTGCTCGCAGTGGAAGTCGGCTTATGCCGGCTAAAAAGATTAAAGATTAGAGGTTAAAGATTAAAGAATTTGTAATTTTCTAAAAATGGTGAATTCGTTTTTTGCGTTCCAAAAGTTGTTGGTGTGGCAGAAGTCGCGCCAACTCGTAAAAGACGTATATCTTGCCATTTCGGATTTTCCGGCGGTTGAACAGTACACACTTACCGCACAGATACGGCGAGCCGTTGTTTCCGTGCCGTCGAATATCGCGGAAGGGAGCAGCCGCGGGTCCGATCGCGATCAGGTTCAGTTCCTTGAAATTGCGTATGGTTCCTTGGTTGAGACGTTTTGCCAGCTTCAGATCGCCGTTGATTTAGGCTATTTGACGCAGGAAAACTTCGACCGTCTTGCCCCTCAATTTGAGGAGTTGGGAAAAATGCTTAGCGTTTTGCGACGAAACAAACAGTCTAAAATTCTTTAATCTTTAACCCGTCTTTAATCTTTAAACTTTAATCTTTAATCTATTTCCAAAAATGGCCAAAGGTTTACGAGAAATTCGAAATCGTATTCGTTCGGTGACGAATACCGGACAAATCACGCGTGCGATGCAGCTGGTCGCATCGTCGAAAATGCGCCGCGCGCAGGACGCCGCGACCTCCGGGCGTCCGTATGCGGTGCTGCTTTCGCGGATTTTGGCGACGGCGTTGCGCGGGCTCGATTTGTCGGGCGATTTTTCGCATCCGCTCATGCAGGACCGTCCCGTGAAAACGCGCGGGATCGTCGTTATCGCGACGGACAAAGGGCTGTGCGGCGGGCTCAACTCCAACCTGTTTCGCTTTTTGAACAAAAACGTTCCCGCGGGAACGCCGGCGAAGTTTTTTACCGTCGGGAAAAAAGCGACGCAGTTCGTGGCGCGTTCGAAGCGCGACCTCGTGGCGGATTTTACCGTGAGCGACCGCGTGAACTTTTCCGAAGTGCGCCCGATCGGGGAATTTTTGATTAAGGAATATCTCGCGGGAACGATCGACACGATCGAAATTGTGCTTTCGCAGTTCAAAAACACGATTGTACAGGTGCCGACGATGACTCCGCTCGTCCCGCTCGGGAACTTGGAGGAACGTATGCAGGCGCAGTTTGCCGCGCAGGGCAAAAAGGAAGAATTTAAGCTACTTGAAGACGACCGCGAAATGTCTTTCGCGCCCGACGCGGGAACGATTCTCGAAGGGCTTCCCGCGCTGTTTTTCAAACAGAGTTTGTATCAGGCGATTTTGGAAGCGAAGGCGTCCGAGCAGTCCGCGCGCATGGTCGCGATGAAAGCCGCAACGGACAACGCGAAAAACCTCGTCGATTCGCTTTCCCTCGAATACAACAAGGCGCGCCAAGCCGCCATCACGAACGAAATCAACGAGCTCGCCGCCTCCAACGCAGGGTAGAAAGTTGAGAGCTTAGGGCTTAAAGCTTAAAGAAACGTTTTTTTATGAGCACAGACGAGCAGATTGCGCTTTTGCAGAGAAATTTCGACGAGGTCGCCCGGCAAGACGGAATGAGCGGTGTCGAATTTTGGTACGCTCGTGATTTGCAGTCTTTGCTCGGATATGCGCGGTGGGAAAATTTTTCGGTCGCATTAGAACGTGCGAAAACCGCATGTAAAAATGCGTCAGGTCGAGTCGAAGACCATTTTCGTGACATCACGAAAATGGTCGATCTCGGGAGCGGCGCAAAACGCGAAATCGCCGATATGATGCTCACTCGCTACGCGTGCTATCTGATTGCCCAAAACGGAGACCCGCGCAAGGAGCAGATTGCTTTTGCCCAAAGCTATTTTGCCGTTCAGACGCGCCGTCAGGAGCTTATTCGCGATCGGATGAATTTGCTCGCACGCCTTGATGCGCGGGAACGATTAAAAGAAGCTGAAAAACGGCTTTCGCAAAATATTTATGAGCGAGGAGTCGACGATGACGGCTTCGCGCGAATTCGCTCTAAAGGCGATGCCGCATTGTTCGGCGGGAACACAACCGTGGCGATGAAAAATAAATTCGGGATGCCGGAAAATCGCCCGCTTGCAGATTTCTTACCGACGCTGACTATCGCGGCAAAGAATTTGGCAACCGAAATAACGAATCACAATGTGGAAGCCAACGATTTGCGGGAAGAATCTCCCATTACGCGGGAACACGTTCAGAACAATCTCGGCGTTCGCAAAATGCTGAACGCCCGCGGAATCGTTCCCGAAAATCTTCCTCCCGCAGAAGATATCAAAAAACTCGAACGTCGTGTGCGAAACGAGGAAAAACGCCTCGCGCAAAACTCGAAATTACAAAGAAACGAAAATAATTTGTAAAAATGAACGTGCTCGTTCACAGAATTTCTCGCATGGGTGAAGCGGTTTTTAACCGCTTTCGCGGGAGCGTGCTGTGCGTGTTCTCGTTGTTGCTGAGCGGGTGCTTTACGCAGGAACTTCCGGAAATTAATTACGTCGGAAAAACCAAACAGGAGGTTTTGGAAATTGTTTTTTCGATGCCGGACGAACCGCGTGTTTTTGATAATGAGGTTACACTTTCTTCCAACGGTAGTTTTTCTTACTGTCGAGGCATCTCCGAGGTTCCGGCGCATTTTATGAAAGAAGAAAAATGGGCGGTCAACTGGAGAAAAACGAAGCGTTCGCTCATTCCGGTTCCGTGGTTTCACGAAGATCAGGCGTGGAAGTTGACATTTGACTCTTCCGGTAATTGCGTCGAACAGGAACCCGGAAAATATCATTTTCATTAAATCATTAAACAACACCCAAACCCCTAAAAATTTATGAACAAAGGAACGATTACGCAGATTATCGGCGCGGTTGTGGACGCGCAATTTGACGAAAAAAATATTCCCGCGATTTACAACGCGCTGGAAGTGAATTACGACCTCAACGGCGTGCCGACGCGCCTCGTGCTCGAAGTGCAGCAACACCTCGGCGCGGGTGTCGTTCGCGCGGTCGCGATGAGCACGACGGACGGTCTTGTGCGCGGCATGGATGTCGTTGACACGGGCGCTCCGATTCAGGCGCCTGTCGGCGAAGGCGTGCTCGGGCGCATTTTCAACGTTACGGGCGATCCCGTGGACGGGAAGGGCGACGTGAATTTCACGAAAAAATACCCGATTCACCGCAATCCGCCGCCGCTCGTCGAGCAAAGCACGGGCGCGGAGCTCCTCGAAACGGGAATCAAGGTCATCGACCTGATTTGTCCGTTCGTCAAGGGCGGGAAGGTCGGCGCGTTCGGTGGTGCCGGCGTGGGCAAAACCGTTCTCATCATGGAGCTGATCAACAACATCGCGAAGGCGCACGGTGGTTACTCCGTGTTCGCGGGCGTCGGTGAACGTTCCCGCGAAGGCAACGACCTTTACCGCGAAATGTGTGAGTCCGGAGTTATCGACACGAAAGACATTTCCAAATCCAAAGTGGCACTCGTTTACGGGCAGATGAACGAACCGCCGGGAGCACGTATGCGCGTCGCGCTGACGGCACTCGCCATGACGGAATATTTCCGCGACGAAAAAGGGCAGGACGTTCTTTTGTTCATCGACAACATTTTCCGTTTCTCGCAGGCGGGTTCGGAAGTCTCTGCGTTGCTCGGGCGCTCGTCGTCCGCCGTCGGTTACCAGCCGACGCTCGCGACGGAAATGGGCAACCTGCAGGAACGCATTACTTCGACGAAAAAAGGCTCCATCACTTCATTCCAGGCTGTTTACGTTCCCGCGGACGACTTGACCGACCCCGCTCCCGCGAACACCTTCGCGCACTTGGACTCGACCATCGTTCTCGACCGAAAAATCGCCGAGCTCGCGATTTACCCGGCGGTCGATCCGCTCGCCTCGACCTCGCAGGCGCTCACACCGCAAATCGTCGGCGAAGATCACTTCCGCGTCGCCCGCGCCGTTCAAGCCGTTTTGCAAAAATACAAAGATTTGCAGGACATCATCGCGATTCTCGGTATGGACGAGCTTTCCGACGAAGACAAACTCACCGTTTCCCGCGCGCGTAAAATCCAGAAATTCCTCTCGCAGCCCTTCCACGTTGCGGAGCAATTCACGGGAATGAACGGCGCGTACTGCTCCGTCGCCGACACCGTGCGCTCGCTCGACACCATCCTCAAGGGAGAAGTGGACGACATTGCCGAACAGCATTTCTACATGAAGGGCTCCATCGACGAAGTGATTGCGTCCGCCAGAGGCTAACGCCAACGAATAGTGAATAATGAATAGTGAATAACGCAGTGCCTGAAAATAAGTTGAGAGAAAAATCGAAGAAGTTCGCAATGCGAATTGTGAAACTGAATCGATATTTAACGGATAAAGTGCGGGAACGCATTTTGTCCGATCAACTCCTTCGGAGCGGAACGAGCATCGGTGCAAATGTTTGCGAAGCGGGATACGCGCAGAGCAAAAGAGATTTCGTTTCAAAAATGAGCATTGCGTTGAAGGAAGCTGCGGGAACCGAATATTGGTTGGAACTTCTGTTTGAAGGGGAGTTTGTTACACAAACTCAGTTTGAATCTCTACAAGCGGATTGCATCGAGTTAATAAAAATGCTTACGGCTACAATCAATACGACGAAACGCCGAATTTTTCTCGAAGAGAAAATCTGAATCCTTTTAGCACTGCGTTATTCACTATTCATTATTCACTATTCATTAAATAAAAAAGGAAAAACATATGACTTTTGAAATCGTAACACCGACGGGAATTGTCTATCAGGCGGAAAACGTGAATTCCGTGACGCTTCCGACGACGGCGGGCGAACTCGGGATTCTTCCCGGACACATTCCGCTGACGGCGGAAGTCGAGCCGGGCGAAATCAATGTCGAAACCTCCGCGGGAACGACAAAGCTCGCCGTGGACAAAGGCTACGCACGCGTGCTCGCAGATCGCGTGAGCGTGCTCGCCGAAGCCGCAATCGACGTCAAGGCAATCGATCTTTCCGCCGTGGAAGACGCACAACGCCGCGCCGAAGCCGCACTCGAAGCGGCGCGCCACCAGAAAGAAATCGATCCCGCCGAGCTCGAGCGCCTCGAAGCCGTCGCCCGCTTCGCCATCGCGCAAAAACTCGTCAAAACCAAGCACTAAACGCGTAAAACGGGGGAAGCGACACGCCTGTCGCTTCCGAGTGACGCACGTTTTTTTTTCAACCACAAATTCTCGCAATTTAACGCGGATTTTCTTCAGTTTTTTTTACAAAAACCTTGTGGCTTAGCGGCTTTGCGCAAAATTTTTTAACGAAAAGTAAAAGAAAGTTTTTTAAAGGAGGACAGCCGTCCCGGCTGTCCCCGAATTTCTTAAAAAACACGGAAAAAGAATCTTTGAGGCGTTGTGCGGTTTTTATGAAAAATCCGAGAGCCGCTTGGGGTCGTTCCTATTGGAGCGGCATTTTTAACGCAAATAAAGATTACCGTTTTCGTTGTGTTTGTGCTTGCGTCCCGATTTTTGTGCCGTGCAGAATTTCCGCATTCATCTTTTCTTCCTCAATAAGAACCCATGACTATTAGAAAACTGGCAGGACTTTCCGCCTTTACGTTGTTCGCCGCCGCTTCACTCTGCGCAGAAGATATCGCGGGAACGGAAACCGTTCTCTCGGAAAGCGCCGAAACCGGTGATGCCGTCTCCGACGAAATCGTTGGCGGCGGTACGACAAAGGCGATCCGATATCTCATCCACTACATTGTGCGCATGGCAAAAGTGGAAAAATTTCTCATCGAATCGCTGATTGACGCAACCGACGAAGTCGATGCCAAGGTTACGATTAGCGGGTCTCAGAACGAAGAGCAAACGGGCGACGGGATTACATTCGGACCGAACGATGCAGGCGATTACACGAACGACAAAATCGTCGCCGGCTACTACATCAAAGACCTTTACCCGGAAGCGTCGAACAGCGGCTACATTGACGTTAAGAGCGTCTCGGTCAGCTCAGGAAACGATTCGCTTGAAGCGATTTGCGGAATTTACCACGTTCAAGGCGGCGTTGGCGCACAGCAGGATTTCGGTTCCGTTTCCGTCTCGGAAAGTTTTTCGGTTTCGTATTCCGGGGAAAATGCGAGTGTCGCCGGGATTTGGCAAAAAGGCTCGGACACGAGCGAACCGCCGTATATTCGCGGGAGCGTGAAATTGAACGGACTTGATATCTCGGCAACGGGAAGCGGTGCAGCGGCTTACGGAATTTTTCAGGACGGGAATGCGCACATCAACGGGAACGTCGAACTTCACGGGAACGTGGTCGGTGCGAACGCAATCGGTATCAAGGGCGGTTATTACGGAGGCAACATCGCGGCAGATCTGACGGTTACGGCGAAAAACGGGTCTGCGGCAGGAATTTATCTGGTAGAAACTGCCAGAAGCATCAATGGCGCAATCGGCGCAGACGGGAACACGATTACGAATGCTGACGGGAGCGTCAAAAAAGCAACTCTCTCCGTAACGGCTTCCGGAGACGCGGTCGGTATTCTCTTGGGCGGGAAAAGTACATTTGACTCAAGCGGGAACGAAACCGGAGAAACCGACGGCGGAACCGTCACCGGTGCCCTTTCGAATTACAACATTACGGTAAAAAGCAAATCGACAGAGCCGGATCCTATGGCGGTCGGCGTTTACATGCACAACGGTGCGTCGGTCGGTTCGATGAGTGATTTAAATATTACCGCTACGTCTTATGTCGGACCGTCCGCCGGGTTTGTTTACGACAATACGGGCACGGAAGCGATGTCCGTCGGAGAAAGCAGGACGGTAAGCAGACTCAACATCACGGCAGAAACAATCGGCGTTACAACAGACTCGTGCGGTCGCGCTGCCGGAATCGTAATCGGGAAGGAGGTCGATTTCACGCTCGACGATTCTGCGATTACGGTAAAACCGGGAAGCGGGCGCGACAGCTACGGTTTGGCTTACGGGAAAGACGTTTCCGGCGATGCGGAAAATGGCGGGAACGCAAACGACGGCGGGGTCGGCGTGTTTAACCACACGGAAAAAGATTCGTCAGGGTTGAATATTACAAACTCGCAGTTTACTGCGTATGCCTACGGAACAACGGAAAGAACGGCTTCCGCCTACGGGCTTTATCTTGTCGGGGACAGTTCCTACAGCATGACGGGAAATTCTTTCACGGCAATGACCTCGGGCGGGAACGCCTACGGTTTGTACGCTACGGGAACGGCAACGGTTTCGAATCTGGTAACGGTTTCGGCGAAGGAATCTCAACACGCTTACGGGGTTTACCTGGACGGCTCCGCGTCCGTGGACGCGGCAACGCTGACGGAGATTGTGTCGGAATCCAACACGGTTGACGGGAGCGCGTTCGGCATTTACAAGGCGAGTGCAGAAAGTTCCTTTAACAATTTTTCGGGAAAAATTTCTCTCAAAACGCTTAATCCGAAAAATGCCGTTTACGGTTTGTATTATTCGGACGCGGCACTCGCCGCCGGCGCGTCTGTCGCCGTTTATAATGCGGCAACGAACGATTCTTCCGGCATTTTGCTTTCGGAAAACGTTTCCGTCGAAATAAACAACAAAAGCTCCGACAACACGACTTACGGAATTTATGTTTCCGGAAACCAAACCGTTTCGACTCCGTCGGTAAAAATTAGCGTTTCGGGAAGCGGGAACGGCGATATTTACGGCGCGTACGTCGCCGCCGGAGAGGTTACGCTTGCGGGAACGATTACGGCGACGCGGGATGGAGACGGAACCGGAAAACTTGTCGGGCTTTGGGCGGGAACGGCGAGCACAATTTCGCTCAACGGTGCAACGATTACGGCGACGGCGGGCGATGCGCTTGCGTCCGACGGAACGATGTCGCTCGCGTCCGTCGGTCAATCTGCGGCGCAGATTTCGGGAAATGTTTCCGTCGCGGAAAAACTTCATTTCACGCAAGGCGCGTTTTCGCTTAACGCGAAAACGATTTCTGCTAAAACGTGGGAAATCGGGAGCGCGGACGCAAGCGGAAACGTTACGACGGCGAGCGTCATGCTCACGGCGAACACGGATTTTTCCGGAAACGAAATGATTTTCTACGTCAAAGAACCGCAAACACGCGCGGCGCAGGATGCCGTGATTTCAGTCGCGGACGGTGCAACGCTCGCAGCTCTTGCAACAACGATCTCCGTCGTGCTTGATCACAACAGCACCTATGAAAAAGGCGACGTGATTACGCTTGTCAGCGGAAATTCGTCGTTTGACAAAATCGAAAACGTCGAAGTTTTGCAAAACGGTGTGACGTTGAATTCCGCGTTCTATACTTACGGGAACGTCGCAGGCGGTTGGGGAATTACGTTTATTCCGGAGCCGTCGGCGTTCGGCTTACTCGCGGGAACGCTTGCTCTTGCGCTCGTCGCTTCCCACCGCCGTCGTCGCTAACAAAACACGGATTTTTCTTTTTTAACACAGAGAAACGTAGCGTTTTTTAAGAAAAATCTTCATTCTTAATTCTTCAAAAAGCATTTTGCTTGATGTCCGATATTTGATGCTTGGCGCTTTTTCGTTCTTCGCGTTGAAAAACTCCGCGCCGTGAGAGGGTTTGTTCCGGTGACGCGTTCCCGCGGCGATTTCCCGTTCCGTTTTTGGGCTTGAAAAAAAGCCGTTTCGGGGCATATTGCACAGGAAACGAATCCGCGGAAATTTCGGTTCACGGAAAATCTACTACGACGAAACTCTACGAAAATTTATGAAGTCAGAAACTCTTTCGGTGTTCAGATGACGAAAATTTGTGTGTTTCGCGTAAAGGATTTTTAATTCACACAAACACATGAAAAACGCAAAAAATACGAGTACGTATTCAAATTCTGATTTGCTTTCGCCTGTTTTCGCAACGCAAAGAATGCGCCACAACAATGCGTTTGGCGGAAAAGTTTTGCCGTGGTTGCTTTGCGGTCTTTTCGGATTGCAAAGCAATGTCTCCGTAGCGGACCAAGCCTTGTTGAGTATGTTTGCGCGCGGAATCGACGATGTTGCCGCTCCGATAGTGCATATAAAGAAAAGCGAGCAAACTTCTGCAGAGTCCAAGCTTTTGGATCGTTTTGTCGAGCTTGCTTCTTATTTTGACGAAAGAGAGCGTATTCTTTGTATTTTTCAGGACTTGAACGGAGACGGTCGCGACGAGGCGTTGTTAACGTTTTCTATCGCCGGAACGATAAATTTCCCCGGGTGGGATTTTCATTTGGCAACGCAAGATGAGTCCGGCGAGTGGACGTTCCCTTTTGAAGAGCCTCGTCAAATGACGCTATACGCCCTCCTCAATCTTGATTTGCAGGAGCCCGTGATTTTCTTAAAGACGAAAAAATATCCGCACGGATGTTTTTTGGCTTGGGAAAGCGCAAGCGATATGGTGCCTCGTCCTATTCCGCGATCTTTATATGTTCTCTCGCCGGACGGTTTTCTCCCTGTGGAAAATGCTTCGAACGGAACAGAGGTGACACCTGAAGATTTGGGCGAAGATTCTACGTTTTTTGAAAATTTTTTTAGTAACTTGCCTGACGGGTTGACGGTTTTCGCTTACGAAATTCCGGAAGGGACAAAGCCGCGGCCGGACCAAGCTCCGCCGTGGATTAAGTGCATCCTCGAGAAAGAAGAAAAGCAATGAAAATTCTATTTGCGGAAAGCTTCAAATATCTCTCTGCCGTTGCGATTTTCGTAATCGGTAGTGTTTGGGCATTCGCCGAAAATCCGGCAATCGTTTCATGGAAAAGCGCGGAGAATGCGTCTGCGCGGGAACGGCTCGGCGTTACGGAAAAAAGCATTTGCCGCTATCTGGATCTTGACGGGGACGGCTTTGACGAGGTTTTGTTCCCGCTTCCGCAGCAACCGGATCCGTTTGACCCTCGGTTTACCGATTACGGCATCGCACGAAGGAGCCCGGAAGGAACGTGGGTTCCGGTGATGATGTTGGGCGAGAGTGGAGAGCGCACCGAAAAACCCGCAACAATGTGTGTGCGGAATACGGAGCCATTCGTTGCTTTCGATGAAAAGGATTTTCGGGGCGAAACGGAGCGGGTTTTTTCTCGGAGAGATGTCCGCTACGGGCTCGGCGGATTTTATTTTTTGACACCAAAAGGGCTCATTAGTTGTTCCCGCGAAAGTGTTCTCAGAAGTCTTAGCGTGGGCGAGTTCGCATTTTTGAAAGGGCTTAAAATCATCCGGGAAACGTCTGACGAAGAAAGGAACAACTCATGGAAGGCATTAGCGTTGAGGCTGACCTCTTACGGCTCTCTCAATGTTCATCGCTATGCGAAAACATTGACTCTTAATGTGATTGCGGACACCCACGGAGGGCGTGGTATGGCTGCTCCGGTGGACTTTTTCAGTTTCCCCGCAAATTTTCGAGACAACATTGTAGGGGTGGTTTTGCCGCGCGGGAACGAAACTCGCGTCGGAATTCTTTTTAAAGAAGATTTGCAGTACGCCCCCGTATTTCTTCACGTCAAAATACGAGGAAAACGTAGCTACAAACTACTTCCGGAATGCGTTCCCGCGTTGGAGCGGATTTTGTTTTCCGACAAAAAATACGAAACGATTTTTACGGAATATTTCTCCGACAGGGCACGGGAACTCGAAGGTAAATCTCTACCCGTCATATGGGTTGATATTTCTCCGGAATCATGGGCAATTCGCATCGTTTCGCCTCCGTTTTGCGAGTAATCCGGCAGGAGAGATTTTCTTTTGTAAAAAAAACATCGTGATTCTTCGCGGGCTTTGCGAGAGTCAGAAACGTTCCCGCGGCGATTTCCCGTTCCGTTTTTGGGCTTGAAAAAAAGCCGTTTCGGGGCATATTGCACAAGGTATGAAACCGAGAAGGGCATTCGGCTCGCCGAAATCGGCGCAGGCTTTGCGTTCTCCGCGACTGGTGCAAACGGTCGCGGCAAAGTCCAGCTTGTACCGTGAAGCGGCGGCGGAGCGCGAAGAAATCATGCGCCACAAGTGGTTTCTGAGCGAACGTGCCGGGTACGACGTAGGTTACGTTCACGCCATGTACGATTGGATTGCGAAGCATCGCGGCGGGTGGCGAAAATCCTGGAGGAAGAAGAATCTTTCGGATAGGCCGCTTCCTGCGTGATTCGTTCCCGCGTTTCGTTCTTTTTTTGAAAAATGTTCTTTCAAATTCGCAGAGTTAAATTTCTTTTTTAATAAATTTTCATGAGCAAAAATAAACCGACTCACCGACCGGAAGCACGTTCCGATTTGCGCTTTGCAATCGTCGCTTCCCGCTACAACTCGAAGCATGTCGATCATTTGATTTCCCGCGTCCGACAAAAACTCCGCGAATCCGACGTTCCCGCGAACGGAATTGATATTACTCGAGTTCCCGGAGCCAACGAACTTCCCTACATCGCCAATATGCTCGCGCTCACGGGCGACTACGAATGTATTATTACGCTCGGTGTTGTCATCGCCGGCGAAACGCCGCACCACGAAATTATCGCCAATGGCACGGCAACGGCACTTCAGGCAATCGGCATCAACACGCAGGTTCCCGTCATCAACGGAATTATCGTGACCAACAACGAAGCGCAGGCGGACGAACGCGTTTTCGGCGAAACCGACCGCGGCGCGGAATTTGCGCTCGCCGCGCTCGACATTGCCGCATCCGGTTTGCGCCTCGCTCGCTACCTCGAAGAGCTCGACCGCGACGACATCGAGCGGGAACGCAATGAGGAAATCTTCGGCAGTAATTTCCTCCACGACGACGACGACGATGCTCCCGGCGGTTTTTCCTTCGGCGGGAACAATCCTTTTCACAAAAACTGATTCTCTTCTATGTCTGAAAAAACTTTTGAAAGTGAGGCTCCGCAGAAGCCCGTAAAAATTTCGCGTCGCCGCGCAAACCGCATTGCGGCAATGCAGTTTATTTATTCCTGGGGCGTTTCTCCGTGCGAACCGGAAAAAATGCCGGAAATGCTGTTCGATTTTTTTACAGCACAGACCGAGCCGCGCGAATACTACACGTTCGCGGAAGAACTCGCCACGGGAGCGCTCCAAAACATAGCCCGCATCGACGAAGTGATTTCCGACTGCGCGAAAAACTGGACGCTCTCGCGCATCGCGCGTTGCGACCTCGCGATTCTTCGCCTTGCGATTTACGAATTGCTTTACCGCACGGATATTCCGCCGATTGTTTCCATCAATGAAGCCATCGACTTGGCGAAAATTTTCTCCACGGAGGATTCACACCGCTTCGTCAACGGAATGCTCGACCGCGTGAAAGCGCATCTCACGCGTCCGCTTCGCGAAGCGCAGAAATAGAGACCGGAGACCAGAGATGAGAGACCGGCATCGTGCTAAGATTTTTGCCGGAGGCAAAAATTTTGAAGTATTTACCGGTCTCTATCCGGCTTCCCTAAACTTTCACTTTTCAACTATCAACTTTCACCTATCACCGGATGTTCGGTTCTCTCATTCAAAAGTTTAAGGACGGTTTCAAAAAAACGGCGAAACTGTTCGGCGCAATCGGCGGGATTTTTTCAAAAAAACTCGACGCCGCGTCCATCGAAGAGCTTGAAGAAGCGCTTTACGGCGCGGATTTCGGCGTGGAAACCACGCAGGAAATTCTCGACGAAATTCGCAAAGCTTACGCGAAGGACAAAGACTTGCACGGCCGCGCCGCCGCCGAAATCGGGAAACGCGTGCTGACGCGCGTGCTCGAAGGCGCGGAGGCAAAGTTCGTTCCCGCGCCGGAAAATACGCCCGAAGTCGTTGCGCTCGTCGGCGTTAACGGCGCAGGAAAAACGACGACTGCCGCGAAGCTCGCGCATCTTTTCGGACAAAACGGGGACAGCGTCATTCTCGGCGCGTGCGATACTTTCCGCGCCGCCGCAAATGAGCAAATCGCCGCGTGGGCGGCGCGTCTGAATCTCGACCTCGTTCCCGGTCGGCACGGTGCGGATTCCGCCGCCGTTGCGTTTGATACGGTGCAGGCGACGCGTTCCCGCGGAAAGCGTATTGCGATTTTAGATACTGCAGGGCGCTTGCACACGAAGTCGCACCTGATGGAAGAATTGAAAAAAATCTCCCGCGTGGTCGCAAAGCTCGATGCTTCCGCTCCGCATCATCGTTGGTTGGTGGTGGACGGAACGCTCGGGTCCAATTCCATTGAGCAGGCGAAAATTTTCCACGAAGCGTTTAATCTGACGGGGCTGATTGTGACCAAGCTCGACGGGACTTCCCGTGGCGGTGCGCTCGTCGGCATTTGGCGGGAACTCCGGATTCCGATTTACTACGTCGGTCTTGGCGAAAAGCCGGAAGATCTCCAGCCGTTCTCCGTCGAAAACTACGTTTCCGCGATTTTTGACACGGAATAGTTTTTTAGCCCCAAGCGCCAGGCATCAAGCTTCAAGCGAAGTGTTCCTTTGGCAAAATTTTGAAGTGAGCATTTGATGCCTGATATTTGATGTTTGGCACTTAGAGAAAAGAAATTCGCCGGGGAAAATCCCTATTTGTCCAAGCCCCAGCGTTCCCGCAACCGTCGTTCGACGGGCGCGAAACAGAGGCGGTCCATGACGAGCCCGACAATGATGATGACGAGCATCACGCCATAAACTTTTTCCACGTTCATTTCTTCGCGCCCCGCGTTAAGCATCCAGCCCAATCCGATTCCGCTCAGAATATAAACGTAGATTTCTGCCGACATCAGCGACCGCCACGCGAACGCCCAACCCTGTTTCATGCCGCTGAAAATTGACGGGAGCGCCGCCGGGAACATGACGCGCGTCCACAGGTGAAAATGCTTTGAGCCCATCGTGCGCGCCGCGCGCAAATAAAGCGGAGGCACGCTGCGGATGCCGTTTTCCGTGGCGAGCATCAGCGACCAAACCGAGCCCATGACGACGACGGAAAGAATCGTGCGTTCGTCCTGCCCGAAGATAACGAGTGAAATCGGCACCCAGCAAACACTCGGAAGCGATTGGAATCCGAGGGCGAGAACGCCGAGCGTGTCGCGCATGAACCGGCTTTGCGCGAGCAAAAGTCCGAGCGGAATCGCAATGACAAAGCCGATGGCGTAACCGAGCACGAGGCGGCGGAGCGTTACCCAAAGCGCGCTCAAAATCGAGCCGTCGAGCAAGCCTTCCCAGAGGAAAACCAGAATTTTTGACGGGAGCGGGAAAATACCGGAATTGTTTGCGGAATCGTCCGGATTTTCGAGCGACATGAGCGCGGCGACATCGATTTTTTCCGGAATCAAACCTGCGGTGTAGCCGTCTTCGACGTAAGAACGCAGAGACGCTTTGTTCAGCTCCGCGACAAAACGAATGCGCGGGAACGCGTTGTTTACGATGCGTTGCGGGAACTCCGCGTGCGTTTCGCGCGTGAGCGCGCGTTGAAGCAGAATTTTGGCTTCTTCCGGGTGCGCGTTAATCCACGTCGTCAGCTCCGCGTGAGCTTTCGCAAAGGCAAGCAGTAACGGTTTTCGGCGCGAAATCGTATCGGTCGCAGACGCGAGCACCGTGGTGACGGTTTCAAAATCTTCGCGTACGATTTTTCCCCCGCCTTCGAGTTCGAGACGCGAAACCCACGGTTCTACCGTCCACGCGGCTTCGAGCGTTCCCGCCTTGAAAAGAGCGAGTTGGTCGGGGTTTTTGGTGGGAACAATTTGAACTTTCCCGCCGGAAGCGGTAACGGGAATTCCGTTTTTAATCAGCCACGCGCGGCAGGCGACGTCCTGCGTGTTTCCGAGTTGCGGTGTGGCAATGGCTTTTCCGACAAAATCCTTTGCGGCGGAGGCGACAACATCCTGACGCACGACAAGCGCGGCGCCGCCTTCCGCGCTTCCGCTGACAACGCGCACGCTCCCGCCGCGCTGAATGTACGCCATGATCGCCGGCGACGGACCGACGTAGCTCAGGTCGATAGTGCCGAGCGTGAGGCCTTCCATTGCCGCAGGTCCGGCGTTGTACGGTTGCCAGAAAAGTTTTGTTCCCTTCGGCAGTCGCGGTGCGTACCACGAGCGACCTTCGAGTTCCATTTGCCGGGCGATGAGTGCCTGCGCGTGCGTGATGTTCGGGAAATAGCCGATGCGCAATTCCGTGGAATCCTCCGAGGCGCGTTTGCGGAGTTGGAATGCAGCGAGCCAATCGCTGCGTCCTACGATTTCGAGCACGCCGAGCAAAACGACAAAAAACAAAATATAGAAAACGGATTTTTTCATTTTTTATTTATCCAGAAATTTAAAAATCTGAAAAACGGCGGGAACGGCGTTTCCGTTAGTCGGCTTCAGCGACGTTGCCGGATTTTTTCAAATGGTTTTTCAGCGCGGCAGTAATCGGAATGGAGGTTTGCGAAAGCGCGGGATCGTTGATGTCGCGCGGGCGCGGGAGATTGACGCGGAAGTCGTGCGCAATGCGTCCCGGATTCGGCGAAAGCAAAATGATGCGGTCTCCGAGGCAGGCGGCTTCGCGAATATTGTGCGTGACGAAAACGATGGTTTTTTGCCGTTGCACGAAAATGCGCTGGAGGTCTCCGTAGAGCTGTTCCCGCGTCATGGCATCGAGGGCGGAAAACGGTTCGTCCATTAGCAGGATTCGCGGGTTCGGCGCGAGCGAGCGAGCGAGGGCAACGCGCTGTTTCATCCCGCCGGAAAGCTCGTGAATGTGCGAACGGTAAAATTTTTGCAGACCGACGAGGTTGAGGTAGAACATGGCGACTTCCTCGCGCTCGGCATTGTTCAGATTCGGTTTCAGGCGCAGTCCGAACATGACGTTTTGCAAAACGTCCAGCCACGGGAACAGCGCCGCTTCCTGAAACATCACCATGCGTTCCCGCCCGGGGCCGGTAATCGGTTCGCCTTCCATCAGCACTTCGCCTTCCGTGGCGGTGTCGAGCCCGGCAATCAGGTTCAGAATCGTGGATTTCCCGCAACCGCTGGGACCGACGAGGCAGAGAAATTCGCCTTCGGCAACATCGAGCGATACGTTGTCCAACGCGAGGACGCTGCCTTGGCGCGAGCGAAAGGTTTTGCTGACATTGCGCAGGCTGATTTTGGCGGCTGACACGTTTTCCGCTTTGATGCTGTCCGGCGCTTGGGAAAGGGTGGTCGGAGTATTCGTCATAACTTGCTTTCTCCCGAAGAAGTTTGGGGTTTTGCGCAAGTTTGGAGAAAAATGCATCGAGAATCAAGCGTTCACGGGCGCGAGTATCCTTCTTTTGTTCCGGAGAACTGTAAAAAAAAGCGTTCCCGCGAAGAGATCGCGGGAACGCTTTTTTGAAATCGGAGCAACCGGAATTATTTCTTCCCGTCAGAGTCTTTTTTCGACTTAGCTTCGGATTCTTTGATGGATGCGAGAACGCGCTCCATATTCTGAATCCAGGAAACGAGGCGTTTGCCTTCGCGGGATTCGGGATCGGATGCTTGTGCCAATTTCAGGTATTCAAGTGCTTTTTCGATATTGTGCTCCATCGCGTAGCCGTCGCTGATGAACTTGTTCAACGCCAAGCGGATCGGAGGAAGCAAATCTTTATTTTCCAAAAGTTTCAGTGCTTCGAGGCGGCTTTTTTGAAGGTGTTCGGGAGTCGTCTTGCCGCGCGTAGTTTCAAAAAACGCCTCAAGCATTTTTTGTTGTTCGAGAAGCATTTCTCCTTCTTGTATTTTTTTTGCGAAGCCCAAGCGGTCTTCGGGGTCTGCGGAGATGATGTCGCGAATCAGAGCCGTTTGGAACGTTTGAAAATGCGGCGGGAGCTTTGCAATTGCGGCGGCGAGAGCCTCGGCGCGTGCGAATCCGCGCTGTTCTTGCGCGGCGGCGACGGCGGACTCAAATTCCTTTTTCAGAGATTCCGCTTTGCCCAGTTTGTCAAAATAGTCTGCGGGAGATTTTCCCGGGCCGACGATGACGGCGTAGGGGTTGCCGTCGGAATCAAGGAGCAACATCGACGGGAAGCCGCGAACGCCGTAGCGCATCGCGATTTCTTCGCGTGTCTTCATGACTTCCGGCGGGAGCGCTCCGGGCTTGCGCGGGAAATCCAGCTCGACATAGACCCAGCCTTTTCGGGCGAGAAATTCTTCAAATGCCGGAGTGTTCAAAACGGTTTTACGCAAATGTTTGCAAGGCGGGCACCAGTCCGATCCGGTAAATTCGACGAGTATTGGAGTCTGTGCCGCTTTCGCTTTTTCTGTGGCAGCGGCAAGGTCTGTCTCCGCGGCGGGAATCGCCCAGGCAAAAATCGGGCAAGCGAGGGCGCAAAGCGCCAATCCAAGAGTATAGAATTTGTGGGGTCTCATAACGGGTTCTTTTGTAAGAGAATGGCCCTTTAATTTCAACTGTTTTTATAGGAATTTGTGTGTTCCCGCCGTTTAGGATCGGTATCTGCGGACAAAAATCCGGGCGGTTGCAACAACGTCGCCCGTCCGGAGATCGGTTTTCCCGTGCAATTATCTTTTCGGACGTAGAGATTATTCCGAAACAAAACGGATTTAACGCATTCCTAACTCGGAACAAATATTTCTGCAACATAACAGGCGTAGGCTGTAGGGACTTCAATTCATTAAAGGAAAATGATGAAAAAACAGCTCAACCTATACTCTTTAACCGCAGCAGCGATGCTCATCGCGAACGTTGCCGCTGCCGAAACCGCGGGAACGCAAACGACAAGTGTAGCCGACGGGAAAAATTCCGACGACACAATAACCGTAACGCTCCCGAATCTGAAAAAAGCCGCCGAGCAGGCGAAAATCAAAATCTCCGGCTACGCGCAGGCGCAGTATTTTTACAACGACAGTAAAAATAACTCCGCAAACGCAAATTCCGGATTCGCCATTCGGCGAGCGGCGATTTCCGTCAAAGGCGAAATCTCCGACGAATGGAGTGCCGAAGTCGGTTTTGAAATCGACAGCGGCAACAAAGGCGGAAAACTCGGAGCAGACAGCAGTACGATTTTCGTCGATAAGGCAATTATCGCTTACAAATCCGATTCCGGAAAATTTACGGCAGGGTACCAAAAGCCGAGCTTTGTGATGGAAGAATATTCTTCCTCAAAAACGCAGCTTTGCATCGAGCAATCCGTCGCGACCGTTTACTTCACAACTCTCGCAAACGGATCGCTCGCCGGACGCCACGGCGGCGTTTGGTGGGACGGAAAAATCTCCGACATCAAATACGGCTTCGCAATCACGAATCAATACAAGGAAGACATTAACGCCGACCAAAACGACGGAGTCGCATTCTACGGGAACGTCGCTTACGAATGGGAGACGGATGCCGCCCGCGTGGAACTCGGAATCAACGGCGTTTACAATCCGGGGAATGATGACGAAACCTCCGGCGCTGCAAAACGCGTTGCCGGAAATGTTTACGGTCTGGAACCGTATATGAAGATTTCTTCCGGAGGATTCCAAGCTGTTTTCGACGGACTTTTCGCCGACGGCGACAGCGAGGTAATGACGGATTCGGCGTGGGGGCTGAACGCGACGTTCGCTTACAAATTCGATAACAATATCGAACCGGTCATTCGCTTTTCCTGCCTCGATGTCGGCGACAATCAAAATATCGATCCGTCTAAGCTCAAAAACGTCCCTACGGACGGACGCAAGGACTACGATTCCGCTCAGGGGATTTATATCGGCGCCAATTTTTACGCCAATAAGCATATCAAAATCTCCGCCGGGTACGAATACACTGACTTCGACGGCGGGCAACGGGACGAAAACGCCAATGCGTTTCGCCTCCAGCTTCAAGCAACGTTCTAACCGAAAACTAATAATTTTGGAATAATCTCTAAACGCGGGAACGCGAAAATAGAGGAACAAAATCGAAAACAACCAATATTTGAAAACGTTATGAAAAAGAAATTGCTCATCGGAACACTTTTCCCGGTTTTCGCGGCGGCATCGGCATTGCTCCTGTCGGGCTGCGGCGACGCAGAAAATGCAATTCCGGCGAAAAAGCCCGCCGCAAATGCGATTACGCTCAACGGCGCGGGCGCGTCGTTCCCGGCTCCGGTTTACCAGCTGTGGACCTACGCTTACACGCAGACGGGCAGAGCGAGCGTCAACTACCAAAGCCTCGGCTCCGGTGCCGGACTTAGCCAAATCAGGGCGGGAACGGTGGACTTCGCGGGAACGGATAATCCGCTTACGGCGGAGCAGCAGGCGAACGACGGGCTGATCCAGTTTCCGATGCTCACGGGCGGTGTGGTTGTCATCGTCAACGTTCCCGGCGTAAAGTCCGGCGAGCTCAAACTCAGCCGCGAAGTGCTGGCGGATATTTTTCTCGGGAAAATCACGAATTGGAATGATCCCGCGATTGCGAAAATCAATCCCGGCGTACGCCTTCCGAAAAATCTGAAAATTACGGTAGTGCGTCGCTCGGATTCTTCGGGAACGACGTTTATTTTCACGGATTATCTGAGCAAGATTTCCGGCGAATGGAAGGAAAAAGTCGGTGCGGGCTCGTCCGTCAAATGGCCGGTCGGAATCGGCGGACAAAAGAATCCGGGCGTTTGTAACAACGTTGCCAAAATTCGCGGAAGCATCGGCTACACCGAATATACGTATGCGCTGGAAGCGAACCTGAATTGCACGCAACTTGAAAATCAAAGCGGTGCGTTTATCGCTCCGACGGCGAAAAGTTTTGCGGCGAGTGCGGCGAACGCGGATTGGAAAAACGCTCCCGGATTTCTGATGATGCTCACCGATCAGCCCGGCGCAGAATCGTGGCCGATTACCGGTGTTACTTACGTTTTGCTCCGCAAAGATGCGGACGCGGGAACGAAAGCGGCGCTGAAAGATTACTTTAACTGGTGCTTTACGGAAGGCGCTTCTTCCGCAGCGCGCCTGAATTACGTTCCGATTCCGGAAAACGTCGTTTCTCTCATTCGGGAAAAAGCACTGAACTAACGTAACAGGTGGGCGGAGACAGGTGACCGGTTAATACAGCGCCTGCGGCGCGTGGATTGTTTAAGGTTTATTGTTTATTAAACATTACACATTCAACGTTCCACGCGTTTGCCGAAAAGGTGAGAACCTGTCACTTGTCACCATTCACCCGTAACCTTTCAAAAAAATGGATTCCTTTTTCAAGACGCTTTGCCTCGGTTGCGCCTGTTTGATCGGGTTGCTGATGCTGAGCTTTTTTGTCCAGCTTTTCGTCAATTCGAGCGATGCCTGGGCGCAATTCGGGCTCGGGTTTCTCTGGTCGTCGGAATGGGACCCGGTTGCCGAAAAATTCGGTGCGCTCCCGTCGATCGCGGGAACGCTGCTCACGACGGTGATTGCGCTCGCCGTCGCGCTCCCGCTTGCCTTCGTTTCCGCGCTTTATCTGACGGACGCTCCGCCGCTTGTCGGGCGCGTGCTTTCGCAGGCGATCGACTTGCTCGCCGCGATTCCGAGCGTGATTTACGGGATGTGGGGGCTTTTCGTTCTCGCGCCGCTGATGCAAAATTACGTTCAGCCGTTTCTTGCGGAAACGATCGGTTTGGAAAACGTTCCCGTGCTCGGCGGGCTTTTGGTCGGCGAATACGGTTTCAACGGTTTCGGATTTTTCACGGCGGGACTGATTCTTGCGCTGATGATTTTGCCGTATATTTGCGCGATTATGCGCGACGTTTTTAAAATGACGCCTGCGGTTTTACGCGAATCCGCCTACGGAATCGGTTGTACGAAATGGGAATGTGCGAAAGATATCGTGATGAAATACGGCGTGCGCGGCTTGCTCGGCGGTGTGTTTATCGGACTCGGGCGCGCGCTCGGCGAAACGATGGCGGTGCTTTTCGTTGTCGGAAACATGATGGAAGTTCCCGGCGCGCTCTTTGACTCGGGAACGACGATTGCCGCGACTCTTGCGAACAATTTTGCGGAAGCGGACGGACTCCAGCGCAGCGCGCTTTTCGCGCTCGGACTCGTGTTACTTGCGATGTCGTTCGGAATTCAGGTTTTCGCTCAGTATTACCTGCATTTGACTTCTGCCAAACGCGGCGAAAAAGCGTAGATATCAATTAATAACGAATAATGAATAGTGAATAATTCAGTGCTAAGATTTTTGCTCGTTCGAGCAAATACCGCCGAAGGTTCCATTTTGAAGAATGCGTTATTCGTTATTCACTATTAACTATTCACTAAAAAGTTTTCCCATGAGTAATTCTTCTTCCGAAATTCCCGTTGTTTCCGTTTCTGTGGTGTCTCCGCGGCGGCGACCGCTGTTTTTCCGCAAGGCGACGGATCTCGTCGTCAGACTGTTTTCCGTTTTCGCGGTTGCGCTCGCCGTCGGAGCGATGGCGTGGATTCTCTTCACGGTTGTTTCGCATGGCGTTCCCGCGATTGACTTCGGATTTTTGACCAATCCTTCCAAGCCTTACGGGATTCCTGACTCCGGAATAGCGAACGCGTTGCTCGGCACGCTTTTCATCACCGCTTGTGGTGCTGTGATTGCCGTTCCGCTCGCCGTTGCCGCGGGAATTTATCTTTCGGAATTCGGTCGCAAGGGGAAAATCGCCGCCGCGTTGCGTTTCAGCGCGAACGTGATGATGGGGATGCCGTCGGTCATTGTCGGGCTCTTCGTTTATACGATTTTGGTGATTCCGACGGGGCATTTTTCCGGCTTCGCGGGAGCGGTCGCGCTCGCGATTATCATGTTCCCGGTGATTATGCGAACTACGGAAGATATGCTTGCGATGGTGCCGGACACGTTGCGGGAAAGCGGGCTCGCGCTCGGTATGTCACGTGCGCGGACGACGCTTTGCATCATTTGCCGCGCGGCAAAAAACGGGTTGCTTACGGGCGTGCTGCTCTCGCTCGCCCGCGTTTCCGGCGAAACCGCGCCGCTACTTTTCACGGCGATGTTTGCGGACGCGTGGCCGACGGGATTTTTCTCCGAGCCGACGGCGAATATGCCGGTTCTGATTACGGAATACGCCACCAATTCGCCGTTTGAAGAAATGCACACGGCAGGTTGGGGGGCTGCGCTCGTTATTGCCGTTGCCGTTCTCTGTGTAAACATTCTTACGCGCGTTGCCTTCCGCGACCGCACAAAAGCAAAGAAATAATGCCGCTCGCCTGAATTTTTCACCTACAATTTTCTGCTTTTCATGATTGCGTTAAAAACGGGCTCATTTCATTATTTTTCGCGATGAAAAATATCTTTCGCTTTTGCTTCATTGCCGCCCTTGCTCTCCCGTGTGCGTTGTTCGCGCGCCGTGACGAAGGTCTTTTGTATTACATGGATTTTGACGATGCAAAAAATCCCGTCAAAAACGTTTGCGGGGAGGATCGCGAAGCCGGCATTTTCGGGATGCGTCCGACCGCGCGTCTTACGAGCGGGAAGTTCGTTTATTCCGCAGCGTTTAAAAACGGGAACGGACGAAGCACGGAGCCGAACAACTACACCGTCAATCTCGGCGAGCTCGACGGTTATTTTGAAGACAGCTTCTCTGTCGCGTTTTGGTTTAAAACCGAAAAAACCGGCAACACTCCGGCAATGATTTCCGGCAACAAAGACTGGCTCAAACCGAATGAACCGGGCTGGGCGATTACGGCAATTGACGGAAAAAACCTTTCGCTCTCCGTCGGCGGAACGCACGTCAATCTCGGCTTCCCGAAAATGACCGACGGCAACTGGCACCACGTCGCGTTCGTTGTTGACCGCAAGGCGGGAACCGTGACGTTTTACGGCGACGGTAAACGCCTCGGCAATCCGCAGAAAATTCCTGCGGGAGTAATCGGCACGGGGATTGAAACGCTTGTCGGCGGTTCCGGGAACGGCGCGTTCTCTGCGCCGGGGTCCAATAATCACTGGGCGTACATCGACGACTACGCGATCTGGACGCGTCCGCTCACGGAAAAAGAAATTGTTGCGATGTGGGACGAAGGATACGGGGCGCGTGTTCCCGAGCCGTCGATGTTCCCGTTGATTGCCGGACTCGGTGCCGCCGTTGCGGCTCTCTCTCTGGTGCGCCGCCGCCGCAAGTAATTTTCCCGTTCCCGCGCTCGAAAAAAGCGCGGGAATATTTTCTTTTTTTACCTGTCGGAATTTGCAAATTTTATGAAAAAATTTCTTCCCTATTATCCGATGTTGAAGCCCGTGATCGGCACCTTTGTCATCGCTTTGCTTTGCGGGGCATTGTCCGGGATTGCCAGCGGTTTCGGGCTTCCTCTGATGCTAAAAAAAGTGCTTCCCGTCCTTTTCGCGGGAACGGCCCCGCAGGATTTGGAGCTGATCAATTTCGACAGTTCGCAGGAACTTTTCGGCGGGATTTCCGCGACGTGGCTTCCGGATATTCACCTCGTCGTTCCCGCGAATTATGTGCTGATTTTTGCGCTGCTGCTGATGCCGCTCGTTTTTATCATTCGCGGTGTGGCAATGTTCGGGAACACGTATTTGCTCAATCTCTGCGGGATTCGTGTGCTCGAATCCATCCGTATGAAGCTTTTTACACACCTGCAACATTTGCATTTGGGATTTTTCGGAAAAAATAAATCCGGGGATTTGCTCAGTCGCACGACGGGCGATACGATGCTTGTCAAAACCGTCCTTGTCGAAGTGACGAACGACCTCGTGATCCAGCCGTTTACGCTTGTCGGTGCTGTCGGGTTCATCGTTTGGTCCGCATTTCAGAGTGCGGCGACACAGCAATTTTTGCTCAGCCTCTGCGTGGTTCCGATCTCCGTTCTTCCGGTGCAGTTTATCGGGAAGCGCCTTTTAAAGCGCTCCAAAAAGATGCTCGTGAGTGCGGGCGAACTTTCCAGCGTGCTTTCGGAAAGTTTGCAGGCGCCGCGCGAAATCCGCGCCTACAATTTGGAAGAACGCGAGTGTTCCCGCTTCCGCAAATGCGTGCGCGATTTTTTCGCGCTTCAGATGAAGTGCGTGAAATACGACAAAATGCTGACACCGCTCATTGAAATCATTGCCGCGTGCTCCATTTCTTTTGCGGTTTATCAGGCGGCGGCGGCAAAGCTCGATCAGGATACCGTAATTGCGCTCGTCGGCGCGCTTTATTTTGCGTACGACCCGATTAAAAAACTCGGAAAAATTAACAACCGCGTCAAAGAGGGCACTGCGGGTCTCGCTCGCTTGGAAGAAATTTGGCAAGCTCCGATCGAAGTCGCCGATCCCGCGAATCCGCATCCTCTTGGCGTCGTTCGCGGCGAAATCAATTTCAGGGATGTCACGTTCGGGTACACTGATGTTCCCGTGTTGCGCGGGGTTTCGTTTGAGGCAAAACCCGGCGACACCATTGCGCTCGTCGGTCCGTCCGGTGCGGGGAAAAGTTCTCTCGTGAATCTTATTCCGCGCTTTTACGATGTGAGCATCGGAAGCGTTGCCGTCGACGGAATTGATGTTCGCGACGTTCGCCTTGCCGATTTGCGTAAAAATATCGCCATCGTTTCTCAGGAGCCGATTCTGTTCAACGACACCATTTACAACAATATTCTCATCGGACGTCTTGATGCCACGCGGGAAGAAGTCATTGCCGCCGCAAAACGAGCTTCAGCTCTTGAGTTTATTGAGTCGCTTGACAATGGTTGGGATACGGTCGTCGGCGAGCGCGGCGGGCGTCTTTCCGGAGGTCAGCGCCAGCGTATTGCCGTGGCTCGTGCATTCTTGCGCGATGCGCCGATTTTGATTCTCGACGAAGCGACATCTGCTCTCGACACCGAAAGCGAAGCACAAATTCAGGTTTCGCTGGAAGAACTCGTTCGCGGGCGTACGACGTTTATGATTGCGCACCGCTTTTCTTCGATTCGTACGGCGAAACGGATTTTGGTCTTTGATGAGGGGAAAATTATTGCTGACGGTCCGCACGAGAAAATCTACGAAAGTTGCCCGCTCTACCGGGGGCTTTACGACCAGCAGGCGATGGAGAAGATTTCGTGATGATCGGCGTTCCCGAAGTCGTCGCAGTCGGCATCGCGGCATTCGTCGCTTCCGTTTATTATTTGCGGAAACGGTGGAAATTTGAATTTGCGCGCCTTGAGGCGAGCCTTCAGCACGAGCGTTACGCCGGGAAAATTGCGGTGGATTTTCTCCACGCGCTTTCCGATACGTTCAGCGGCGAAGCGGGCGATCACGAGATATCGCAAACACGTCTGTTCGACAGCGTGTTGCGCACCGCCGTTCGCGGCACTCGCGCGATGAGCGGCTGTATTTTTGCCGTAGAGGGCGGAGAACTCGTTCCCGCGAGCATGTCGGGCTTGTTCCCGTTTCTTGACGGTTTCCCTGAAACGCTGAAAAACGCGAGTCGCACGGACGTGATTCGTGCGCTCTTTCGCGGAAAAAAATACGTTATCGGCGATTCCGTTTTCTCCGAAGTCGTCTTGAAGAAAACCGGCGGGCTTATTAATGCGTTTCCGATACGTGACGGAGCCGTTCAAATAAAATCTCCGCCGTCGTTCCCGCGGTCCCTGCTCGCCGTTCCGTTCTTTTTTGAAGGAAAACTCGCGGGAATTATCGCGGTGGCGAATCCGCGCCACGGCGGGCAATTTACACCGGCGGAGCTTCATCTCGTCGGTGTGCTCGGCGAGCAGCTTGCAACTTCGCTGAAAATGCAACGGCTGTTTTCCGTGGAAGCGGAAAAGTTGCGCCTCGATCGCGAACTTGGTCTCGCGGGAAGTATTCAGAAACTTTTGCTTCCGCAGTATATCCCGCAAGCGCATTCCCTCGATATTGCGACGGTGTATCAGCCCGCACAAAAAATCGGCGGGGATCTTTACGATGTGTTCGATCTCGGAGGCGGTCGCATTGCGGCTATTGTGGCGGACGTTTCCGGCCACGGCATTTCTGCGGCGCTCCTTATGGCAATTTGCCGAACGAACTTTCAGCACGTCGCGCGCGGAGCAATTTCCGCCGCCGACCTGCTCCGCGGGCTCAATCGCGCTATGATGCACTCCTTCAAGCGCGGGATGTTTATCACGATTACCTGCGCGTTTATTGATACGCAACGCAACACGCTTTCCATCGCCCGCGGTGGGCACGAGCGCCCGATTCTTATTTCCAACCACCTCATTGAGCGCGGGGAAAGCGAAATAGAATTTCTCGATTCCAAGGGCCTTGCCATCGGAATTTCCAAACCGGAAGTTTTCGATGCGACGATTACCGAAATTTCACGATCGTATTCCCGGGGCGACGTACTTGTATTTTACACGGACGGTTTGACCGAGGCGCTGAATCCGGCAGGAGAAGAATTCGGCTCCGCCCGCCTCGGAGCCGTGCTCGAAAAATCTCATGATTTATCGGCGGAAAAAATCAATGAAGCCGTTCTGCGTGAGTTGAACGCGTTTACCGACGGGAACGAACCGGCGGATGATTTGACGCTCGTTACTATCCGCGCAATTTAGTTTTCGCGGGCAGAATTTGACCGTGCCGGGCTTGTGTGCTACGCTTTGCGCATGAATCCGCTGCTTCCGGCCCGCAGAAAGCGCATTACGGGAATCAACATCGTGCCGCTCATCGACGTGATGACGGTGTTGATTTTCTTTTTTTTGATGAGCATGAAGTTTGATGATTTGCGGCAGTTAGGAATTACACCGCCGCAGTCGGAGTCCGCTACGGATGCGGAGGGCGGAGCTCCGCAGTTGGTGATTGCAGTCAACAAAAGCGGAGAGTTTTTTGTCAATTCCGAGCGCGTTCCCGCGGAGGAGCTTTCGAGCCGTCTGGCGCGGATTGCGGGCGGGCAAAAGTTGTCGGATGTTGTGATTATTGCGGATGAAGATGCGGCGATGAAATACGCTATTTTTGCGGTGGACGAAGCCCGTCGTAACGGTTTGGAAATTCGCCTTCTGGCACGTCCGAATGCGGATTAGAGTGAAAGGCGTTCCCGCCGTGCTTCGCGTTGTTTTTACCCCCGAAACGAAAAAAATTTATGAAAAACGCTTTGAAAAAATGTTTTTTGGTTACGCTCGCTGCGATTTGTCTGGCGGGAACGCTTTCCGGATGCGTGTCCCGGCGGGAACGCGCGCGTGAAAATTTGGCGAAGATGGAGGTCGTCGAAGTCGATCATCGCGGCTATATCCGCTACGACGGCATGATTGTTAAACCCGGCGAATTTGCTCAATTCATTCGCGCGAAGGGAAAGGCCGTTGAGGGCAAGCCGGTGTATCTTTCCGTGAATCCGGAGGTTTACACGAACCAGCCGGAAATTGTGCCGTACATCCGGCGCGTGCTGGAAAGCGTGAAGTCCGGGAAGGTTTACACGAAAATTCCTCACGAACTTGAGTAGGGCGCTTGCGCCGAGTCCGTTGCGGCGCGTTGCCGGAGGTTGAAGTTTTTTCCGAATGAGAAAAAAATCGAAATGGTTGCGGCGGATTTTCCGCGTTTTTGCGTGGTGCGCGGGAATTTCCGTTGTCGGGTTTGCGGGAACGCTGGTTGCGCTTAATAGTGCGGCGGTGCAACGGTTTTGGGTTACGCGGATTTTGGAAAAGCAGGGAATTGAAGCGCATTTTGAATCGTTGCATTTCGATTTTCTGATTTCGGACAGAATCTCGCTGAGCGGCGCGTCGGTAACGCTTCCCGACGGGACGTGTTTGCGCGTGGAAAAATTTTCTGCGCGGCATAACGGCACGCGCGGGCTTTTTACGGGAACGCCGTCGTTTCGCGATTTTTCCTGCGAAGGTTTTGCGGTGGATGATGCGCGCGGTAGGCGTCAACTTGCGTTCTCGGCGAGAGCGAAGCAAATCGGCGCGGATTTTTTGCCGTGGGCTCCGTTGGAAAAATTTACGCTCGGCTCGCCGCTCGCGTGGTCGTTTTTCGCGGAAGACCTTTATATTTCCCGCGCGGGAACAAGGATCGCAGAGGGAAACGTGCGCGGCGATTTTGTCGGCGCGGAACCGCTCAACCTTTCCGGGACCGTTTGCGGAGATCTTGCCGCCTTGCTCGCGCAGCCGGTTTTTTCAAAAATCAACAATGTTTCGTCGGGAACGTTTGAACTTTCCGGGCAGGGGAAAAGTGCTCGGCTTTCGCTGAAAAATTTGCGTTCGCGCTATGGGGAAATTGAGATTCCAGCGCTGAATTTTTCGGCGAAGCGCGGCGGAGGAACGACGGGAACGCTTTCGGCGGAAATTTTCGGAAAACAAAAATCCTGCGCAGAAGTGAATTTTTCGCATTTGGCGTTCGGGGAAGGGCAACTGATTTTCTCCGGAGAAATGCGCGCTGAAACGCTTGTCGTCGCCGATATTCTGCATACGGGTTTGCTCTTTCGCGGGTGGAATAATTTGTCGAGGGCGGAAAAATCCTCTTCGAGAACCTCGGTATGCCCGCCGGCTCCGGCTCGTGTTCCCGCAACGAAGTTTCCGGCGGGAGCTTCTCCGGTCTCTGTGACGGAAAAACCGGACTCCGTTCCTGCTCCTGCTGTTCCCGATGAGGCCCCGTCGGCGGAGAAAATCGTTTTTTCACCGGCGGAGGTTGAGATACCTTCAGAAGCGCTTTGGCATGGAGTTTCCGGGTCAATGGATTTTTGCGTGGAGCGTGTGGTTTTTCCGGAAAATGAATTCGGGGAGCATCGCGGGAGTTTTTCCGTGAATGAAAAACGTATCGGGTTTCAATATACATTGCCCGATCTTTACCGCGGGAACGCGGTGGGAGCGTTTACTCTGGATTTTTCGGAAGAAGCTCCGCATTACCGTTTCGGCGGAACGCTTGTCGGGCGCGGAATCGAGATTCACCAGGTCATTCCCGCGTTGCGTTCCCGCAATCCCGCGCCGATTGAAGGGCGTTTTGATTTGGATTTCCGTTTGTCTGCCGATGCGGATTTGCCCGAGCATCTTGAAAAATCGTTTGCCGTGGATTTTGGCGTGAAAAATGTCGGGAGCGGGCGTATTCGTATTTTTAATGCCGACAGCAAAAAAATCCGGCTTGCCGGAGATGTTTTGAAAATCGGCGGAAGCCTCGCGAGTATGTTCGGCGGATTAACGCGGAACTTGGAACCGCGGGCGGCGAGTTTGGCGGATGCCGCCGGGTTTGTGAAAGATTTGCTGACGGATTTCTCGTACTCCGAATTGAGTGCTCGCGGGCGTTACCGGGCAGGCGGAGATCTGGTTTGCGAAGACTTCGGTCTGGTCGGAAAAGATTTGAGAATTCGCGGGAACGCAACCGCTCGGCCGCTTGCCGGCGAAGCTCCGGAGTTGTGGCCGCTGAAGTTTTTGGCACAGCCGGAGGTTTGCGGAGAGCTTGCCGAGGCGTTGCGCGTGATCGGCGTTTTGCGCGGCGCGGGAACGCCGGACGGGGGCGGATTTGTCGCGGTTCGTCCGGTGGAATTTTCCGGAACTGCAGCGTCGGGCTCGGAGCGTTTTTTTGAAGATTTGATGAATGCGGCGTCCGGACGAAAAATTCGACATTCGTCAGAAGAAGGCGTTCCCGCAGAAAATTTGTTGGATATTTTCGCTCCGTGAGGTTTTCATATAGACGATGGAAATCGAACCTCTGTTTACCGAACAACAAATTTGCGCCCGCGTAAAGGAAATGGCGCAGGAGATTTCTCGCGATTTCTCAACGTGCCTCGAAGCGGACGATGCCCCGCCGATTGCCTTGGTGCTTGCCAACGGCGCAATTTTCTTCGCGGCGGATTTGCTACGCGGATTAAATTTTCATGTCGACGTGCAGGTCGTGCGAGTGTCGTCTTACGGCGCGGGAACGCGTTCCAACGGCGCTCCGGAAATCATCGGCGGTTTCCCTGCAGATAAGTTTCGCGGACGGCGAGTGATTATTATCGACGATGTTTACGATACGGGACATACGCTTGCGAAAATTCGTTTGGCGGCGGAGGTTCACGGGGCGAAAGACGTACGCACTTGCGTTTTGCTTGATAAGCCGTCGCGGCGCGTTGTGCCCGGAAAGGCGGATTATGTCGGCTTCCCGATTGAGGACGTTTTTGTCGTTGGTTACGGCTTGGATTTGAATGACGCGTGGCGCACGTTGCCGTACGTCGGGAAGATTGATACGTCGACGCTCTGAGCCGGAATTTTCTCCTTTAAACGACGTTCATTCTCAAAAGGTGAAAATTAATTTGGTGAGCCGTGCGCATGATTTCGCACGGGAACGGTTGAGCGGGATTCCCCGCATTTTCGCCGTGGACGCGACGGCGGGCAACGGGCACGACACCGCGTTTCTTGCGGAACTTGCGGGAACGGAAGGGAAGGTCGCGGCGTTTGACGTTCAGCCCGAAGCGATTGAGGCGACGCGGACGCGTTTGGCGAAAAACGGGCTCGGCAGGAACGTCGAATTATTTTTGTGCGGGCATGAAAAAATGGCGGAAACTCTCGGCGTGGAGTGGCACGGGAACGTCAACGCCGTCTTTTTTAATCTCGGGTATTTGCCGAAAGGGGATCACGCAATAACGACTTTGCCGGCGACGACGTTGCGCGCGCTTGATGCGGCGTGGGAAATGCTCGCAGCGGGCGGATTTATTTCGCTGACCGTTTATACGCAGCATCCGGGCGGCTTTGAGGAATCTGCACGGGTTGCGGTCTGGTTGGAAAAGATGCGTTCCCGTGCGGAGATTTTGACCTGTGGGGTGCACAATCCTATCGAACCGTGGTGGGCTGGCATTGTGAAATAGAAATTTAGCATTGAGCGGCGGTGTAAATTTCTTTTGAATACGAAAAATTTTCACAGTTCTTCGAACTGCTTCGCCGGAATCGCCCGCGCCAATGATGCGCTATTGACGAAGTTTTTTGCCGTCAGAGTCGGAATAAATCCCTTTTTCGGGAATGCGAACAACGCCGATGATCATAGCCGACCGTTCTTGCGTTTCCTGCGGGTAAGCGAAGACAAGCAACAACCCAAGTAAACATAACTGCAATGACAGAAGAACAGAAACAGGACGCCCCGCAAACTGCGGATCCGGTCGTCATTCCCCCTGCGGCGGAGGCTTCCGCCGCGCTTGCTCCCGAATCCGCGCCTGCGGAAGAACAAAAACAGGAACGGCTCGTCGAGTCTTCGCTCGAAGCCTCGCATAGCGAAGCGCTTCCGCTTAGCCCGGTTGTCGCCGGGACGGAAGAAGTCGCTCCCGCTACCGGAAAAAATACCGACAACAAGTACGCGCGCCGTGGCTTGCGTCGCGGAAATTCCGGGCGCGGACGTCGTGACGGAAATGCCAATATGGCTCAGTCTGTCGGTGTCGTCGAAAATCCCGGAGAAGTTAGAGAAACGCTTTCCGGGAAGTTTGTGGACGGTTACGAAAAAGAGAAAGCGCCTCGTCGTGCGCGGGAACGTCGTGAGAAAACGGAGATTTCTCCTAAGGGAGATTCGCAGGGTGCGCAGGGGTGGTGTTTGAAAGAAGCGTCGGAATCCGTACGCCGTCGACACCCGCAGTCGAATACCAACTCCAATCGCGCAAAGCTCATAATTGAGCCTGCACCGATTCCGGAACAGGAAAAAGACCCGTCGTTCTGGCAAAAGTTTAAGGCGAAGATTCTTTCGATCTTCGGTTTGGATAAGAAAAAGAAGAAACACGACAAAAAACGTCGCGGCGGAAAGTTCCGTAACAAACACGGAAAGAACTTTCAGGGAGGGAAGAATGATCACGGGGGAAAGCGAGATTTCCGAGGCGGAAATCGTCGAGGGCGTCATCATCGCGGACCGCGCCCCGGAAAATCCGGTGCCCGCCCGCAAGGCGGAGGAAGTAGTTCGCCGACAGCATAGCTGATTTCCTCTCGCAAAGAATCGACGTATAGAAAGTTTCCGGGATGTAATGTTTTTCCCGGGAACTTTTTTTTTTGAGGGGGTGTTTAGGGGTAGATTGGAGGGTTTGTGTTTTATTTTTGTAATTAATTTAACATTACAAATATTATTATTTTCTTTTTATTTATTGTATTTTTATATTTTTCATATTTTTCTCGAAAACTTTTCT
>JAGBIL010000042.1 GCA_017935025.1 Opitutales bacterium | reverse complement strand
GAAGCGGTTTTTAACCGCTTCACGGGAGCGCCTTTTGCCGCCGGGAATTGCCGCGCATCTTCATTTGTTCGCACGTCCCTCGGGGAAGACAGGAATGTCTTCCCACCCAAGTTCACGGGAACGACCTCTTTAATCTCTAATCTTTAATCTCTCACCTCTTTTCATGTCGCAGGTCCCGACAGTTTCCGAGAACAATAAGCGTATCGCGAAGAATACGCTCATGCTCTACATGAAAATGGCGTTCACGACCTTTGTCGGGATTTTTGCAACGCGGGTTTTGCTTCAAGCGCTCGGAGCGGACGATTACGGTTTGGTGACGGTGATCGGCGGTGTGGTGACGATGTTTGCGTTCCTTTCGGGAACGATGTCGGCATCGTGTTCCCGCTTCTTCAATTTTGAGCTCGGGCAAAAAAACACCGAACGCCTCAAACAAACCTTTAACCTCACGCAGCTCATTTACGTCGGACTCGTCGTAATCCTGCTTCTGCTTTCGGAGACTGTCGGGCTCTGGTTTTTGGAAAACAAGGTCGTCATTCCGCCGGAACGCGCGAACGCGGCGTTTTGGTTCTTCCAGTTTTCCGTCATTACGTTTCTGCTAAGTACGCTTTCGATTCCGTATTCAGCGCTGATTATTTCGCACGAAAACATCAAAACGTTTGCGTGGATTACGATTTTTGAATCGGTTGCCCGCCTCGGAATCATCTACCTGCTTTCGCTTTCGAGCTTCGACAAACTTGCATTTTACGGCGCGCTACTAACGATTATCGGCGTAATTCACTTTTCGCTGAATTTCCTCGTTTGCCGCTTCAAATATCCTGAATCGCGCTTTTCGTTCTTCTGGGACAAACGCCGCTTTGTCGAGCTCGTTGCGTTCGGCGGATGGAACCTCTGGGGCGCGGTTTCCGGGCTGTTTACGAACGTTTTTATCAACGTTTTGCTGAACAACTATTTCGGCTCTGCCGTAAACGCTGCGCGCGGGATCGCTACACAGGTTTCCGGTTCCATCACCGCGTTTACGACAAACTTCATGACGGCGACAAACCCGCAAATCATCAAATACTACGCGGCGGGTGATATCGCCCAATCGCACCTGCTGACGATGCGTGCGTCGCGTGCCGGATTTTTTCTGCTGTTCTTCTTTGCGCTTCCGGCGTGGCTTCTGATGCCGTTTGTTCTCGGGCTTTGGCTCGAAACCGTTCCCGCGCACACGCTCTGGTTTACGCGGCTGATTCTTATCCAAGTCCTGATCGATTCGTTCTCGTTCCCGCTGATGACGCAGGCTCAAGCCTCGGGGAAAATCGCGCTCTATCAAAGCGTGGTCGGCGGCACGCTGTGGCTGACGCTTCCGCTTGCGTGGCTTGTTTTGAAACTTTTTTCCGCTCCTCCGGAATCGGTAGCGTGCGCGGCGATTGTGATTTCGTGTATCTGCCTCGGCTTGCGCCTGATTTTGGTGCGTCGCTGTTCCAAACTTTCCATTCGCTCTTTCGTTAAAAACGCGATTATTCCCGCGTGTGTCGCGGCAAGTTCCGCCGCCGTCATTCCCGCGTGGCTTGCATTCTCCGTCGTTCCCGTAGCGTCGTGGACGCAGTTTTTCATCGTCGGCACGGCGAGCGTTGTCTGCGCCGTTCCCGCCATCGCATTCCTCGGTCTCACCCGCGACGAACGCGCTAAGTTCACGCGCATTATTCGTTCCCGTTTAAAAATCTAAATTTTGCCAGCGGATGCCACAGATAAACACAGATTTTTCCAAAGGAGAAGCGACTTTCCGGTCGCATGACGCGGGAACACCCGGCCTCGCCGGAAATTTCTGCACCTCTCGCGGGGAAGACGCGGATGTATTCCCTCCCATTGAAAAGGAGAAATAATTTTATGAAGAAAAAACTACGAGATTTTCTAAAAAATATTCCGGGCATAAAACCGGCGTATTTTCTGGCGTGCCGCCTGTTTTTGAACCGGTGGCGTATGGGTAAAATGTTTCGCTACGACAGGGCGCGTTTTCTGAAGTTTTCTCCGAATTCGCGGTTTCGTACGAAAGAAGGCGCACTCGCCGGAATCATTATGACGTATCACGTCGTTGAAAAAGGCTTAACGATGCCGGATATGCGCTTGGGTTTCGGGCGTGAGATGATTCTCGGTTTGGTTGAATCCTTGAATGAATTTGCGGATAAATACGGGACTTCCGAACCGCAATTTATCGAAGCTGTGCGCGTGATTGCCGAGTACAAAAAAATCCACGACGAGGCGGGCTTTGAACTCGATGAAGTTCGTTCCCGTGCAATTTCTTCGCTTCTTGCCCGCGTTCCCGTCGAGCCGTCTGCGCAAATCGAGATGACACGGGAACGCTACTGGGCGGAGCTTGATGCTCCGTTCGAAACGTTTTCCGCATCGCGCCACTCCGTGCGGCACTTCGCGGGAACGGTTTCTTTGGAACAAATTCGCTCAGCCGTTGCACTCGCCAACAACGCACCTTCGGCGTGTAACCGCCAATACACGCGCGTTCATTGCGTTTCCGACCGCGAGAAAATCCGCGAGTGCCTTGCACTGCAAAACGGCAATCGCGGCTTCGGGCATCTTGCAGACAAGTTACTGATTCTTACTGCAGACCTGCGTGCCGTGTGGGGTCCCGAGCGTAACGATATTTTTACAAACGCCGGGATTTACCTGATGAATTTGTGCTACGCCCTGCATAAAAACAGGGTTGCGCACTGTATGCTGAACTGGTCTACCCCCCCCCTATTTGATAAAAAATTAAGGAAACTTTTACCCATTTCCGAAGCTGAAACCGTCATAGTTTTCATCGCCTGCGGCGATGTTCCGGAGAAGTTCAAGCTGGCGTCTTCGCCACGTAAATCCGTCGAAGAGACTCTTGTGCTTCATTAAATAAATTCCGTGTTTTGCGGGAACGGGACTTCGCCCAGAGCGAATAACGTTCCCGCTGATGATTACTCTACAAAGAAACGAAGATTGCTGTGGTTGCCACGCCTGCGAAAGTGTTTGTCCGACACGCTGCATCTCGATGCGCGAAGATGCGGAAGGCTTTCTGTATCCGGAAACGGATGTATCCAAGTGCATTGATTGCCACCTTTGCGAGAAGGTTTGTCCGGTCATACAGTCCCCGCTTCGCACGGGAATTAATGTTCCGCTCGCGAAAGATTTCCTTGAAGTACCTCGAGTTTTTGCCGCGCAATGCGCGAGCGACGATTTGCGCATGGCATCCGCTTCGGGAGGGGCGTTTACCGTGTTAGCCGAGCGTGTGATTCAAAACGGCGGAGTGGTTTTCGGGGCTCGCTGGAGTGCGGACTTTACGGAAGCGTTTCATGATTTTGCGGAAACGCTCGACGGGCTTTCCGCATTTCGCGGGAGCAAGTATTTGCAGTCGCGTATCGGTGATACGTTCCGGAAATGCCGGGAATTTCTGCTTGCGGGGCGGGAAGTGATGTTTACGGGAACGCCGTGTCAGATTGCCGGACTTCGCCGCGCGCTGCGTCGGGATTTCCCGAAGTTGCTCGCCGTCGATATCGCCTGTCACAGCACGCCTTCGCCGAAAGTCTGGAAGGCGTTTTGGACGGATTTGCGGGAACGCGAAAGTATCGAAACGCCCGTAGATGTGTTTTTCCGTAAAAAAGTTTTTGATACAAAAAACAGGCGTTGGAACTGCGCGATGTTGTCTGCGGAAACGCCTGCGGGAACGGCATTTTGCAAACCGCTTTACGCCACGCCCTACGGAAAGGGTTTCGGGCAGGGGCTTTTTTCGCGTCCGTCCTGTCACGAGTGTCCGTCGAAAAACCGCACAAGCGGCAGCGATATCACGATCGGGGATTTTTGGGGCATAGAAAAATATTATCCGCAGCTCAAGTCCAACGAAGGGCTTTCCGTCGTGATTTGCCACACCGCACGCGGGAACGCCGCGTTTGACGCGGTCAAATCCGGCTTCGGGATCTTGCAGGAAGCGCGCTACGAACAAGCCGTTCCCGACAACGGCGGCTTGAAAAATGAAACGCACCGGCACCCGAGGCGCGACGCATTTTTTGAAGCGTTTAACGCGGCGGAAAACGCGCAAGCCGCAGTCGGAGTCATCAGCGAATTTACAAAAATACCGTTCCCGCGCCGCGCGCGCAATTTTGCCGCGCGTTGCCTTCGCTTTGCGCTCCGCCGCACGGGAACGCTCAACCTCGCAAAAAGGATTTTGAAACAAAAATGAAAATCGGGATTTTAACATTTCATTGTGCGCACAATTACGGAGCTGTTTTGCAGGCTTACGGCTTGCAGGAATATTTAAAATCGTGCGGACACGAGGTCGAAATTATCGACTATCGCCCGACGTATCTGACAAATGCATACGAGGCGTTCCCGCTTCCGGATTTGCGAAAAATTTCCCTGCTCAGAAAATGCAAGCGGCTTGCTTATTGGTGCGCGACTTTGCCGTGGCGGCTTCGCGCTTTTCCGGTACGGGTTCGCCGGCGCAGAGGCTTTGAAAAATTTATCGGAGAAAAGCTCAATCTTTCCCTCGAGCGATTTAAGGAAGGGGGGCGCGTTCCCGCCGAAAAATATGACGTGATTTTTTTCGGAAGCGATCAGATTTGGTCTCCGAATCACACACACGGAGCAGACAGCGTGTTCTTCGGCGATTTTCTCTCTCCTGCGGGAACGCGCAAAATCGCGTATGCGGCAAGTGCGGGCGCGGCTTCGGAAACGCTTGGCGAAAATGAATTTGTAGTGAACGCGTTGAAAAACTTCGATGCGATTTCCGTGCGCGAGTCGAACCTCGCCGCTTCGCTCCAGCCGCATACCGATTTGAAAATCGAAACTGTTTTGGATCCGACGTTACTCGCGGACAAATCCGTTTGGGAAAAGCTCGCCGACCCGCCGAAAACGCAGAAAAAATACGTGCTTGTCTATCAGGTTTCCTACAATCCTGAAGCTGATCGCATTGCGAAAGAGCTTGCGGCACAAATCGGCGCGGAAGTCATCTCCGTTTGGGCCGGGTACTCGCTTCGCGGGAATATGCTCAAGACGGAAACACCGGAGCAGTTTGTCGGGTGGTTCAAAAATGCGGCGTGCGTAGTTTCGACCTCGTTTCACGGCACGGCATTCGGATTGATTTTTGAAAAACCGCTTTACTACGTCGGGCGCGGAAGTGCCGCCGAGAATCGTCCGAAGCAGATTCTCGGAGCTCTCGGGCTTATGAATCGTTACATCGCGGGAACGGACCCGGCACCGAAGTTTGAGACAATTGATTACGATTCTGTAGCTGTGAAAATGGGGGGGGGGTATACGGGTCCTTCAAGACCGTTCCCGCGCCTTTATCGAACACGCGCTGGCGCATTAAACGACAACGAAAATGCTCATGCATCACGCAGTTTCACAACGGATTTCTGCCGGGGCGAAGGTCTTGGCGAAGTTCTCTTCGTGCATCCTGTTTACATGGGGAGGGCTGCGTGAGATGAAGATCGGGATTCTCACACAGCCGCTTCACACGAATTACGGAGGTCTTTTGCAGGCGTTTGCCTTGCAGAAGTATTTGCGTGATATGGGGCACGAGGTGTTGACGGTGGATTACACGCGCAAGCCGCGCGCCTGGCTTGCGCCGTATCGCTTGGCGCGGCGTTGCGCGGCGAAGTTTGTGTTTCGCAGAAATGTTTCACTTTTCCCGAAACCGCTCCCGCAGGGCGCAGGAAAGTTTACGCAGCGTTTTATCGAAGAAAATATTCGTACGACGAAAAAGATTTTCGCTCCGGCACGGGAACGGGATTTTGCGGAATATGGTTTCGAGGCGTTTGTCGTCGGGAGCGATCAAACGTGGCGCCCGGCGTACTCGCCGTATATGCCGACGTTTTTCTTGGATTTTCTCGGGAGCGATACGGGAACGCGGCGCGTGGCGTATGCGTCTTCCTTCGGGAAGGATGAATGGGAATTTACACCCGCAATGACGAAGATTTGCGCTCCGCTTGCGAAAAAGTTTCACGCGATTTCCGTGCGGGAAGATTCCGGCGTTTCGCTTTGCGAAAAGTACCTCGGCGTTCCCGCCGAGCACGTCATCGATCCCACGATGCTTCTCTCGAAAGAAGATTACTGCGGGATTGTCGCACGCGACGAAGCTCGGGGGGGCTTGAAAAAACGCGCTCCCGCAAAGCGGCTTTTTGCTTACGTTTTAGACGAGGCTCCGGAGAAGCGCGCGTTGATTGCGAACGTCGCGGGAACGCTCGGTGTAGCGGCAGAAGAAATTATGCCGAGGAGGAAAGATTTGACTGCGGGAACGGCGGCTTATCCTCCCGTGAGCGCGTGGCTACGCGGCTTTCGTGATTCGGAATTTGTCGTGACGGATTCGTTCCACGGGTGCGTGTTTTCGATCATTTTCAACAAACCGTTTACTGCGATTGGGAACGCCTCTCGCGGAATGTCGCGTTTCCGTTCCTTGTTGAAAATGTTCGGCTTGGAAAATCGTCTCATATTGACGGACGAAGATTCGGAGAAATTACAGGAACGTGTTTCTTCGCTCATCTCCGAAAAAATCGATTGGGAAACGGTCAACG
>JAGBIL010000002.1 GCA_017935025.1 Opitutales bacterium | reverse complement strand
TGCCTGATGCTTGGGGCTTATTGCTTAAACGTGCGTTGCGCCTGCTCGTATTCTTCCGGCGTGCCGAGGTCGCACCACGTTCCCGCATCGTCGATGATGCCGCGAATTTCGCCGTTCCCGCGTGCAATGACGCGCAAAAATGCTTCGACGACGCTTTCGATTTTTCCCGTAGGAATTTCGTCAAAAAATTTTCGCGAAACGCAATAAATTCCCGTAAATCCGCAGCGCCGCGTTCCTGCATTGCCGAGACGGTTGCGCAAATCCTCGACGATGATATCGCCGGGGATTTGTGAATTTCGAGTTGCGAGTTTCGAATCTCGAATTTTTTCCGATCCGGAATTTATTCGGAATTCGGAATTCGGGATTCGGGATTGTGCTGAAACACACACGTTTCCGCGCGGATTCGTGCGCAAAAGTAGCGTCGCGAGCGCACGGGAACGCAGATGCTCCGCAACGAGTTTTTCCAAATCCAAATTCGCGAGAATGTCGCCGTTGTAAACGAGCAAATTTTCGTCGTTCGGCGAGAGCCGCGGCTCAATGTTTTTCAGCCCGCCGCCGGTGTCGAGCAAAACGGGTTCGTGCACGAGCTCTACGGGAACGCCGCGGTAATTGCCCTGCGGGAATTTTTCCGCGTAAACCTGCGCCGCGTGATGCGTGTTGATAATGAAGCGCTTCACGCCGAGTGCAATCAGCGTATCCATCGCGCGGCAAATCATCGGCTTTTCTCCGAGCGGCAACAGCGGCTTCGGACAATTTTCCGTCAGCGGACGCAACCGTGTTCCCAGCCCCGCGCCCAACAAAAACGCCGTTTCGGGAAACCCGTTCCCGCAGTTGATTTCATCTGCATTCATGCTCCCAATTATCTCCGCAAACGTTTCTTTATCCACAAATTTCCGCAAATTCCCGCAAATTTTTTCGGAGCGGCATTCCCCCGTTCCTGCCCAAACCTCCGGCAAATTTTAGAAAACTCCACAAACCTGCCGAAGAATTTTTCTGAGAAAGGTTTAATGACTTTCAAGGAATTGGTTAATTGCCAAAGAAAGTTGGTTCTCGGAATCTGAAATTTTTAAACAAAAATCGCCGTAAGTTTGCGTGTTTTGAGGAATTCCAAGTCGGAGGACGACAAGCTCGCCGCCTAGTCCGACCAATTCACGGCACGTTTTTTCGATGTCGTGGAGTTCTTCTGTCGCGGGAACAATAAAGCCGCCCTTTGAGGTTTTTAAAATGTGGAGATAGGAAATTATCTGAAAAAGGTCGTTTCTGTCTTCCGAGGGACTATTTTTGTTTTTGTATTTAGCGTCAAAAACGCAATTTTCATCGTAAAAGTCCGGATAATAATGTTTCTGATTTCCTTGGACAAAGAAGCGAATCCTGTTTTCTCCGAGTTTATTTTTCGGATGAGTGAAATTTTTTAGAGCCGGAAGTGTTGCCAAATACTCTTCCCAAAGCCACGCACCGTCAAAAAGAATTCCAGAAATCTTTTCATCGGCGTTCCCGTATTTTAAAGAATCGTATCGAAGAATTTTTAGGCAAATTTTTTGAAGATGTTCGTATTCCAGGAAAAACGGGTGAACACGAGGGCGCAGGTTCTTTGCAATCACACGGTCCTTGTGTGCCGGATTGAAATTCGGAGTTCCGGCAACGATTTGTTTGACGGCATCTTCCGTTCCTTTATCGAAATGAAGCAATCTTGAAAAAATAAAATTTTTTCGTAGGAACTCTATTGTATGTCGAATTAGCAGAGAAAGAGCGTTCTCGGAATCATGTTCTCGGGAGCGGTAGGCAATCTTCCCTGCGAACGGAAAATTTTGCCGGACGTGGCGGGCGAAATTAATATTTCCGCGCAAATTAGAATCATTGCGTTCCCGTGTTTGATATTCCCGATAAACGCCTTTCTGCAGGGCTTTTTTCAGGAAGTACGGGAAAAGCAGGGCGAACAAATCAAGAGCGGAGCTTTGAGAGGTTTTGTGATTCCACGAGAAAAGATTCAACGAAAAAACCTTTTGTAATAGGTAATGCAAAAAGAAATCGTTTCCGCAATCGGATTCAAAGCGGGAAGAAATTTCTAATTGCGTCTCGCCGATGCCTATAAATCCCATGACGTTACCCGTTCGGACGTGGCAATTTTCGTCGGTGAGGCGCAAAATTTCATTTTCATCGAGAGCGTCTTCTGATTTTTCAAAACTTTGCGGAAAAACAAGCACGCCGGGATTTTCATTTAATAGGCAACGAATTGTTTTTCCGGAAATCTTTTTCAGATTCGGCAAATCATTTTCCCGCTCTTCGGGGGAAAGCGGGTGGAGGTTGTTGTCTTTCAGCCTCATTCGGCGGCGCTGTTGTATGCGGCTTTCAGTGATTCCAAAATTACGTTAGCGTCGGGAACGCCCCGCAAATATTCTTTTAAGGTGCCAGCGACATAAAGTTTCCAAAGATTGTCAAAATCTCCGTTGCAGGTTTCTAAGTTTAGGAAATACGCAGGACCGATTTGATAGGCGGAGCCGAGAGCAGGCTCGGCGGCAATTGCGGAGTTGAGGGCTCGCATTCGTTTTGTCGCTTCTTCTCGCCATTCGGGGATTCTCGTCTCGAACATTCCGATTCCGTCTTCCGGAGATATTTCTGCCCATGCGAAGCGTCGTCTCATTGCAAAATCCATACTTTCAATGCTTCGGTCGATGTCGTTCATTGTTCCGATAATGTAAACATTTTCAGGAATGAAAAATCCTTTGGAAAAAACATCTCCGTCGGGAACAAGGTTGTGATACTGAGTATAAACTTTCCCTTTTTCTCCGCGATAACCCGGGTCAATCGAGAAAAATAGTTCTCCGAAAATTTTTGCAATTTCCCCGCGATTGATTTCGTCGATGATAAAGACAAATGGCTTAACGCTGTTTGCGGGAACGTACGTTTTCGTGTGTTTCTCTACGATTTTTTGAATATCTTGAATCGACATTGAAAGGCGATAAACAGTCGATAATGTCATTTGTTTGCCGCCGTTAAGCGCTACAATGTCTGCCCGAATGTTTTTAACGATCCATTTTACGGTTCTGTATCGGGAATATTCCCCTCCGGATTCACGATATTCGTACTCGCCGGTAACAATTCCGACAGCATCGATTTCTTTTGCCGAGTAACACGACAAAACAATGTCACCGACTTTAATTGAATTTTGGAAAGCTCTTAAAATCGACTTTCCTGTCGGATTGCCGTTAAAACCTTTAAATTCATCGAAGTTTTCTACGTTTCCGTATCTGTTCCATCCAATACGAATCCATCCGTTTTCCAAGCAATCGGTTCTTGTCTGGTTGTCTCCTGTTCCTTCCAACGAGACTTTCCAAATCGTTGGGTTGTCGTTTAACTCTTCGAATACGCCGGTAGTTTTTAGAGTTTCCGCAAGTAAGGCTTTGCGACAAAATTCCTTAAAAATTCCGTCGCGCCGCTCAAAACTGACGTTCCCGCCTGCGCAGGACGTGGGGCGCAAGCCCTCGACAAAATCCGTGTAGTCGTAAGACGGGTGAAATTGAACGAAGCCGATTTCGTTTTCACTACACCCCATCGCGCTTGCAATTTTCCGAGCGAGGTAGGTTTTCCCTGTGCCCGGAGCGCCCGTGAGAATTAGGTTTTTAGCTCGTTTTAAGAGGGAAATATAAGGAGATTGTTCGTTCATATGTTGACTTTTTTCTTTTGGGGCGAGATTTAGTTCCTCAATTGCTTCTACAAGTTCGTCTCTGAGAGTCCACTCAAAATATTTTCCGACATATTTACCTTCTTTAATCGGAATCATGAAATAGTTGTTCCCGTCTTGATCTTGCAATCTGAAGCGGTTTAGTACCCGTTGTGTGAATTTGCCGAACCCGATGACGAATCCGTTAAGAGAAGAGGGCTTTATGCCATAGCGCTCTCCGACGCTCTTGCACGAGCCCTTATGTTCGGACTCCATATAAAACTTGAGAATCGCATCTAATTGTCCTGAGCCTAAATCTTTGTGAGATAGAACCCGAATCCACTCTTTTTTGCTGATATTTAGTTTGCAGGTGTAAACGCGCTCCGGAGAGACAAGAACTTTTTTTAAGGGAAGTTCGTTTCCCGAGTATGCTTTTTCAGAAATTTCGGGGAAAGATTTTTCCGAGATTTCATTTTTTCGCATTTTAGCTTTCACTGATTGAACGAAAGAAAAATAGTCCGAAAAAGTCTCTATGCTCGCTGTGGGGGTGTCATTTTCTTCCAAAAATCGCCTCGTTTGTTTGTCCAACGGGAGAAAATCCTCCGGGCGAATCCAAAACATGGCAATTGTCAGCATCGCAATTCCAATCCCTTTTCGGGCAATGACTCTGTTGAAGAGATTGCCGTCAACATTGTTGCTTAGGATTGAGGCAAAGAGTTCCCAGAGGTCGTTGCAGGAAGATTTTACTGATTCCGGATTGTCCCATTGAAAATAGAAGGATTTTTGGTTGTTAAGGAGCGGAATCCCTGCAAAGCCAATAGGAATAGGAGCGTCTAAAGAAAAAGCGCTTTTAAGCTCTTGCAAGATCTCTTTGCGTGCCGATTCTTTTATTTTACGGTTGAATATTGCTAAAAATGAAAACGGATCAATATCGATAGCAGGAGACTTGTCCTGCATATGGATGTAGGTTGTTTGTGTTGCGAATTTCGGATTGCCGTAAATCAACGACAATAGGGCGCTTCTGTTATTACGATGCTTGAGTAAAGCATTTGCGAGTTCCCGGTAAAACGAAATCCATGAAAATTTTTCGGAGAGCATGGCAACAGAGAGGAATTAAATAAGGCTAGTCCGAATGATGTTGCGTTGCGACAGAAAAAACAGAGAGAGTAGGTTTCTTCCTACGCGTCCAAACTTTCTTTATCGAGGAGGAATTCCTTTACGCCGATTGTGACGTAGCCTTTTTCGTCGCGTTGTGGCTTCATGCTTTTTTCGATGATGATAATTTTTTTGAAGGAATCGGCTGTTTTATCGAAAGAGGCAGTTTCCTGCTTGTATTTTTCCCGGTCGGGAATCGCGTAGGCGGACTGGATGTAATATTTTTTACTTCCGAGGGTCGCGATAAAATCGATTTCGTGGCGGACGCGGATTTCCTTACCGACCCGGTCGCGTTCCCGTGACTCCACAATGCCAACGTCGATGTGATATCCGCGGTAGCGCAACTCATTATAAATCACGTTTTCCATAATGTGCGTAGGTTCAATTTGCCTGAAATTCAAGTGCGCGTTACGGAGCCCGACATCTTCAAAATAAATTTTGTAAGGGGTTCCTATATATTTTCTGCCTTTGACGTTGTATTGCTTTACGCGGGAGAGCATAAATGCGTCTTCCATGAGGCGGATATATTTGTCCACCGTCGCTGCGCAAATTTTTCTTTTGTGAACGGTGTTTATTGTGTTGGCGATATTTCGGGGATTGGTCAGTGTCGAAATTCCTGACGCCACGACATCGAGGACTTCTCCGAGCGTTGCTTCGTCCTGCAGCGCGTAACGGTTTTTAATGTCCCGCAAATAAAGGTGTTTCATTTGCGAGGCGAGGTAGGTTGATTTTTGTTCTTCGGTCGACATGAGCGCCGCCGCCGGTAAGCCGCCGTAAACGGAATAATCGTCGAACGCGTCGCCTTTGTCTCCGCCTTTGAATGCGTAGTATTCGGAAAACGAAAGTGGAAGGACATGAACCTCGTCTCCGCGACCTTCGAACTCGGTTAAAATATCTTTGGATAAGAATTTAGAATTACTTCCGGTTACATATACATCCAGATTGCTTTTGCGAAGAAATCCGTTCAGCACGGCTTCAAACGCGCCGAGCTCCTGCACTTCATCAAGCAGAATATAGTAGGTGTTCCCGTCGGTAATTTGCGGGTGAAGCCAGTTCAGGAATTTGGCGGGATCGACTTTTCCTCCGGGGCGTCCGTTATCAAGAAGAAGCGGGTTCTCTCCGATTTTCATCAAATCGTCGGCGGAGTCGAAAGCGAGTTTGATGATGTGCTCGAAGGGAACGCCTTCCGCGAGGAGGTGTTCATAGAACAGCGTGTTGAGCAAATAGGATTTTCCGCTTCTGCGAATTCCGGTGATTACCTTGATGAAGCCGTTCTGCTTCCGGGCGATAAGCCTGTTTAGGTATACGTCGCGTCTGATTTGCATATAAAACTCTCCGTCTAATATTTTTGCCGTTTGCGGCGGTTTTGTTAGATGGAATATGTATGGTTTTATAAAAAACGACAAGTCTTTCATCTAATATTTTTGCCGTTTGCGGCAGTTTTGTTAGATAGGAGAAGAAAGTTAACACGAAAAATTCGTGTTAATTTGTGTTTGTTCGTGTTCCGTTTTCTAAGAAAGTTCGCGGAACATGACGGGGAAGGTGTCGGCGGCGCGGAGGGCGTGAACGGGAATACGGCGGCAAGAATCTTTCGGGTTTTTCGCCTTTTGATTGCGCTTTCTCGGCTTTCCCTTGCGCCGTTTTCCGGGCGCGTCGAAATAGACGAAATGCTATTTGCGCAGCAGGAGTGCGGATTTCGTTCAGCAAGGCAATCGCGTCGTGTTCTCGTTCAGAGCTTTTGTTTATTTTTCGCCGGCATATTACGTTTTGCATCTTCAATTTCGTTTGCGGGCGTTTTTCCCGTTTATGTTTGCAGTATCAGGAATCGGTTGCGTCCCGGGCTGGTTCGCGCCCTCGTGAATTTTTGTAGGATATAATCCAAAATGCGGCCCAATAGTTGTGTTGAGCGAGAAAGGGGGCGGTTCGCGTTTGGATATAGTTTTTCGGTTCTCCGTAAAGATTGTCCTTACGGAAGCTTTAAATCTTACGGCATCTTTGCCTAATATTTTTTTGCCGCAGACGGAAGTTTTGTCGGACGAAGAGGCGGGAAATACAAAAAATCCGTGCGCGGTATATTGATTTGATACCGATAAGGGGTATACTAACGAGCCAGAGAGACTTGATCCATTTAGCAACTAACATATGCGAAGAGGCTTTGATGTCTGATTCTTTTCGGCATATTACCAACCAGTATCAACGCAAGCTCGAAAGCTCCGGCGTGTCCTAATTGGATGCCCGGAATGTGTCGTTCAAAATGATACAAGTTGGCGAAAAGTAACAGGATACGTATTTGGAAGAATTAATAAAAAATTGAACCGATAAAACATTAGCTCGAGGGGCCCGAATATGGCAAAAAGCATAGTGTTCTTTGACACCGAGATCGGTGTTGATGACAAAAAGATACATGACATAGGCGCAGTGCATAGCGGCAAGGGAGTGTTGCACACGGCATGCGTGTCGGATTTTTGTTCATTCGCGGCGGATGCCGATTTCTTGTGCGGGCATAATGTGGTGCATCATGATATGAGATACCTCGCACCTGTCGTGAGCGGGAGGGTCCCGAAGAAAATCATAGACACGCTGTATTTGTCTCCTCTTCTGTTTCCGAAGAGACCGTATCACAAGCTGGTGAAAGATGATAAGCTTCAAGTGGAGGAATTGAACAATCCTGTAAATGACAGTCTGAAATCTCAAACGCTTTTCTTTGATGAAGTAAATGCTTTCCATCAACTCTCCCCCGGAAAGAAAAAGATATTCTGCGGACTTCTTTACGGCTTTGAAGAATTTCAAGGCTTCTTTGATTTTGTAGAGTTTAAGCCTTGTGCAAATGAAATGGCACAGATGATTCGTGCCGAATATAAAGGCAAACTTTGCGCCAATGCCGACATTGATATTCTTGTTAAGCTCATGCGAAGGAGATCGCCTATGCGCTTGCTTTGATCGGATGTGAAGATTCCTGTTCTACCACACCTCCGTGGCTGCTTTACAACTTCCCTAAGATTGAGAATGTAATTAAACTGTTGTGCAATACACCTTGTGCGAACGGATGCGATTATTGCAGGAGTGCACTTGATGTGCATAAAGGACTTAAAAAAATATTCGGATTTGATCATTTCCGTACGTACAACGGAGAGCCGCTTCAGGAAATGGCGGCAAGAGCGGCGGTGGAAGGAAAATCTTTACTGGCAGTATTTCCGACCGGTGGTGGTAAATCCATTACATTTCAGTTGCCGGCGTTGATGGCAGGTAAGGCTACGCACGGATTAACGGTTGTCATTTCTCCCTTACAATCCTTGATGAAGGATCAGGTGGATAACTTGGTAGCAAAGGGAATAATGAACGCCGTTACGATAAACGGCACACTTGATCCTATTGAACGAAAAGATGCACTCATGCGCGTCGCAAGCGGGCAGGCCTCGATTCTTTATATCTCACCCGAACAGTTGCGCTCTAAAACCATAGAGCGTCTTTTGGTGTCGCGTAATATTGTGAGGTTCGTAGTTGACGAGGCTCACTGCTTTTCGGCGTGGGGGCAAGATTTCAGAGTGGATTATCTCTACATCGGAGATTTCATTCGCAAGCTTCAAGACGTAAAAAAAACCGATAAAAAATCAATTCCTGTGTCTTGCTTTACGGCAACGGCAAAGCAAAAGGTTATTACGGACATTTGTGATTACTTTAAGAAGAAGTTAGACGTGAATCTTGAAAAATTTGCGTCTGCCGCAACGAGAAAAAATCTTCACTACACGGTTTTACACAAAGAAACCGATGAGGAAAAATATAATGCGCTTCGTACGTTGATCGCGCAGAAAAATTGCCCGACGATTGTCTATGTTTCGAGAACCAAGCGCACGTTTGATCTCGCGGGGAAGTTAAAAAGCGACGGATTTAGAGCTCTTCCGTACAACGGAAAGATGGAATCCGACGAAAAGGTTTCTAATCAAAACGCCTTTATGAATAACAAGGCCTCGATCATCGTGGCGACCTCTGCCTTCGGGATGGGTGTCGATAAGAGTGATGTGAGACTCGTAGTTCACTACGATATTTCGGATTCGCTTGAGAATTATGTTCAGGAAGCGGGTAGAGCAGGGCGAGATCCCGCCTTGGAGGCTGATTGTTATGTCCTTTTCAATGACAATGATTTGGACAAGCATTTTATCCTTCTCAATCAGACCAAGCTTAGTATCAGTGAAATTCAGCAGGTATGGAAAGCGATTAAAGACCTGACGAAGAACAGACCGAATGTCTGTTGTTCCGCCCTTGAAATTGCGCGTCAGGCAGGCTGGGTCGATTCTGCTGGCGCAGAAATGGAGACGCGTGTCAAAACTGCTGTGTCGGCACTCGAAAGCGCAGGCTATATTGTCCGTGGAAGAAACGTTCCGAAAGTATATGCAACGAGTATTCGAGCAAAGAGCATGAAGGAGGCGTCCGATCGTATTCTCGCCTCCGATCTGTTTTCGAATGAACAAAAAAATACGGCGCGTCGCATTGTAGCATCGTTGATTTCAAATCGTAGTGTCGCAACGGCAGGAAACGCAGAGGCCGAATCTCGTGTGGACTATCTTGCCGATATTCTCGGAATAAAGAAAGAGGCTGTTATTGAGTCGATAAATCTTATGCGTCAGTCCGGATTGCTTGAGGATTATAGTGATATGTCTGCATACATTTACGATTCGGACAGTCAGCACAAATCGACGCTTGTTCTTGATCGTTTTTCAAAACTTGAAAGATTTATTCTTTCAAAGATTACGGATGAAGGGGTTTCCCTTGGATTTAAAGAACTTAACGAAGAAGCCCAAAACAAAGGGATTACTACCTCAAGCGTAAAGAACATCAGAACGATATTACACTATTTGACTATCAAGAATTATGTTAACAAAGATGAAAACAGAGATAGCTTTTCTGTGAATCTTGTTCCGACGCTTGATCTTAACCGTCTTATAAGTAAGTTTGAGAGAAGGATTGAGATCTGTCGCTTCGTCCTCGCCGAACTTTATTCAAAAGCGATCCCGTATGGGCGACCAGATGACGAAAAGAAACCTGTCGAATTTTCACTTGTGGGCTTGTTCAAGGACTATCAGGCGCTTCCTAAAATGAATTTTGACGGAATTCCTGTCGCTCTTTCCGATGTGGAAGATGCTCTTTTATACCTCTCTAAAATCGGAGCACTAAGGATTGAAGGCGGGTTCCTCGTGCTTTACAACGGAATGGAAATTAAGCGGCTCGTTAAGGACAACCGTATTAAATACAAGATCGACGATTATCGTTTGCTTGATGAGTTTTACAAGCAGAAGATAAGACAAATCCACATTGTCGGCGAATATGCGAACCTTATGGTCCGCGACTATGATTCCGCATTAGAATTTGTTCGGGACTACTTCACTATGGACTTCAAGAAGTTCATAGGATCTTATTTCAAAGGCGATAGAGCAAAAGAAATCGAGCGTAATATCACGCCTGGAAAGTACAAGCAGCTCTTTGGCGCGCTTTCAGATAAGCAATCAGAGATTATAAACGATGCCGACTCTAAGTACATCGTGGTCGCGGCCGGTCCCGGGAGCGGAAAGACAAGGCTACTTGTACACAAGCTTGCTTCCTTGCTTCTTCTCGAAGATGTAAAACACGAACAACTATTGATGGTAACCTTTTCACGTGCGGCGGCCACCGAATTTAAAAAGCGTTTGGTCAGCTTGATCGGCAATGCGGCAAACTTTGTGGAAATCAAAACCTTCCACTCGTATTGCTTTGATCTTCTCGGAAAAATCGGAACGCTGGACGCATCAAAAAATGTCGTCAAAGATGCGGCAGAAAAGATTCGAAACGGGGAAGTTGAGCAGGGAAAGATCACGAAAAGTGTTTTAGTTATCGATGAAGCTCAGGATATGGATGAGCACGAATTTGATCTCGTGAAAGCGCTCATGGCAATTAATGAAGAAATGCGAGTCATTGCCGTTGGAGATGATGATCAGAACATTTATGAGTTCCGCGGATCTAATTCCACCCATCTCAGTGCTTTGATCAAAGATTCCGGGGCCAGCAAGTATGAGATGACGGAAAATTATAGAAGCAATGCCAACATTGTGGGCTTAGCGAATGCTTTTGCGAAATCTATTACAAATAGAATGAAATCTGCTCCTATTGAGGCGCGGACGGATAAATCCGGAGATGTGAAAATCACGCATCATGCCAGCGCTAATATGGAAGAAGCTGTGGTTAACGAACTCCTTGCAACATACAAAACAGGCAAGGCGTGTGTACTTACTAATACGAACGACGAAGCTCTTCGCATTCTCGGACTTTTGCTGAAGCATGGAAAACGAGCAAAACTCATTCAGTCTCTTGACGGATTTAGCCTCTACAACCTCCTTGAAATTCGTGTGTTCCTTAAAGCTGTAGATAGAAATCTTCATTCTCCCGTCATATCGGAAGAAATATGGAAAAATGCGAAGAAGGAGTTGTTTTCGGGGCGTTATTGCGACAGCGCGTGTATCGATAATGTAAGGCGGTTGATTTCGGATTTCGAAGCAACTCATTCGGTGAAGTATCGTTCTGACTTTGAGGAATTCTTAAATGAATCGAAATTCGAAGATTTTTACGACGAGCATGATCAGGAAGTCATCTGTGTTTCGACTATTCATAAATCCAAAGGCAGAGAGTTCGATAACGTGTATATGATGCTGAAAAACTCCGCAGGCGAGTGCGATGCAGAGCGCAGGGTGTTGTATGTCGGTATGACGAGAGCCAAGAGCAATCTTTACATCCATACAAATACAACCTTGTTTGACCGATACCGAATTAACGGGGTTGAGCACGTGAAAGATAGCGCGAAATACGGAGAGCCGGCAGGAATTATGCTTCAGACGACTCACAAGGATGTCGTGCTTAGTTTCTTTAAAGATAAGAAGGCGACCATATTCAACCTCAGAAGCGGAACCAAACTGAAGCTTGCCGATGTGTTTCTTGTAGCCGAACTGAACGGACGTGCGGTGCGCGTTGCGAAATTATCCAAAGCCTTCGTGGCAGTCCTCAGAAACCTAAAGAGCAAAGGCTATTCTTTTAAGTCTGCTGAGGTGCGTTTTATCGTCGCGTGGAAAGGAAAAGAGGATACGGAAGAATCGCCGGTTATCCTTGCGGATATTTATTTTGAAAAGTAACCCGTGAAAATCGCTCCTCTAATATCCGGCGAGCCAGGAGATAAAGGGTCGGGAAACACGAAAAATTCGTGTTAATTTGTGTTTGTTCGTGTTCCGTTTTCTAAGAAAGTTCGCGGAACATGACGGGGAAGGTGTCAGCGGCGGGGAAGGTGTCAGCGGCGGGGAGGGCGGTCCAGCGCTCGAAGGCGAGGGCGCCTTGCCAGGCGAGCATGGAGCGGCCGTCGGCGGCGGGAACGCCGCGTTCCCGTGCGGCGGCGACAAGTGCGCTTGTGTGCGAGCCGTAAGTTGTATCATAAACGGCGATACCGTTTTTCAAAAGTTCCGGCGGGAACGGCGACGGATCGTCGGGCTTTAAGCCGAGCGAAGTCGCGTTGACGACGAGCGCGGATTCCCGCGAATCGCAAATTTTGAATCCCGGATTCCGAATTTCGTCCGGGGAAAAAATTCGGCATTCTCTATCCGGCATTTGAGATTGCGCGAGTGCGCCGACGAGGGCTTCTGCGCGTTCGCGGGAACGGTTGACGATGGTCAGCGAAGCGCAATTTTGCGCGAGCGCGGTCGCCGCAATCGCCCGCGCCGCACCGCCGGCACCGAGCAGGACAACGTGCGTTCCCGCGAGCCTCACGCCGAGCTGCATTTCCGCCGCGCGCGCAAAGCCGCGTCCGTCGGTGTTTTCCCCGCGCCAGCCGCCGAGCGCGTCGTCCCGCACGAGCGTGTTTGCGGCGCCGATGATTTCGGCTTCGGGAGAAAGTTTTTTCAAAACCGGAAGCGCGGCGACTTTGTGCGGGATCGTCAGGTTGAGCCCGTGAAAGTTTTTTTCAAAAAACAGCGGGAGCGCGTCGGCGAGTTCTTCCGGCGCGATTTCGAAGCGGAAGTAACGATATTCGGCAAGCTCCGGCCGGCGTTCCCGCGCGGCGGCGAAAGCGGCGTTGTGCATTTTCGGCGAGAGCGAGTGCGCAATCGGTTTGCCGAGCACGGCAAAGCTCGGCTCGCGGCGTGTCCACGCGCGCAAATCGTCCAATGTGTAAACTTTCTCGGAGCAAGCCATACGCTCATTAAAAAACAGAAATTTTGCGGCGGCAAATTGCAAATTGGAGATTGGAGGCGGGGAACAGGTGGCGGGAGCGCGGCAAATACTTTTTAACGAATCGAATAATTCACCCTTCATTAAGGGGCGGCGGCTTCAATTTTCGTTGACTTGTCGGGCGGGAGCGCGTTTCATTGACATTCCTTTTAGCCACGGAGAGATGACAGAGTGGCCGATTGTGCCTGACTCGAAATCAGGTGTGCCGCAAGGCACCGGGGGTTCGAATCCCTCTCTCTCCGCCACTTTTTTCCCGCCGCCGTGCGGGATTTTTTGTTTTACGAAAAATGCGTTTTGCGTGATTGTTTCCCAAATCTCAATTTTTCTTGAAAAATGTTTGCCGTTCTTGCTTTGACGCCGATTATCGCGGCGATGATTTTGATGGGCGCGCTTCGCGTTTCTCCGCCGGTTTCACTGAGCGCGGCGCTTGTCGGTTCGGTGCTTCTTGGGTTCTTCGTTTGGGGGATGCCGGCGGATTTGATTGCGGGGGCATCTGTGCTGGGCGCGTTAAAAGCCCTTGATATCATTCTGATTATTTTCGGGGCGATTCTACTGCTGAACGTTTTGGAAAAAAGCGGCGCGTTGGAAGTGATCAACGGTTCGTTTTCAAAAATTTCTTCGGACCGCCGTATCCAAACCGTCATTTTGGCGTGGCTTTTCAGCGGCTTTATCGAAGGGGCGGCGGGCTTCGGTGCGGCGGCGGCGCTGACGGCGCCCCTCCTCGTCGGACTCGGTTTCCCGGCCTTGGCGGCGGTGGCGGTGGCGCTGATTTGCAATTCGATGCCCGTGCCGTTCGGGGCTGCGGGAACGCCGGCGATTACGGTGGGGAAAACGCTTTCGGAAGCGCTTTCCGCCGCCGGAATCGAGCAAAGCGGATTCATGGCGCAGGTCGTGGAGCAAACGGCGGGAATTTTCGCGAGTTCGGGAACGTTTTTGCCGCTGATAGCAGTCGCGTTTCTCGTGCTGACGACTTCGCGGGAACGCCGCTTTCTCTCGATTTTGGAGATTACGCCGTTTTGCCTGTTTTCGGGCTTGGCGTTTACGGTCCCGTGGTACCTGACGGCGCGCTTTCTGGGACCTGAGCTACCGTCGATGCTGGGTGTGGTTGCCGGACTGCCGATTGTGATTTTGAGCGTGCGCACGGGGTTTTTAATTCCGAAAAAAGTCTGGCGTTTTGAAAACGACGGGAACGCGAAAAAAACGGCTGCTGTGCCTCCGGCGAATGTGGCGCAGCCGACCGTTCCCGCGAAGCGGATTTCCGTCGTGAAAGCGTGGTTGCCCTACGCGGCAATTGCGGCGATTTTGGTGCTGACGCGTCTGGAGTTTTTGCCGTTTCGGGAAATGCTTTCGTCGTTCGGGCACATCGTTGTCGAAAAAGGTTTTCTTCCGGCGAAATTTGATTGGGCCTTTTTCAACAATCCCGGTGTGATTCCGTTTTTTCCGGTGGCGGTGGTTTCCGGATTGTGCTTCGGGTTGCGTTTTCGCGAAATTTTCGGCGTTTGCTGCGCTTCGGAAAAACAGATTCGCTCGGCGGCAATCGCGATTATCGCAAGCGTCGCGATGGTGCAAGTCATGGTTTTCTCCGGGCGCGGGAGCGGTGATATGCCGGAGATGCTGACGGCGATCGCGCAGGCGGCTGCGGCGCTGGCGGGAAGTGCGTTTCCGGTGATTTCGCCGCTGATCGGCGCGCTCGGTACGTTTTTCTCCGGCTCATGCACGGTTTCGAGTATCCTGTTTGTATCCATTCAGTTCGATACGGCGAAGCTACTCGCGCTCCCGCAGGAAACGCTGGTCGCGCTGCAGCTCGTCGGCGGCGGTATCGGGAGTATCGTGCGCATCAGCGGCGTGATCGCGGCGTGCGCGACGGTGAACGCCGGCGGCAAGGAAGGGCGGCTGATGGCGCTCGGTTGCGTTCCCGTGGTGATTTTAGCGCTACTCTCATGGCTTGCCGCAGAGATTTTTTACCTCTGAAAATCCCGCGCGGGAACACAAAACCGCTCACAGAGACACAGCGTTTTTAACGGGAGAAGCAGACTCCGGCCGCTTCCGTGGCGCACGCGAAGTTTTTTAGAACTACGGAATGGACAGAAGCCACGGAATTATTTTTTGGGGGCACGAATTTACACAAATTCTCACAAATTTTGTCATGGAGGACAGGTGTCTCGCCTGTCCTTTTTCTTTTGTCCTTACAGGACAAATTTTGTTTGTCCGTTGATCCAAGGCTCCGTTCGCGTTCCCGCAAACTTGCCCTTGGTCTGTAATCCTAACGGATTTCAGCCGTTTTTATTTTTCTTTCGGGTAAAAACAAGCGCTGAAAGCGCAACAAAAACATAGCTCGGGGCAAGTGAGCGAAAGCGAGCCGCAACTCCTCCACCACACTAACGCGCGGCCCCCCCCCCTCCTCTTAAAAAGAGGAGGAGCTTTTTTGCGTTAAAAAAATCCGTGTTTCCCGTGCGTTCCGGGGGCAAAAAATAAAAAAAAAAATCGGAAAAAATTAAAATTTTTTTTCCTGTTTCGGTACAAAGACCACTCCGAAATTTCCTGTGTTCCCGCATAAATCCTAAGAAAAATAAATGTCTACATAAAAGGAGGACGATAGAAAATCTTGTCTCATTTCCGCTTGCAAAAGCGACAAAAAAAAAACTAAGATGTGAATAACTTCATTAAACACTCATCTAATTTACATCCATGAAAACAACTAAATTCCTTCTGCCTACCCTCATTGCGGCTGCCGCAATGACAGCTTCTGCGTATGCGGAAATTGATTCTGCTTACGGAACTCTTGAATGGACGACTGCTCCGACGACCGGAGGCGATTTCTATAGTGCCGATTACGGACTTGCTTTTAACTTTACTTCCACATTGTTCGAAACGCTTACCGACGGGAAGTCTTATGTCGTTGCTGCATACTGGGGAAATTCCCCGTCGGACACCTACGGCGCGAACGCCATTGTGCTCACCAACAATGGCGGCACCTATTCATTGACCGCCGGGCGGGGGAAGTTGAGCGACACGGATTTGGATGCGGATACAACGTTTACGTTTCAAGATAATGTGGTGTTCTCTCAGGCAATAGTTGCCGATACCGCTTACTCGCTTAGTGTTACCGGTGGAAATCAGGCGATGACTCCTACCCTGACGTGGGGTAGCGAAACAGAAACGCAGACCTCTTACGCCGGAAACATGAATGGCAATCCGAGCTCCATGAACTCCGGATTGCTTACTTTGTACTATGTTACGGATTCTGTTTGGGGTGGAGGGGAATCCGGAAATTGGAGTGATGATTCCTGGACAACCGGGGCAAGCACGAACCAGCCTCTCGGCTCCTTGGCGAACGTCTCGTTTAATTCTTCGGTAGCCATGACGGCAACGGAAGATGTAACGGTGAACTCAATTACTGTTGCAGAGGGCGCTATTTTGACACTCGACGGAACCGGAGCGGTTTCCACCTCGGGGCTAACCTTAAACGGGACGGTCTCCGTTTCTTCCGGTGCGAAGTTGGAGCTGACGACGGAAACGGGAGCCCAAAATCAGCTTCTTGACTACTCTAAAGTTTCCGGAGACGGAACTCTGAGCTTGGCGTTAAATACGGTGAACGGGCAGGGAGTCAACGCCTCTGACTTTACGGGAACGCTCTTCATCAGCGGAAACGGTCGTGTACAATTGAATCAGACGACGCTGGGTGAAGGTGCTGTCGTCGAATTTGCCGATGGGGCAGATATGGTTCTTAACGGGGAAATGACCTCGTTCGCTCATGATATGACGATAAACGGGACTTCCCAACTTTATTTTAACCAAACGTCTTCGACTGAAGTTGAATTTTCAGGGGCCATTTCAGGAGGGACGTTGGTGCTTGAAAATGCCAATACTCGCACCCTGAACTTGTCGGGAGCGGTTTCTCTTTCCGGGCTTTCCGTGTCCCAGAACAAGACCGTGAAATTCACGGGAGAAGGTGCTACGGTTGGAACGGTAACTCTCAACAGCACGGGAACGATTGGCGGCAAGGTGGCTGTCACGAACTTAAATCTTGCCGACGGAACGAGCTTCACCGGGTTCGCTGACGGCTCCGAGGTTTCGGTTACAAATGCAAAGGCAACGGGCGGGACGAGCTCAATCTCCTCGGCGTTGAATTTGTCGGGCTCTTTGTGGGTCGGCGGAGCGACGTTGAATCTTGATTCCGGCGCAAATGTTACGGCCTCAAAGTTCCGTATAGCAGAACAGGGCACGTCAACTGTAAATATTAATTCGGGTGCGGTTCTGACAATTACCGGAGACGACAACACTCATAGCACCAATACAAGTTTGCTCCTGTCCCACTGGGGATATGCATCTACGCTGACCTTGAACGGCGGGAAGTTAGTTGCTGAGAGTGCGGAAATGAAGATGGGGTGGACTGGTGCCGGAACGTTTTCTGCTCAGAGCGGCGAAGCTCGGTTGAGCGGTCTTAATTTCTGGGCTCAAGACTCTAATTTTAGAGGGCATTTTATTCTTGGTAGCGCGGCTTCCGGGGATGCGAAAGTCTATCTTGGTTCTTCCGGAGTGAAAGATTTGGCGCTGACTACGGCAGACTCTACTCAATCGTCAGTTACACTTGGAAATGGAACGCTGGGTGCGACCGACAGTTGGTCTACTTCGTACAATTCGGGATATACGCCCATAACGATTCAGCTCGTAGGAACAAACGGCGGAACTGTCTTCGATACGGAAGATCCGGATGATTCGACCGGGCATACGATTACGATCAATCATGCCATGGCGGGACCCGGAAAACTCGTGAAAGACGGTGCGGGAACCTTGGCTCTCATGAAGGACAGTTCCTACTCCGGCGGAACGACGATTTCTGCGGGAACGTTAGTCGCAGGGGCTAACAGCGCGCTTGGGGATGCTTCGGGTTCCGTGACGATTTCCGGCGGACAGTTGAGCGTTTCCGAAAATGTTACTCTCACACAAACGGCGATTACGATTGTACTCAGTGATGTGTACAATACGGAAAATACCGAAAAAATAGCGGCGATAGCCGGAGCGGGAGCCTTTGCCGACGGGACGACGATTACCCTTGATAAAGCTGCCGATGCGGTTGCATTGGCGCTTGTGACGGACGCTCCCCAGAAGTATTCGTATCAGATCTTTGATTCTACGTCCTCTTTGGTCGGAACCGACTGGACGTTTGAGCTCGGATCCGCCTGGGACGGTTGGGCACAGTCGTACGATACGACCAGCGGTGTGCTTACGCTTACGATTCCTGAGCCGTCGGCGTTCGGATTGCTTGCGGGCTTGGGCGCGCTGGCGCTCGTGGCTTCGCGCCGTAAACGCCGCAAGTAATCCGAGGCGAAAAGAATTTCGGGGGAAGTTTATAGCTACTTCTCCCGGAAGAATAGATGAAGTATAAGCGTTCCCGCGATCCGTCGCGGGAACGCTTATTTTTGAATTTCCTGAAAAAAGAGGCTTGCAGGGAGGTTTTCTTTCAAAATCTTAAAAAAATGCTTGCAGAGTTGTTTTTTTTTTTTGCGAAAATTGAAGTCGGAAATTGAGCCATATTGACGGGAACGGTTTTCGTCGGACTCGGTTTCAATTTAACAACAACTGATTTGATCTAAATCTATGAAGAAATATATCTCTGTCGCAGCGCTTCTTGCTGCCGGGACGATGTTTGCGGGTGCGGCTGTGACGGCGACCCAAAATGAAGACAAGGGCTGGACTCTCACGGGATCCGGTGAAGAAATTAATGCAGGGTTCCTGAGTATTCTCGAGGGTTCTAATTATACGGTTGGAGATGCCTTTGAGATTTCGTTTACGGTAACGGGAAACACCTTTAACGCCTACATCACCGACTCGGTGGCTCAACTCGGCACGAATTATTATTTAGTGTCGCAGGCAGGCAACTATCTTGGCTTGTCCTACAACGCGGATTCCCTGTCTAACGGAACCTCCGACCCCGGACCGAATAAAACGGGAACGGTTAATGAAACAAAAAAGGTTCACGAAATTTCCGGAGCCGGTCCTGTTTACGGGTGGGTTTCTCTTAACGCAAACCAAGCATCTGCGACTTATGGAGTTAGCAATCTTCAGGTTACGTTGGGGACAGACGGAACGAACTCCTATGTAAACTTGAATTTTGATGGAGAAGATGAGTACGACACAAATGTTACGTTGAACGGTTTTGTGCTTGATGCTGGAAAATTTGCTCTGGGGAGCAATATAACAGGTGCGTCGTTGACAACCTCCATTCCCGAACCGTCGGCATTCGGAATGTTGGCGGGCATGGGCGCTTTGGCTCTCGTCGTCGCGCGTCGCCGCCGCCGCTAAGAGGTCGGAAACCCTTTCCCGCTAACGGCGGGAAGATTTAGTAATTATGGTTATAGCGTTCTGAGAAAAATCAAAGGGTTTGGGAAATAGCGGAAGGGTTTGAGAAAGTTGCGAAGGGTTAGTGTTTAAGCGCGTTCTGGGCGGTTTTTAGACGGGAGTTGAGGTTTGAGAAATAAGAGCCCGAAAACGAAAGAAAAATCAAAAGTTTGAGAAATAGTGGCTCCGTAGGTTTGAGAAATAGGAATCGTGAGTTTGGGAAATCGGAGAGGAGAATCATGTGTTTGGGAAATACGCGGGAAAAAAAAATCCCGGCTTTCACCGGGTTTTTGGGCGCGAATCCAGTTTAACGGATATCGCGGCGTAGATGTCGAAGTCGAGTGCGTGGAAGAAATCGGCGACTTCGCCCGGAAGGCACTCAAATCCGACCGCGCGAAAGTCGGTTATTTTGCCGTGTAACCTGCGAGCTTTGCCGTATCCCATAGAAAGGACGACGGGGCGTCCGATCCGGCACGTTTTCTCGTTCCAGCGCGGACCGTAGGTGCGGTACTCCGTTGTTTTTTCGCCTCTCTCGAACCGCTCAAACCACTCCCGGCAAAGCGGAATAAAGAGAGGCTTTTCATTGCCCATTATCTTTTTCATGTGTTTTTTCCGATTGTTACGTTTTGCTCGGTTTTAAATTTTTCGAGCGCTGCGTCTTTTGTCTCCCATTCTTCTCTGATTTTTTCAGCGCTTTAAGCTCAGAATGGAAAAAACCTTTCCCACAAATAATGCCAGCTACCAGTCCGGCAAGAAGTGTAATTTTGGTAATCATTTTTTTTTTACCTTTCCAATTTCGCGTTCGCCGAAAACAACATATCCCGCCTCCTTTTTCCAAAGATAGACTGCGTGTTTAAAGTAACGCCAAAGAATCCGCAGGTTGTTCCTTAGGATTCCGCAAACGAGAAGCGGGAACAAAACGACAACAAGAAAAATGACCCACGGAAGTTGAATTAGATACCTCAATTTTCCAATATACTCTTCGAGTAGGTGTTCAATATCGTCCCACATGCGCACTTCAATGCCGCGTTGAGAGCATCGTCAAAAGGACATTTCATTCCGTGCCATACCCAAAAACGAATCTTAATTCTGTTATCGTATTTCATTTCTGTTGCTCCGTTTCCGTGGGAATCTCAAAAAGCCAATCACCGATTTGTTTAAGTCCGAACAGTTCCCCGTTGAATACCAATGCGGACTCGCAGGACGCGTCAATTTTCGTGACCAAGTAGTAATACCCGTTAAGCAATACCACACACGGCGGACGACCATTGTCGCTTTTGATTTCTCCGTAAATACGCATAGTTACTTCTCCTCCGTTTCTACGGGCGGCGTCGGCGAGCGTCGCCAATGGGTAAAAGGTGCGGGAAGCCCGCGAGCATTTTGACGCTCTTGCCTGTGCGTCTGACAAACGCAGAGAACGTCCTCGTCAGCACCCGCAACCGTTAGCAAAATCTTTGTATTGCAAGGCGGGAACGTCTTCGGGTCTGACGGGTCGAACTTCATCCATTGCACGCGCTCGTAGCCCTCGATCTCGAGAGAGTCATCGACAAACGCATCGTGAATCTCAACGTAACGTCCACCTCTGATTCCCGAAGTATGGTGCGCCGCTTCCATGAGAACGAGGGCGAATTCTTCTTTACCTAGCTTCATTCTGCGCCTCCTGTCTCTTGATTCGTTTGAGGGCGGCGATGATTTTCTCATCAATGTGAGAAGGCGTTGATGGTGATGTGGTAAAACCAATCGGACAGTTGTGACTATAAACGGATTTTCCATTGTCGCTTGGGTAGCATAATACGGACGTGGCAAAGTCGGGAATTAGGTAGATTTTCGCGTCCCGCAACGCCTTAATCAGCGCATCTTCCCCTGGGGACAGCGCTCTCCACGTTCTGCATTCCGCCTCCGCGAACGGAATGCCCGCCCGAAACGTCCGGACGGCTTCTTTCTCGACGCCTGTCAGCGGCTTGCCGTCGAGCGATTCGACGTGCTCTGTCTTCCCGGCGAGAAAGGCGTTTAGCCTCTCCACTGTCTCTGCGATACTGCGCCTTTCGGCGGCTGTGAATGTCAGTTTCATTTTCATTTCTGTGTTTGTGTTTTCTGTTTGGCTTTTGCGCGTGCGCAAATTGTAAAAAGTATTCTTCTCAGTTGGTTCGGGTGTGCCGCCTCGAGGTAGCACTTGTTCTGCGCAAGACAAATGTTTTGCGGATATTCCGGATACTTCATCCAGCCTGTTTTTTCGCACTCTTTCCGGATGACCCACAAATAACGCTTCCGCTCGTCCGCTACGGCGCGGTCGTGAATCTTCCGGGCTTTCCCTTGGTCGAAAAACGACACAAAATGCGCCCGCACAAACAAAAAGTCGTTTTGCGTGAGCTCCCGGAAGGAAAACGTTGGTTTCCTCCCTGCGTTTTCCAGGGCGCGGGCGGTCTCGTCTCGCCTCCACGCCTCGAAAAGAGCCGATTCTTTTACCGCAGCCGCGCACGCAAACGGATCCCCGTTCGCCTCGCGCTCGGCGGCAATCACTTCGCGCATCGCCTCCAGATCCTCCGGGGCCTGCACGTCAAAAGCCTTGCGCGCCTCAATCGCAAGCGCGGAAATCTGCGTTTTTGTGAGCGGCTGCGGCATCGCCTTAAATCTCCTTAAGCTTCACTCTCGGTTCCGGTTCCGTATCCGCGTACAGTCCGAGCTTTTTCAGCTCTTTCTCGCTGATGCGTTGCGCGTTCCAGTCGGACTTGACGATACTGCGCTCAAACTTTTTCGTGATGCGCACATACTCGCTCCGTCCCGCTTTTTCGCAGGCGGCAATCACGTCTTCGTCGCTCATGCCGTCGAGGTTTTTAATCGCCGCGGGTTTCGCCGGGAGCGAGAGCACGGCTTTTCCTATGTCGAGCGTGCTTTTTGCGTCCAGCTTGTCCGGGTTTGATCGGATCCAGCTCTTAACGAGCGCTTCGTCCGCGTCCTGCTCATCTTCCAGCTTTTTGAGTTTGCCCTTGAGATTTCGCAACGCGACGTCCGCACATTTAACCTGCGCGTCCGCCTCCGCGATATCCGCCCGGCGCTTGCTCATGCGATTGATGATTTTTTTGAGGTCCGCCTCCGTAACCACGGGCGGCGTGTCCTGTTTGGGTGTGTCTTTTACTTTTGCCATAGTATTTGTTTTTATGGGTGGGAAAAATTATGAAAATTTACAGAGCGGGCAGCGGCGCCGGAATGTGGTCGCCGCTTGGTTGTAGCTTATCCGGAAAACGGTCCTGCAGTTCGGGCACTCCAGCACACAGACGACATCTTTAACGTCTTGCGCGTGCTTGTTTTCGAACCGGACAACCGGGTGTGCCCCGACTGCCTCCATGGAGCTCAGCGTTTGGTCCCGTGCCGCATGTAATCCGGCTTCGATCGCCAGCGACGAATCCGCCCACACCTCGTCGCAAATCGCAAACGCCGTTTCCGGAGTCGCACGGAATTTGTCAAACGCCGCCGCGCAAACACACGGCGCAAACTCGCAGGCTATCCCCGTATCGACCCCGAAAAACTTTGCGTGGTCATTCGCGAGCTCGACAAGTCCGTGCGTTTTGGCGATTTTTTGCAGGCGGAGGAGTGCGGTGTTTGCCATGTCCGGTTTCCTCCGGGCTAAATTTTTGCGTTGTATGCGTCGCGTTCCCGCTTGGCTCGGACCACGTCCGCCCAGTTCGCGAAGCGCCCCTGGCTTCCCGCGATCTCGCAGCCCATACGTAGCACCGTCAGCCATACGCCGAGGCATTCGCGCTTGATCACGTCCGCCTGTTCCGCTTTTGCCTCGTCCGTAATCTCCGGCAAGCCGTGCGCCTCGGCAAACTTCGCCAGGTCTCCCGCGCTCGGTCGCGCCGGGCAGTGAAACGTTACGAGGCTGCGACGGTTGCACTGCGCAAGCACGCCGGAGAGCGCGCCGCTCGTCATTTCTGTCTCAAAAACATTCGTGCTGCAAATCGTGATCCCGCAGCCGACAGCGTCGTAAACCTCGCGGATGAACTCAAAAATCTTTGCCTGCGTGGGGTTGAGTCCCCGCTCCGTAAGAATCGCCTGATGCGCCTCGTCCACAATGACGACGTCGCACCGCGAAAGCCGGTTGAAAATATAACGCCGCCGCTGCGGGAACGTCAGCCGCTCCGGCGCTCCGAGCGCCGCCGCGAAGTCATGTACGAAGAGGCGCAACGTCGGCGAACTCGGCATGCGCACATAGTGCGCGCCCTCCGTCCGGTTGCAGTATTCGCGAATCGCCGAGGTTTTCCCGATTTGGCTTTCGCCGAAAATGAAGGTGATTTTGCCGTATTTTCGGGCGTAGTTTACGGTTTGCCACACGCGCTTTGCGAAGCGCGTTTCAACGAATTTGAGCGGCTCTGCCGCAGTAACAATGATGGAGTTTTTCATAAAATTTCTACCCTCTCTTTAATCTCTAATCTCTAATCTCTAATCTT
>JAGBIL010000041.1 GCA_017935025.1 Opitutales bacterium | reverse complement strand
TACTTCTCAGAGCTCGCGAAAACCCAATCGCCCCGCGCTCCTGACCTATATGCCAAACCCTAAAAACACAAAACGCAAGCAACGAAATATAAATTTTTGTTTATAATTCCAACGCCCTTTATAAACAAATATTTATACTTCTTGGCTTGACCGCCTCAGCAAAAACAAAAAACGTTCCCGCGACTTTCGTTGCGGGAACGTTTTTGTTTGGAAGAAGGTCTCGCGGATTAGGCGATTTCTTCCACCGTAACGGTATGCGCCGTGCCGTTGACCGTCATCGAAAGGTTCGTGACGTTACCGGAGACACTGGCGCGCGCGGAAATCGCGGGCGTTGCCGCCGGCGCTGCGGAAGCGGCGACAGGTGCCGGAGCCGGCTTCGGCTCTTCTTTCGGCGGGAAGTAAAGCTCCTTCACCTGTTGCGGGAACATCGCATAAATGACGCAGTGTTCGTCATCCGTCGGAAGATTGTTTTCCTTCAATTCCTTGCGGAGATCGTCCATGCGCGGCTTGAGCAAATCCGCCGGGCGGCAGGAAATCGGATCCTTTTTCGTGCGTTCCGCGGCGAGCTTTTGGATTTCGGGATCAACCGGAGCCGGAGTTTGCCCGAAGTAGCCGAGCGCAATGTCCATCGCTCCCGGAATGAACTGTTTCCAACGACCGAACTTGACGTTCATCGCCGCCTGCGTGCCGACGATTTGCGAAGTCGGCGTAACGAGCGGAATCCAGCCGAGCTTTTCGCGAATGTACGGAATTTCCGCGCAAACTTCTTCAAATTTGTCTTCCATTTTGAGCTCCTTGAGCTGGTTGCGGAAGTTTGAAAGCATACCGCCCGGAACTTCATAACGGAGCGCGTCGATGTTGACGACTTCGTTCTTGTGGCTCGTGAACTTGGAAAGCTCTTCGTAGATACCCTTTTCGTACTCGGAAATTTCTTCGATGAGTTTTGCATCGTAGCTCGGGCAACGCGGATGTCCTTTGAGGAGCGCCATCATGCGCGTGTGGTCCGGGTGCGCCGTCCCGTCGGAGAACGGACGGATCGCAACGTCCACCGCATCCACGCCCGCATCGATAGCCGCGAGGTAGGACGAAGCGCCAAGACCGGTCGTTTCGTGCGTGTGGAACCAAACCGGAATTTTCACGTTGTCCTTCAAGCCCTTGATGATATCGTACGCCGCGCGCGGCGAAACGAGCCCCGCCATGTCCTTGAGGCAAATGCTGTTCACGCCCATATCCGCGAGCGTGCAACCGAGCTTGATGAAGCCTTCGACCGTGTGTACCGGGCTGTTCGTGTAGCAAATCGTACCCTGCGCTTCGCCTCCGGCTTTTTTCGTCGCTTCGATCGCGGTCTTCATATTGCGCGGGTCATTGAGTGCGTCGAAAATACGAATCGTATTCATCCCGTGCCAGATCGCCTGAGTCGCAAACGCGGTAACGACATCGTCCGGCGACTGATTGTAGGCGACGATGTTTTGACCGCGCATGAGCATCATGTGCGGTGTTTTCGTCTTTGCGCGAATCGCGTCGAGGCGTTTAAACGGAAATTCTTTAAGGAAGCGCAATCCGGCATCGATGGAAGCGCCGCCCCATGTTTCGAGGCGACCGTAGCCGACGGCGTCGAGCTTATCCAAAATGGGAAGCATTTGCGCCGTGCTCATGCGCGTTGCCGCGAGCGACTGGTGCGCGTCGCGGAGGAGTGTACTGTTGAATACTACCGGTTTCATAAAGTTCTAAACGAAATAACAGTTAAAATAAATATCACGCGGATTTTCTCCGTTCCCGCCGAGCTTGTCGAGCTTTAAGGACGTGCGCGGCTCGCCTCGTTCGCCAATTTCGAATGTCGAATTTTTGAAAAAGTTTCCCACTTTCAACTTCCCCAAGGGATAAAAAGGAAATTGCCGCTCCAGCCTTCTTCGTCGTCGTTGACGATTTTGAAAAAGTTGCCGAGGAAAGAAAAAGAGCCGCGCTTACCCGTATCGACGCTGATGAACGGGAACACGTCGAGCTTCGTGCCTTCCGCCGTGGTTTCGCGACGGTAAAGGTATTTCAGACAACTTGTTTTCGAGCTTTCAGCGTTCCCGCGCGAATACCACACACCCCAGAGAAATTCCTTTTCGAAACGGCCGGAAGAATCCTCCGTCGACTCGTAAACCGGCCAAACCTGAAACTCTTCTCTTAAATTGCCGGCGGAATCTTCCGTCAATTTGTAAAACGGCCAGAACTGAAATTCCTCTTCCGTAAGCACTTCCGTATTTTCGGCAACAAGCTGAAGCACGGCGCGCGTGAACGTGTCTTTGTCTGCATCATCGGCGATTTCGATGCCTTTTTTCCGCAAAATTTTCGGCAACTCGCGGCGGTAAAAAGCTTCGTACTTTTTTTGCCGTTCTTCCCAGCCGATTTTTTCCAATTCGCCTTCGGCAAAAATTTCTTCGTCCAAGTCGACGGCTCCGTGAGATTTTTCCCAATTTCTGCCGCCGGGAAAGGCAATCGTGTCGATCAAACTATGCGTGCTGTAACAAAAATATTCCGCGGACCAAACGATTTTCTGTTCCCGCGGCGTCAGCGCGCCGTCTTTCCAGACCCGGAATTTACGCGTTTCCCAAAGCGTATTGATGTAGCGGGAATATGAGAGATTTTCCAATGCTTGCGCGGAATATTCCCGCATTGTCGGAACCGGCGCGTAATCGGATTCCCGGAAGTTGAAAAGATACATCAGCGCCCAGTGATTCCGTGATTTTTTCTGCGTTCCCTCACGGGTTCGCGTATCAAAGCCGTAAATCAGCGGAATATCGAATTCGCTTCGGTACGGCTCGTCCGCCACGGGAACGCCGCCCGAGTCGCACTTCGTCCACGATTCGTAAAAGTAAAACGGGAAGAAATAATTTTCGAATTTGCGCGCAGTGTTGTAGTCCCTATACGAGTTTTCCAAGCCGAAAAGGTAGCACAATCCGTAAAATGCGTAATCGTCTTTCCCGTTGTCAACGTAGTGATAAAGCGGAAAAAGCCAGCTTGTGCTTCGGTCGCACGCCGCGTTTTGCTCAGAGCCGGCGAGCGTGAAAAAGTAACGGAAATCGGCGTTGTGAAAATCGTTGCGGGAACCGTAAAACGGCCAAACCGCCCACGAGGTTTTGTCGTCGCGGGAACGCGTTGCGCCCAAGCCGAGCAGGAATCCGCGCCGCGTTTCCTCGCCGTTTGTCCAGCGATGCCCGAGCGGAAAAAGGTAAGTCGATTCTTCCTTGCCTTTGCGCGACTGCATGTAGAGCGGCCAGAGCACCGAGTTAAATTCGTAATCGTCTTCCGGCGACGCGTAGTCGATGTAGAGCGGACCGAGCGCGTAGCGCAAATGCCCGCCGTCGGAAAATTTTCCCCAGCCGCCGATCGGCGTCGCGAAAACACAGTTTCCGTTCCCGCGCGTATTGTAGTAATAAAGCGGAAGCACGGCGGTCGTTTCGGAGTCGCCGCGTTCCGAGTGCCAGCCGAGCGGCGTAACAAACGCGTAGTCGTTCCCGCTTCCGGTGTAGTAGTAAAGCGGCAGAAGCGTGTTGACGAATTCCCTGCCGTCTTTGTTTCGGAAAAATGTCGGGAAAACCCAAGTGCAGTAATCGCCGCACGTTGTCTTTTCCCAATCGTAAAACAGCGGAAACAACCACGAGTATTCTTCGTTTTTCTCCTTTTGGTAGCCGCCGAGCAAACCGTAGAGCAAGCGACAATCGATTTCGTAAGGCTCGCTCGCGCCTTTTTCCGAATAGGATCTGCGAAGCAAAAGCGGCCAAAGATTCCAATGCGAGTAAGAGCATGCATTCCCGCGATGAAAATATTTATCCGTGTTGCGGTAATAAAAATTCAGGAAACGCCAATCGCCGTTGCCGCTTCCGACACCGCCGAACGGGAACAACCCCCAGTTATCCCAATTGTTTGTCCACCAAAACGGGAAAATATAGTTCGGAAACAGTCTTTCGTTTTTCGACCAATGAAACAGCGGGAACGCACCGAATCCCTCGTAGTTCCAATACGAAGTCAGCACCCAACCGCCGTCGGGATCCCAGCCGGAAAGCGGCCAAAGCGCGGAAATTCGTCGCCGTCTTTAACGTAAAACGGGCGAAACGCCCAGCCGTTGTCGTCAAAATCCATAAACGGCCAAAGCACGGAAACGCCGCCCGCACCCGTCGCGTAATAAAGCGGCCACGCGTTGACGCGCTTTTCGGACATTTTCGGCTCGTCCTTTTCGCCCAACGGCGAAATATCCGTCATGCGCTTGCTCGAAATACAGCCGCCGAGCAGAAACACGGCGAGCGCGGAAACGGCAAATGAGGCAGGTTTGGAGAAAATCGCTTTAGGAAGCATTGAGAGCTTGGAAGAAAATTGGTAACGGATAATTGATAGTTTCGTGCCAAGGTTTTTGCCTCCGGCAAAAACGACGGAAATCATTATCCACTATCAACTATCCATTATCAATTTTTATCTCGTTTCCGCGCAGGATTCAAAAATCGCTTCGTAAGTGGCGACGCCTTTTTCGAGCATCGAAATATCCGCGTTTTCGTTCGGCGCGTGAATGCGCGAATCCGCCGTGAAAAACCCGATCATGAGCGAATCCATTCCCGTAACGCGGCGAAAATCCTCAATGATGCCGATAGAGCCGCCTTCGCGCGTGTAAATCGGCGCGTTCCCGAATTTTTCCGTAATGATTTTTTCCGCTGCCTCAAACGCGCGGGCGAGCGCAGGATTCATGTCCGCCGGCGTGTTCGGACGATTCGGCGGGCACACAAAATACGCGGGATTGCCCTGCATCGGCGTAAGTTTCACGCGAACGCCCGCCGGCATACGCGACAAAATCGCCGCGGAAACTTTTTCGCGAATATCCGCGGGATCCTGCCCGGGAACGAGGCGGCAGGTAATTTTCGCAAAAGCCTTCGCGGGAACGATCGTTTTTGAGCCGGAACCCTGATAGCCGCCGCCGACACCGTTAAATTCCAGCGTCGGCATAAAGCGCGCACACTCAAGCGGTTTGTATCCGGGAATGTTATACAGCGCATCCACATCGAGAAACTTTTTGTAATCCTCCTCGCTCTGCGGGAAACGTGAAAACTCCTCGCGCTCCCACGCCGCCGGCTCCTGTACACCGTCGTAAAATCCGGGCACGTTTACCGTACCGTCCGCATTGTGCAACGACGCGCAAACTTCCATCAGCGCCTGAAGCGGATTCATCACCGCGCCGCCGTGCAAGCCGCTGTGCAAATCGCTGTTCGGACCTTCAACGTTGACCTCAAGCCCCATCATGCCGCGCAAACCGATCGTAATCGCAATTTCGTTTTCGCTCGGACTGGACGTGTCCGAAAGCAACACAAAATCGCCTTCGGAAAACTCCGCCACATGAGCATCGAGAAATTCGCGGAAATGCGTGCTGCCGATTTCTTCCTCACCTTCAAAAACAAACGTTACGCGCAACGGCAAATCCGGACGCCGTGCCAGAAGATTTGCCAGCGCGACCACGGAAACGGCATGCGGCCCCTTGTTGTCCGCCGTGCCGCGCCCGAAGATTTTTCCGTCGCGCTCGGTTGCCTCAAACGGCGGCGTTTCCCAAAGCTCAAGCGGGTCCACGGGCTGCACGTCATAGTGCCCGTAAATTACGATGTGCGGCAAATCTTTCCGGTCCGCGTTAAAACGCCCGACAACCACGGGATTCCCGCGCGTCGGCACGATTTCCGGAACAGCTCCGGCTTTTTTCAGAAGATTTGCGAGAAATTCATAAGTTTCCTTCACGCCGTCCGCAAACGCGGGATCGGCAGAAATGCTCGGGTATTTGACATATTCCTTGATGACTTCAACGATGTTCATACGGGAACAAATCTACGCCGCGTTCCCGCGCGCGACAAATTGAAATTTAGCGAAGTGCCAGGTGATTAATGAGAAGAATGGGATGAATGAGAGAAACGGGAAAATACTCATTCTTCTCTTTCTTCCCATTCCTCTCATTGCACTTCGCTAAATTTCAATTTGTAGAAAGTCGGGCGCTGATTTAGGATTCGCGGAGATTTTTTGATTTCTTATGGACGCACCGAAAGAACGTATTCGATTGCAAAAATATTTGTCGCAAGCGGAAGTTTGTTCCCGCCGAGCGGCGGAAACGCTGATTACCAACGGCGAAATTACCGTGAACGGCGAAATCGCCGAGCTCGGACAAACCGTCGTTCCCGGCGAAGACGACGTGCGCCTCAACGGGAAAAAAATCACGCTCGAATCGCGTTCCCGCATTGTTCTTATGATGAACAAACCGCGCGGCTATGTGTGCACCAATCTCGACCCGCACAACGCGCAAACCGTATTCCAGCTCATCCCGCCGGAATACGCGGCACACAAGCTTTTCTGCGTCGGGCGCCTTGACAAAGACAGCGAAGGTCTCCTGCTCATCACCAACGACGGCGAGCTCGCCAACAACATCATTCACCCGTCGAGCAATATTTTGAAACGCTACGAAGTTACGCTCAATCGCGACTTCGATCCCGCGCTCACGCCGCGCCTGCTCAAAGGCGTGAAGCTCAAAAACGAAAACGACGAAGACGAGTTTCTTCAATTTGCAAACATTGTCCGCTTCCCGGATTCCCGCAAACTCGAAATCCATCTCAAACAGGGACGCAAACGCGAAATCCGCCGCCTGTTTGAAGTTTTCGGCTTCTTTGTCAAAACCCTCGTGCGTTTCCAAATCGGCGGGCTCATTCTGAAAAAAATGCCGGCGGGCGATTGCCGTAAACTTTCGCAAAAAGAAATCGATTCCATTTTCGCCAAAGGCGGAAACGCTTCGCCCAAGCACAGCGGCCTGAAAAAACCGAACCGCGCCGCCCTGCGCGGAGAAAAAGCCATGGAGCGCAAAACCTCCACGCATAAGAAAATTTCCACCCGCACCGCGCTGCGGGAACGCGACGCGCAGAAACTGCGGGAACGCGCAAAATCCCAAGCGCAAAAACGCGCGCGCCCGAAACCCGTCGAAGAAACCGACATCGAATTTTCCGAAAACGCTTTCGCGAAAAAGCGCCCGGAAGTCTCGCGCGAAAATGTGTGGCAACGCGGAATCCGCCCGCACCACAAAAACGCGCGCACCCGCAATTATGCTTCGCGCAAGAAACGAAATTAGAAGTTAGAAATTAGGAATTAGAAAAACAGAAGGCTTCCTCATTCCTAACTCCTAATTTCTAATTTTTATTTCTCATTTCTACTTCCTCATTTTTCCTAAATGCTTTCCCCCGAAGAAATTCACATCAAGGGCGCGCGGGAACACAATCTGAAGAATGTCGAACTTCGGATTCCGCGCGGGAAACTCGTCGTGATTACCGGCGTTTCCGGCTCGGGGAAATCTTCCCTCGCGTTCGACACCGTTTACGCCGAGGGCGCGCGCCAATACCTTGAAAGCCTGTCGGCGAAAATGCGCGCGAATCTGGAACAAATCCCGCGCCCGGACGTCGATTTTATCCACGGACTTTCGCCCGTTATCGCCATCGAGCAACGCAGCTCTGCGAACAACAATCCGCGCGCAACCGTCGCCTCCGCCACGGAAATCGCCGACTACGCGCGCCTGCTCTGGTCCGTCGCGGGAACGCAATTCTGCCCGGACGACGGCGGCGAAATCACGCGCCGCTCGCTCGACGATTGCCTCGAACAACTCTGCGCCCTGCCTGCGGGAACGAAACTCATCCTCGGCGCGCCCTACGCGCAAATCAAACGCGCCCTGCTCGCCGACGAACTCGACAACCTCCGTCGGCGCGGCTTCCAGCGCATCCGGATCGACGGCGAAATTTTCGACCTCGACGACGCTCTGCCGAAATTTGAAAAAAAATCCGCTCTCGCGCTCGATCTCATCGTCGACCGTCTCGTCGTTTCCGCCGACGCGCGTTCCCGCCTTGCGGACTCGCTCGAACTCGCTTTCCGCGAAGGGAAAAACCGCGCGTTCGCGCTCGTCCTCGGAGGCGAAGCATCCCGCGAAATTCCGCTCCGCCTTGATTTTTCCTGCAGTATTTGCGGAAAAACCTACGACGCGCTCACGCCGAAAAGTTTTTCCGAAAGCCATCCCGACGGCGCGTGCCCCGCGTGCGGCGGACTCGGCGAAAAACCGAAATTTTTGCCCGAACTCGTCGTTCCCGACCCGAAAAAATCGCTCAAAGACGGAGCGATCAAACCGTGGCGCTACGGCTCGAAAAAAATGATTACGCAGCGCAACGCGTGGTTGCGCCAACTCGCCGAGCAAGTCCCGTTTTCGCTGAAAACACCGTGGGAAGAACTCGACGCGGGAACGCGCGAACTCATTCTCCACGGGAGCGGCGAACGCGAATTTCTTTTGAAAACCGGACGCAGAAAACCCGCGCCGCGCCCGTTTGAAGGCGTGCTCTCCGACTTGGAAAAAACGGCGACAACGACGTCGAGCCTGCTTCTGCGCACGCGCCTGCTCGCGTTCCAACACTCCGCGCCCTGCTCCGCTTGCGGCGGTTTGCGCCTGAATCCGCGCGCGCTTGCCGTGCGCCTCGGCGGAAAATCCGTCGGCGATTTTTTCAAAATGTCCGTTCCCGCCGCGCTTGATTTTGTCAAAAATCTGAAAAACGTTCCCGCGATTGAACCCGTGGAAGACGCGCGCGCCGGGCTGGAAAAACGTCTCCGTTTTTTGGATACAACCGGGCTTTCCTACCTGACGCTCGACCGCGCGTATTCGACGCTTTCCGGCGGCGAAGTTCAGCGCGTGCGCCTCGCTGCGCAGCTCGGCTTGGGACTCGTCGGCGTAACGTACATTTTGGACGAACCGAGCATCGGACTGCACCCGGCGGACCACGCGCGGCTGATTGCACAGATGCAGGATTTGCGCGACCGCGGGAACAGCGTGCTCGTCGTCGAGCACGACCGCGACACGATTCTGGCGGCGGACCACGTCGTGGAAATCGGCCCCGGCGCGGGAACGCAAGGCGGCGAACTCATTTTCTCGGGAACGCTTTCGGAATGCCTCGCGGACGGCAATTCGCGCACGGCGAAATTTCTCAACGCGACCTCGGAAGAACGCGCCCGCGAGATTGCGGCGGCGTTCCCGCGCGTCGAACCGAAGCAGTTTTTCGCGGTGCGCGGCGCGGCGGAAAACAATTTGAAAAACGTCGATGTCTCGTTTCCCGTCGGCGCACTGACCGTGGTTTGCGGCGTTTCCGGCTCGGGAAAATCCACGCTCGTCAACGGCATTCTCGGGAACGCCGCCGCGCGCAAAATCAACCGCGCGAAAAGCATTCCCGGCAAACACGCGGGAATCGACGGACTGGAAAATTTTGAAGGCTTCGTCCGCATTGACCAATCGCCGATCGGACGCTCGCCGCGCTCGAATCCCGCTACGTTTACGGGCATTTTTGATTTGTTGAGAAAACTTTACGCCGCCACACCGCTCGCGAAAATGCGCGGTTACGACGCGGGAAGATTTTCGTTTAACAAACGCGGCGGACGTTGCGAAAAATGTCAGGGCGAGGGACAAATCGCGCTCGATATGCAGTTTCTCGGCGAAACGTGGGTCGAATGCCCGAGCTGTCGCGGCGCGCGCTACAATCGCGAAACGCTCGAAGTGCTTTTCAAGGGACTGAACATCGCGGAAGTGCTCGATATGACGATTTCCGACGCGTGCACGTTTTTCCGCGCACACCCGAACCTGCACAATTTGCTGACAACGCTCGACGAAGTCGGCTTGGGCTATTTGAAACTCGGACAGCCCGCGCCGACGCTTTCCGGCGGCGAAGCCCAGCGCCTCAAACTCGCGCTCGAACTTTCCAAACGCAAGCGGGAACGCACGCTTTACCTGCTCGACGAACCGACGACGGGCTTGCACTGGAACGATATCCGCCTCCTGCTCAACCTGCTTTTCAAGCTGCGCGACGCCGGGCACACGCTCATCGTCATCGAGCACAACAGCGACGTCGTGCGCTGCGCCGACTGGCTCATCGAGCTCGGACCGACCGGCGGGAACGACGGCGGACACCTCATTTTCTCCGGCACGCCCGCCGACCTCCGTTCCCGCGCCTCCTCCACCCCCACCGCCAAGTTTTTGTAAAGAACCCACAAATTCCGCGCATATTCACAGGACGCCTAAACAAGAAGTTTACTTGGTAACGCACTTAAAGGAAGTACGCAGGCAACAATCGTAGGAATTATCATCGGGAGTTTTTTCCCCATCATTGGTGTTATCACACAAGGTCTTGTCACCTACTTCTTAGAAGACAGAAAACTTCGGGTGCAGGCAAAAGTTTCAGAAGAGCGATCTTTAAGAGAGAAAAGAGAAATCGCCTATAAGAGATTCATGGGCCTCCAAGCACAGCTGATATCGGTCCACTCGCTTCACCGGGAATCCCTAAAAAACCCACAGCTTTATATGGCTCTATCGTCTCCGACTTCATCAAATACAGATTTCAGACAAATTTTGACAAATCCGTTGCGCTCTGCCTGCGTTCCGATGCCATCAGCAGCGAGGTTTTGATTTCGACGCGGAATCGGGCGACGTCGGACATCCCGCAGGCGTCATTGCGCCAAACCTCGCCCTTCGTTCCCGTGCAGGACACGACAATCCCCGCGCCGAGCGAAGACTCCAAGAGCGAGGCAAGCTTCTCGCCGAAATCTTCCTGCGATGCTGCGAGCACTCCGGTTGCGACATCTCCGAAAAGACCGGACACCTCCGGCAAACTCCGGATTTCGTGTGCAAGCGTTTGCTCGGCGACAGCAATCGTGTTTAGGTTGTTTTTCATCGTCAGACTCCTCCCGCAAATTCTTCGCAAGCAGATTGCACGGCGTGTGCAAATTGCGCCGCAGAGGGCAAAACTTCCGGGTGCGGCTTGTGAGTGACGGTTTTCCTGAGCAGATAATGCACGACCAAATTCCCGTTTTCTTCCGCCGCGAGAAAAAGCCCGCGGCCGTTTTTCCCGCGTACAAGGAACAAGCCCGGAATTTCTCCGTGAGCAGCATTGCTTCCGCGTGCGCTTTGAAATTTTGCCTGTTCCGAAATCGGAATCGTTAAAAACTTCGCGCGCCTTGCCGTGAGTTTTCCCCCGTAAATCTTGTGGCGTAGCGCACCGTTTTCGTCGAGCAATTCAAGCCGCCCCTTATCCCCTCCATTCAAAACAACCGGAGTCACGGCGGAATCGTCCGCCCATTTTCCGTAAAAGTTCGACCCGTAGCGATTACGCAAAACGTTAAGGTTTTGAAAATTATCGTGTACAACACGTTTTGCTTTTTCCAACACCACGCTCATCAAAATACCCGGACGCACCTTTTTCTTTGTGCGTGCCAAAAGTGCCTCGACGAGGCTCGTATTGACGATGATGACGGGTGCTGTGCTCATTGCGGGAACGAGTTTATTCTAAACTCGTTCCCGGTTCAAAAAATGCGGCGGGTGTTGCGCTTGGAGCGCATGAAAAGATTAAAGATTAGAGCTTAAAGATTAAAGAAAGGTGATAGATGAGGGTTGAGTGCTTAGAGGTAACACCTTTTTAATGAATAACGAATAATGAATAGTGAATAATTCATTCTTCAAAGATTTTGCCTAAGCAAAATCCTTAGCACTGCGTTATTCATTATTCACTGTTCACTATTCATTAGTTCAGCTCTCACCTTTCTTTACGCTTCTGTTGAGCCGATGTATTCGGCATCTACGTGAGTTTTGCCGTTTGTCAAAAGCGCCCAATGCGTGCGGTTGCCGATTTTTTTGCCGAGGGCAACGCCGTTCGCGCGTTGCTTCACTTGCGAGGGTGCATAGCAGATAAACGGCATCAGTTTAAATTCTTCGAGTCCGATTTTATCTCTGTCGATTTCAAGCACCTTCGGATTCGTTTCGCAGTTCCACGCATCCCGGATTGACGGCGAAGCATTTGCGATTTCATCGAGCACATGATTGCCGAGGTTTCCGGATTCAATCGGACGAATCCACCATTTGTAAATATTTGCGGCGTAAACACCCATGCGTCCGAGGTGGAAAATTTGGTCGCCGACAACGGCGACGGCGTGCCCGAATTCTTTCCGGAGCTGTTCGGCGAGGATTTTGCGGATTTGCGGATCTTTCGGCAGCGTTTCCGCGAGCACGTTGCGGGAGAAGGCTTTGCCGAAACCGTTGTCCTCGAATTTTTCGCAGGGAGCGGACCAAAAATAAACATCCGAAGGCTTATCTTCGTAACGAGCGCAAAAACCGGCTTCGGGCTTCATTTTCATGTGTTTGCACCATTGACAAACAATGTCTTTGCAATTCCCGATACCATCGCCTTCGAGCACGCACATACGCTTAGCCGTTTCGGAGACAAACGTCCAAGTCGTTCCGTCCGGGAACGTGTGCGTCAGCAGATCTGTTTCGGGTTCCGCCATCGTTTTATTTAGCTCGTAAGATTAACCAGACGATGAGTTTCTTCAAGCCGTTTTCGGTGCGAATCTCGTGTTTATCGACGGAAAACATCGATCCGGGAGCAATAGCGATTTCGGTTTCGGCGTTTTTGCCGTTTTTCAAATGCGTTCAGAATACAAAAATCTTTGTGCAAAGGAAAACCGTAAATTCCTCCCGCGAAGGCGTTTGCCCGCGAAAAAAAGCGTTCCCGCGCGGCGAAAGCCGTTTTTGTGCGGGAACGCTCTTCTCTAAGTTTTAAGCCCTAAATTTAAGCTTTTTGCCCCAGCGGGCAAACGGGTTTGATTTGTTTGAAGAAGTCGTTGCCCTTGTCATCGACGAGGATGAACGCGGGGAAGTTTTCGACTTCGATTTTCCAAATCGCTTCCATGCCGAGTTCCGGATATTCGACGCATTCAATCGACTTGATGTTGTTCTGCGCGAGAATTGCCGCCGGACCTCCGATCGAGCCGAGGTAGAAGCCGCCGTGCTTTTTGCACGCGTCCGTTACCTGCTGGCTGCGGTTGCCCTTGGCGAGCATGATGAGCGAGCCGCCGTTGGCTTGGAACAAATCGACGTAGGAGTCCATGCGTCCCGCCGTCGTCGGCCCCATCGAGCCGCACGCCATTCCCGCGGGAGTTTTTGCCGGACCCGCATAGTAAATCGGGTGGTCCTTGATGTATTGCGGGAGCGGTTCGCCGCGGTCGAGGCGTTCTTTCAGCTTCGCGTGCGCGATGTCGCGCCCGACGATAATCGTGCCGTTGAGCGAGAGGCGCGTGGCGACGGGATATTTCGAAAGCTCGGCGAGCACTTCCGGCATCGGGCGGTTGAGGTCGATTTTGACCGCGTTGCCTTCGCCGGCTTCGCGCAATTCCGCCGGAATGAGTTCGCCGGGATTGTCGTCGAGTTTTTCAATCCAAATGCCGTCCTTGTTAATTTTGCACTTAATGTTGCGGTCGGCGGAGCAGGAAACGCCCATACCGACGGGGCAACTGGCGCCGTGGCGCGGGAGGCGAACGATACGCACGTCGTGCACGAGGTATTTCCCGCCGAACTGCGCGCCGAGCCCGATGCGGTGCGCTTCTTCGAGCACCTGTTTTTCGAGTTCGACATCGCGGAACGCGCGTCCGTGTTCGTTCCCGCTGGTCGGGAGCTCGTCGTAATAGTGCGTTGAGGCGAGTTTGACCGTGAGCAAATTCTTTTCCGCCGAGGTTCCGCCGATACAAAACGCCACGTGATACGGCGGGCAAGCGGCGGTACCGAGCGTTTTCATTTTTTCGACGAGGAACGGGACGAGCGTTTTCGGGTTCAAAAGCGCCTTCGTTTCCTGATAAAGATAGGTTTTGTTCGCGCTCCCGCCGCCCTTCGTCACGCAGAGGAATTTGTATTCCATGCCTTCGGTGGCTTCGAGGTCGATTTGCGCGGGAAGGTTGCAGCGCGTGTTGACTTCGTCATACATATTCAGCGGCGCGTTCTGCGAATAGCGCAGATTTTCCTCCGTGTAAGTTTTGAAAACGCCGAGCGAAAGCGCTTCTTCGTCGCAGTAGCCCGTCCAGACCTGCTGACCTTTTTCGCCGTGAATAATCGCCGTTCCCGTGTCTTGGCAGAGCGGGAGCTTACCCTTGCAGGCGACTTCCGCATTGCGCAGGAACGTGAGCGCGACGTATTTGTCGTTTTCGCTCGCTTCGGGGTCAGAAAGAATTTTCGCGACCTGCTCGTTGTGAGCGCGGCGGAGCATAAAGGAAACATCGCGGAACGCGGCGTTCGCCATCGCGGTCAAGCCTTCCTTGGCAACTTTGAGCACGGGAACGCCCTCAAATTCGCTGACGGAGACATAATCTTTTGTGAGCAGATAATACTCGGTTTTGTCTTCGCCGAGCGGGAACGGGTGTTGGTATTTGAAAGGAGGAATATTTGCCATAGCGGGAGCAGTTTAATGCTTCGCGGAGAAAAAGAAAATTGAAATTTAGCGCACGCGCCAGATGACTAATGAGAAGAATGGGATGAATGGAGAAACGGAAAAATGCTCATTCTTCTCTTTCTCCCCATTTCTCTCATTGGCGCTTCGCTAAATTTCAGTTTGTCTTTCCCACGCGAAGAAAATTAGACTTTTCGGCAACATGTCTGATACTTCCATTGAACTGAAAGTTTTTGAATCCTTGAACGGAAAGCTTCCGCCGCTCACGCCCGTGCAGGAAGAAATTCTGCGCCTGAAAAAAGAGCGCAAAGCCGTTTTACTCGTGCACAACTACCAATGCGCAGAAATTCAGCGCGTGGCGGATTTCGTCGGCGATTCGCTCGGGCTTTCCTATCAGGCGGAAGCGGCGAAAGACGCGGAAGTCATCGTTTTCTGCGGCGTGCATTTCATGGCGGAAACGGCAAAAATCGTCAATCCGTCGAAAAAAGTGCTTCTTCCCGTGATGGAAGCGGGTTGCTCGCTCGCGGATTCCTGCCCGGCAGAAGAGCTTGCCGCGTACAAGGCCGCTCACCCGGAACTCTACGTCGTTGCCTACATCAACTGCAGCGCGGAAGTTAAAGCGCTTGCCGATGTCATTTGCACCAGCGGGAACGCGAAAAAAATCGTCGATCAAATTCCTGCGGACAAAGAAATTCTTTTCGTTCCCGACCAAAATCTCGGCTCGTGGGTCGCGGACCAGACCGGCCGCAAAATTCACCTCTGGCCGGGTAGCTGCTACGCGCACGTGCTTTTCAGCGTAAAGGAAATCGAAAAAGCGAAAAAAGCGTTCCCGAAGGCTCCCGTTCTCGTTCATCCGGAATGTGTTTCAAGTGTGCGCGCCCTCGCCGACGTCGTTTGCTCGACGGAAAAAATGGTCGATTTCTGCAAAACTTCTCCTGCAGATACGTTCATCATTATCACGGAAACGAATATGCTCGAACGCCTCCGCAACGAGATTCCGAACAAAAAATTCGTTGCCGGACCTACTGCCGTTTGCGCCTGCAACGAGTGCAAGTTCATGAAGATGAACACACCGGAAAAACTCCGCGACTGCCTCCGCGACATGACACCGGAAATCACGATGGACGAAGATTTGCGTTCCCGCGCCTACGTTTCCCTCAAGCGTATGCTTGAATGGAGCAAAAATTAGAAATGTAACCGGAAGCCGGAGACCGGAAACCGGAAAAAGCATCCGGTATTTGCCGGTCTCCGGTCTCTACTACAACTTTCACCTCTCCCAACCCAAACCCAATGAGCATCCGATCAATGACGGGCTACGCCCGCGAAAGTTTTTCCGTCGGGGAAACGGATTTTACCGTAGAAATTTCTTCCGTAAACCAACGCGGGCTCGCGATATCCGTCGCGGCACCGCAAGACTGGATGCCCGCCGTCGAGCGCCTGATTTCGCCAATTGTGCGCGACTTCGCCGCACGCGGAAAAATCACCGTCAATCTCCGCACGGGAACGCCGACGAGCACCCACGCGAGCGACGTTTTTTCGTGGGACGAAGAAGCCGCCGCCACGACGCTCCGCAAAATGGAAGCCGCCGCCACGCGCGCGGGAACGGAATTTCGCCCCACGCCGGAAACCTTTCTGCGCATCGCCGAGCTCCACCGTACACGCCAAGCCGCTCTGCCCTCGCTCGAAGACGAAACCGTTTCCGCTACTGTCTCCTCCGCCGTTTCCGCTGCGATGAAAAACTTTGTCGCCATGCGAGAATGCGAAGGCTCCAATCTGGAAAAAGATTTGCGGGAACGCCTCGCCCGCCTGCGCTCGTGGGTGGAAAAAATCCGCGAAGCTTCTGCGGGAACGGTCGAAAATCAGCGCGACGCGCTCCGCTCGCGCCTCGCGACGCTCGGCGTGGAAATTGATTTGGACGATCCGCGTTTCCTCAAGGAAATCGCCATTTTCGCGGACCGTTGCGACATTTCCGAAGAACAAACCCGCCTTGCAAGCCATTTCGCGCAGTTTGAAAATTGCCTTGGCGAAACCGACAGCGGACGCAAGCTCGATTTTATTTGTCAGGAGATCCTACGCGAGCTCAACACCATCGGTAGCAAAGCCAACAACGCGGCAATTACGCGTTGCGTCGTCGAAGCCAAAAACGAGCAGGAACGCCTCCGCGAGCAGGTTCAAAACATCGAATAGCGCTTTCTGCGGGAACGGCAAGAAACGCGTTGTCCTTTTTTCGGACGGACAGTAGGATTTTCGCATGAAAATTCCCCGTTGCGTTCCCGCGTTCATCGTTTTTCTGCTGAGTTTTTCCGCACTCGCGTGCGGTGCGCCGAAATGGAAGCTCGTCTGGGCAGACGAATTTAACGGAAACAAAATCAATTCCCGCTATTGGACAAAAATCGAGCGCGGCACGCCGGATTGGAAAAACACAATGTCGAGCGATCCGTCGCTTTTTGCCGTGCGCAACGGAAAACTGATTTTGCGCGGCAAAGTTAATCCGGATACGAAAAAAGATCCGTCCCCGTACATCACCGGAGGCATTTCCACGGAAAAAAAATTCGCGTTTTGCTACGGGAAAATCGAAATCCGCGCAAAAGTCGATTGCGCCCAAGGCGCATGGCCCGCGCTCTGGATGCTCCCGGACGGCAAAAACCGCAAGTGGCCCGACGACGGTGAAATCGACATCATGGAGCACCTCAATTTCGATAATTTCGCCTACCAAACCGTTCACTCCCGCTACACCTACACGCTCGGTCGTAAAAATCCGAAAAACGGTGCCACGGGAAAAATCAAACGCAACGACTACAACGTTTACGGCGTGGAATGGTATCCGGACAAACTCATTTTCTTCATCAACGGCAAGGAAACCCTCACCTACCCGCGCGTTCCCGCAGAAAAATCCAACGGACAATGGCCTTTCAATAAACCGTTTTACATCCTTGTCGATATGCAACTTGGCGGCGGCTGGGTCGAATCCTCCGGAAAAATCAATCCGAAGCAACTTCCCGTAGAAATGCACATCGACTGGGTGCGCGTTTACAAAGATGCCTCCCGCCCCGGAAAAAAGAAATAAATTTTCTAAAAATTAAACAGAATACCGTTCCCGCAACGCTTTCTAAAATAATATGAAAATCTCATCCCTCCTGAATATCTGTACGTTTTTCGTTCCCGCGCTCGCACTTACCGCCTGTGTTGTCGGAGAATCGCCGATGCCCAACGCCAACCCGACACCGGAATTTAGCGTCCCGCGAAGCGGAAATTTCAAAACCCTTTCCCTTCACGATACCGATGCCGTTTTCGCGGGAACGCGAAAACACGTTTGTATGGGGCGCTCCATGCTCTGCCCCGACCGTTGCGGACACTCGGGAACGCTCGCCGTATTCAAAATTGAAAAATACAACGCCTACGCCGCGCCGGACAAGTACGGCGACCCGCAAACAAATGAGTTTACCTGTCTGCTCAACCCCGAAGGCACAACCGAAACGGCAAAAGAATTTGTAGAAAAAATCAACACGCTGAAACCCGGCGACAAAGTCCGCCTTGCATGGGCGCACATCTACGTTTCCGAGCCCGGCGGCGGGAACTACCCGGAACGCGTGATTTGCGAACTCGAAAAGCGTTAATAACGCCTCCCTTCTCCGAAAACGTGCCGCGGGAACGCTTCTGCGGCGGCGCGTTTTGTATTTTCTTGCGGTTTGCCGAGTGAGAGTTCATCTTGCAGAGACCTTGCTATGAGCGACATTGACCCTCGAAATGATCCGTCTTACCGCGGTGCTTACAACGAAGCCTACCAACGCCGTGTACGAGAAGTCCCTTTTTGGAAATCCCTGCTTCTGCTCCCGCTGGCGATCCTGCTTCGCCTTTGGCTGATGACGCTTCGTATCCGCATTTCCCCGGAAGGAAATCGCCGCCTTTTCGCAGACAAAAATCCGCTCATCATCGTTTTCTGGCACAATCGTCTTCTCATCTCCTCCGAGCTTCATCGCCGTTTCCGCCCTTGGAGCAAAGTCAACGGGCTCGTTTCCCCATCAAGCGACGGTGCATGGCTTGCCGCATTTTTCAGAATGCTCAACATCGGCTCCGTACGCGGTAGCACCGGCAGACGCGGCGGGCAAGCCATGATTGAAATTCACAAACGCCTCGCCGCCGGAGAAGATGTCGCAATCACGCCCGACGGACCGCGCGGACCCATCTACCGATTCTCCGCCGGAGCCGCCTTGCTCGCGCAACGCACGCATTGCACCATCGTCATGATTCCGTCCAAATTTCACTGCGCGATCCGCCTGAAAAGCTGGGACAAATTCTACCTCCCGCTCCCGTTCTCGCGCGTAGACATCAACCCGAAATTCATTACTTACGACAAGATGTGGGAACATATTCCCGCAAAAACACTGGCGGAAGAATTTCGCGAAACCCTCCTCGCGCTCACGGAGGACTGATTTTTTTCTCCGCGAAAAAAAACGCGTTCCCGCCGCATTTTCCGAACCATGCCGCCTATAAAAGTCGTTTCCTTCGACCTCACGGGAACGCTACTTGCGCTCTCGCCGTCGCTCGGCGAAATCTGCGCCGACACGATGCAGGAGCTCGGACTTGCGAATATTCCCGCCGCAAAAATTTTCAATACCCGAAAAAAACACGCACAGCGTGTTGTCCGCGCCAACGGGCTTTCGCCAACTTCCGAGGCGCGTTCCCGCGAATATTGGCGCGCCATGCTCTGGGAAATTTTTGAAGGTGCCGTTCCGACGGAGCTCTTTCCGAAAGCGAAAGACCTCGTTTACGCCCGAATCGCCGACGCGACCTCTTGGCGTGCCGCGCCCGATGCACGCCGCACGATCGAAAGCCTGCGTTTTCTCGGTGTGCGCTGCGTCGTTATTTCCAACGGAGATTCGCGCTGGCGCAACGCGCTGAACAAACTCGGACTCGCGCCGCTTTTCGACAAAATTTTTCTCTCCTCCGAAACGGGATTTGCCAAGCCGGACGCACAGGCGTTTGACAATGTTTGCCTCGCGATGAAAATCCGGCGGGGAGAATTGCTCCACGTCGGAGATTCGCTCTCGCACGACATCACACCCGCGCACGGCATCGGCGCGGAAGCCGTTTGGCTCACACGCTCGCCCGACGGTGCTCCGCCCGAGCAGCGCGTTTCCATCATCGAAAATCTCGTCGAGCTTCCCCGCATTTTGCAGGCGAGGCTCTGCGAAGGCGTTTCGCGGGCGCATTTCCCTCGAAGCACTCGCAACCTTCTCGCCCTCTTGCGCGGGCTGCCGGAAGAACAGCAACCCGACCCGAACACCGTCGTCGTCAAAAGAAACAGCAGCGAATCCGCCGCGCGGAAATGGCTTCGCACGGAAAACGCCGCCTACACGACTGACCGCGAATTTGTCGTTCCCGCAGATACGATGGACGATATTTTAAAATCCCGCGGAATTTTCGGCGGAAGCCTTCAGTCCCAAATCCGCGAAAACTGGGAAAAAATCGTTCCCGCTACACTCGTTGCCCGTTGCGCGCCGACGGAATTGCGCGACGGTTTTTCGACGCTTGTCGTCGCGTGCGAAAGCGCCGTCATTCGCCAGCAAATCGAATTTCGCAAGCGCACAATACTGAAAAAAATCAATGCACTTCCCGGATGCGAAAAGGTTCAAAAAATCATTTTTTCCAATGAATTTTCCGGCTGAAAAAATCGCAAAAAAGTTGCTCGAAAAAGGCGCAACACTCGCCGTGGCGGAATCCTGCACAGGCGGATTGCTCGCGGGAACGCTCACGGATTTGCCCGGATCCAGCGGATTTTTTCGCGGCGGAGCCGTAACCTACGCAACGGAAACAAAAACGGAAATTCTCGGCGTTCCCGCAGAACTGATCGCACGCTTCGGTGTCGTCAGCGCAGAATGTGCGGAAGCCATGGCACGCGGCGCGGCGGAAAAATTCCGTGCAAATTTCGCGTTGAGCACGACCGGAATCGCCGGTCCCGGCGGCGGCACGCCGGAAACTCCGGTCGGCACCGTTTTTATCGGAATTTTCACGCCGTCGGGAACCTTTTCCCTGCGCTTCCGCGCCACGGGAACGACGCGCGATGCCGTCCGCCGCGAAGCCGTCGCCGCCTCTCTCTCCGCACTCGACGCGCACATCTGAGGCAAGGTTTTTTGCGGATTGGCGAAGCGATTTGTTTTATTTCGTTATATACAAAAAAATCTCCCGCAAGGCGCTTGAGGCTTCGCAGGAGATTTTTGTATTTCGGGGGCGGATTATTTCGCTTCCAAGACACCGATTTCGGCAGCGGAAACGTGGTTTTTGTCGAGCGCGTGCGTTCCCGTGAAACGGAAGTAGCGCGCTTTTTCCGGCGTAAACGAAATCGTTTGCTCAATCGGGTTGGCACGGAGATTTCCGAATTCGCCCTCGGCGACTTTCTTCCAGGATTTTCCGTCGAGCGAAATTTCAAAAACGTAGCGGTCGGTCATACCGTTGGTTGTGCCGTCCTGACGCGGCAGATAAGTGAACGCGCGAAGTTTGCGCGCTTCTCCCATGTCCACGACGAAGGACTGCGGCGGGCGCAACTCCTGCTTCATGTGCGTGTGCCAGAACGTGGCGGCGTTCCCGTCGATGGCGGCTTTGGCGTTCGTTCCCGCAGGAGCGCTGACAATTTTCCACTTGGTTTTCGGCACGCCGGCAGTCAGCGTCGAGACGTTAGACGCTTTTTTCAGATTCAAGCCTTCCGGTAGTTTGAAAAGTGAAAGTTCGGAAATGCACGGGCACGCTTCCGCGTCGGTGATGCGCAGGCGAACGCGCTGCGCCGTGACTTTCTCCGGTAAAACGAGCATCGTCTGAACACCGATGGTTTGTCCGACGACAACTTCTTTCCACTCGCCGTCGATTTCCGCGTCGAGCGCCCACGCGGCAACACGCTGCCCGAGGCGAATTTCCTCGCGCACGCGCACAACGTCAAAAGTCGCTTTCTTCGGCAACGTGATGACGGCTTCCGCCTTGATCGTTTTATCGTTCGTCGCCCAATAGCTATCCAAATCGCCGTCGACGAGATTTTGCGGCCCGAACGATTTGGTGTTCCCGCGGCGCACGGTCTTGGCGGCGGCTTTTGCGCCAAGCGCGAAATCCTTTTTGTAAAGCGCGTCGCGGAGTTTTTTGAAGCCCATAAGCGCTTTCACGTCGGCGGGATCGAGACGTCCGGTTTTGTCCGGGGCAAGGTTCAAAATCAGATTCGCGCCGCGCCCGACGCAGTCGAACCAAACCTGCATGAGCTGTTCGGGTGATTTCGGTTGTCCGCCCTGCCGCCAGAACCAGCCGCCGTGATTGATCGGAGTATCGCCCTCTGCGGGAACCCAACGATCGCCGCCCGGAATTCCGTGTGCGGAAACAATGTGGCGGCAATTGTCGTTGCAGGTTTCGGGATGTTTCGACGGCGTGTGCTCCGGATTTTGTGAACCGACGGTGTGCCAATGAGGATAGCCGACGTGCCCGCGCTCAGAACCGCCCCAACGCGCGTCGCCGTAGTGCGAGGCACCCCAAATCACGCAGTTAGGCTGCATCTTGCGGATATTTTTCACGATTTGTTCAAAGTTGTAATACTTGTCGGCACCTCCGGGAGTGTTGCGGCGTTCCCGTGCGCCGCCGTAGTAACCGTCGCCGCCGTTTGCCCCGTCAAACCAAATTTCGAAAACATCTCCGTAGTTAGTGAGCAATTCTTCGATTTGCCCGTAATAAGCCTTGATGTAGCCGTCGCGCCCGTATTCGGGATGGTTGCGATCCCACGGAGAAAGGTAGGTGCCGAACTTGATTCCGTGTTTCTTGCAGGCATCGGCAAACTCGCGAACAATGTCGCCCTTCCCCTTTTTCCACGGTGATTTTCTGATGCTGTGCCCGGTCGTTTTTGTCTGCCAGGAACACCAACCGTCGTGATGTTTTGCGGTGTAAATCATGCCGGTCATTCCACCGTCTTTGAAGGCTTTGACAATGGCATCGGCGTCAAATTTTGTCGGATTAAAAAGCTCCGGACTTTCGTCTCCGTAGCCCCATTCGCGTCCCGTAAACGTGTTCAAACCGAAGTGCGTAAACGCATAATATTCCATACGCTGCCACTGCACTTGCGGCTCGGTCGGCGTGGCTCCGTGAGGTTTCGGCGCGCCGGCGGGCTGTTTCGGGGATTCTAACATCCCGGGGACGGTTTTGGCAAAAAGCCCGGCGGGAACGCCGGAGAGAGCAAAAACGGACGCGCAGGCAGTTGCAACGGAGAGGATTTTTTTTACGCGGGAAAACATGGTCGATATTGTTGACAAATAAAAAAACGAGCGGCGACAAAAAAATCAATTCGCCGGGAACGGTTAAAAATTCTTTAACGTGCCGCGGGTAACACCGAGCTTGGACTCGAGACGAAGCCCGCGCCAGAGCGCGCTCCCGTTGATTTTTCCGGCGAGCAAATCGCGGTAGCGTTCGAGAATTTCCGTGACCGATTCCGGCGATTCATCGACAAATTCCACACGGAAAAACTTCACGCCGCGGGAACGGATTTCGTCGAAAAACTCTGCGCCCGTTTGCGCGCGCGCGTTGTAAACCGTGTTCCGGCAACCCGCGTCGGCCTTGACAAGATGCTCCATTCCCGTGCGGTCGCGCAGGCGCACGACGTGTTTTTCGCAGGGACGCCCGCAGTCGCGGAAGTCTTTTCCGTCCGACAAAAACGAGCAGAACACGCAATGCTCCATGTGAAACATCGGCATATGCTGGTGAAGCGTAACTTCGATTTTTTCCGGCTCGGGAACGCGCTCAAGCATTGCGCAAAGCTGTTCCAAATTCATGTCGTAAGATGCCGTAACACGCTCCAATCCGCGTTCCCGCAGGTAATAATCCGCCGTAATGTGATTGGCGACGTTCAGCGAAAAATCCCCGCGCACGCGCGCTCCCGCAAACGCGTAAAGATGTTCGTGGGAGCGCGCCAAAAATCCGTCTGCGCCACATTCTCGCACAAGACGCAAAATTCCCGCTTCGTCCGCCGCCTGCTTGAAAATGCGCGGCGGTTGCGCCCAAAATTCCGTGTCGGGAACGGCGTGCACGCGCTCAGCGGCGACGCGGTAATCGCGCGGATTTTCAAATTCCGCGTAAATCGTTTTTGCGCCGAACGCCAGCGCCGCCTCAAGTTGCGGCAATTCCCGAACCACGGGAATTAATTGGGAGGGAAGACATTCCTGTCTTCCCCGCGAGACGTACGCTTCACAGGGGATTTCGGACGAAACAGAATTCTCGGATTCCCGCTCGTCGCTCGGTGAAGACCTGGAGGTCTTCACTCCCATAAGGTCGACGCCCTTATGATCATTCAAAGTCCAGCGGACGGAATTTTCGCGGGCGGTGTTGAGTTTTTCGACGAGCGCGCGGCGGAGCTTGTTTGCAACGCTTGCGGGAACGAGAGGCGCGCCGGAAATTTCGGATTTCCATTCGTCGAGAAAATATCCCGTGCCGCCGAGCCGCGCAAATTGCTCGCGCAGCCACGCGTCCGTCGCCGGTTTGTTGGTCGCGGGAACGAGCGCTTCGCCGATTTCCGCCGCAACGCAATGCCCGCACGCGTCGTCGCACTCCGCGCGAAGCGGTTTCCCGACTTCGGCAAAAACGCGCATATTGACTTCGCGTGCCCAACGCGCCTGCTCTCCGGAAAAAGTTTCGCGAATTTCCGCCGAAAGCGCGGGGTCGGACGTTTTCCAAAGTTTGTTGCCGCGACGCACTCGTTCCCAGCGGATTCCCGCACGCGCAAAACGCACGAAAACTTCACCGTTCCCGCGCGCACGCTCCACGCCGTAAACGTAGCCGCCCTCCTCTTTTTCCTCGGGTTTTCCCGCGTCGAAAACGACACCGTCGCCCGACTTCAGCGGAGCTTTCAGGCGCACGAAAACGCCGTCTTTGCCGAAGCCGGAAACTTCGCCGAGAAACACGCCGCGCTTTTTCCCGAAACGTGCGTGAACGAGTTCGCGATTGTTGATGCCGCGCATCCAACCCGTATAAAGTCCGCGCGAAAAGGCCATTTCCATCGCGTACGCGTGCTGTTCCCGCAACTGTTTCGCGAACGCGGAAAGCGTTTCGGCGGGAACGCCGTCCGTCATCATTTCGTGGATACGATCGACGCTGTCGCGATAAACGCGCGTAATCGACGCAACGTATTCCGGCGTTTTCAGGCGGCCTTCGATTTTGAGCGAACTCACGCCGAGGCGCATCAGCTCGGGAAGCATTTCCACTCCGGATAAATCGCGCGGCGAAAGCAAATAGCGCCGCTCACCGAGCGGGACTTTTTCTCCGTCACAAATCAACTCGTACGGCAAGCGGCACGCCTGCGCGCACTCGCCGCGATTCGCAGAGCGCCCGCCGAGCGATTCGCTCGTCAGGCATTGCCCGGAATACGCCACGCAAAGCGCGCCGTGAACAAACATTTCCAGCGGGAGCGATGCCGCAGAATCCGCGTTCCCGCAGGCAACGATTTCCGCAAGTTCGCGCACGTTAACTTCGCGGGAAAGCACGGCGAGCGACGCGCCGAGTTCCCGCGCGAAACGCACGCCGGCTGCGGACGAAACCGTCATTTGCGTCGAAGCGTGAACGGGAAAATCCGGAGAAATTTTGCGAATCAGCCGCACGATGCCGACGTCCTGCACAATCGCCGCATCGACCCCGGACGCGATAATTTTGCGCAGCTCGCGCTCCGCTTCGGCGAGTTCATTTGAAAAAATCAGCGTGTTGAACGTGACATAGCCGCGCACGCCTCGGCGGTGGAGAAACTTCATCAGCTTCGGCAAATCGTCCGCGACAAAATTGTCGGCTCGCACGCGCGCGTTGAAGCGCCCTACGCCGAAATAAATCGCGTCCGCGCCGTTTTCGACCGCCGCCTTCGCACATTCCCAACCACCCGCGGGAGCGAGCACTTCGGGCTTTCTCATCTCAAAACTCATCTCAAAAAAAATCCTGCAAATTCCGCGAAATTGCGTTGCTTCCATTCTTTTCAAAATCCGCGGGAACGCGAGAACGAAACGGCGGGAACGTGTTTGGAAGATTGCCAAACTTCGGGAATGTGTGTTTCATGAAAGGTCGAATTATGGCAGAAGGCTTTCAAGTTATCGCGCGTCGCTGGCGACCGCAGCAGTTTGACGAAATGGTCGGACAGGAGCACATTGTCCGCACGCTAAAAAACGCAATTGAATCCGGACGCATCGGGCACGCCTACCTTTTTGTCGGACCGCGCGGCACGGGGAAAACAACGACAGCGCGCATTTTCGCGAAAGCCCTCAACTGCACGAACGGACCCAGCGTTTGCCCTCCGGAAGATGACCCGATTTGCCAAGCCATCGTTAACGGCTCCTGCCCCGATGTAACCGAAATCGATGCCGCGACCAACCGAAGCGTGGACGATGCCAAGCAAATCCGCGAGGAATGCTACTACCCGCCGATGCAGTGCCGCTACAAAATTTATATCATCGACGAAGTCCACCAGCTTTCCAAAGACGCGTTTAACGCCCTGCTCAAAGTCATCGAAGAACCGCCGGAGTTCGTAAAATTCATTTTTGCCACAACGGAATCCGACAAGGTTTTGGACACGATTACTTCACGTTGCCAACGCTTTGAGTTCCAACCGATTCCCGAAGAAAAAATTGCCGCCCGGCTCCGCCAAATTACGGAAAACGACGGCGTGCAGGCAGACCACGACGCGCTCATCGCCATCGCCCGTCTCGCCAACGGCGGGATGCGCGACTCGCAATCAATTCTCGACCAAGTGATTTCGTTTTGCGGGAAAAAAATCACCGAACGCGACGTTTCCGACATCTACGGGCTCGCCTCCAAGCAGGAAATCGAAGAACTCGCGGCAGCGATGGCACGTGCGGATTACGCAGAAGTGATTGCGTTTGCGGACAAATTCGTCGCTGAAGGGCGCGACCTGCTCCGCGTGCTCGCACACACGCAGGCACGCATTCGCGAAGCACTTCTGGATTCGATTCGCGGGAACGGCAAAAGCAGTTTGCTCGGAACGGCAATGCGAACAGAGCAACTTTTGCGGATGCTCGATGCGCTCAATTCCGGTGAAGGCGGCGTAAAATTCGGACTCAGCGAACGGGCGAACTTTGAAGTTACGCTTCTGAAAGCAGTCGAACAAAGTCGAACCCGAGCCATTGATTCGCTCATCAAAGAAATTTCCGCACTCGCCGATTCAGTTCCCGTCGGCGAATCAAAAAAAAAATAATTTAACGGCAAAATGCGAAGCGGCACTCGAAGAAGCCGCCTCTCAAGCAAAACCGGGTTTTACACCTGCCGAAAAAAAAACTGCCGCCGTTCCCGCGCCGAAAAAGCCGGAAGCACCCCGCTCCGGACGCACGCAAGCCGTTCCCGTGAACGTGGAAACTCCGCGCACGCCGATTCGCAGCCGCGAAGAAACGCCGCCCCCGAAACCCGCGCCGGCAGACGATGATTTTGCAAGTCAATATGCGAACTTTGACGAAGCATCCGTAGCGCCAGGCGACACCGAGCATTTTTCGCAGCCGATTGACGTTCCCGCGCCCGCGCGCCGGGACGATTCCGCCGCGCTGAAAGCCGCGGAAGCACGCGTGCCCGCTACCATTCGAGATTATCTTGCTGCCCAATTTCAGGTGAGATTCGACCGTTACGTTCCCGCCGGAGAAGTACGGATCTTTTCCTCACGCGGAGAAATCTGTTCCGCCGAAACCCAAGATTCGGAACCGGACGATCCGGAACTTTCACCCGAACTCGACGACTGATTTTTTTATTCTCGTTAATCCTCAAAATTCCAAAAAGCAAATGAATCTCGGCGCCCCGCTCCGCATCGGTATCATCTCGGACACGCATGGCCTGTTGCGTCCTGAAGTTTTGGAAATTTTTGCCGAGGTCGATCATATTTTACACGCCGGCGACGTGGGAGACATTGCCATTTTGCACAAACTTTCCGAGATCGCGCCGGTAACCGCCGTACGCGGGAACACGGATTCCTCGCCGGAATGCAGGAAACTTCCGCTCTGCGATACCTTGCGTCTTGCTTCGGCGGAAATTTTCCTGCACCACGGGCACATGGCCGAGTTTAGCTTCCTGCCGCACGGAACCAATGTTTCAGTTTCGGGACACTCGCACGCACCGCTCGTTCGCTGGCAGGGAAATGTCCTTTTTGTCAATCCGGGCTCAGCGGGACCGCGACGTTTCTCCCTGCCCGTCAGCGTCGGAATGCTGACGATTTACAACAAAGCCCGATCCGCGGAAATCATTGAAATTTCCGTTTAAAAACAAAAGACGTTCCCGCCGAAATTCGCACGGGAACGTTTTTTTTGTTTGAGGAGCAAAAACGATTATTTCTTCTCGTTTCCGGCCTCCCAGGAATAAGTGTAAGCCTTGTCGCCTTCTTCGACTTTTTTGCGGTCGCCCTTGTGCCACCAATAGAAAATCGGCGAGGCGATATAAATCGAAGAGAACGTCCCGACAAGAACGCCGAAGATGAAGACTTTTCCGTATTCGGCAACGTCACCCGCACCGAAAACGGCAAGCGAAACCGCCGCCAGAAAAACCGTAACCGAAGTCAACAACGTACGGGAAAGCGTGCGATTAATCGAAAGATTGATAACATCGCGCAACTTCATGCCCGGATTGTTGCCGAGTTCTTCGCGGATACGGTCAAACACGACGATGGTATCGTTAATCGAATAACCGGCGACCATCAAAATCGCGGCAATCATTGAGGCGGAGAACTGTCCGCCGCAAATCAGGTAAAGCCCCGTAACGACAACGATGTCGTGAATCGTCGAAAGCATCGCACCCACGCCGAAACCGACTTCAAAACGCAACGCGACGTAAACCATGATCCCGAACACGGCGAGGATCAGCGAAATAATCGCCATTTTCACAAGTTGCCCGCTGACTACGGCCCCGACCGCCTGCTTCCCGACGATGATTTCGTCCGTCGTTTCCGTTCCCGCAGGGAACATTTCCGGATAAACTTCAAGGAGCTTGCCCACAATTTTTTCAATGTTGGAAAACTCTCCGCCGGACGTATCCTCCGTCAATTCGCACTCGATATTGAGCGTCTGCTCGGAAGCCCCGACTTTTTGTTGATAAATCGCCGTCGCATCTTCAATTCCGATCGAATTGATGATTTTTTTAATTTCTCCGATTCCGACGTGTTTCGTCGTATCCTGAACAATAGCCAGCGTGACGGATTCCCCGCCCTTGAAGTCTTTACTCAGACACTCATCGCCCTTGATAAGCGGGAACGCGATACTGACGAACACGAGAATCGCCGAGAAACCGACCGCGCCGCGCCAATGTTCCATAAAGCGGAATTTCGGCGTTTTTTTCATGAGCTGAATTCCGAAGAAACGGTGCGCGATACCGAGATTGACGAGCAATTCCTGCAAACCTCGGCAAGTAACGAGGCAGGTGAACAACGTTGTCAAAATCCCGATAGCGAGCGTAACCCCGAAACCTTTGACGGAACCTGTTCCCATCCAAATCAAAATTCCGGCGGTAACAAGAGACGTCAACTGAGAGTCAAAAATCGTAACAAAGGCACGGTCGTAACCGAGCTCGAGCGCCGTTTTGAGCGATTTTCCGTTGTTGAGTTCCTCGCGGATTCGCTCAAAAACGAGAATATTCGCGTCAACCGCCATGCCGAGCGTCAGCACGAGAGCCGCAATCCCCGGAAGCGTAATCGTCGCGCCAATCGCACACATCACGCCGAGAATCATGAAAATATTCACGAAAATCCCGACAACGGCAACCACGCCGCCGGTGAGATAAAACACGAGCATGAAGACAACGACCAAAGCCGTTGCAACCCCCGCCGCCGTCATGGACTGCCACTGTGCGTCTTTCGCGAGCGAAGCGCCGACGTTCGTCATGTCCTGCAATTCCAACGGGAACTCGAGCGGATTGTTCAACGCGTTGGCAAGTTCTTCCGCTTCCTTGCGGTCAAAATTTCCGGTGATGGACGCACCGCCGCCGTAAAGTCCGGTTTTGCGGCCGCTTGAGCCCGCGTTCAGCGTCGGAGCCGACATCAGTTTGCCGTCGAGTACAATCGCAAAGCGACCGTCGCCGCCCGTGCGGTTATCTTCGTCCGCAATGCGTTGCGTAACGTCGCCGAAAATACGTCCGCCTTCGGAGGTAAAGCGAATACCGACCTGAAGCGTGAGCCCGTCCGGGCTTTCCACATGGGCGCGTTCAACAATCGCGCCCGTCGCTTCCGGAGCTTTTTTGACGTAAAGCGGGAACGACGTGGCTTCCCCTGTTTTTTTGTCAATGTGGTGATCGTAAAGCACTTCGTAAGCGGCAACCGGAGACGTCGCCTGACGCGGATCCGCCCGCAAACTCTTAATCGTGCCTTCCGGCGTTCCCGCGTCGGGCACGAGATAGCGGTGCACCATGCGAAATTCGAGTTTCGCCGGTTTTTTCAAAGAATTGATGGCTTCCGGATTGTTCGCCGTATCTTCGCCGGGAAGCTGAATTTCGATAGAATCGTTCCCTACGGGACGAATTACCGGCTCACTCACGCCGAACTGGTTAACGCGGTCTTCCATAACGGAAACCGCCTGATTCAGCTGGGAAAGTTTTTCTTCCGCGCGTTCGCGAATCGCTTTTTCGACTTCGGCGCGTTCCTCCGGCGTTTTTGCCGCCGCGAGTGCGCGTTGGTCGGCTTCCGCCGCTTCCGGATTAACGCGAAGCGTAAACGAAATCCCGCCCTGAAGGTCGAGACCGAGCTTCATTTTGCCCTGCGAGCGACGCAACAGTTCCTGCATGAGGATCTGATTCTGTTTTTCCAAAATCGGCTCGCGAATCAGGCGAATGTCCGGGAAAAACTGCGTCAGCGCGATCGGCGTGCCGGACTTACCCTTGCCGTCGGCGATGTCCTTGAGCGCAGCATAAGCCGTCGGAGATTTCCGGTCCGCGGGAACGCTTTCGTTGCGATAATTCGCCACGCGCTCATCCGCTTCCGCAAGAATTGCGTTAAATTCCTCCTGCTTCGCCGTCACGTGGTCTTCCACGTAATCGCGAAACGGCGTGCTTTTGAGCGGCATCATGCTGATGAACGCGTAAATGCAGAAAAGCACCGACGCGAACAGCCGCCAGAAAATTTTAGTCGTCATAGAGATCGGATTCTAACGAACAACGAATAACGTGCGCCCGAAAACGCATCTCGTTATTCGTTGTTCATTAAATAAGAAAAGAAAATTACTTTGCTTCCGGAGTGTTCACAAGCGCGCTGACCGCAGCACGCAGGAACGGAATGCGCGTTCCTTCGGAAACCTGAAGCGTAACCGTCGTTTCGTCCAACGAAACGATTTTGCCGATGATGCCGCTTTGCGTGTAAACCGAGTCTCCGACTTTGAGCTCGTTTTGCATTTTCTGCATCGCCTTCTGACGCTTCGTCTGCGGGCGAATCAAAATGAAGTAAAATCCGACGAAAATCAGGATCCAAATCAGCAACGTGGACATACCGAAGCCGGGAGGCTGCTGCGCAGGATCGCCCGCCGGAGCCGGAGTGCCTTCAACGGCAACGGTTTCAACGACCTGCGTCGTCGCGGGAGCGGCTTCAACCGCCTGTGCAAGAATCATGACATTATTCATAGCTGTATTTTGCATAAAGTGTTGAAAATAAAGCGTGAGACTATGCCCCGCACCGCACGGGAACGCAAATTGAAATTTGCCTCAGGTAAATTTCAATTTGCGTCCGAATTGCGAATTCCAAATTCCGAATGGATTCTATTCCCCGGGTCTAAATCCCGAAAACCTGGCGAACGGTTTCGCCGATGCGGTCTTTCGCGCAGACCAAATCGTGGAGCACGGGAGCGGTTTCGAGTTCGCCGAAGCGCGGCGAGAAATTTTCCCTTTCTTCCTGACTCAATTCGCGGGCAACGTAATCGGCGAGATTTTTCAAATTTTCAAAATCCGAAGTTTCCGAAGGATTTTTCAAACCGCGCGGATTGAAAGAACCTTTTTGGCGCAAACCTTCAATCACGGTCTTGGGAAACTTCCACGGGGTCGCCGTTTCCGCAATGACGACAGGCACACAAGTAGAAGCATCTTCGGCGTTCGTTGCGGCGACCTTAAGGCCGATTGCCGTGTGCGGATCCAAAAGGTTTTTGAACCTCTTCCACGCTTCCTGGATTCCGTATAGTGTTTTACCCTGTCCCGCAAATCCGGAATCAAATCCCGCGTCTTTCAGCCCAGCGTCGGCGACGGCATCAAGCACGAACTCGCCTTTTTCTTTGAGGTTCGCCATTGATTCACGAACAAATTCGGAATTTCTCCCGGAAATTTCAAAAATAAAACGCTCGATGTTCGACGAAACGAGAATGTCCATCGAAGGGGAATTAGTTACTTTAAATGTTCTCGGACTGTGCTTCTTCAACACGTGACATTTCACGTTATAAATTCCGCGCTGAATAAATTCCGCAACTACGTTGTTTTCGTTTGAGGCGACGATGAAGCGGCGAATCGGCGTGCCGAGTTTTTTCGCGTAAAACGCCGCGAGAATGTTTCCGAAATTTCCCGTCGGGACGACAACGTCGAAGCCGTCTTCTCCGAGCTTTTTCGCGGCATAAAGCGCGCGCCACGCCATGATGTAGTAGCAAACTTGCGGGAACAGACGCCCGATGTTGATAGAATTGGCGCTGGAAAGGAAAATGCCTTTCGCGGCGGCGTCCGCTCGGATTTTTTCGTCGGCAAAAACCGCTTTCACGCCGGCTTGCGCGTCGTCGAAATTGCCTTCAATCGCGCACGCGTGAACGTTCCCGCCTTCGCAACAAACCATCTGGCGGCGCTGAATTTCAGAGGTTCCCGTTTTCGGGAAAAACACGAGCACTTCCGTTCCCGCGACATCTGCGAAGCCGCGCATCGCCGCCGAGCCGGTGTCGCCGCTCGTTGCCGTCAAAATCGCCGCTTTTTTCAGTCCCGCCTGCTCCGCCGCGTATTGCAGAAGCGTCGGCAAAATCGTCAGAGCAACGTCCTTAAACGCGCCGGTCGGTCCCTGCGTCAGATCCAGAAAATAAAGATTGGAATCGACGAGTTCGGTCTTTTCTTCTTCGTCGCTCTCGTCGAAATCGTTTTCCCCGGCTTCGACAATCCGTTCCTCTTTTCCCGCCCACCGAAGCGAAACCGGTTCTTTCGGATTCGCGAAACGCGCGACGGAGCGTTCGACTGCGGCATTGCGCACGTTTTCCGGAATATCGTCAAAAAACAGCGCGAGGAGTTTGCGCATCGTTCCCGCGTAATCGCAATCGGGTTCGAGCCAATCCGGGAGCGCGTCCCGGGCGGGAATTTCAACGGGAACGTAAAGTCCGCCGTCCGGCGCAATGCCGTTCAAAAGTGCTTCGGTTGAGGTTACTTCGGGGGCGAGCCCGCGAGTGGAAATGTATTTCATGGGAAAAACTCTAAATCAGCGCCCAACTTTCTACAAATTGAAATTTAGCGAAGTGCAATGAGAGAAATGGGAAGAAAGAGAAGAATGAGTATTTTCCCGTTTCTCTCATTCATCCCATTCTTCTCATTAATCACCTGGCGCTTCGCTAAATTTCAATTTGCACTGCGAATGAAAGATTTTTACCCTCTTCGGCGATGATGAATCGACGCGATTTTCTGAAAACGACGCTTTTGACGACGGGCGGACTCTTGCTTGCGAATTTGTTTTCCGACGCGGCTCCGGCGGCAAAAAAGTTCGTTCCCGCGACGAGTCGCGTCCGCCTCGGCATCGATATGTTGGAAGCGGAAAAATTTGCGCGTCTGCGCGGAGAACGCGTCGGTCTGGTAACGAACCAAGCAGGCGTAAACCGTTTCGGTGAAAGCACGATTCGCGTCCTTCACACGCGCGGGCGTCGTGCGGGAGTGAATCTCGTCGCTCTTTTCGGTCCCGAACACGGCATTTACGGCGACGTTCCCGCAGAAAAAATTGTCGCCGACCAAAAAGATACGCGCCTCGGCACGAAATTGCCGGTTTTCTCGCTTTACGGCGGGACGCGTAAACCGACGGCGGAAATGTTGCGCGGCATCACGAAAATGGTCATCGACCTGCAAGATGTCGGCTCGCGCAGCTACACTTTTGTCAGTTGTATGCGGCTGGTCATGGAAGCGTGTTTCGAAGCGGGAATTCCCGTGCTCGTGCTCGACCGCCCGAATCCGCTCGGCGGGCTGAAAACCGACGGTCCGATGCTCGACGAAAAATGGCAAAGCTACGTCGGTATGTATCCCGTGCCGTACGTTCACGGACTGACTATCGGCGAACTTGCACGCGCCGCGCTCAACGAAAACTGGCTCAAACTTTCTGCCGCAGCGCGTTCCCGCGCCAAACTCGATGTCGTAAAAATGAGCGGCTGGAAACGCTCCATGCTCTGGCGCGACACCGGGCTGGATTGGATTCCGACCTCGCCGTACATCGCCAACCCCGATGCCGCCGAAGGCTACGCCATGACGGGGCTGGGCTGTTGCCTCGGGAAATTTTCGCACACCTTCACGGCATCGCGGAATCCGTTGCGCCTTGTACGTCCGTTCCGGTTCCTTGGCTATATCGGGAAAAACGAAAAAGAGATGGCGGACCTCGTAAATTCGTTCCGAATCAACGGCCTGCGCGGCGTTCCCGCCGTTTTAGGCAACGGGAGCGCACGCGGGGCCCTGCTCGCCGTCTCGGACTGGCGGCTTCTGCGCCCGACCGAGATCAGCTTCCACATGATGCGCCAATGTTGCGTTTGGGAAAAAACCAATCCCTTTGCGGCAGCGCGCGGGAACGACCGGAATCTTTTTCTGAAACATCTCGGTGACGAAAAATTTTTCAACGCACTCTGCCGGGAAGGAGCGAAAATCAACATCAAGGCGTGGTGTTCCCGCTGGGAAGCGCGTGCCGCCGATTTTCGCCGCTCCGTCGAGGATTACCGCCTCTACGCGTAGCGGAAGCGGAGAATAAACAAAAACGGATAAGCGTGAAATTCGTCGCTTATCCGTTTTTGTTTTTTCGGGAATAACCGATTTTATTTTTTCGCCCAAGTCAGCGTGAGCGAAGGCGATTTTGCGTTGGCGGCGCAAACGTATTCGATGCGGATCTTGTGCGTTCCCGCCGCGAGACGCACGCCGCGCGTTCCCGTCGGATTTTCCGTACCGACGTTCGCGTAGGATTTGGCCTCCGCGCCCGGCGTGTAGAGTTTGTCCGCGTCGATGAGCTGGATGTCGTAAAGGTGAACAAACGCTTTGCTGCCCTTTGCGGAGTCGGTTTTGAGCGTGAAAACGTATTCGCCTTCTTCGGGCACGGAAATCGTTCCTTCGAGTAAAATGCCGCGCGCACCGCGTCCGTTGACGAATTTTTGCGGGAGCAGATTTTCGCCGGCGGATTTTTCTTCGCTACCGGAAAACACGGGCGCCAGATGCGTCTGGCGAAAATCCGGCACCCACGGGAACGCCCTCGGCGAAGCGAATGCCTTATAGGCGAACGCGATCTTTCCGTCGTTTCCGGAAACGGATTTTTCTGCGGGAACAGGATTTTTTTCAAAAAATACTTTCTGAGAAAAATCGAGTCCTCGCGTGTAGGAATGCGGATGCTTTCCGTCGAACGCACGGCGGGAACGCAACGCCTTGTCTCGCAGTTTCTGCTGAAAATCTTCGCCGAAACCGGGTTTTCCCGCAAGATTTTCGGTTTCCTGCGGATCTTTCAATGTATCGTAAATTTCAAATACGACAGCGCCGTCGCCGGAGAATTTTGTATTTTCGTTTAAATTACGCGCAAGTCCCTTGTAGCCGTCAACCCAGACAACAAGCTGGTTGCGCCGGGAAAGCCCTCGGTGCTCGGGAGCGAAATCGCCGCGCCGGCTCGACGAACCGCCGACGGAATACTCGCAGTAAACCTGCCCCGGGAACTGCGAGCCTTTGCCCGTAAGCGTCGGGAGCAACGAAACGCCGTCGGAGCTCGACGGAATTTCCGCGCCGGCGGCGTCGGCAAGCGTCGCCAGCCAGTCGTGGAACTGCGACGGCTCGGTCGTCATTTTTTTCTTCGGAACAAATTTCGGCCAACGCACGATCGCGGGAACGCGCAAGCCGCCTTCAAAAACATCGCGCTTGATGCCGTCCATCATGCCGTAGGATTTGAAAAATGCGGGATCCTGCGAGGGAGAGCCCGCCGGGAAAAATCCGGTGCGTGCGCTGTCGTTCCCGGGTTCTTCGTGCGGACCGTTGTCAGACGTGAAAACGACCATCGTATTGTCGTCAATTTTCAGGTCTTTGAGCAGTTTGAAGATGTCCGCCATGGCATCGTCCACGCGGCGAATCATCGTCGAATGACGCCGGGCCGCATCGGTCGCAAAGTCTTTATTGTCGGGATGAATGTAGGAATCCGGCGCGCCGAGCTTGGGATTGGCGGTGTTAACGGTTCCGTCCTTTGTCCATTGCACGCCGCCTTTGAGTCCGCCGCCTGCGGGATACGGGCAATTCGGCACGCGCAGGGAACCGTGCGGCGCAGGAAGCGCGAGGTAAACAAAAAACGGTTTACGCGGATCGGCTTTTTTCGTTTTCACGATCCAATCTTTGGCGCGGGCGGTGAAAAGGTCGGTCGAATATGCGTTCCCGTTTTTGAGTTTTGCTGTAACGTCGGTTTCGTTTTCCCAAACGTAGCGGCCACTATTTGCGGGATAATGGTAGTGTCCCGCCAGGTGGTCAAAAATCCCGTAAAAATAATCAAAACCGCGTTCCCGCGCGCGGGCGTAGCCGGTATCACCCGTCGAGCCGTTCCCGACGCCGCCGATGCCCCATTTGCCGATGGCGGCGGTGGCGTAGCCGGCGGTTTTGAGCACGGATCCGAGCGTGTGAACATCAGCAATCGGCGTGTCAAAGGTGTTATCGCGCACCTGCCGCGTGTGCCCCTGGTGCATTCCCGTCATGAGCGACGCGCGCGCCGGAGCACTCACGGGACAAGCCGTGTAGTGGCGAGCAAGCAGGATGCCTTCGCTTGCCATTTTGTCGAGCGTCGGCGTTTTGAAACGATTGTCGCGGGAACGGTTTTTAAATTTTTCGCCGTAATTCCAATTACAATTGAGATCGCCCCACCCCATATCGTCGACAAGCACGAAAATGATGTTCGGACGAGCCCCGGACGCGCCTCCGGATTTTCCGTAAACGTCGGAAGCGCTCCAAGGAAACGCCGTCAAAAATGAGCAGGCAATGCAAGGAAGCAATTTAGGGGAAATCATAACGCCCCGAATCCTACAAAACCGCACCTGCCTGCCGCAATTGTTTTCACGGCAGAAACATAGACGGGGGCTCCCCGATCCGTTCAAACGGATTTCAAGCGGGAGCGCAAAATTTCCGGGGTCATTTCGTAAAATGCGTCAAGCAGTCGGACGGCAAACGTTCCCGGCGCGCCGGATTTTTCAAATGCAATTTCTCCGGCGATCCCCATGATTCCGGCAGACGCCGCCGCTCCGCAGAACGGGCAATCCGCCACCGCAACGCACGCTGCCGTAAGTGCGCCCATAGAACACCCGACACCGGTTACGCGCGTCATCATCTCGTGACCGTTGGCAAATGCTGCCACGCATACACCGTCTGTCACATAATCGGTTTCGCCCGTCACCAGCACGACGGCTCCCGTGCGAATCGCAAGTTCCTTTCCCGCAGCGACGGCAGAATCGCTCCCGCAAGTGCTTTCCGGTCCGCGCGGCTTCGCGTCGTATCCGGCGAGCGCGAGAATTTCCGCCGCGTTCCCGCGAATAACACCCGGTTTTTGCGAAAGTAATTCCCGCGCAAATTCGGTACGGAAACCCAGTAACCCGACGGCTACGGGATCGAGCACCCACGGCACGCCGCGTGCGTTTGCCGCCGCGACGGCAACGCGCATGGATTCGGCCTGCGAACGGTTCAAGGTGCCGAGATTAACGAGCAACGCCGAGCCGCAAGCATTGATCAGCTCTACACATTCACCTGCATCCTCGAGCATCACGGGAGCGGCTCCGACGGAAAGCAAAAGATTTGCCGTAATCGGTTGCACGACGGAATTTGTCAGAGCAAGCACGAGCGGAGATTTTTCGCGAATGCGCACAAGCGTTTCCGCGACGGAACTTTCAATATTTTTCATGTTTTTTAGGTATTTGTGTTTACAAAAAAACCGCCCCAGAATCAGGACGGTTTTTCGTGAGGAAAATTACTTTTCGCTCGGAAGATTTGAGGAAATCTTCGAAACGATTTGGAGCGACATTGCCAAATCACCGAAAGCGCCGTAGGAAACACTGACTTCCGTGTACGGAATCGGCGCACGATCCGTTCCGCGCGTAGAAACCTGACGGCTCGTAACATCGACCGTCACTTTGTAGTCGCCGACCGCTCGACCGTAAAGCGTGTAACCGCTCTTGTACTGCGTGTAACCGGTGACGAAAATTCCGAGTTCGCGAAAGGACTTTTCCGCCGCTTTGTAGACCGCGTCCACGTTGCTGTTGTAGTAACGAACGTCGCCAAGCGTTCCCGTAATGCTGTTCCAGGTACCTTCGGGGCGGCGGGAGCCGGGTTGGTCAACAGGCTGAGACGTGCAACCGGAAAGAACCAGGGCGGCGGCGAAAGCGGAAACGGCAATGAGTGTTTTCTTCATAAAACGAATTCTTGGATGTTAAAAAGTGGGGATAATTTAGCGTGTTTTTTCCACGCTTTGCAAACGGAAATTATGACCGGGGAGAAAATGATTCCGCCTTGGCGGGAACAACGGAGAAGAAGCCGTTTTTTGACGAAACCGAAAGCGGGAAATCGAAAAGCCTCGAAAGGTTTTTTGATGTCAGAACCCGCTCCCGAGAACCGTCCGCAAGCACGCTTCCGTTCTTGAGCAAAAGTACACGGGAAAATTGCGGCGTGATTTCGGAGAGATTGTGGGTGACTAAAACCACCGTCGTTCCCGCGAGCATCAGCTCCTGAAGTTTCTCGAGATAACGAAACGCGGATTTCAGGTCCAACCCGCTCGTGGGTTCGTCAAGTACGAGTGCTTCCGGCGAATTTACGAGCGCGCGCGCGAGCAGAAAGCGTCGCTGCTCGCCGGTGGAAAATGTCCCGAACTCACGCCCGGCGATAGCGTCGATTTCAAGCATACGCATTACGCGCCTTGCCGTCGTTCGCTGTTCCCGCGAAACGCGCAAATCCTTCCACACACCGTAGGTGGAAAAAAATCCGGAGAGAACGACGTCGCGCCCCACCGTTTCCTCCGGAAAATGACGCTGCAAGTCGTTGGACACAATTCCGAGGCGGGAACGCAAATCGCGCACATTCCAAAGTTTTTCGCCGAAAATCGTCAGCGAAGATCCTTCCGCCGAAATCGGATAAATTTCCCGCGTCAGCAATTTCAAAAACGTCGATTTCCCCGCACCATTCGGTCCGAGAATCGCCGTATTACAACCCGCGGGAACGGAGAGCGACAATCCGGAAAAAACCTTGCGGTCGCCGCGAACGACCGAAAGATTGCGAAGCTCTAAAATTTTTTCCGCGCCCATTAAAACTGCACTTTTACCGCTTGGCGCGCTTCGGCATTTTCAAGTGCAAGCAACTCCGCCGGCAAAAACCCGAACATTCCGGCAACAAGCGATGCCGGGAACACTTCGCGCCCGTTGTTGTAGAGCATTACCGCATCGTTATAAGCCTGACGGGCAAACGAAATTTTGTTTTCCGTGGAAGAAAGCTCTTCCATGAGTTGCGCCATGTGGCGATCGGATTTCAAATCCGGATACGCTTCGCAAACCATCATCAGGCGGGAAAGCGCCGATCCGAGCACGCCTTCCGCGCGGGAAAGATTTCCGATTGCCGCCGCGTTCGCGGGATCGCCGCTCGCCGTTTTCGCTGCCGCTTGTGCGATATTGCGCGCTTCCGTCACCGCCTGCAGAGTTTCCTTTTCGTGCGCGAGAAACCCTTTTGCCGTTTCGACAAGATTCGGAATCAAATCATAGCGGCGCTGAAGCTGAACGTCGATTTGCGCAAACGCATTTTTGAAACGGTTGCGGAGTGCGACGAGTCCGTTGTAAACGGAAATTCCCCAGAAAATGACCAGAACGGCAACGCCGATAAGAATCCATGCGATAATCATAAGAGCAAACGAGTGTAGGCTCGAATTTTCGCCGCCGCAAGTGCGTAAACGAAATTTTCGGGGAACCCGCCCCCCCCAAAAAAAACAAAGAAGATCCGCCCTTTCGGGCGGATCTTCGACAAACGAAACAAAAGCTTATTTCGTCTTGGCAGCAAGAGCCTTAAGAGCAGAGCCGGCCTTAAACTTAACGTTCTTGGAGGCCTTGATCTTAATCTTTTCGCCGGTCTTCGGATTGATACCCTGGCGAGCCGCGCGCTTGGCGACCGTGAAGGTTCCGAAACCGATCAACTGAACGGCTGCGTCTTTCTTGATGCCGGCTTTAATGCCTTCAAGAACGGCTTCAACCGCACGTTCGGCCTGCGCTTTGGAGGCATCAGCGCCGAGGTTAGCTTTTACTGCTTCGATGAGTTCACCTTTATTCATAGGAGTTTTTTGGGATATTTGTTGTAGTGTCTTTAAAACGTTAACCGTTTGTTAACGTAGATAAATACAGGCTTAGAACGAAACCCCGTCAATATCTTTTCTAAAAAATTTTTGAAAAAAAACTTTGTTTTTCGCGGAGAAAAGGCTTGTCGTTCCCGTAAAGAAATGGTTGCGCACGCCGATACCGGCACGCGCAACCGAAAACTTCTTCCGCAAAGCAGTCTGTGTTAAATCGTATTCGCTTTTAAGATACAAGGTACGTTTCAGCGATTACGGAAACGCGGGATCATTCCTCCTGCGGGCGCATTTTCGAAGCACTCGGAATCACATTCTCCGTCGGGAGCAAATACGCGGCTTCCTTATTTCTCACCCAAATCTGATGTTCGCGAAATGTTTTTGCGGGAACGCGCTCGCACGCTTCACCGACGGTACGCGCGGGATCGCGACGCCCTTTTTTCGAGCGGTTGTATTCGTACGTTGCGGCGAAGATGCGTTCTTCTACGGAGAACTCGCTCTGATCTTCAGGAATCTGCACAACCCAGCCGACGAGTTCCCGTCCCGCCAGAACGCCCTCGGGATCACTCGCCACGAAAACGTATTTTTTCTTGGTTCGAGGCTCTCGATCCCGCGCAGCTTCCTCCATTTTTTCAATTTTTATCTGCTCCTGAAGGTCGGAGAGGATCTGAGCGGTAAGGCGCGCGTCCACGGAATTGCGCTGTAGCACCATTTGTAGGAGGTCTAAATCGATTTTTGCCATAACAACGTAAAAGAGAATTTTCTTTTTCAGGGAAACGCAAATTGAAATTTAATTCGTATCCCGCAGCCTAAATCTGAAACTCGCTCGGCATATCGGTATCGCGCAGCCGCACGATATCCGCCCCGAGTTGCGCGAGTTGGACCTCGAATTTTTCGTAGCCGCGGTCGAGGTGGTAAATGCGTTGCACCCACGTTTCGCCGCTCGCGGCAAGCCCGGCGAGGACAAGCGCCGCCGATGCGCGCAAATCCGAAGCCATCACGGGAGCACCGGAAAGCTCGGGAACGCCCTTGATGATTGCGCTCGGACCTTCAATTGCAATATCCGCCCCCATACGCAAAAGCTCGGGAACGTGCATAAAGCGATTCGGGTAAATGCGTTCCGTGATAATGCTGATGCCCGCCGTCAGGGCCAAAACCGCCGAAAACTGAGCCTGCAAATCCGTGGGAAAACCCGGATGCGGGAGCGTGACGATGTCGATCGGACGCAGCTTTTTTATCAAATCGCCGCGTACGCGGATAGATGTCGGCGAAAGCGTCTCCAACGGAATTCCGGCTTCGTCCATTTTGTCCAAAAATGCGCCGAGATGCTCGGTAATCGCTCCGTGCACGGTAACGTCGCCGCGCGTAATTGCGCCGCAGAGCAAATGCGTTCCCGCCTCGATGCGGTCTGGAATCACGGAATATTCGCACCCGCGGAGTTTTTCGACACCCTCAACTTCCAGCGTCGGCGAACCGATTCCGGAAATTTTTGCCCCCATTTTGACGAGCATACGGCAGAGATCCTGTACTTCCGGTTCGCACGCCGCGCTGTCGATGCGCGTGATTCCGGGCGCAAGTACTGCCGCCATAAGAATGTTTGCCGTTCCCGTAACCGTACTTCCGTAGCGCCCGCCGAGAAAAACGTAGTCTCCGCGCAATTTGGACGCATCGATGCGCATCATTCCCGCGTGATTTTCGATTTCGCAACCGAGTTTTTTCAGCCCTTTGATGTGCAAATCAATCGGACGTTGCCCGATAACGCATCCGCCCGGAAGCGGAATTTCCGCGTGTTTAAGCCGCCCGACCAGCGCGCCCATGACGCAGATGGACGCACGCATTTTGCGTACCAGCTCGTACGGTGTCTTCGGCTGGAGCGTTCCCGCGGACACACGCCACACATTCGCCCCTACGGATTCGACCGACGCGCCCTGGTGCCGCAAAATTTCAATCATGAAGCGCGAATCGCTCAAATCAGGCACATTGTGCAACACGCACGGCTCGTCCGTCAAAAGCGTTGCCGCCAACAACGGAAGACACGCGTTTTTAGCGCCTCCGACTGCGACTTCTCCGTACAAACTTCTCCCGCCTCTGATTCGTAAAACGTCCATAAAAGTTTGCGATTGTGAATGGAAACGCCCGTTCCCGCGAATCAAAAAAATCCCCGTTCCCGCGCACCGGACTACAAATCCGAGAGTATCCCCTTCCTGTTTGCTCTTGTCTTTTTATATGCAAAACAGCATCATTGCGTTTCTTTCATTATCACAAAAAGAGACTTTATGAACAAAAAATCACTTTCCGCCATCGCTATTGCATCTCTTGCAGCCGCCTCCCTCGTCCACGCTAACGAAGAGCCCGCCGCTCCCGAAGCAGAAAAAATTTCTCAAAACGATAATAATACCACTATGTCAAACACCACTTCCAAGCTCGATTTTATCGAACAGAACGGACAGAAATTCATCCACGTTTCCACCATCGGCACGGTTGATGCCAATCGCCAGTTCATGCAGAACGTCAATCTCGTGAACCAGCAGCGCCGCCAGATTTCGATTCTCGACGAAGCCCGCAAACTCGTTTCCACCAAGGAAGCGCAGGACGCTCTTGCCAAGGAAATCGAAAACGCCGCCAAGAAACTCGCCGAAAACAACCAGACGATGGCAAAAAGCTACGGCTATTCTCTCGACCGTAAGTACATCCACGCGATTGTCAAAACCCGCGTTTTCATTAAGCTCACGGACGAAGAATACAAGAAGGCCAAAGACGATCCGGAAACCAAACCGGAAGATCTGCTCGTCAAGGGCGACGACAAGTTCCGCCTCATCGCCGTCATTCCGACCGTTGAAGCGAACAACGACTTCCGCCGTAACGTTCAGCTCGTTCAGGCTCAGCGTAACCAGCTCGTTCAAATGAAGCAGGCTGCCGACGCTTCCTCCGGCGAACAAAAAGCGAAGATTGAAGAAGATATGAAGAAAGCGGAAGAAGTTCTCGTTAAGAACAACGAAGAAATGACGAAACGCTACGGCTTCTCCCTCGCTCGCGACTACCTCATGGAAGTCGAAGAATCCAAACTTTACACGCAGGTCAACGAAGAAGAGTTCATCAAGGCAGAAAAAGCCGCTGAAGACGCTTCTCTCGCCGCTGACGCGAAAGCCGTCATCGAAGAAGCCAAGCAATAATCGCTTCCTTCCGATAAAAAACGCGCGTTCCCGCAAGGTACGCGCGTTTTTTTTTCAACGTAAATACTTACAACTTTTTCCGAATAAAAAAATCCGAATAAACGCCCAGCCCGTCCCGTTTAAAAATTCCTGTTTCCTTGCGCCGCGATAAGTGCTTCACAGAAAATCACATCTTCGGGAACGGTGAGTTTCGGATTCGGCGAAAAGTTTTCCACAATGGCGACACGGACTCCGATCTGAGCCGCCGCCGCAACATCGTCCGTAACGAAAATATTTTCGTCATTGATTTTTTGATACGCGGAAAAAATTTTTTCGAGCGGAAAAACCTGCGGTGTCTCCGTTTCCCAAAGGCGGGAACGGTCGAGATCTTCCGTCTCGCACGCAATACCGGACAGCGCTCCTGCGGGAACGCGTTTGACGGTGTTTTTGCAAGGGTGCGCAAGCACGGCTGCGCCTTCGCGCCCGGCGACTTCGGCGAGTCGGATCAACATTTCCGCGCGGATAAGCGGACGCGCACAATCATGGATAAACGCAAGTGTGTCCGGCGTTTTCCCGGGCACATTCATCGCGGCGGAAAGCCCGTTGAAAACAGAATCTTTGCGCTCGTTCCCGCCGCGACAAAAAACGCAATTCCGTGCGAGCCCCGGTGCAAATTCTTCCGCAAGTGCGCGAATTTCATTCCGTTGCTCTTCGTCCCGAAAAACAAAAACGCCGTGAGAAAAAATTCCGGACTCCTCAAACTCACGCAAGGAAAAGGCAAGCGCAGGAGTTCCCGCAAGCGTCGCAAAAATTTTGTCGGCAACGCAACCGCGCATCCGCGTTCCGCTTCCGCCGCAAAGAAAAACGGCAACGTGTTTTCGTGTATCCATGGGAAAACAAAAACAGAACGAGCAAGAGAATCGGAAACGGGGAAATGCTCCCGCCCCGCTCCGCTCACTCCTTTCTCTTACACCGCCGCGATACCGGAATGGGCGATGGCCAAAAGTTGCTGTACACGTGCGGTAATGCCTGTCCAGTCTTCCGCTTCAATCATTTCCTTCGGACAAACCCACGAGGCGCCGCAAGCGATAACCTGCGGCACCACGAGCCAACGTGCAATGTTTTCCGGCGTGATTCCGCCCGCCGCAATCACTTTCAAATTATGTTTGTGGTTAAACGCCGCAAGCGATGCCGAAAGAAATGCCGGTCCCATAGACTCCGCCGGGAAAAACTTTTGAACTTCACACCCGAAAGAAAGTGCCTGCGTCACGTTCGACGGAGTAAAAAAGCCCGGCACGAACGGGAATCCCGCTTCCGCCGCCGACTTAACAACAGACGGAGCGAATCCCGGTGCGATCCCGAAAGTCGCGCCTGCCGAAATCGCCTCCGAAACATCGTCCACCGACAAAAGCGAGCCGGCACCGACAAACATTTCAGGAACATCCGAAACGATTTCCGCAATAGACGCGGCAGCCGTCGGCGAACGGAAAGAGATTTCCACAACGTCGCACCCCCCGGCGAGCAACGCATGAGCCAGGGGAACAGCCTTGTTCGGATCGTCAAAAATGGCGATCGGGATAATTTTTCGAGCTGAAAGATGTTCAATTACGGCTTCCATTTTTTTTTTATTTTGTTGAATTAGGAATCGATGTCGGGTTAACCCGAATTGTCAGGATTATGTTAGGAAAATTTAACCGAGATTTCCATAAAAAACACGTCTACAATCGTTATCGGTGTTTCACAGAAACGATTCGAGAACGGTAGAAACGAAGGATTTTCACCGATGCCAATATGCCGAAGATAATGAGGAAAACTTCGACACCGGACGTTTCCTTTGGGTTTTCCTCTCGCGGGAACGTGAAAACGGCGCGGACTCTCGAGGCGTCGTTCCCGCCGGAAACATAGGTTTCGGTGTTCCCGTCCTTGAAATACGAATCAAGGAAAAGCGTTTCGGCGACCGGGAAATCCGAACCGAACGTTTCCGGAGCGCGACCGAAAATTTCGACGGTTTCCGCCGTTTCGTCAAGTGCACGCAAACTCCACGTTTCCCGCTCCGCGCAAATAATTTCTGCGGGAACGAGCTCCCAAACGCGCCGCTCGCCGCGCTGCACAAGATTCAGCGGATGTTCGTAAGCCACGGAAATATTTACGGGCGCGGATTCCTTCGCAAAAATCGGAAGCCACACCGATTTTTTGTCCGCCTCCGAAAGCGGTACGACGCGCACGGCAGTCCCGTCGACCGAGATCGAGCGCAACGCACCGCCCGCCGGAATCAAAATCCGAAGCACGTCGCTCCGCTTCGCGCGCAGAGTAATCTGCTCTTCCGTCGTCGCTTTTTCGCGGTCAAAAACCGTAAAGCGACTCAGCGTTTCCGCGCGGAAGGAATCGCGGTGAATATCCGAAACACTTTCGCGCCACGCATTGACGGCATCCGCAGAAAGCGCTGCTTCCGCCGGATATTTTTCCGCGTATTTTTCGACAAACCACTCGCCCTCTCCTAACGCCGAACGCAATTCTGCGGGAACGTCCGCCGCCGAAACTTTCTCCGGCGAATGGGATTTCAAATTTGTGAAAACGTTCCCGCGCTCCACCGCGAGCCAAGCCGTTTGGCGATCCGCATCGACAACGGAAACTCTCGGGATTCGCGCCACGCTCGCAGACGGCAGCAGCGTGAAGAATTCCGCCGCAAGTTCCACACGCCCGCGGATCGGTTTAGCAAAAATCAGTTCGCTCACGCCGGGCTCGGTTTCCGATTTTTTCACGGAAATAAGTTCGTCGCCGGAGAAGCGCACCGCCAGCGCGTTTTCCGGGATGCGCACTTTTACGGAAGAGCGCGCCACATTTTCGATGTCGAAAACCATATCCGTGCGGGAAAACGCGTAGCGCCCGTGCGGACGGATTTTGTGAATCCAACGCACGTCGGTAAACGGCTTCGATTCGAGCACGGAAAATGTCGGCGATTCCGTACCCCGGCTGAAATAGCGGAAGCGGAACGTGTCGCTTTGCCCTTCGGCGGCAGCTTCCGTAAACATCGCGCGCCCGACGGACGCGGGAACGAGCCGCAAGCCTTCGTCCACGGAAACGAAAATTTCTCCGCGTTGGGCTTTTGCGTTTTCGACAAAAAAGCTCGGCAACGTCCATTCCCGCGCATCTTTCGGGAACGCGCCGGAAAGCCAAATCCGAAACTCCTGCTCGCCCTCAAGCGCGCGGCGCAAACGCATCGACACGCGGGAAGAACCGTCTTCCAGCGGCGTTTTTTCCCAATAGCTGAGCATATCGCCGCGAATGACATCGACAGAAATGCCCGCCGGAATTCGGAAATCGATATTGAAAATTTCGGCTCGGGAAACTTTCGCCTTCAAAAGCACTTCCGCACGAACGGATTCGCTGTTTACGAAAAATTTTTCCTCGCCCGTGATACGCAGATTCGGACTCACGGCGGAAAGCTCCGCCTCGAATTCGCCGGCTTTGTCCACCGTGCGGAATGCGCGGCGCAAGCGCAAACTCGGCTCCATTTTCATGCCGGCGGCGGCAAACGAAGCGTTAAATTCGTCTTCGTCGATCGATGCCAAATCACCGACGTAAACGGCATCAATTTGGAGCGAATCGCCCGTTGCGATTCCGATGGTGCGCACTTGCACGTCGCAGTCGAGCGCTTCGAGCGCGGCGAATTTTTGCCGAACCGGCAGGAAACTCAGTTGCGCCTGCGTGAAAATCGACAGGGAAAAATCCGTAACGCGCGGTGCCGTAAAAAGCACGGTCAGCAAACCCGTTTCACGATTAAAATTCCAGCGGTGAATCGCCGCGCCCTCAATTCGCGAAACGGAAAACGGCTTCGGAATGAGAATACGAACGCGGGAAATCTCGCCTTGCGCGGGAACGAACTTCATCACGTGCCGCCCCTCAATAACGCCGGAAGACGGCACGTAGAGATTTTCGCCGGAAGCGAACACGCGGAGCGCTTCACGCGAGCGGTCACGTTCCCGCGGATTCCAAAACACTTCGCGCTCGGCTTTCGGTTTAAACACGATTTGCGCGATTTGGGATTTCTCGCCCCAGGACGTAAGCGTCGTCGTTACCGCGCCTTTTGCCGAAACCTGAACTTCGGAGCGCGGGACATGGACCGTAACGACGTCCGCCGCCGCCGCGCCGGAAAGAATCGGGAAGCCGCGCGCGTTTGCGGACAGCGCAAGCTCGTAGGAAAACGTTGCGGAAAACGTTCCCGCGCGTTCCAAAACCACCTGATAAACGTAGCCGGAATCCTTCGCGCGAATGCGTTCCAGGCGCAACATGGATTTTTCCGGTTTTTCAAACGAAGTCAGCACAGCCGGTGCCGCGAGCAGGTTAAAGCGGTCTCCGGCGTGCCCCGTTACGCGGATGTCGCCGCGCGCCACGATACGGTCGCCGCGCACGTCAATCGCCTGTGAAATGCGGTCGGCAACGTCGTGCGGCATCTCGGGAACTTCCGAAAAATTCGGGATTTCAATCGCCGTTTCGTCGGAAGCGGCAACTTCGGCGCGGACATCTGCCGGAAACGCGGCGGGAGCGCACAACACGGCAAAGAACAGAAGCGCCGCACTTCCGCCGCCGAAATGTTTTTTCCCGGAATATTTCAGCGTCGCGCGAATCAGCGCAAACGCGACATAAGCGGAAACCTCCACCGCGATAACCGCTGCGATAAACGCGGGAACGCGATACGGAAAATCTTCCGCCGAGAAAATTGCCGCCACGGAGTAAACCAAAACGCGTCCGAGAATGCGCAGACGCAAATCGCGGCAACCCGCGCCGTGAAGCAACAGCGCCGTGCCCGCGACAAAAATTCCGATGAGCGCAAACTGCGTTACGCCGAGCGAACTTTCCCCGAGGAAATAAAAACGATGTACGGTAACGTCCAGCACGGCCCCGGGCTCAAGCATTCCCGCAGTCAAAACCGCTTCGCCGTAGTCCGGGCGCACCGTCGCCACAAGCCACCAAACCCACGCAACGGCAAGCGCCGTTCCCGCCGCGAGCGCGATTCCGCGACAAAGGCGATACGCGTTGCGGCGGCGCTCAAAAAACGTGGATGCAAACAGCGCGCCGATCAGCGCGACGAAAGAAACAACGAGCGAACACGCGCCGTCGGCGAGATGCTCGAATACACGCACGAGAAACGCGAGGTTGAGCTTGTCGTTCAGCTTCCGCCCGGCGACAAGCGTCTCCATCGTGTCCGACTGCGCATCGCCGAATCCGACGAAAATCGTGCGCGACACCGGCGCAAAAACCTGCGGAAGCGTCAATTTGCGTTCCCGCGAAAAATCCTCTCCGGAATCCGCGCGTTCCATGCGGAAAGCGATTTCCGTCGCATTCGGCGGAAGCGGCAAAAGCAGCGTGCCGTCGGGCTGAGGCTTCGCGCCGTCGTAGACGATTTTCATACCCACGGGAACGCCGATTTTGAGTTCGTTCGCGCCGAGCGACCGGCAACGGTAAACGATGTCGTAGCTTTGCCCGGCGTTGGAAGTTACGCGCGCTTCGGTAACGGCGATTTTCGGCGTCGCCGAAGCCTGCGGCAAATGCGTTTGCAGGCGGAGGCGGAAAGGTCTTTCTACAAACTGATACGCTCGGAAAAGAATCGCGCCGCCGCGCCGTACGTAATCTTCGCCGACGCCGCTCAGAGGCAACGTCGAAAGCGTGTGTACGGATTCTTCCCCGGCGAGGCTGAGCACGCGATCTGCGGTAATCAGGATCGTTCCCGCGTCGCCCACGGCGCCGAGAAGCGTCGCGCCCTCAAATGCCTGCAGTTCGTCCTCCTTGCGCAATTCTTCAAAACTTGCGGAAACGGAAAATTTTTCGCCTGCGTCTCCGGAAAGCTGCACCGTCGCCACGCCGTTTTCATCGACGGACCAATCGCGCACGTTTTCTCCGGAAACGGAAAGCACTTTCGCTCCCGACGGGAACGCGATGCGCACTTGCGGTACGGGAACGCCGTCCGTCGCATAATCAATTTTGAGATTTCCGAAAACTTTTTCCCGGCTCACTTTGTAAACACAGGACGAAGCTCCGCGCAACGCCGCCGGGCGCGCCATCGGGCGCACGCGCAAAACACCGTCGCCGTCGCGCGTACGAAACGCGAGTTGCGGAGGATTTTTCTCACTGTATTCCTCCGGAGAAATTTCGCTCAAATTTTCTGCGGAAATCGGGAGCAAACGCAGATTTTTCTGCGCGGAAAGCGCAACGAGCCCGAACACGAAATGCGCCTGCGGGAAGCGGCACGCACGCAAAACCGCCTCCTGCCCGGCTTCCGGAATTTCCTTCTGAAAACTCATCGAAAATTTCCCTTCTCCCAAAATCGGCTCGGAAAAAACGATTTTAAGGAGACGATAGCCGGGCGTTTCCGTATCGTCGATAACCTCGTGGCTCGCAATAATTTCCGAATCCAGCGAAACCGGATTCAAATCGTCGGGAACGAGCAGTTGCATTTCATAAAGCGGCGCGTCGCGCACTTCAAACGTCACAAATTGCCCGGACGTGATTTTCCCGTCGGCAAAATGCCAGCGCGTGCGCGGCGTAACGACGACATCCGAGCGAATAAAATCCGCTTTGACGCTGAGCTTTTCCGTCGCGCTCGAAAGGCGGTAAACCGAGGCTTCGCCCTCGGGAACGTTTTTCTCAAAAAAATCTCCGCCTTGCGGGAACGCGGAAGCGACGACCTGCGTCATACCTGCGTGCGGAAGCGCCTCGCAGCGGATGCCGACGCCGTTGCAGAGGCGCAAAAGCTCGTTATTGCGCACACAAACGGAAGCGAGGGGCAAGCCTTCCCAATCGGTCCGCGACGGGATCAGCCGCACGGGAGCGAGCTTGCGCGGGAACTCGCCCGTGCGCGTTTGCGAAATCACGCGCAGTTTGTAATTTTCGGATTTCGGTTGGCTCAGACGCACGGAAAGCCCGCGTTTGTTGTCCGCCATCGGAATCAGCGTCCACGAAAGCAAGTCCTGCCCTTCGACGGAAAGGATTTCGCCCTCGCCCGTCATTTCAAAAAACAGCGACGAAAGTTCGCCCTGCGAAATCGTAAAATTGAATTCGTTTTTCTGCTTCAACACACCGGTTTTGATCTGCATCTCGGACGTGGTGTCGATTGCGTAAACGGCGGCGGAAAATTCCGGCGGTGTCGGAATGCTCGGGCGCCAGCGCAAATCCAAAGCCCCGCTCGACGGCAAAAATCCGGAAAAGGTCCCGTTTTTTTCGATTTGCGGAATCGAAACATTGTCCGTCGCAAAAACCGTATCGGCGGGCATTCCTTTCAGCGTGTACGGCGCGACCTGCGCGACGGGAACGCGAAAGTTGATTTGCCGCCAACCGTCGATCTCGCGGATTCCGGCATCGAAAAGCAATTCCACGTCAAATTCTCCGCGCGCGGAAAAACGCAGTCGATATTCCGTTTCGCCGCTTTTTTCGTCCGTTCTCGCCAGCACCGTAAAATCGTTTTTTTCGGGGAAATCTAAAAGCGCCGCATTTCCGGTGAGCACGGGAACTTCCGCGCCGATTTCACGCACAAGCGCCTTTGCTCGCATACGGAAACGAGCGCCGTTGCCCTGAACATCGCCGAAGAGCGTAAATTTTTCCAGCGAAACGGGAGCGAGCAATTCGTTCGCACGGGCGATGTCGAGGCGCAGCGACGGCGTGCCCAAAATGCTGTAATTGATTTGCGAACGCGTGCGCTCGCCCAGCGGAATCAGCCCGCGTTCCTGCTTGGCGTAAAGGCGCAAATCGGCGGATGCCAAAAACTGCACGACTCCGAGAAATGCCGCAGAATCCACGCCGGAAAAAATCAGCGGAGAAATCGTGGTCGGCAGCTTCAGCGGCTGTCGCCCGGAAATCGTCAGCGTAAATTGTTTTTCATCGCCCAAATCCTTCGGGCGGATTTCCAAAAACGTGCGCGTATTTTCCCGGCGGATACTCCAATCCTTAACCCTTTCTCCGGAAACATTAAAAATTTCGCCCTGTCCGTTTCCGATACCGAAAACTTCGAGCGTTACTTTGTCCATTTCGCCCTGCAAAACGGTTACGGTTGCGCGCGCGTTTACGACGGCTTCGCGTTCCCGTATGAAAAAAGATTCGTTCAGCGAAATTTTGTAGAAAAGTTTTTCCGGCGCAACGGGAACGGCGGAGGAAGCGGAAGCGGTATCGCCGGACTTCACGGGAACGCTTCCGGCGGTGTTCGTCGCTGCAACGCCGAACACCGAAAAAAGCAGGATAAAAAGAAGCGAAAAAAAACACTTAGTGAATAGCGAATAGTGAATAGTGAATAACTCCGTGCTAAGATTTTTGCCTACGGCAAAAATTTTGAAGTAAGCGTTATTCATTATTAACTATTCACTATTCGTTATTCATTGGAAGCCTTTAGGCTTAATTAGCGGTCGCATTCGCCCTGAACGAAGTCGAGCGAACCGAGAATTGCGGGAATGTCCGTGACGAAGTTGCCCGGGATAAGCACCGGAAGCGTCGAAAGCGAAACAAACGACGGACCGCGAACGTGCAGGCGGTACGGATGCCCTTCGCCCTTCGAGTGAATGAAGAAGCCGAGCGCGCCTTTCGGGTTTTCCGCTTCAAAATACGCTTCGCCGGCGGGAATCTGCGGACCGTGCGTCGTGAGCATGAAGTTCTGAATCAGTTCTTCCATGCCGGTGAGCACGCGTTGCTTCGGCGGGAGGCAAATTTTCTTTGCGTCTTCGGCAAAAATCGGTCCGTCCGGAAGCGTTTTGCAAACTTGGCGAACGATACGCACGGACTGGCGGATTTCTTCCGTTTTGAGCAGGTAGCGGTCGTAGCAGTCGCCGACGGTTCCCACGGGAACGTCAAAATCGTACTGGTCGTAGCCGCTGTACGGGCGGTCCTTACGAATGTCGGAACCGATGCCCGCGCAACGCAGGTTCACGCCGGTCAAACCGTACTGCAACGCCATTTCCTTCGTGATAACGGCAATGTCTTTCGTACGGTCGAGGAAGATTTTGTTGCGCGAGAGCAAGCCTTCCATTTCGTCCACGCCCTTGAGAATGCAATCGCAGGCTTTTTCGACTTTTTCGAGCCAGCCTTCGGGAACATCGCGCGTGACACCGCCGATACGCGTGTAGCTGTTCGTGAGGCGCTGCCCCGTGAGTTCTTCAAAGAGCGTGTAAATGCGTTCGCGTTCCGTGTACGTCGTGAGGAAGACGGTGAGCGCGCCCGTGTCCATCGCGTAAACGCCGAGACCGAGCAAGTGCGAAGAAATGCGCGAAAGCTCGCAGGTCAGCACGCGAAGCGCGGCGCAACGCGCGGGAACCTCGAGCCCGGCGAGTTTTTCCACCGTGAGCGCGTAGGCGACGTTGTTGCAAATCGGCGCGAGGTAGTCGAGGCGGTCCGTAAACGGCACAAACTGGTTGTACGTCATGTTTTCCGCCAGCTTGTCGTCGCCGCGGTGCAGATAGCCGACGACCGGCGTGCACTTCGTAACGATTTCGCCGTCCACTTCGAGCTGGAGGCGGAGAACGCCGTGCGTCGCCGGGTGGGACGGGCCCATCGTCAGGTGCATTTTTTCGCACGGAACGAGGCTTTCTTCGCGCGCGGCGGCTTCGGAATATTCAAAATCGAGGGTCTTGGACATTGTAAAAATCTCCGTTGTTTGAGTTGGCGTTCCCGCGCGTTATTCGGCGGCGGGTTTGCGGTTGCCTTCGCTCCATTCCTGGTCGAGCGCACGCGGCTCGGTTTCGCGCATCGTGTTCCCGCGGCAGGAAACGAACGGTCCGCCGTTCATCGGCGCGGGGAGCACTTTGACGCCCGTCTGCGCGACGGTGTCCGGGTCCGGGTGCGGCACTTCGATACCCGCAAGCGGGAAATCCTTGCGCAACGGGTGGTACGGATATTCGTCCCACATCAGAATGCGGCGCATATCCGGGTGATCCGTAAAGGTGATGCCGACCAAGTCAAACGCTTCGCGTTCGTGCCAGTTGCAACCCGCCCAGACGGAGCAAAGCGACGGCACGGCGGGTTTTTCGTTGTCCGCCGCGTAAACGTTCATGCGCACATAAAGATGGCGGTCGTAGTTGTAAACGTGCCAGATCGCCGAAAAACGCGGTGAGGCATCCACGCCCCAGTCGCAACCGGTAACGTCGTTAATCGAGGAAAAACCTTCCTTGTCTCGAAGCGCGAGCGCGAACTCGACCGCCTTGTCCGCGGGAACGTCAAACGACGCGTGGTCGGCGGAACCCGGACGCACGCTTACATACGGGTATTTTTCCAAAAGTTCGTTCTGCAGAGCCAAATCTTTTTCGGTCATAAAAATGAATCCTGAATGAGAAAATTTTCTGAAAAAAAAAAGGAAATCGCGGGAACGCCGTCCGGATTAACCGAAGTAAAGCGGCTTCACCGGGCGGTCGCGCTTGAGCAACTTCAAGCCCGGCTCCTTCGCAATCATTTTTTGCAAAGCCATAAGTCCGTCAAAAAGCGCTTCCGGACGCGTCGGGCAACCCGAAATATAAACGTCCACGGGAAGAATGCGGTCAACGCCCTGCAGCGTCGAATAACTGCGGTACATTCCGCCGGACGACGCGCACGCGCCCATCGCGACCACCCATTTCGGCTCCGCCATCTGATCGTAAATGCGGCGCACCGCCTGCGACATCTTGTACGTTACCGTTCCCGCGACGATCATGCAGTCCGCCTGCCGCGGCGAAAAGCGCGTTACTTCCATACCGAAGCGGGAAATATCGAAGCGCGAGCAACTCGCCGACATAAATTCAATCGCGCAACACGCCAAGCCCATCGGCATCGGCCAAACGGAGTGGGATCGAATCCAGTCAATCGCGGCGTCGAGTTTGGTAACGACGACCCCGCCTTCGATTTTGCTGTTATAAGCGACTTCGGTATTTGCGGAACTCATTGGAAAATCAGAAAAAAATTTTATGTGAAGAGTCTAAAACTTCCGTGCGTTCCCGCAAGGGAAAAACAGGAATCCCGAACGGGTTGAACGCGAGAAAATGAAAGAATCCGTACGCTTTCAATTAGAATCGCCCCCGCCGAAATCGGCGGGGGCGTACAACTATCATCTATGAATCAATACATTACGAAAATTACTTTCGGCGGCGGCGACGCGACACCACGAGGACCAACGCCCCCAAGCCCGACAACAGACCGAAGCTCGACGGTTCGGGAATGGCAATCGTAAGCAATCCGTTTTCATAAGACTGAACGGAATAACCCGTACCCCATCCGCTGAGCGTAAATGTCGAAGTGCCCCACGCATCGTCGAAGGTCGCACTGCTCGAAGCGATCTGGTAGTAGTACGCTTGCGTTGCAGAACCTCCGTCCGCCGAGACCTGATAGGCATACGCCGTTCCCGCGACTGCGGAAAGTGCCGCAAGCTCCGAGCGTTTGACGGTGATTTTCCCGTCGCCGCCGATCGCCAGCGTTCCCGAGCCCGAAAGGGTCGCATCCGTATAGGAATCCGAAACTTCCAAGGTCAGCGAGCCGACGGAAAGCGTTACACCCGACTCAACGCCGATTTTTCCGCTTCCTCCGACGATGACAAAATCTGCCGCGCTCGCGTTGCTGTTTTTCTTGTAAGCGTTAACCATTCCTTCTTCGATGCGCACTGTTCCCGCCGTAAGGCTTGTTTGGACGAGGGTGAACGTTCCCGCGCCGGTTTTGGTCAGCGTGTTTCCGTTCAAGTTGATTTGGTTTGCGTTGTAACCGGAAGAGGTCATTCCGAAATCCGCATCCGCCTGAATAACGGAATCCGCAGTCAGCTTGATGGCGTTGTCGCCTTGAGCGATTTGCTTGTGGTCGCGATGCGTTGCACTCGTTGCCTTGAGTGTTCCGCCGGCGAGCGTATAACTACGCTCCATTTCGCTTACATCCGCGCCGAGCTCCAAGGTCGCATTGGCGTTAACCGTAACGGAATTGGTTGCACTCCCGAGCGCGTTTGCATTCGTAATTTTCAGCGTTCCCGCCGCAACGGTTGTGTTGCCCGTGTAGGTATTTGTTCCCGAAAGCGTGACCGTTCCCGTCGTGTTCACGGAAAGCGAACCCGTGCCGGAAATGACGTTGGACATAGTGCCTTCCGCAAACGTGAGTTCGAGTTCGGCATTGTTCGTTACCGTATTCGTACCGAGTGCGGATGCGTTTGCCGCGATGAGTTTCCCGGAGGAAATCGTGGTCCCGCCGGAATAAAGATTGGATCCGGAAAGAGAGAGCACACCTTCGCCGGCTTTCGTTAACGAACCGGTCGTTGCATCTGTTCCCGTCGTTGTCGTGCTTGCGATGACTTTGGAAACCTCGAGTGCGGCTTCGGCGTCAACGACATCGAAAATCAATTCTGCTGCGTCCGCCAAACCGATGTGCTGATTGGTGTTTTCGTTCGCCGTTATAAAACTTGTTCCCGAGCCGGAGTAACGATACGTTCCCGCACCTTCCGTAACGGAGAAACCGCGTTCGGCTCCGCCGTTCCCGTAGACTTCCTCGGTTTTCGCATTTTGTGCGGCAGTAACATCAAGCACACCTCCTGTTTTCAGGACCAATTTGGTCTGCGAGAAATCGGCACCGAGATTGCCCTTGTGGGCCCATCCTGCGCTATCAATCTTGAGGGTTCCCGCTTCAACCGAGACAACTCCGGTTGCCAAATTGCTACTTCCGGAAAGGTCGAGCGTTCCCGCGCCGCGCTTAATGAGGTTGTGATTACCCCTATCGCCGTTACCGATTGCTCCGGAGACCTCCAATACCCCGAATTCGTCAACGGCAATGACGGAATCGTCTTGTCGCAGATTGAACCCCGAGGTGATTGTTGAAGTAACGATGTTTTCCGCATCGGCTCCGCCCAGAGCAGTCACGACAGAGGAATTGCCGAACAGATCGAAGGTGTCGCCGGAGGTTTCGCCGGAAATTGTTCCGCCGTTCAGCGTTAAATTCATATTGGCGAAAGTTTGGTTAGCGCTGTCGTTGATGTGAAGCGTTCCGCCGGAGTTGATTGTCAGCGTATGAAGCGACGTTGTTCCGCCTCCCCAACCGGTTGCGTCGCCTCCGGTTAGTTTCACCAGCCCGTTGTTATTAATCGTCAACGCGCCGTGGAGGTTACTCTGCTGTCCTCCCGAGGAAAGTGTCAACGTTGCATTTTCAACCGTTGCTCCGTCGGCAAGCGTGGTCGCGCCGCCGGAGATTGTCGCGCTTCCTCCGGAAATATTCAAAGTTCCGATAGAATTTGTCCCTCCGGATATGGTCAGCGTTCCCGCCGTCTGGGTAATAGTCGTGATTGAATTCGTTCCCGCCGTGATTTCTGCGGTTCCTCCGTCGGAAATTTCCAGGGAATCCAATTTCGTCTTTGCTCCGGAGAAAGTTATTGTTCCTCTGTTGAGTGCAACCGACGTTAAATCAACTTCATTGGCGAAAGTAAATTTTTGTGTCGCAGAAGCATGATTAAAACTGAACGACCCGGGTCCGGAAACTTTTCCGGAGAAGGTCAAGCGTCCGCTCGAATATCCGTTGTTAATTTCTACCGAGCCGTTTAAAACAAGATTTGCTGCGATTGTTTGCGTTCCGGATCCTTCAGCGAAATAACCGGAAAATCCTGCAAGTTCGATTGTAGAATTGGCGTTCCCGTATCCGGAAAGCGCAAAACCGTTCACGGAGAAGGCGTTTGTAAAGGCGACCGTTCCCGTCCAATTTTCGCTATCCGCAAGCGACTCATCGGCAGCAACGGAAGACGATGCAACCTCAATACGTCCGGAGCCCGTAACTCGTCCAAAAGCCGCATATGCGTGCAACTCGGAATTTTCTCCGATTTGAATCGTGCCGGAATTAGCGAAGGAAGAACCGACCAAAATTCCGGAGCCGTCGAGAGCAAGCGTCTTGTCGGCGAGAATCACCAATGAATCCGGATGTACCGTGTAATTCGTTCCGGAAAACGTAACGTTTTCGTAGACGCTGAGGGTTGCGGGATAAACCGAAGCGTTCTCATCAAATGTAATCTGCGCATTTTCCGTAGCAAAGATCACACTGTCGCCTCCGAGAAAGTTGACGGAAGTCATTCCGTCGTCGAAGGTCCAGTTTGCCGTCACATCCGTATCCCAAACCGAGCTGTTCGCTCCCGTCCACGTCAACTCGACGCTTCCTGTAAGCACGGCATAACCGCTTGCGGATTTGCGCAGGGCAGAAACCGCAGATCCGTTTTGCGTAAAGTTTGCCGAGGTCAGTGCGTCCCACCCGGAAACGTTTTCGCCGGTTGCGGAAATCAGCGTGTAAACGTTGGTCTTGGTTGTCGCAAACGAAGCGAGCTCAAAAACCGTTTCGTCGGCAATGTTAACCGTTCCCGCGTTTTGAATCGTCGAGAAAAGCGTAACGTTGCCGGAAAGCGCAAGCGTTGCGCCGGAAGCGACGGAAACCGTTCCCGCACCGAGCGCCGTTCCGGAGGCGTTAAGCGTTCCCGCGTTCACGGAAAGCGCCCCTGTAAAATTACTGTTGTCGCCCGAAAGCGTGAGCGTTCCCGCGCCGTCCACGTTAAGCGCACCGTCGCCGGAAATTCCGTTGACGATAGAAATAGCCGCCGCCGTCGCACCGAACGCGTTGTTTTCGTAAACACTCGTGTGAATCGTCGAAGTCGTTCCCGAGGCGAGCGTCAGCGGAAGGGCCCCCGCTCCGGCGCCGCTCGTCGTCGAAGCGTCGATTATCAGTGTTGCGGAAGACGTTCCGAACGTCCCTCCGTTGAGTTTGAGCCCGCTCGTATTCAGGTTGTTTCCAATGGAAATCGCGTCGAGCACGAGCGTTCCGCCCGCGTTGACGTTGACCCACGAACCTTTGTTGTCAACGCCGTCCCAGTATTGCCCGAACTCAAGCGTCGAAGCCTCCAAAACGCCGCCGTCGTTGATTTCAATCGTGCCGTTCCCGTCGTGCGAAATGTAGAGTTTCCCGCCGACATTCACGTTCCCGTCAATGGTAAGCGTCGTCGTTCCGTTTCCCGTGTGGCGCAGATAAAAATCACCCGTATTCGTCCAACTTGCCCCATTCGAAACGCTGACGGTTGAATTATCTCCTCCGGAGAGGTTAACGCCGGTGTAGGCGTTCGTCGACAAATCCCCGGAAACAGTCAGTGTGCCATAATTTTGGGTCAGCGTTCCGACCGTAGTCGTCCCGCCGAATTCGACGGAAACGGATGAATCAAAATTCAATGAACCGATTGTCGTTGTTTCGCCCGCAAACGTAATTTTGGAATAACCGTCGGCGGATAACGCAACGCCGCTCGCATCGACATCTCCGGCAAAAGTTACACCTTCGTTCCCGGAGAAAATTTCGTAATTCGTCGCAAAAACAATGCGATTGTTAAACGTTTTCGCCCATTTCCCCCAAATACCGTCGAGAGCACCGTCGCGCGACGACAGGCGCAACGTAATTCCGTCGTTTCCGATGGCGACCTGCCCTGCATTATAGGTGTCCGACCAATTCAAATTTCCGGTGTAATCAATCGTTCCCGTGAAATTTGCGGAAGTAACGAGGCCGCTACTGCCGCCACCGTTAACTGTGTGTTCGTACACGACCGTTCCCGTGCCTTCGACCTTGGAAAGATCAAGCGCCCCGTTGGAAGAACCCAAGTTGAGGGTAACGCCTTCGCCCAAGGAAAGCGTCGACGCGTTTTCAAAAATCAAATTCCCCGGAGCCGAAAGCGCAATTGTTCCCGAGCCCGCAAGCGTAAGATTTTGAGAAACCGTCATCGTGCCGACGGAAACGTCATTCGCAAGCGAAACATTTGCGCCCGCCGTAGCGAAAATCACGCTGTCGCCGTCGAAGAAGTTGACGGAATTGTTCGCACCCGAAAGCGTCCAGTTTGCCGTCGCATTTGTATCCCAAACATTATCGACCGTTCCCGCCCATGTCAGCGTCCCCGAGCCGACGAGCACACTGTAAGACGTATCCAACTTGCGAATCGTCGCTTGGGAATTATGCGTAAAACTCGTGTTTGCAAGCGCGTCCCAGCCGGAAACCGTTCCCGCACCTGAAATCAGCGTATAAACGCTGTTTTGCGAGGTCAGATTATCAAGCGCAAACGTCGTTGTTTCCGCGATTGTAACCGCTCCCGCGTTGGCAATCGTCGAATGAAGCGTAACGTTCGCCCCGCTGAGGTCGAGAGTTGCGCCGGCTGCGACGGATGCCGTATCGGTTACCGCCACGTTTGTTCCCGAAAGGACCAAGGTTCCCGCTTCAACGGAGAACCCGTCCAACGCAGTGTTACTTCCGGAGAGGATTTGCGTTCCCGTGCCGGATTTCACCAATGAAATATTCTCAAGAATCGTTCCGGCAAAGGAATACTCCGAGCCGTCTGCAACATTGATTTCAAGAGTGCGCGTTGTCCCGTCGGAAGCAAAAGAACTACCGGTCTGCGGGCCGGAAAATACGGAGACACTCTTCCCGCTTACACTTTTTAATCCGGCGACGACAATGCGTTCCGCGTTCACGCCAAGCCCCATTCCGTGGTTGCTTTCTGCAAAGGAAATGACGGCGTTTTTAGCAATATTTTGATTCCCGATAACTAACGCCGAATTTCTCGATCCCGTTGATGCCGTGTTCGAAACAGAAATCGTCCCGGAAAAGTCATCCCCGGAAACTTCCGTGTCTGCCGTCCCCAATGTGTAAACAGCATGTTCGGGAGTGGTCATCGTTACTGTTGAAACAAGATTCAACGTAGCATTGTTCCCGCTCAATTCTTTAATCGTAACGGCATGGGTTAAAACGCCGCTAGAGTCCGCCAACTTCATCGTTACCGAAGCATCGTCTGCAACGGAAACGGAATCGAATGTGTACCCCTGCCCGACCGTTTCGAGCGTTGCCCCGTTTGCCAATGAAGTTGCCCCGACGGAAACACGTTCTCCCGCCGTTGCATAAAGATCTGATGTCGACGAAAATTTAGCCGTCACACCCGCTTCGAGATTCAACTGATCAATCTTTACGGACGACGCTGCGGAAGTCCCGGAGAACGTAAACGTTCCCGCAGTCTGAGTGAGCGCACCGATCGTCGCCGTTCCCGCCGTAATGCTTACGTTTCCGCCGGATGTCAGGTTTCCGATAGCGGTCGTCTCCCCGGAGAACGTGACGGCTCCCGCATTCGACGAGAACGAGTCTAAATCAACCGTCCCGTTGAATGTCTTAGTACCGCTACCGACCGCAAATGCCATCGCCGGAAGCGCAACCGAGCCGTTGAAAACAAAAATTTGTCCGTTGTCAAAATTGTACGAGAAAGAACCCGTCCCGGAAACATCCCCATCAATCGTCAACGTCATTCCGTTGTTTCCGTTGGTGAGATTAACGTCTCCGTTCAAAACCAAGTCGGAGGTAATCGCGCCATTGGCCTGCTCCGTAAAATAACCTCCCGCAAATCCGTTGAGCTCGACAACGGATTCAGCGTTGCCGTAATTACTGACGCTAAAGCCGAATCCGAGACTTCCTCCCAGAGATTCCGTAAACGCAACCGTTCCCGTCCACGTTGAAGCATCTCGGAAAATCGTACCGTCCGTAAGAGTTGTATTCGGCAATTCGATACGTCCGGAGCCCGTAACCGAGCCGAGCGCAGTTGTCGACGCGGAAACGCCGAGCGTGGCATCCGCACCGATTACAATCGTTCCCGAGTTGGCGAGAATGCCGGAGAGCGTTCCCGTGCCGTCGAGCGAAAGCGTTTTGTCCGCCTCAACCGTAACCGTTCCCGCCGCAATCGTGTAGTTGTCGCCCAAGAACGTAGCATTGTCGTTGACCGACATACTTGCGGGAGCGACCGTCAAGCCGCTTGCGACGGTAACCTGTGCCCCGTCCGTAGCGAAAACGACCTCGTCTTCGTTGAAGAAGCAGGATGCTGTTGCCGTTCCGTTTTCGTCGTAAGTCCAGTGCGCGGACGAGCCGAGATCCCACGTTCCCGCACCGTTCGCGTCTGCTGCTCCGACCCAGGTCAACGCTCCGTGATATGCGTAAACGTAATACGTTCCGTCTTCTTCGGAAAGGCGTAAGTTCGATTGTGTCGAATGCGTAAAATTATCAATCGTCAGGTTTTCCCAGCCGGAAACCGTCCCGGTGTTGGAAATGATGACGTAATTTTTTCCGTCCGGTGTCAGATTATCGAGATTGAAAATCATGCCGGAACCGATTGTAACCGTTCCCGCATTTTGAATCGTCGAACCGAGCGCAACCGTAATTCCGCTGCTGAACGTAACCGCCGCGCCCTCGGAAACGGAAATTCCGCCCGCAGAGAAGTTGTCGTCAACCGCCAATTCTCCGCCCTCGACGGAAAACCGGGCTGCGCTCGCATCCACGGAGCTGAGTGTTTGAGAAATAACTTCGACCTTGCCTTCCCGGACTTTGAACGTTCCCTCCGTAATCGTCGTACTCGCAAGCCAGAACGTGTTCGAACCCGTTTTCGTCAGCGTGTTCCCGCCCAGGTCAAGTGTATTTGCGGCATATCCGGAAGCGATTAAGCCAAAGTTTCCGCCTCCGCCGATTTCGGAATCCGCCGAGAGTTTTAAGCCGGAGACTTGTCGTTGATCTGTTCCGACTCCGCTTCCGTTATTGACGAGCGCTCCGCCCGCGAGCCCGATTTGGTAGCAATTGCTCCCGCCTTGAGTTTGTCCGTTGATATCAAGCGTTCCGCCCGCATTGACAACCGCGGCATAACGCGTTCCCGTCCCTTCGAGATCCATTGCGCCGAGAACGCCGCTCGCCGTTCCCAATTTCAAAGTTCCGCCGTTAACAACAAATTGTCCGGTGTAACCGGAATTGCTTCCGGAAAGAAGAAGCTCTCCGGCATCCACAATGAAATTTCCTTCAAAACTTCCGAAATTATTCGAAAGGGTGAGCGTTCCCGCGCCGGTCTTAATAAAATTCCCTGTACCGGAAATTGCACCCGATACCGTCATTGCGGCAGCATCTTCTCCGCGCGTAACGGAATTTCCGTCATCGGCAAAAACGTATTTTTGCGTATCAAAAGTCGTTCCCGTTTCGCTTGTCAGTGTCAGCGCTGTCGCAACGGTCGTTGAATCCGCAAACGTTCCGATTGTTCCCGCCGCAAGCGAAACCGTATTTGTCGTCTTGGTTGTCGAAAGTCCGCTTGTGCCGAGAAGCAAGGTCCCGCCGTCATTTAGCGTAAGTTCGAATTTTCCCGTTCCCGCTTTTGCGGAAGTTGCCTGCCCGAGACCTTTTGCCGCAATCAAACCGCCGTTTTCAATCGTAAACGTTCCGCCGTAGTCGCCTAAGCCGACTTCCGCGTCTTTTGCCAACAGGGAGCCGGCGATAGTCGTTGTCGTGTAATTATTCCATTCGCCGAGAACGGCGGAATTTGTTTTGTAGTTGGTGTAATTATTCCACGTGTTTTCAGCTCCCGTAACTGTCAACGTGGCATTGGCATTCACAGTAAATGCGGAAGAACCGCCGTTACTGTTCCCGAGCTCGAGACGCCCGACGGAAACGATTGCGGAATTTTCTCCGTCGCCCACGACGAGCGTTCCCGTCTCGCTTGTGATGCCGCTGCTGATTACGGAATTTCCGAGAATATTCAGCGTGCCGCCGGAAATTAAAACTGTTCCGGAATCCCCGGAAGCCTGCGTCAGAGACTTTACCAGGAAATTACCGCCGACCTGAAGCGTACCGCCGGAGATGACGATATCTGCGGCGCTCGCGTCGGTGGTATCGTGGTTGGTGACGTTGAGCGTACCTTCGTCGATTTTAATCGTTCCCGCCGTAACGGTCGTGTTGGCGAGATAAAAGTTCGCGCTTCCGGCTTTCGTCAGCGTGTGTCCGGCAAGGTCAAGTTCGTTGGCGGCGTATCCGCCGGAAATCATACCGAAGTTTGCGGCAGCTTCGACGGTCGAATCCGCCGTGAGCACAATTGCTCCGTCGCCGCTTGCAATTTGTTTGTGCGTTGCAGCTGACTCAACGCTCGCTTTGAGAGTCCCGCCTGCAAGCACGTATGCGGGCGCTTGGGCGTTCATGTCGACAGCGAGGTCCAAAGTCGCTCCCGTGCCGATGGTGACAAGATTCGACGTTCCGAGCGCGCTCCGGTTCGTAATTTTCAGCGTACCGCCGGAAACATAGGTTTCGCCTGCATACGCCTGCGCCGTGTCGAGAATAAGCGTTCCCGCGCCGAGTTTTTCAAAACTTCCCGCGCCGGAAATCGCTCCCGAATAAGTGGCTTCGGAAGCGTCTGCAACGGAGAGCCCGAACCGGCTTCCTTCGTTGACAACGACCGAGGATGCAACCGTTCCCGCGTCGGCGGCGACAGAAACCGTGCCCCCGCTCGAGGCCGCGATTTCAAGTTCTCCCGTCGTCGAAATCGTTTTGTCAAACGTGACGGTTTTCCCGTCGGAGACGCTGATAATGCCGCCCTTGATCTGCGCAAACACGACCTCCGTTCCCGTGGACATAAACGAAACATTTTCCGTTACCGTTACATTTCCGGCGATGACGTTTTCCGTGATGTCGATTGCGGCATCTGCCGTTGAGAACGTTACCGCGTCCCCATCGTAAAATTTGTCGACAGTTCCGGCATTGTCCCAATTGGCCGCTTGCTCAACATTCCAAACGTTGCTTCCGTTTTGCGAAGCCCAAACGAGCGATGCCGCCGTTTGCGAAAGGTCAATCGTAACGGTTCCCGCCGTTCCCAACGAGAACCCGCTTCGTCCGGAGAGCGCGACACCGCCCAACGTGAAGTTGTCCTTACTGAGCAAATCCCAGTTCGTGATGGTGCCGCCGGAAATGAGCGTGTAAACCTTATCTTCGCTGATGGTGAGATTGCCGAGGTCAAACGTAATGTCGGTGTTATCAACGGTAACACTTCCGGAGTTTGCGACGGCTTGAGAAAGCACAAGCGTTCCCGCCAGAGAAAGCGTCGCGTTTTCGGCGACCGTGATATTTCCGCGAAAATCCTGCGAGTTTATCGTTGTCGCTCCGGCGCTTAGCGTAAGATTCACGCCGGCATCCACCGTTCCGGAGAAATTCAGCGTTCCCGTGCCGGATTTGGAAAAATCGGCATTAGATCCTGAATATTTGTAAAGGTTTCCGGAAAAATCCAAAGTCGCGCCGTCGGCGATTGCGAAATCGACGCTCCCGCGGGCGCGAACATTGGCGGAAAGCACAGAAGATGCCGTAACATCGACAACGTTTCCGGAATTGATAAAGTCGAGCGCGCCATAGCGCCCCGTAACTTCTCCGGCATCGTTGGTCGCGGTTTGTCCTTCACCGGAGACGGTTCCTCCCGCAAGCGTAATCTTGTTGCCCGAAGCTAACGTCCAGCGATTTGAGCCGAGATTAAGCGTTCCGCCGGAATTGACGATAACGGACGAAGCGGCAGCGTAGTTCAAGCCGTCCGTCGTGGTGAGATTGGCTGTCGCGCCGTTGTTGACATTCAGCGTCGCGGAAAATGCGCGGTCTCCGAAACCGAGAGTCGTCGTTCCCGCATTGAGATCAATTACGGAACCCGAAGCGTAGGAAGAACCGGCGAGCGTGAGAGTGCCGCCGTTCATTGCGAGCGTTCCCGTGAAAGAACCGCTCTGCGTCATCGTTCCGGCGTTCATCGCAAGGTTTCCGGAAACGGCGGCATCAAGTGTGAGCGTGCCGTCGCCGATTTTCGTCAGCGTGTACTCGCCCGTGGAAACCGTCCCGGAAATCGTTCCCGCGTCGGTATCGTGATAGACCTGGACGCTTGCATCGCCGGAAAGCGCAACCCCGCCGGTGATTTCCGCTCCGCCTTCCAAGCGCAACGCACCGTCTTTTGCCGAATCGGAAGACGCATTCCAACCCGTTCCCGTGAGCGTGAACAAGGCGGAGTGTTTTCCCGTCGTGGCGTGGTACTGCCCGCCGTCGTTGACGATAACGTTTCGGGCGTGGTTCGCGTCGGACTGGAATCGTCCGCTGTCGAGTTGAAGCGTACCGAGCTCACCGATATTGAGCGAAGCATCGCCCGCACCGTATTGGAGAACCAGCGTCCCCGATTTATCCGCGGAATTGTCAGTAATGATCCCGCCTTCAACCGTTGTCAGGCGCGTGTCGAAAGTTTGTGTCGTACCGTTGAGGTCGAGGATACCGCCGACTCCGATTGTGACGGAACTTGCGTTTGCAAGCGCGTTATCTACGGAAAAACCGAGTGTAATGTCGCCTTCCGTCAGCTCGGTTTTCGAACTGTCGTAGCCGACCACGTTGACCGTTCCCGTGAGCGTTGCCGCCTGTGCGAGAATGACTTTCCCGCCGGAATAGGTTTGCCCGTCAACAAGAAGATTGTGCGCCGTGGCGTTACGGTCCTCCAAAACCGTGTTGACGGTGAGCGTTCCCGTCGTGCCGCCGAAACGGTACGTCGTGTCGCCGCTCGCAAGCGTGATGGACGTAATCGTTTTGTCCGTATCGGCACCCAAATAAATGTCGGAATAACCGCTTCCGCTGATGTCAACCGACGTTTCCGAGTAATTGTCGAGCAGCAAAACGCCATTTGAACCGTCGCCAAGTGCGGGAAGACTGTTTGCCGCCGCGAAAATACGATTGGTATAGGGTAAGTTAACGGTCGATTCTCCGAGCGCGCCGTCCACGTAATTCAGCGTAATTTGTCCGCCGAAAATAATGTTGCCCGTAAAATTATTATTCGTGTTTGTAAGCGTAACCGTGCCGTTCCCGTACTGATTGCCGAGGATAAGATCGTTATCGCCCGTGAGCCGGAAATGAACGACGAGTTCTCCTCCTCCGCCGCCGAGAAGCCACTCAAGTTTCCCGTCTCCGTCCCTGTCGTAAGCCGTCAACGCCGTTGTTGTTCCGCTTTTTCCGTAGTTGACCTTCCCGCGGGCGCCGAGGAAGAGTTTCAGATTTTTGGACAAATCCAATTGCTCCTCAACGTCCGCCGTAAGGGCAAAAACCCCGGCGGAATCCGCATGAATGGAAGAAATTAAATTTGCCCCGTCGTTGCTTGCAATAACACCGGCGGCTTCGACGACCCAAAGCGTGCTCTCGTCTTCGGCATTAATTGTTCCGAGGGCCGTTACCGATTCCGCAACGAGCGTCCCCGACGTGAGCGTTTTTGTTCCCGTAAAGGTGTTGTAACCGCTCAGAACGATCGAGGCTCCGCTCGTGCCGAGATCGACGGAAACGTTCCCCGTTCCCGCAATATTGCCGGCATAAAGATTTTCCGAAGTCGTACCGTCTGAGTATTCGATTTTCAGCGTTGCACCGTCGCCGAGATTGACGGCACCTTTCAGCCCGTAATAATCGCGGATCGCGTACGTATCTTCGAGCGTGTAGCCTCCTTCGATGTATTCGTATTGATGCTTCACACCTTCGCGCATGACGAACGTGCCGTTGTCGGCAACCGTAATATTCCCGACCAAACGTGCGTGCGAGCCGAGCTCAAACGTTGCATTCTCGGCGACGGAAACGTTCATTTTCGCATCGGCGTAGTGCCAGTCGTTCTCGTTCGTATAGCGATTCGTATTCGTTCCCGTGGCAGAACCTACGGCGTGAACCGTATTCGTACCGACAAAAGTCACTTTTCCGCTTGCGACTTCGAGCCCGCTCCCGGAATTGTTCTGCAAATCCGTACGAATGCCGTTAAGCGTCCACGAGGCTTCCGCCCCGCCGTCGTAAACAACTTTCAACGCTCCGTTTTCCGTATCTTTAAACGAGCCGACGAAAGCCGTATCGCCGCCTTCGGTGTACGTGAGCGTGACGGCCGTTCCCGCCATATTGGTGATTACGGCTTCTTCCGTGAGTGCGTTAATGGTAAACCCGTCGGCGGAAACGTCGGTGTTGTTGAGTTTCCACTCCATTGATTTGCCGTTCATGTCGAGCACGCCGCCGCCCGCGCCGAACGTAAAATCCCGCGCAATCTGATTGATGTCGCTGATGACAACGGTCGCGCCGTTATTGGCAATAACGTTGTAGGCCGCGTACCCGTCAGCTTGTTCCAGATATGTTTTGCCGTTCCCGCCGAGGTTGAGGAAAATTTCGTTATTGCCCGTTCCCGCGATATGCAGATTCCCGTCACCGACTTTGCGCCATTCGCGCATATAATCCGCATCCGTATTCGTGATCGTGACGTAAAGATCGACCCCTGCATCAACGATGTAGCCGGCAGAATTGAGCTGATGATTTCCCGCCGATTGAAGTGTAAATTCCGCCGACGGCAATTCGCCTGCAGAGAATTGAACATATCCGATGCCCAAATCGACATCCGCACCGACATTGATCGTCGTCTGCGCCTGTGCTGCCGTAAATACGAGATTCTCCGTCAGAAAAAGATCCGCATAGGAAACTGCCGTCGCACTCGTCGCCGTATTCGTATTCAGGTATTCGTTCCCGTAGGCGTACCAATTTTGCAGGTCTTTGATCGGAGTAAGACTGTGCCAAGTGCTAAGCCCGCTTTTAACGCCGATAAAGTCCGCCAGCTCCGTTCCGTTTGCATCCGTTACGGTTCCGTAAGTCGGCGTTGCGGAAACGCCCTGGATGTCGCAGGAAATCATCTCTTCTTCCCGCGTATCCGTTACCGCATTAATCGTGATAATGCCGACGGCATCCGTGAGCGTAACGTGTTTGTTGTAGGACTCCATCGTTTCGGTCGTCCACTCCGTCGCACCGCGGGATATCGAAAGAACCCCGTTACCGGATTGTCCGGCGGCTAAGTATTCGTACTGTTGCGTGGCTTCATTCCAAATCCAGCCCGGGCTTCCGGAGTCTCCGCTGAGGATCGTGTTCGGCAGCGGATTGTCAGCACTAATGGCATCAGAACTCCAGTCGTAATTATTCCATGAGATAGAAAAACTGTCGTCTGTGTTCCCGCGCCAATCGTTAGGATTGTCAGTGGTATTTTCCGACGCGCCTTGGATTTGCATTATTCCGCCGATGATATAGCCGTAGGCACCGAGCCGATGGGTATTTTCTCCGTCGTGATTTGCAACCTGTTGCGTTCCGGAACCGGCGCGATAGAGCATTTTCCCCGCCAAGTCGGAGGCTACAGTGCTTCCGCTATAAACCGTCGAACCTGTGACATCCGTAATCAGCTTACTTGTTCGGGCAATTTTGTAGTCCACAGCCGGACGGAGCGAAAACACATTTTCTTCCGGCGAGAGCGTGTAGCCGTAGCGGTATTCTATTGTCGCGTAATGAATTGCATTGGATTCGCCGACAACACGCCCCGAGAAAGTCGGGTTTTGCACTCCGTTGTGCGCAACAGTCGAAATAAAATTGTAACCGAGCGCGTTGTAGGCACCGATATCGCCCGTGCTTTCAAAGTCAATCAAACCGTGGTCAAGCCGATAGCTCTCCTGCCCTCCGGTGTAGTAAATGTAAACACCGCCTTCCGTCGCTCGAATGTGCTCCAACAACGCGTTGGCAGTCGTCGAATAACGCCCTTTGTTCTGTCCGAAATCGGTGTAGGTCTGAATCGACACATCCGAGTGCATCACCGCAGCCGATACGGAGCCGCAGGATACCGCAGCAGCAAAGAGTGTCACCAACGAAATGGCGGCACTACGAGGAAAACGAGATTGGTCAGCGTGTTCCATAACAAGAAAATCAGTTTTGGGATATTAGATAGGACGAGACAAATTTTCGCAAAAAAAAAAAGTACACAATCGCCCACAAACCCCTATTTTAAAAGGAACTTTTTTAAAATACAGGGGAGGGGTAATATTAAAAAAACAACAATTTCTCACGACAAAACGCGCAAAAAAATGGCTATTTCCGCAAAAAAAAAAACAGGCGAATAACGGGAACGGAAAGTTAAGAGGGAGAAGCGGAAAGTTTTTTGTGCTCAGCACATCAGACGGGTAAAAAAAATTAGAAATGAGGAGTCCGTACCTTTCCCCATTTCTAATTTCTGATCAAAGCGCGCCCGAAAGTTTCCGCCTGATACCCGAATATGCGATGATGCCCGTTCGCGTTTTCAATCCACGCAGATACGGTAAACGCCGGCGTTAAGTTTGAGCGAATTTACGATTTTCGCGGAGGATTCGATAATTTTTCGGTCGCGCTCGACATCACCGCAGGACACGACGGTCATCACCCGCGGTTTGCCGTAGCCGGAAGCGATCCCACAGAAAAATTCCGAAGGTACGAGCAACATTCGCTCGGATTCGCAGTCGATATCCTCAAGCTCTCCGGAAAAAACGACTTTTCCGGAATCCGCCTCCAAAATACGCACGAGCGTTTTCACAGCGCGAGGGTGCATATCTTCGGGTTCGCCGGACGCACCGAAGCCGCGACCGAGAGCCCACGCATCCGCGCCGAGTGCTTTTTCCGCCGGAGGAATTTCCTGTGCGTTCTTCGGGCGAATGACTTCTATTGCGTTGTATTGCGAAAGAATTTCCCCGAACGGCATAAAGGACGTTTCTCGAAGATTGAGCCCCACGGGCTTTTTCTCCGCACCGAAATTCCACTGCGTCGGCAAAAAAAGCGGTTCGGAATCGCGGAAAACTCCGGCTTCGACCTCGGCGCGGTCAGACACGGTAAGCGTCGCCACGGCAGCGGGAATGCCGCCCACCGGCGCGAACGTAAATCCGGGCGAAAAAACCACAAACGCCAAAATCACCCAAAGCACGATACAGACGAGCCACACCTTCGTCATCGCAGGCAATTTTTTGCGGTAAAATCGGTAAATCGAAAACGCCGGAAGTTTCACGCGGAAAAGGTTCATCCATCAAAGAGAATTTGTCGATTGAAAAAAAAATGCGTTCCCGCAAAAATTTTCCTGCATGAGCAACGGCTTCCATCTCGTTCCCGCGCACTCCGTGATTACTCTCGCGGAGGAGCTTGCCGCACAAATCGCGCGACGCGAAAATCCGTTGCTTCCGGAAACCGTGCTCGTGATGAACTACGCGCAGCAAGTCTGGCTACGCCGCTTCCTCGCGGAAAAACTCGGCATCTGCGCCAATCTGAATTTCGTTTCGCCGGAGGCTTTTTTGCAAAAACTCGTCTCTGTGGATGCCGATGCCGAAATCTTCGAGCGCAACACGCTCGCGTGGCGCATTTTCGAAACACTGAAAAAACTTCGCACGCCCGTCGCGGGAACGCCGCCGCCTCTGCGCTTCGAACTTGAATCCGACACCGAAGAAAACCTCTTCCTCCTCGCCGTAAAACTCGGCGACCTTTTCTGGCGCTACCAGAGCTTCCGCCCGCAAATGATTCGCGACTGGACGCTGGACGCTCCCGCGCCCGCAACCTCCGACACCGAATTTCTCCGAGAATACGCCCGGCAAAAAAATCTCTGGGGCGCGCTCGGGCTCGCCTCCGCCACACCGCCCGCCGTCGCGTGGATAAATTTACTCAAAAGCCCGCTCCCGCCGGAAAAAACACCGCCGCGAATCTTCGCGTTTGCGCCCTCCGCCCTGCCGCGCATCCACGTCGAACTTCTCGAAAAACTCGCCGAAACCTCCGACGTTTTTCTTTACTACCACCACCTTTCCCACGATTTGTGGACGGAATCCGCTGAGGCAAAAAAACGCCTGCGGGAACGATTACGCGGGAACGCGAACTCCGAAAACGCCGCGCCCGATTCACTTTTCCCCGACGCAACCGCCGGCAACGAACTCCTCGCCGCTTGGGGAAAAGCCGCACGCCCGCTCGCCGCACACCTCATCGACACCGGGCTGCTCGATGCCGACGCCTCTCGCGACCTCCCGCCGCCGCGCGATTCACTCCTGCACGCGCTCCAGCGCGAAATCCGCGACAACTCGCCCGAGCCCGCCCCCTTCGTTCCCGCCGCAGACGACCGCTCGCTCAAAATCTCCGTCGCCCCCGGTCCCGTACGCGAGATGGAAATTCTGCGCGACGAACTCATCGCCCGCTTCGCACAAAACCCGGAACTCGCCCCGAGCGACGTTCTCGTCATGTTCCCCGACGTCGCCGAATACGCGCCGTTCATCCGTGCCGCATTTGAAAACTCCGGGCTTCCCTTCTCGATTGCGGACCGCGCGGGAACGGAGATTTTCCCCGTCGCCTCCGCGTTTTTGGAAATCCTGCGCGTTGCCGCCGGAGAGTTTCGCCTCGACGAAATTCTCGCCCTGCTCGACCGCGAAAGCATCACCGCCGCGCTCGGTTCGGACGAAGCCGAAATTTCCGCTCTGCGCCCGGTGCTCGCCGCCGCCGGAATCCGCTGGGGAGCCGACACCGCGTTTCGCCGCAATCTCATTTTCGGCGAAACCGAAGCCGCCGAATCCGTGCGCGCCGCGACAGAAACTTTTGCGGAAAACAATTCTTGGGAATTCGGTCTGCGCCGGCTCGCGCTCGGCTATATGTGCGGGAACGCCGACGAAATTCTTTCCTTCGGAGAAAATCTTGAAGCGCTTCCCGTGCCGGAACTGACGGAAGCCGCTCCCGCCGCGCTCGGCAAAATCGTTCGCCTCATCCGACTTCTGCAAGAAATCAACCGCGCTTTTTCGGAAAACGAAACACGCTCCGTGCCCGCGTGGTGCGATTATCTGAAAACACGCATTGCCGACGGTTTTTTCGACCTCGGCGACGGTTCCGCCGAAATTCTGCGCTCCGCACTCGCCGCGCTCAAAGAGGCTTCCGAAAGCGGAAACGCGCCCGGCGTTCCCGCCGAGTGCTCGCTCGCCACACTTTGCCTCGCACTGAATCAATGCGATTGGAGCCCGAAGCGCCCCGCCGGAATGTTGCGCGGAAAAATCACGTTCTGCCAGATGCAACCGATGCGGAACATTCCCGCAAAAATCATCTGCATCGCCGGGCTGAACGACGGCGCGTTCCCGCGAGCCTCCGAACGCGACGCGCTCGACCTGCTCTCGTTTCCCGCAAAAAATTTCCCGCCGGGCGCAACGCTCTGGGACCGCACGCGCCGCGACGACGATTGCCTGCTCTTTCTCGAAAGTTTGCTCGCCGCACGCGAAGCACTCCTGCTCTCCTACGTCGGGCGCAATGCCAAGGACGGACAGGAACTTCCGCCCTGCGTCCCGCTCGCCAAGCTCCGCGACTTTCTTTTGCAAATCGTATCCGTAGAAACGGATACACCCGGCGAAACGTTTTTTGAAACGCACCACCGCCTGCACGGGTTTTCCCCGGAATATTTTTCGGAAAACACACGGGAACACACCGGATTTTTCTCCTTCAGCCGCGCCGACTACGCCACGCTTTGCGGCGCAAAATCCGCCGCAGAAAAAACCGACGAAGCCCGAGGCGACCTCGGCGACGACAACGCTCCAGAACTCGCCTTCCCGCACATTCCCGCCGAAATTTCCGCAAGCAGCCTCGCGAGCTTTTTCAAATCTCCGGCAAAATTTATTTGCCGGAATCTCCTCGGCATCTCCCGACAATACGGAGTTCCCGCCGCCGAGTCCGGCGACCCGCCCGCAAAAAGCTCCGAGCTCGACGCAGCCCGCTTCTTCCGCCTGTTTTTTGAGCGCACGTTAGCGGAAAAATCACAGGTTCCCGCCGCCGTTCCCGCGCCCGAACCCGCGGCAAAAATGTTCCATGCGCGGGAACTCGCCGCCGGAAACATCTCCGCGCTCACCGAAAAGCAGGGCTTCGATGCCGACTTTTTTAAAACCAGAAAAGGGTTCAACGCACTTGCGGAAATCCTTCCGTGCCGCCTCACACGCGTACCCGAAGACGAAATTCCCGTCTCCGTCGCGGCTGATCCCGCCCGCCTGCCCGCCGCGTTCCCGTCACTGCGCGTCACGCTGAATTTTGAAAATCTTTTCCGCGACCCGGACGGGAATTTGGTTCTCGCACTCGGCGGACAAAAAGTTTTTGACTGGCGCAGCGCCGCCGATACTTTTGTTGCCGCACAAATGCTCTCCGCCGCGTTCCCGCAGAAGCACTTCCGCGTGTTTTATTTCGCTTACGCCTCCGACAAGCCGCAACTCATCACAGACGCATCGCTGGCGGCATGCGGCATTTCCGCGCAGGATTTGCTCGCGTTTTTCGCCGAAAAAATTTCCTCCCCGCCGCTGTTTTTTGAAAAACTCCCGCTCGTCATTCCGGATGAAACCGGGGCGGAAGATTTTCTCTCTCAGACACGAACGGCGTGGGATAAAGAAACTCGCGACGCAACGGAACTTTTCCTCTTCGGGGAAAACGCCGCCACCCGCTTCGAGGAAAATTTGCGAGAAGTCGTTTTCCCGTTTGTCGCCGCCGTTTGCAGGGCTTTCGTTCCCGCTTGTGCTTGAAAAAGCCGCGTGGATACGGCATAAAAAGACCTTCGCTTTTCTCACGGGGAATTAGCTCAGTGGATAGAGCAGCGGTTTTCTAAACCGTTGGTCGCAGGTTCGAATCCTGCATTCCCTGCCATTAAAGGCGAAGAAGGAAACTTGTTAATTTCCTGAAGCAGACTTCTCAAAACCTTGTAAACACAAGCAAAAGAGGAACACCTCCGCAACCGTTGTTGCCGTATGATGCTACCCCCGATTCCAAAGTTGTCAAACCCAAATTTCTCATTGCACCAGTGTGATTTACAGTTAATTTTACGGTTATATGAAAAAGGAAAAGAATGTAAATTACTATCCGGGAAGGAAACGCCAGCCTTATGTTTTTGAAAAGATGATTAAGGGCAAACGGATCGCGAGATGTTTTTCGACGTTGGCGGCGGCGAACGCATTTTCGAAAAAATTCTTTGCGAACCCGCCCGCGACCGAGAACGATGCGCTTTATTTCGACGTAAGCGCCCGCGCGACATACGCGAAAATCAAAGAAATTTGCGGTGATTTTGACCCTATCGAAGCCGTTCTTTTTTGGAAGCGACACGGTCGCCCCAAAGCGGTCTCCGTTCCGGGCGTTGCGGAATGCTTTTCCGCATTTATCGAATGGCAGAAAGCGTCCGGACGCTCTCATGGACACATCCGCGAGCTTGTTCTCGCCGGGAAAAAGTTTTCGTCGAAGTTCTCCGGCAAAAACCTCTACGATATCGACGAGAGGGATCTCCAAAACTGGCTTCTCTCTTTTTCCGATCTTGCGCCTCGAAGTATCCAAAATTTATGGACAAACACGCGTAACTTCCTTTCATGGTGCAAATCCGCGCGCGGATGGATTAGCCGCGTTCCCGAAATCGACACGCGATTGCTTCCCCGCACGGAACGCAAGAGTGTTGAAATTTGGTCTTTCCGGGAAGCGGAGTTTACGATGCGTTTTATCGAGCAAAACTATCCGGCGTTTGCGCCTCATTATGCCCTGCGGCTTTTTGCCGGGCTTCGTACGAGCGAAGCGCGAAAAATGCGCTGGGAGTGGATTGATTTCGAGAAACGCACCATCCTCGTTCCCGCGCGCGACAAAGACGGATCCCGCGTCTGCAAAACCGGAGACGATTGGCTCATCCTGCCGACATTTCTCCCGGACAACGGCGAAACCGTGTTCTCGTGGCTTGCGCGCTACCGCAACGACGAGCTCGGCGACCGTGTTCCCGCGCCCTACACCAAGGCGAAAGTGAAAATCTCAAAATCCTGCAACTGGAAGCAAAACGTGATGCGCCATACGTTCGCCACCATGCTCGCCTCCTACAATCACGATGACGGGAAAACGATTCTTGCGACGCGCCACACGAACACCCAAACACTCAAGCGCTACTACAAGGGAGTGAATCAAACCATCGAGGAATCCACAGCATTCTTCTCGCTGCGCCCGGACAACCGGCAACTTGAATTTAAGATTTAATTACGGTTCTATTTGCGTTTTTTGAATAAAAAACGTTGACAATGTAATTAAAAAATCTATACTTATTTTCATAATCAATCGTGGTTATGCCCGCGCGGTTGGTTTAAACGAAACCGGGGCTAAAACAAAATGCCGCCAACGGGTGCAACCGTTAGCGGCAGAAAGGCAGACGATGTCCACCTCCGAACTCATATTGGTGCTCATTTTGATTTTCTTGATTTTAGTGTCAAGATAGAAGTGAGGTTCGGCTCGCGGGAAACCGCGAGCCCCCATGGAGGTGGATATCGTCTGATTCAAAAAAAAACTCCGATTCCCTCGAAAAAAAAAATGAATTATTCTTCCGAAACAAAAAAAGCCGCGCCGCGCGGTCGTTCCTTTGCCGTCGGCAACAAAGCGGCCGCGAAGCCGAAAGAGCTTCACCGCGTAACGTTTAACGCATCTGTCGCACCGGAAACGCTTGCCCGCCTGCGAGAGCTTTCCGCAGAACGCGGTCTCTCCGTCGGCAAGCTCATTGATGCCGCCGTGAAGCTACTCTGAGCGTTCCCGCGGGAACGCGGTTGAGTCTCACGGCAACGTGAAACGGAATCAGCTTCGCGGGAACGGGAACGTCCGCCGCATCAACCGAGTGCCCCTCAGTTGTTTTCTCCGTTCAAAAAATCCTCTTCGCGGTCGATATCGCTTGATTCGTGTTCCGGGATGAAAAACGGTATGAGTTTAAGCCCGGAGAAAACCGAAGGTTTCCCGCGATCGATGGCGTCTTTGTGAAATGCACTGAGTGCTCCGCAAAACCACCATGCCGGCGGGAGTACCTGTCGCGGGAACGTTACGGCGGGGGCATTCGGATTCATCGGTTTGAGTTCGCCTGAGATGTCGATTTGAAAAAGTGCGTTCGGTTTTTTATTTAGCGGGGAAACCGCGAGGAGAGCTTCGCCTTGTCTGAGTTGTTTGGCTGCATCAATGAACAGTGCGAGTGTTCGGCGGCTGATTTTCGGTGATGTGCATTGCATGAGGACGATAATTTCTCCTTGCGGGAAAAGCGTGTTCGCCTCAAGGAGGCGGATACTCACGTCTTCCGTATCCGGAATGCTGCGCCCGTCTCTGTACACGATTATGTCCGGTCTTACGGCTTTTGCGTGCTCTGCGAGTTTCTCCGTATCCGCAAGGACAAACGTTTTGCGCCCGAAAAATTCCTCCGCCTTTATTATCGCTATGCTGAGGAGGGATGTACCGGAGATTTTTCTTAGGTTTTTTCCGGGCACGCCCTTGCTACCGCCTCTCACCGGAATAACGCAGATCATTGCAGAGCCCTCCGTGAGCGAAATTCCTCCATGGCCGTCGGTAAATGATGCCGCCCTTCTGTGCGCAAATATGCTTCAAATTCCTGCTCTGTATCCGAAAAGCAATATCCGTTAAGGCTTGCCGGTTCTGCGGCGACAATCATTTTTAACGCCTTGCCACCCGTCGACCATCCTTGTGTTTCCGGTGGAGGGGATACTGCGTGTACGGCCAGTCCCTCCAGGAGTTCGCGCAGAGGGCTTATATGCGCCAACCCGGCGTTGTGCAAAAGGAATACCCGCGGTCGTGCAGTGCGGATTTGTTCCCGGTGTTGCTCGCTTTCGCGAAGTCTGAACCACGCCGTTGTCGGTACTTGGATGATAACGTCTATCCGCTTGCCGGTTTTTCCGCTTTCCAAATTCGGGCAATGGTTGAGTCTTACGACGATGTCGGCGGTATCGACGGATTCCGAAAAATCAGTCTTCGGTTTGGCGTTCCCGATCACAGCGACGCGCCGCCCGCGAAACGTTTCCCTAAAAATTTCTATCGGGGTCATTGTTTTTCGGTTGTGAATGGTTAGCACCTGTACTCCGTGCACGTTACAAAAATGTCGCTGCGTAAAAATTGGCTCACGAGTGTGATACCGTCGGCTTCTTCAAACTCTGCGATTTTTACGCGAATCGTGGCGTTCTGTGCATCGGGATCATTCCCCGACTCCTCAGCCGTCAGCTCAAACGTTCTCTTGCCGGTTGCCCTGTCGTAGGTCCAATAAAGTTTCTTGCCGGACGGATTTTCGTTTATCGTTTTTCCGTCTTGGTAATAGGATTCGACGAAAGAGCCGTTCTGTATAAAAACGTCGGCTTCTCCGTCTGAATAGCGGTGGATTGACGGGATAATGCTCATGAATACGCCGCCGCCGGATACGGCGATACCCGTCGGGTTCGCGCCGTTGTAAATCACGCGCACATGAAACGGGTGCGGTATGGAGTAATTCGCGCCCTGGCTCCCGTGTTGATTTCCCGATGCGGTGGCGCTTCGCTTTTTTGCGCCGGATAGAATTTCGTTTGCCCGGTGCATCCAGTTTAGGATTTGGTTCAGCCTCGCGGCGCTCAATGTTTCGCCGCTCGAAAAATTACTTGGAACTGTCGGTAAATTCATTTAGAAAAAATTCCTGTTATGGGGTTGAAAAAAATGTTTGCTCTCGCTCTTGCGCTTGTTTCCGTCTGCGCATTTGCCGTATCCGGTTCAAGCGATTCTGCACGGCGCAAAGCGCTTGCACGGGGGCTCTACGGAAAAATTCAGTTTGTTACCTCGGGGGAGGATTACAAAGTGCGAATTGTCAGCGGCTATGAGGATTTGAAGGTGCGGTATGTTTTAGGTGACGCGAAAAAACCGGGACAATGGAAGATTGTGAAATTTGACGGCGATTTTCGCGTACGTATTATTGATACTCCTTTTGAGGATTTAAAAATACGGATTGTCGAGTTTAACGAAGGTCCCGCGAGTCCTTAGTATAAGTCCTTGTCCCATTTCGCCGCCGCGTCCGAAAGTTTCCACTTTCGCGTGATTTTCCACTTCGCTGCGCCTTTCTCCTTTGTCGCCTCTGCGCCGACATAGAGCCAGTTGCGCTTTCCGACGTTCGGATTCGGACCCGGTGGTGTACTAACCGTCGCCAACGTAGTAAGGGCGCTCGTTATTCCGCTTTTGAGCGTGGTTTCCTGCCATACAACCCCAAACGTTTTGTATTCCCTTATTCCGCTTTCTATTTTTCTGATTAGCTCCTCGGCGCGGGAGCCGGCGGGAATAATTTTTTTGATGACAACGTCGAAAGGGACGCCCGTTCCCGCTTGCGCATCCGTTAGCGTCATGTTGCCGCTTTGCGCCCAGCACGGGTTTACTAAGTCATTGCGAGACTTGCCCTCGAGTAACGCTTTCGCAATGGTTTTTGCATCCTCGGAAATGCCTTCGTACCGGGGGTGAAGGAGAATGGAGGCCGTGCCTTCCTCCGTGGCCATAGAGTAACTCGGTAGCTGTGCGTCTTCGTTCTCAACGATCAAATCCGGTGCGCCGTAAGTGAGCGTAATTTTAAACGCCGTGCCTCCCCCTGTTGAGGTTTGTAAAATGTTTTTCAGAATCAAATCCGCCCGATGGTCGTTTCCGGACGCGTCTTTCCACTCCACGTTTTGGAAATACTCGCTCCGCGTTCCAAGTTCGGGAACAAGACTCATGACTTTCCGCCACGTCCCCGTTTGCGTGTAAATCAGCGTTCCCGAAGGTGTGTTATCGATAGACGTTGTCAGAGAAAGAGTTTCTATGACCGCGTCTTGTGTGCCGTATGTTTTGATGGGTTCGTTCATGGTAAAAAAATCGGAGATTTTTTAGTTAATAGTTAATAATGAATAATGAATAGTTCAGTGCTAAGGATTTTGCCTTCGGCAAAATCTTTGAACACTGCGTTATTCACTATTCATTATTCGTTATTCATTAAAAAAATGTCGGTTTCCAAAGCCTTTTGTCGCGGTAGAACGCTGCGGCGCGGCGGGGAAAATCCGCCTGCGTAATTTTCACGGAGGCGGCGAGCGTTTCCGTGAAAACGGCGAGCGTATATTCGCGGGCGTGCGCCTCGCGATTGGCGGCGATGGAGAGCGTCCACGTTTTCGTGTTCCCGTCCGTTACGGGCTCGCCGCGAACGAAAAGCCGGTTTTCGGCTTCCTCCGGGAGAAAGAGGCGAACGGAGGCGGCGACAACGGCGGTGTTAAAAACGGCGGTCAGCGTGAACGTTCCCGCGTCGCTTGAGAGGCGCGTGCTCGAGCAGGACAGAGAAAGCTCCGGTGCTGGCCCGGCGGCGCTGCCTCCACTACTTCCGCCTGCGCCTGAATCTTCGCCTTCGCCGGGGGGTTCGTCGCCGTCTGCAAGCAGCGTAACCGTTGCCGTTTCCGCGCCGTCGTGGTCGCACGCGGGAGCGAAGAAAAGGACCGTCAGCTCCGCCGTTTGCGCGGTGTTCCAAATGTTTTCCGCCGCCTCAAAGGTCCACACCGTGCTGCCCGGCGTTTCGGTTTTTCCGGTCTTGGTGAGAAATCCCACAACGCCGCCGCTGCTAAGCCCGCAAGTTTCATTTTCGGGATAAAGCGCCGTTACCGTTACGGTGCCGCCCGTTGCGGGAACGGGGGAAGGTGTTACCGTAAGAGAGCGCTGTGTGCGTGTCGGCGGGTTGACGGTTACGGAGAGCGGGGCGGTCTGTTGTCCGTCCTCTGCCGTGTAGGTTACGTCGAAGCTCACGGCGGAGGGAGGCGTTCCCGCGTGGACGCATACCGGGTAGAAATAAACTTTCGCGTTCCCGGAAAGGTCAAATTTACCGTATAAAAATTCTCCGTTTGCCGGGGAAATCAAAATCGGGGTTTCGTTTTTAAATTCTACGACGGCTTCTCCGCCCTGCGGCGGGAACGTCAGCGTTTCCGGCTCAACATAAAAGATGCCGCGTTGAGTTACCGCGTAAACCGTGCGGGAGCTCGCCGTCCATTCGCCGTCAACAAGCGATTCCCGGCGAAACGAAACGGTTCCCGTGCGGGCGTTCTTTGCGGTGTGCGCTGCGCAAAAAATGATGCCGGAGGCGTAGGAAAGCCAGCCGTCCGATGCCGATTCAAAGACGATGCGCTCCGCCTGCGTTGAGGGAAGCGTCAGCGCGTGGCTCCCTCCGAGCGCGGAAAACTCGAGTGCGGCGGTGCTTTCCGGAATTTCTCCGCCGTTGCCTCCGTCGGTTCCTCCGCCGGTTCCACTGCCTCCACTACTTCCACTGCCTCCACTACTTCCACTGCCTCCACTACTTCCACTGCCTCCACTACTTCCTCCTCCTCCGCCGCCGGCTGTGCTCGTAAGCGTGGCTGTACCGACGCAAGCGCCGTTTGTGTAAAGGTTCAGTCCGTTCCCGGAAATGTTTGGATCGGTGGCTCCGGCTTTGTGTTGTGCGCCGCTTGCGGTGAATGTTTTAAAAACCTGCTTCGTGTTCCCGGTCGTTGTTTCCTCTGCGGGTTTGGCGGCGCTCCCGTCCGGGAGTTTGTATTCGGTAATGAGATGCTCCGCCTGCGTCCATTCCCGTTCAAACGTGTAGAGGAAGGAAACGTATCCGCTGAAGCTGGTGTAGAGCGGATTGGGCGAATACGAGACGAGTTTGAAATTCTGCGCCGGCGTTCCCGCGGGCGGTGTTTCGGGCCGCCATTCCGTGCGTTGCGTTACGGTAACGGGTTGCTCCGTTTTCTCGAGCTGGCGGATTTGAACCGCCATCGATTGCCCGGAATACGCCATAAATTCCACGTCAGCAACGCGCTCTGCGCCCGTTGCGTTTTCCTCTGCGGTGTAGCTTGCGCCGCTTGAGTCGAGGCTAAGCGTCAGCCACGCGGGAACGGTGGAGGTGTTGACTGTGTAGCCCATTTCTCCAAGCCATTCGCAAACGCGCCCGCTGTGCGCGTTCCCGCGAACGGTCAGAAAATGCGTGCTCGTGTCGAAGCGCTCCACGCTCGTGAAGCCGCTTGCCTTAAAATAACCTGCTGCGCCTTCGTTTCGGAGCGTGTAAAAATACTTGGTCCGTGAGGAGGAAATAACGGTTCCCGCGCCCGTCGCCGGCTCGTACTGTGCAGGAGGTTTGGGCGTGGCCGTCGGTGTGGAGCCCGAAATCGTTGCGGGAAGCCCAGTTTCCGCGTCGCGCAGCGGGTAGAGCGTAAAATGGTCATCCGCCTCAAGGCTGATTTGCGTTCCCGCCGGCGACGTCGCGTAAAACCACGATTGAATCGTTCCCGGCTTGTTCGTTTGGTCTGCGTAGTACTGCATTGTTAGATTAAAGATTAAAGGTGAAAGATTAAAGAGGAGGATTTTAGTGAATAATGAATAATGAATAATGAATAACGCAGTGTTCAAAGATTTTGCCGGAGGCAAAATCCATAGCTCTGAACTATTCACTATTCACTATTCTCTATTCACTATTCGTTGCCTTGCGCACCGCGCAAATCTTCCAGCTCCGAAAGAATCCATGAAAGCGTCTCGCGGAGCGGGACCGCCGTAAGATAGGAGATGTCGATTGACGGGCGGTGGGTTGCGTGCGTTTCGGGAAGCGCCGTCGCGTCCTCCGTGAGGTTTTCCGTGATGGCGCCGGGGAGCGGCGTGCCCGTCGAGCCGCTCATCTTGCAGCCGAATGTCGATGTGGCGTGCGCCGCAAGCGTGTTGGAACCGACCTGCACGATCGCGATTTGCTCGTAGGAGGGAATCGGGCCCATGCCGTCTGTGTTTGCCAGCGTCCACGTCATCGCCTCGTTTTCGGAGTAATCGTTTGCCCTGACGGTGTTGACCGATTCAAACGCCACGCGCCAAGCGCCGCGCTCGATGCGCAACACGCGCAGAATCATCGCGTTGTTGCCGTTAGAGGACGTGCCGCCTCTGCGGTAGAGCGTGATTTCGGTCGGAAAAACATCGACCCCTGCGGGGACCCCCAAAGCTTCGAGCGTGCCGAAGTAACCGACAATGGAGCCCTGGTCCGTAATCTCCGGGCAAAGCACCTTTCCGGGTATGGCCAGAAAGGATTCGTTCACGAGCATCGCCCCGTTGAGTATCGGAGCGGTAAAGCGCGGCGACGCAGCCGGCAGCGCGGGAACGCAGAGTTTCCCGGCGGAATCCGTACCGACGGGGAGCACCGCGCCCGCGGGCGGGTGCACGTCCGTTCCCGCCCGCACGTACAGGGCGCGGTTCTCAAACGCAAGACCGCTGTGATTCGTTCGCAGGTTCAGGTTCAAAACATTGTTGGTCGTTCCCACGCCGTTGCCGCCCGTCTTGACCGTGCCGGAAACGGAATCGCTCGCCTGCGGGAGCTGTGTGGGAATCTGCGCCAAGGTTTCTTCGCTCGTCGAAACGCGCTGCGAAAGGGCGCGAAGCGCATCCGTGTTCCCGTCGATTTCCGCCTGCATATTTTCGCGCTTTTGGTCAAACGCCGCCGTCAGATTATCCGAAAGCGCGGCCAGCGTTTCCGCGTGCGCGTCCGGATTCGCATTGTGTTCTTCGACGGGATCGGGCGCGTCCGGGACAACGTAAATTGCGTCCGGGTTGCGTTGCTCGAGCACGGAAAATTCCGCCCAGCTCATCCGGATCACCATGAGCGCGGTCCACGTTCCCGCCGCCGCGCCGGAGGTTTCCGTCGAGCCGCGCACTACGTTGTTTTGAATGACGGTCGAAACGGTTTCCGTCGCCGTGAGTTCGCCGGCGGCGTTTTCCCACTCGATTTCTGAAATGAAATTGGCATTCTCGATATCGTCTGCGGAATTGCCGTTCACGCCAAGCGCCGTGTCGATGACCGCCGCGTCGAGCGTGAGTTTGAGGTGAAACGAAACCGTCCCGTCGTCGTTTGCGACGCGCTCCGCCGTCTCCGCAGCGACCACGAGCAAATCGTCGTACCTGCCGGCGAGCTTAATCCCGAAACGGAGCTTTTCGACCTGCGCCGCCGCTTCCGCATCGGCGAAAACCGCCTCCACGGGAACGGTCGTTCCGCGCTT